>NZ_CP025096.1:4505292-5118084 GCF_002831565.1 Spirosoma pollinicola | reverse complement strand
CAAGCTGGCAGCTCTGTTTTTATTACTCGTCTATGTACTGGGAAATAAGTCCAAAAAGAATATTACGGCTACCTGGAATGATGCATTCCTGTACGGACTGATTGGTATTCTCCTCTACTTTGGGAGCGCACTTCTGTTGACTCTTCGAAATCTAAGCTACAATCTGATTAACCTGTTGTACGTCCTAACAACCGTGTCGGGTTATTTAACCCTCATCAAAGCTGCGGGTATTGCCGATAGTATCATCAATTTAAAAATGGGGGATGACCCATTCAATGAAGAGAATGAGAGCTTCATGCAAGAGACCGTGTTGGTCGATAATGAATATTCCGTAAACATCCCCACCTTGTTCACCTACAAAAAAAAGCTTTACAAGGGATGGATTAATGTGGTCAATGTATTTCGGGCTGCGATGGTACTGGGAACGCCCGGTTCCGGTAAATCCTTTGCTGTGGTCAATAATTACATTCGCCAGCAGATACAAAAAGGATTTACGATGTTTATCTACGACTTCAAATTTCCCGACTTGTCGCGCATCGCTTATTTCTACTTACTCAAACACCAGGATGTATATGAAAGGATGTATGGTAAAGTACCCCGGTTCTACACCATCAATTTTGACGACCCCCGGCGCTCTCATCGGTGTAATCCACTCTTACCCCGTCTTATGACAGACATCATTGATGCCCAGGAGGCTAGTGCTACTATCCTGCTGAATCTGAATAAAAGCTGGTTACAGAAGCAGGGCGACTTTTTTGTCGAGTCACCGATAACATTTCTAATGTCCTGCATCTGGTACATGAAACGGTTCAATGACCGTCAGGTAGAAGCTTATTTAGAAACACTACCTGAATCGGAACGGGAAAAGCCAGGGGTCGCGGATCATATCAATTACTGTACGTTTCCGCACATTATTGAATTCGCCAATCACGATTATGAAGAGATATTTCCATTGATGGCGGCTGAAACTGAACTCGAAAATTTAATTCAGCCGTTCTTCAGCGCCCTGAAAAACGGGGCAAAAGAGCAGTTGGAAGGTCAAATTGCATCGGCGCGAATCCCCTTATCGCGCATGGCGTCCCCGAGTCTTTACTGGGTAATGACCGGCAATGACTTCTCCTTGGACATTAATAATCCAGATGCCCCCAAAATTCTTTGTGTCGGTAATAACCCTGACCGCCAGTCGGTCTACGGGGCAGCCCTGGGGCTTTACAATGCCCGCCTTATCAAGCTTGTAAACCGCAAAGGCCGGCTAAAAAGCTCCATCATCGTTGATGAGCTACCGACCATTTATATGCGAGGATTAGATAACCTGATTGCCACGGCTCGTTCTAATAAAGTGTCTACCTTATTAGGGTTGCAGGATTTAACTCAGCTCATACGGGATTACGGAGATAAAGAAGCGAAAGCAATTTTCAACACGATTGGCAACATATTCAGTGGACAGGTTGTTGGAGAAACGGCCAAAAATTTATCGAGCCGTTTTGGGAAAAATGTACAGCAGCGTCAAAGTTTTAACGTGACCGAGAAAGAAACGACGACTAATTTTTCGACGGCAATGGATTCGGTCATTCCCGAAAGTAAGATCAGCAACCTGTCTCAAGGGTGGTTTGTCGGATCGATAGCGGACAACTTTGACGCAACCATCAAGCAAAAAATATTTCATGCACAGATCGTCGTCGATAAAGACATGATCGATGAGCTAAGTAAGCTCCCTGAAATACCGGCCTTAAAAGCCTACGAAAACCTGAGTGACAAACAGGTGCAGGAGATGATGAACGAGCAGTTTAAACAAGTCAAGACGGAGGTAACGAATCTGATTAAAACAGAATTAGACGCTATTCGTCAGGGGCCGAACAGTCATTTGCTACGAGATCTGCGCACCGCTGATCCCAATTATTTAACGGGAGAAGCGGCCGATGAAGAAGCCGACCATGAGAATTCAGAGGAGTACGACGTAGTAAACGATGAATACGCCGTGGATAATTAATTCGAAAAAAACCTGTCAAAAAAGGCACTTGACTGATCAAGTGCCTTTTTTTATTCAGCATCGGAACGTCGAAGCCCGAAAAACACTCGTTGACACTTTAGTAAACCAACGGTATAGTTTATCCGGTAGGAATGCGTTTACGGTCAATCGAAAAAGGAGGCTACTTTCTCCGTTGATAACCTGATGACCGGCCGGAACGGGAAACGCTGGATTTAGATTCGTCTAACGCATTTAGCAGCAAAAAGCAGTACGAGGCCGGATTTACAGGTTGGGTTCCCGCTAAAACGGTGTAATGAAGGTGCGGCCCCGTGGCTAAGCCCGTCGATCCAACCCGGCCAATTACCTGTCCCCGGCGAACAACTTCTCCCACGAGTACCGAATGGTCTTCGAGGTGACCGTAGCCAGTTTGATACCCTGAAGGGTGTACGATATAAACAGCCAGCCCCATCCCGGCAGGTTGCCAGACGACCCGGTCAACAACGCCATCGGCCGTGGCGTAAACCGCCGTAAAGCGAGGTTGGGGTAAATCAATACCGGCATGATTCTGTAAACGACCACTGATCGGATGAACGCGTAGGCCATACGCAGACGAAATCCGGAAGTCTTCATAAGAGCGTAGTCGAACGGGTAATATTGACGGAATGGACCGGTATAAATCAAAGGCTGATTTAGCCGACGCTTTAGTTGTCTGGCCAAGAGGTATCAGTTGTTGACGAATACGCCGTAGGGAATCCTCCAAAACCGCAACCATAATCGAATCCTGATCCACAAACCGTCGAGGGGCCAGAGTCCGATTAGCCAATGAATTCCGTTTACTTGAATCGGCAGCATTAAACTCAATAGGCGCTAATCGATACCGGCTTTGAGAACTGGTATCGCTTTTCAGGGGGCTACCCATGTAGGTTACCAAAAATCGTTGTTTGGGGTTAATCGGACGATTTAAGGGAGGGGAAAATTGCTTCCCGTATCCATCAAGACTATCCTGTTTTGGGGAGTTACCGATTGCGTTTTGCTCAGGTGTTGGATTGTCTGCAGAGTCCACATCAACGGCCATAGATTCGTCGAGTTCGACAGCTTCCTGGCGCTTAGGCATCAGGTTCTGATGGCGCTTAACGGGTGAATCAACTTTAAAAATTACCTGAGCCTGAGCCGTGCCAAGTACCCCTCCGTAGCCAATACAAAAGGAAAAAAATAAAGTTCCAAGCGAGTGGTTCATAAGTGTCAGAACGTGACCGAAAAAAAAATGATTTTCATTCTCAAAGTTATCAAACTTTCTGTATTGTATTATTACATCTTCATTAGTTATTGACCATTTTTTCGCATGAATCACTTAACGTACTGATCCAAGATGCAACCTCAACCCGTGCCAGAATCCGCCCATGACCTCACGGTTGCTGACCTGTCGGCTTTTGCCCAGCGTGGCCAACTGCCCCAGCCGATTTTAACGTATCGGCAGGAAAATGACAATCGACTACCGACCAATCTCTACGTTCCCTTGGCAACAATCATCAATAATGATATGGCCGCCCAGGAACGGGCAGCCGCGTTGGGAAAGCCCCTGGATGCCCGGCCGTCCGATGATTTACGAACCGTGCTTTACACGCAGGACCCGATCATGCAGGAATTGCTGGAGCCATTTCGCCAGCAACGCGTTCAACAGCAGCAAAATCCCTTATCAGAAGCTGAGCAGCAGGGTCTTCAACGGGGTCAGATTCCTGCCTCAATAACCGGCTACCTAAACGATTACGCAGGGGAACTACCAGCCCATGCGCTAAAGCCTGTTAGTGATGCAGTCGTTGATACGACGTTAGCTCGTAAGGGGGAGATGTATCCCCAGTTCGAACTCCTTTATACCCGGAGTATTGAACTACCGGGTTTAGTAGATGAGCCGATTCGTCAGGGCCTGAAGGATCAAGGACTATTGCCAAATGATTCACAAAGCTGGCGCGTTGACATGGCCAGTGAACGGAGCCGGTCCGATGCCACGCAGTTAGGGATAGCAGAGGGTATTCAAACAACGGAAATGAGTTTGGCATTGCCCGCCCACGCTCATCAATTGCGACAGTATCTTGAAGGCGATAACTATTTAAGCAATGAGGAAATATCCCGAGCGATTTTCAACGAAAAGACGACTCGGCATCAAATGCATCAATTGGTCGAAAAGTTAGATACGACCCGACAGCCTGACGTACAGCTGCGGGTTACGGACTACTTGATGGAGTTGAAAGAAACAACTCAACAGTTTCCAGCCGTCGTACAGCACGGACCTGGCAACCCGATTGATATGGTTAGTTTGATGAATGTGGTTCGGAATCATCAATCGGGAGAAACGCCGCTAACATTACCACCACCGGGCGAAGCGGTAAAGAACATTGATTTGTTAGAGCGCCTGAAAAAAGCGTTCGATTCAACGGAACCTGTTCAGGATCAGAAACGGGCAGTAAGTTCTCCGACGGATCAGGATGCTAAGGAATTAACCGGCAAGCCCGCTAATGTCGCTTTTGATTCGGTAAAATCGCCAGCCATTCCTGGACGTCCAGCAGCGGAAGGGGATGCATCATTGCCTCTGCCCGGCGAAAAAGGGCCTACTACGGCACCAGCCAAACGGGTAGCTGATGAAGGAGAATCATCAGGGGGTTTATTAACGAAAATCCTTCAATTGAAATTAACTGAAGGGGGTATGGTGTCCAATTTTCTGAATAATTATAAAATTGTTCAGGACCTGATGGACAAACTATTTAAGGGAGAGAACTTTGGTTTCAAACGGAAGGCAACCGACGAGCCAACTACGCCGGATGGTTCATCAAAAGCCAATCAGCTGTCACTTGAGGAATTAATTCGGGAACTCGATCGGCGAACGCGTCCCGCAGGGATCAACCAGGCCGACGTTCAGAAAGTGACAGTCAATCAACCGATTGACCCAAAACCAACGGCAAGCGCAAATGCCCGGTCTCAACAAGTCGATTCAGAGCGGCCTGGACCGAAATTAAGCGTAGATCACCCCATCCGTCAAAACGGTCAATCCGCAGCTTCTGAAGCTGGGCCAAAATCGATGGTGTCCCGGATAATGGATCATTTTTTGGACAAGCTGGCTATAAAACTGCTCGATCGGTTAGAGTCGCGTCAGCAAACCAGACCTTCAGAAACTATTTCAACAACTGCTGTTACTAATCCGCCGGCACAGGTATTAGCTACTGATGGGCTCAAATCAACGGCAGCTCATCAGCCAACCGTATCCGCGGCAACGGCTCATAGCCAGGTCTCAGATAAACAAACCCATACCCAACCCATTGTACCTGAAACATTTCGGCAACAGGCCGCCTACGTCAACCAGGAAAAGCGCTACAGCTGGGAACAGATCAAGCCCCAGATGGATAAACTGGGCATTTCAGAAAAATCAATTGATCCGATGAACAAAGCATTATTACTGGATGGCTATGCTACGCACCCAAACGTATCCTTTACCATAAAGGATAAAAACGGTATAGTAGCCCCAGCCCAGGGAAAACTACTTCTCATTGAGATTCCGGGTAAAGGGCCCCAGGTTCATATTGAGCCGCTCCAACTCAAAACCTCGTTGTCTGTACCGAAGGGGCTTAACTTATATACAGAAGACATTATGCGGTTGCAAAGGACAGGCATGGCTAACCGACCCGTTGAGTACAAAGATGCTCAAACCGCTACTAAACGGGAAGTTCTGGTCGGTTATGATCCGGTGGCTAAACTACTGCGCACCATTGATAAAGAATCTATAAAAGTGCCCGCTGAGGTTAAAGGTCAGCCATTGACCCCCCAGCAGCAGGAGCTGCTGCGCGACGGTAAACAAATCACATTAACGGGACTGCAAGGCGATACTAAAAAGCCTTATGCAGCAACGCTACAATTCTCAGCGGTGGAGGGCCAGTTTCGATTGGATCGTATCGGCAAAAAACAGAGTGAAACGATCCCACAAAACATCAAACAAGGCCCTTTGCAAAGTCAGTCGGTAAGTGGGGAAAAGCCGAATCAAGGGTTTGTTGTTTATCTAAAATCGCTGACGCCAGAGAACAATCAGAAGTGGCTCAATACGACCCTCGACGTAAAAACGGGGGATGGAGCCGAGCAGCGTAAAAAAGTTAAAGATCTGACCTATTCGGATTCCATTGCTGTCAAAAACGATGGTGTCTCAAAGGCATACATGCCGCTTACGATGAAACCTCAGGACAATACACTTCTATCACCGTCCGAACAGGCCCGATTACTGACGAAACTGGAAAGAAATCCGCCAATCGGTGGAATTAGCCTACAGGAAGCCAAGCCTCACGAACTGGAGAAAGCCAAAGCCCGCTACCAGCCCCAGACCCAAACGGATACCAGCGTCGTTTCAAAAAATGGATCGACTCGAATAACGCAAAACCAGACGGGTAATCTTGAGCAAAAACCGGCTGGTAACACACGGCAAAACGCGGATTCGACCAAAGCGAAAAAAGGGCCATCCAACTCCGTAAAGTCAACCGCACCGGCGGACCGGCCAAAACAACCCACGGTTCGCCGTCACTCTTAACGATTGTAATCAATACCGACACCATGGCTTCTACAGATTATAACAGCTTAAACAGGGTCGAAAAACCCCTTAACCCGCGTCCGCTGGAAACCGGAAACCGCTTCACTTGGGAGCAGCTGGAAATGCAGCTTAAACCGCTGGGCATTCGCAAGGAAAGCTTATCGCCGGAAGATATGCGCGAACTATTAAATGCCCGGCGTACATCCAGCCTAACCCTGAATCAAACGGATAGCAACGGGACTACTACCCCGGTGCAGGGCCGTTTATTTGTCTATGACGATCCGGGTAAAGGTCCCCGGGTTGAAATGATTCCACGGCAACTAGAACGAACGCCGGCTCCCCGCTTTTTGGGCTACCAGCTCACGCATGAAGACCACATCCGTCTGCAACGAACCGGTGAATTAGGCCGCCCCGTCCCGTTGACGGATAAAGAGACCAATCAACAGTTTATGGGAATGGTGGGCTATGATCCCCAGACAAATCGGTTGACTGTCTTTCGGCAAGAACGATTCGTACCACCAACCGTTCTTCGGAACGTGCCCATTACGGACAAACAGCAACAGACGCTGAAAAACCACGGAGTCATCCGGGTAAAAAACATGACGGGTCTGGATGGAAAGCCCTTTACCGCCGACGTTCAGGTGGCCGCCCATAAACGAGGGCTGAAATTTACGCCTGTCAACCAGGCGGCTCTCAACGCCCTGCAGGAAAAACGAGATACGCAACGAAATGCGCCACAACCCGCTGATTTAACGCCCAAACAGGTTGCTCGTCAGGCGGCCGACGAACAATGGAAGAAAACAGTAGTATCGGCAAAGGATGAAAAAGGCCAGGTCGTTCGCAAGCCAGCGGGCGCACTAACCTATCAGGATATGATTCGGGTAAATAAGGCGAGTGACTCACCGGTAGAATGGAGGCCCCTAAACCGTATCCCCCATGGCCAGGAATTGAAAAGTCCAAGAGCGCAGGCTAAAATGGAAATTCTGGATTATCGAAAGGAACAGAATGGGGTAGTACTGCCGCCCAAAAAAACCGCGACAGCAGAGGAAATTAAACGAGCTGATCAAAAATTTTCGTCGTTGTCGGAGGGTAGAACGCCCGCGCGTACGGCTACCCCGCCAAGCCCCGCACGCCAGAATGAGCCCGTAGCCAAGACGGATAAAAATACGAAACGGACTGAACCGATTGCCTCGACAAAAGCGGGATACGGTAGGAAACGGGTATAAAACGCTATTATAAACGAGTGAGCTTGTAATTTCACGTTATATACAAAATATTAAATGAATGGATAGCACCGTCGAGAATACTCCTCCAATTGATGTATCTACGTTGATAGGTAAACGCTATACGATAGAACAGATGCGTCCAGTTCTAGCTGCTCACCTGGACTTATCGTCGAATTTAGTTTCTGCACCAGTCGGCCTTGAGATAAAAAAATTATTGGACGGTAAACAAACCAACATCATTCCGTTAAAGGATGGCGATGCCGCCAAGCTCAGCGTGATTAATCATCCAACGCGGGGTTTATCCATCAACGTAATGCATGTGCAGGCGCGGCTACAACTGAGAGATAACTACTTGGGTCACCAATTTAGCCCTAGTGATAAAGAAAATCTCCAGCGGTACGGAGATATGGGGCGCGCCGTTCAGCTCATCGACCCAACGTCTAATGAACCCTTTAGAGGCATCATTGGTATTAATCCGGAAACGCAAAAAATGACGGTGATCAACACCGATAAATTTCCGATACCGGATAAGTTGCTGGGCGTACCCATTGATCCGTCGGCCAAAGAGCGGTTACGGGAAGGGTACTCAATTCGCATCAATAACATGAAAAAAGATGACCAGACGTTTTCGGCCTTTGTTCGTCTGGCAGCCTCGAAGAGAGGGTTTAAGTTTGAACGCATCAAGCCACCCAAGCTTGAACAGATTCCAAAAACTCGGCAGTTCATTACCTCACAAGCTGGTGAACGGTCTACTTCGGCTACGCCATTACTGGATAGTTTGCGTTTCGCCGAGAAGGGAATAAGGCAAACAACGCAAGCTCACCCGAATGGGGTCGAAGTGTTGGTCATCCCGCAGGCCGATAACGCTAAATACGTATTATCGATAAAACTTCCCCAGCTTGCTCAGGCTCCCGAAACCGGTAAGTTATTCGCGCTACCGATCATGGCCACAAAAACTGAAGCAGAAGCTTTACTTCAACTCAGTCAGCAACTGGATAAAGCGATTGGAAAAAATCAACCGCTCCTCCCTATCCTTCAACAAATACCCGATTCCGTTCAACGTCTTTTGAACCTTGATTTTATCAAGGCGCTGAACAAAAAAGTTGACCTACACCCCAGCGCAACTGATCTCCAGACAGCTGCCCGTCCCATCCCGCCGTTAGCCCAAAAGCAAACAACGACGGCGTCGGATACCAAACGACCTGAACAAACAACCAAACCAGCCCAGGTGAAATCCAGTCCAGAGGCCAAATCAGCAAAGGCTAAAGTTAGTAAACCCAAAACAGACGTGAAGCCGCCTAAAGGCCATCGTCCGTAAGGGCTTCATCCCGTCCTTTTTTCCCTGTTATAAATTGAATCGCCATGTCAACTCAACCGCAGGAAGCCCAACGAACCAACCGACAAGATGCTTACGATCGTCGGGTTGCCGAGGAGCGTTCACTCACCGATCGGTATAAATCGGATATCAATTTAGTGACTTACCTCATTGATCAGGGCTGGCAGCCGATTAAGGGGAAACACGGTAAAAACTGGGCGGCTCTGGAAGAGGAATCCACCGGGCGTAAGATCACCGTGCACCGGGTACAGGAAACCGGACATTATGCCTATAAATCGTTTCAGGATAACCGCGACCGGGGAACGATCATCAACATGGTATCCAATAAATTAAACCTGGATCTGGGGAGCCGGGATGGTTGGAAACAGTTACATGCTCACCTTAGCCCCCTGGTCGGTAATGTCTATACGTCCCATGAGTCGATCCGGCCCATTGGCTTGAAAGACATTCGTCGGCTGGATGAGACAACAACGGCCAGACTGCTTAATATCGAGCCACTGCACCAACGCAACTGGTTATATAGTCGTCATATTGACGACAAGACCATCGATGCGCCAGAATTCAAAGGCCAGATCGTGCAACGCCCGTTTGAGACGAAAAACGGCTATACCGGCATCAACACGGCCTTCCCGATGCGTAATATGGAACACATCGTGACCCTTAACACGCGCAATGCCAGTCATAATATGCTCGTCTCTCCCAAGCACGATAGTGTCTGGTTATCCAACGTTATTCCCGGCGTAAAACCCCGGGAAATTGTTATTACCGAAAACCCTATCGACGCCCTGTCTCACTACCAGCTACATCCGCCTCGTCAAGCCGGCGATCGGCTTTATGTATCGACAGGAGGGCAGCCCGGTGGTCTGCAACTGCCTACGTTGCAAAAAATCATTGATACCATAAAACCAGAACGATTCATCTTAGCTAACGATAATGACTTCTCGGGGATACGCTTTAATATTCAATACATGGGTAGCCTGAAATTACCTGGTCAACCGGACCAGACCTGGCAAGCGTATATGACGGAGGGCAATCAAAAGACAGGCAATCCAAATCAGCTACGTTTAACCTTGCCTAAGGGCGTGGAATCCCCTCCGGGTAAATCACCCGATGAGCTAACCCAGCGAATTGTTTCGGTTATGAATCAGGGCCATTTAGTTGACGAGACGAAAGCTAAAGTTAAAGTGGGGAAAACGTATTTGGGCGATACTGAAATTACTGTCGATATTCCCAATAACAGACCGATGTTGATACGGGCGGAAAATCTAACCAAAGAAATCCGCCTAACGGACAATCACTTTTACGTGAACCGCTCGGTGGAGAAAGATTTTAATGATGACTTAAAAGTAAAAGCCGATAAGATTCAGCAGGAAATTGACAAAATAAGAGCTAACCGACCTGAGAACCGGCAACATGAACCCATTACGCTTCAACCCGAGTGGCTAGTAAAATTACAGTCTCAATTCAAAAACGACCCGGCTGCCATAGCCAATCAAAAATCAACCGTGAAGGTTGGGCCAACGGGATTACCGCTGCATCAATATGAGAAGGGAGCTGTCAATAATGAATTACCAAAAGATGGAGCCAAGCGAATTCGGAAAGATACACCAGCAACAGTGCCGCAAAATTCACAAACAGTCCCTCCATCGGGTAAGCCCGTCGATCCCAAAGAAGGAGTGAAGCCAGCGGTCACTACCGATAAGCCAGTACCAGCAAATCGAATAAGACGGTCGTAATCAGTGTTTCTAGACAAACCCTAAACCGAGTGGTATTTTCGACTGCGCGTTAAGTTCGTTTAGGACCTTTATTCACCAGGTAATTGCCGCTCATCGTTACTTTTATAATCGTCTAGTAGCCTGTAAAACGTCCGCAACTATGCAGCCTTTATTTTCCGCCTGGCTAATCGATCCTTACCTGGAATCGGTATATCCAATTGAGCTAACGGATTCCTTGTCGGATATCAGCCGTTGGGTCGGTACCGTTGAAATTGGTTTTTTTTTGCATCAGCCGAGCGGTGATCGGGCCATTATGAATGGTGATGTGCTTACCCAGCCGCCCCTGCCACCAGGCTGGCAATGGCGCGAAACTGGAGCCGTTTACTACGGCCGGGCCTTGTGGATACACGTTAATAAAACGGGTGAACTCATGTCGCCTGAATTGACACGGTATTGGCTGGTGGGGCAACTTGAGTTTATTGGATTTAGGGAATTAGCAGAATATGATACTGAATTATCAGATGACGATGACGAGGACTGGAATCAGTTCCTGGATGAGCAGGATTAGTAGTTGGAGCGTCGGCGGATTTAAAGAGTATTTGCAAAAAAATGGAATTTTCACGTCTGAGATCCCTTTTTTCGTTTTCTATCCCCCGATAGGTTTCTACAACTCTGTAGATAACCAAACATACTGAAGAATATAGAAGTAACAAATATTAATTGTTCAACTTCGGCTTATTAGTTGATGAATTGGCCAATTGTATTGTTTTTACCGATGAACTTTTGCAGGGGATTGTTTAGCATCTTTTGCAAGTGCTACTGTAAAAGCTTTGTAAGCATTTAGAATTCCTCCACTACTGCACAGCTGATCAAACGCGACAAGTTCGGTTGTGCCTGGCTTGTTCACTAAAAAAAGTAGATATCAAAGAAAATGTCTTGAATGGGATTGCTTACCGGCCTCAAGAAGCTGACTTATACATAACGGGTAAAAATTGGCCTACCCTTTACAAGCTAAAAGTAGATGGCCTATTTAAACTTAAGCGAAAGACTACTATCGCACTTCGATAAGGTTTACCCTGTAATCTGGCTTGTTGTATAAGTGGCGTGGCTGCGGGGGAGTGCTCGCTGACACAGTTCAGCGAGCACTCCCTAAGCCGAACGGCTGACTACTCCTCAACCAGTCTCAATTTGTTGGAAACCGGAGCGTTGGTGACAATAGGGGATACGCTGGGCAATCAGGAAGTGTTACAGCAACAAACCCCTGGCGTTTACAGGACGAAACCAGGGGATTTCCAGGGAGTCGTTGGGCGCAGCTACAAATTGCTGATTCAAACCAAGGATGGAACCCTATATGAATCCGATCCCGAACGCTTGAAAGACTGTCCGCCCATTGATCGACTTTACTATGAATATCAATATGATCCCATCGCGTTGACCAATGACAAGGCCAATCTGTGGAATGTGTTCGTCGACACCAAAGACCTGGCTACTACAGGTGATTTTTATCGCTGGGAGTGGACCCATTATCAATTTCTAGATTATTGCGCCACCGTGACAGGTAATCCAAGTACGGGTATCAGTTGTTGTCGAAATTGCTGGGATATTACCCACTGTTACAGCAACTGTGTTAATATCGCTTCGGATATAGCTATTAATGGTCATTCGATTAGTCGGCAGCCGATTCCTCAAGTCACGTATGATGGGGGCAACCTTATTTTTTGAAGTAGAACAGCAGTTACTGAGTGCAGGCGTATATAGTTTTTTTAAACGAACGGCTCAACTTATAGCCAATACTGGAGGCCAATTTGACACAGCCCCGCAGAATGTTAGCGGTAATATTCATGCCCTTAATAAGGTTGGTGCTTTGGCATATGGCTATTTTGGAGCAACTGGCGAATCGGAAGCCTAATTACTAGTTGATCGGTCAGCGGCTCAGGGTAATCCGGTCTATTTTCGAGTGACGGTTGATCCGCTGTTGCCCTGCTTTGTTTGTGAGACGAGTGCGTATCGTACTTCTATTAAGCCCCGCTGGTGGCCCAATTAACGTTGACCACTCCGCCCGTAGATTTCTATGACTCAAACAACAGGGGAAGGATAAAAATTTTCATATTTCTGACCTCGCCGGACGCAAGCGAAAATGCGCAATACAATTTTATTACGAATGTTGTTGAGCACTAACATCTTGTTTTTGCCTTCCGATACTTTGCGGTCAAAGTAGGTCTGAAATTCTTCCGAGTGACGACTGGCTGATAAAGCCGCCAAGTGCAAGAGTGCCTTTACCTTTTTGTTGGCAATCCGACTGACCTGAGGTTTCCCTCGTTTGCGACCCGAACTCTGCTCAAAAGGGACGACTCCAGCGTAGCAGGCAAACTTTTTAGGATCGGTAATATCTTTAAACTCATTGGTCGTAATGATGACTTCAGTGGCTACTGTAATACCAACGCCCTTGATGGAAGTAACAATTTCAAATAATTCATGCAATGCTGGATCAGACTTGATGACTTGCTTAATAGCAATATCGACTCCTTTCAGGTCTTTTTGCAGGGCAAGTAATGAATGAGTGCAGGCCTTGGTATCGCTCCTTGATGCCTTCTTAGTGACGAACTCGGCCGATTCGTTGAGTGGTACTTTAAGCATATGGATAGCACTCACTATTCGTTTGCGCATAGCGGTTAACCGATCTAATTGTTCAATCACATCTCGTTTATGATGCCATAGCTGCACGTCTTCCCTATTTTTATAAGCATAACGGGCAATTTTGATAGCATCTACTTTATCGTTCTTGGTTCGACTCACGCCCATGCTTTCCCGAATTTGGGTAGCCTTCTCCACCCAGACGGACGCTTGTTTTTGAAATAGAAATGATAAGAGTGGATTGTTATAAATTCCGGTATGCTCGAGACAGAAAAGACTATGCTTAATCTCACCTTGGTTCAAATCCTTGAGCTGGCGAAAGAAGGCTTGGATTCCTTTTTTGTCATTGCTGACTTCGACATGAAAAAGTACTTGATTTGCTTCGACCACCGCAAAGTCTAACTCACTTTTTGATACGTCAACGCCAATAAAATAGCGATACTGATTTGAGCAATCCATGATAAGATAGAGGTAAAGTTTATCAATCAACCACTTCCTGAACAGAATTCATTACCTTTCTAATGGGCCTGGCAACCCTCATTTCTATTTGAATCTTATGTTCACGGAACCCCACAGTGGACTTGCTACATTTGACTGGAGACTTTTTTTGGAGCAGATTTGGGGACAAACTTCAATTTGACCATGGTTAAACGACGTGTGTTTGACATAGCATTTAAAGAAATGGCCGTCGAGTTATCGTATGTAAAAGGATCAATTCAAGAGGCCGCCCGCGAATTGGACATCGATCCGGGACGAATCAGTAAATGGAGGCAACGGCCAAAAAAAAACGATCAACCGTTGCCTGCCAATACCGCACTTACTGATGAACAGCAACAGATCAGGAGGTTGCAACGGGAGCTTCGAGAAGCTCAGATGGAACGCGATATATTAAAAAAGGCGGTCAGCATCTTCTCCAAGGGCGACGGGAGGTATTCCGATTTATAAAGGAACATACCAACGAATTTCCCGTTGAGAAGATGTGTAAAGTGCTGAATGTGAGCAGTAGTGGTTATTACTATTGGCGTAAACATCCGATTGGGAAGAGGCAACTGAATCAAGATAAGTTGATCAACCGCATCCGACAAGTGCATACCCAAAGCCAATCGCGCTACGGCAGTCCCCGGATTGCGGATGAACTCCGCGAGCAGGGAGTGAAAGCCTCCCGTAACCGCATTGCCAGACTCATGCATAAGGCAGGTATTCGTAGCATCATGTATAAAAAGTATCGGGTGCAGACTACGGAATCAAATCATAATTACCCAGTGGCTAAAAACCTGCTAAATAGGGAGTTTACGGCCGATAAACCAGGGCAAAAGTGGGTGTCAGACCTCACTTATATCGCCACTGGTCAGGGTTGGCTCTATCTAACCGTGATTTTGGATCTGGCCGACCGAAAAGTGGTTGGTTGGGCCTTGAGCGATAGTATGAAAGCGGTGGATACGAGTGTAGCAGCCTTACGTATGGCCTTCAAAAACCGAGTAATAGATGATCAGCTTCTGTTTCATTCAGACCGTGGCATCCAATATGCCTGCACTGAATTTAAGGATGAACTAAAGCACTTACCGGTTGAGCAAAGTATGAGCCGAAAAGGAAATTGTTGGGATAATGCGGTTGCCGAGAGTTTTTTTAAGACCCTCAAGTGCGAGATGGTCAACCATACTTATTTTGCGACGCGGGCAGCAGCCCGGTTAGCAACCTTCGAGTATATCGAGGGTTGGTACAATCGCCGACGGAAACATTCGGTATTGAATTATCGCACGCCCAGTCAGCAAGAATCTTATTTTTACACTTCCTCAATGGCCGCCTAAAAAATCTCCACTATACTATTGCAAGTCCACAGAGGCTTAGATCTACGGATAGGTCTTACCTGGCATACGGTTTAAGGCAACTCTGTGGGGCCTGCCGAAGCAGTAGGGCTACTCACATTTGTGAGTCATCGAAGGTAGCTGGATTACGAAAGCCAACCTTCGAATAATATCATGGCACAAACCTAAAGGCATACGACCTGTTGTATAATCTCATTTTTGATAAGCTACGAGAAAAGTTTAACAAAATCCAGTTTTGTTAAACAGTTAGCTGGCTTACTTCATGACGTCTCTAATATAGACAATAAGGCTTATTACACTAGTTTGAGGATTCATGCGGGCTGCCGGGTGCTACAATTATGCAAAGGGCCACGATGAAATCAATTTAGGACTGATTATTGATAAAATATAACAAAATTAGGTTGGTAGTGATGCCTTTAAGAGTTGATCCAACCAAGCAGACGCAGATTAGCCCCAGAATGAAATCACAGCACCAAAAGGTGGTCTAGATGTAGCCTGTAAGAATTAGTTCAGAGATTTATAAATAAGTCATAATTTACTTACTCATTCATTTTTTTGAACTCGTATGAATCGTGGTCAACGAAATCAGTCCCCTTAATTTCCAGACTTTCTACTTGATTGTTAGCCTTTGTAAACGACACCGGAAAAATTCCAAATCTTGGATTGGAAAACGTTAACCTAAATTCTTCCCCATCCATGTAGTCTAGTTGAGCAATAAGGCTTTGATGGTGTTCAAAATGAATGGTCAGCCCTGATCTTCCCTTTACCGTATCGAGTGCAACTGACAACGTACCGTACAACTCATTTCTGTATGTCCCGCAGTAAGCCAGTAAGGGAATTTTAGGTTTTAATTTCTTTTCAACACGTTGAGTTAACCCCTTAATTTCATCTCTGCTCTTTTGATCTTTGCTTTTGGCACGGTTCAAATAATAACTGTGACGGTTGGTATAAGGCACGTTCAGATAAGCATCGAGAATTTGAAAACGTAGTGCTTCATGAAAGTTACTATTGTCTTGATTGGTCAGGACGACAATGCCTAAATTTTTTTCCGGAACTAACGTTGTTGTGCTTTTAAAACCGGAACAGGCTCCCGCATGGGCATAGACGTAGTATCCCGCGTAGTCAAAAAGGCCAGTACCTAAGCAATAAAATTGATAAGAAAGTGGGAACGCCTTCATTTTGTCCGTGCTGGCAAGTGTATTGACAACACGTGTTTTTTCTAACACGGCCCAAGGAAGAATACGTTTCCCGTCAAAGCGACCACTATCAAGCTGCATGATCATCCAGCGGGACAGATCACTGACGCTAGATAGCATACCGGTAGCGGGTCCTAAATTGTCGAGATTGTCGAAGGGCAATTTTGTGAGTTTACTGTCTGCACTACAGCAGGTAGTATAGGGCAAGGCTATATTAGAACGCTTATCGGCTCCCGCCGAGAGCATGAATGTTCGATTCATGCCCAAGGGTTTCAATAGTGAGCTTTCGGTAAAGGTTTCCCAGTTCATGCCGCTAATTTTAGGGATAATCTCAGAGGCTACTACGTATCCCTGGTTTGAATAGCCGAAATCCTGACGAAATTGATTTGGTGCTGCTAACAAACGCATTCGATTCAATACGTCCTTACGCGTTAAATCGGTATCCCAAAACATGAAATCTCCCTGAAAATTTTTTGTCCCTATACGATGGGATAGCAAATCCCTGATAGTGACCAGTTGAGTAGTAGACGCATCCGCTAACCGGAAGTCAGGAAGATACTTAATGACCTTATCGTCTAAGGAAAGCTTTTTACGTTCATCTAAAAGGGCGAAGTCTGTAGCTGTAAATAATTTAGTATTTGAGGCAATGAAAAACAGGGTGTTTTCATCTACCCTGCTGTCTTTGCCTACCTCTAATACGCCAAAGCCTTTACTGACAATTACTTCACCATCTTTGACAATCGCAACGGCCATGCCTGGTATTTGCCAGTCTGCCATGCCTCTTTTTATATAGGCCTGTAAGCTATCAGAGATAAAAACGGGCGTTTGAGCCAAACTTGATAAATAACTGTGCGTCAAAAAGAATAATAGAAACCAGTGCTTTTTATTCATATAGCTAACCAGTGTGCAGGCAGATTACAAGTGTTGGTTTAAGATTAATTTTTATTATCACCCCCTAGCCTTTCCTGCTCTGTATCTGAGCCAAATGACCGCTCTTTAAGCGTTTTAGCTTTGGAGTTCCCAAAGCGATAGGCGTAGGTAAGCAATACACGTTGACTTTCGTATTTGTGATGGAAGATAATATTTGTATTCAGATAGTTGCCATAATTGGTAATTATCAACGTATGAAAAATATCTGATGCCGCTAATTTAATGGTTGCTCTTGGCCCAAGTGGGCGTTGAACGCCCAAGTCTAAAAACCATATCGGGTCATATAGCATGTAACCAACAACCGCTCTGGTACGGTAGGTGAGGTTGACATTAGCAGACCAGATTTTACCCTTAATCGTGTTACTCAACCGGAAGATAGCCGTTGATTGTCTGGTCGAGATCGGCACATCTTTGAACGTAGAGTAAAACTCAGAGTTGGCCCCGGTTACAGATGCCAGTAGTTGCCAGCTAGGAGTTATCTCAATAGGGACAGAATACGTTGCCGCAATTCGTTTTTCCCAATCAAAGTTGATTTTATAGTTAAGAGTTGTTGCTGAACTTGAGTCAATTCGATAAATAATCTCCGCAATACGGTTCTTACTGTAGCTATACACTACTGTTAAATTCATCCGTTTGGGGGTTAAATAGGTAGCCTGGACCGTTGTTGTGAGCTGGGGCAGTAGTAGTGGGTTGCCCGAATAGAGGGTTAAAGGATCATAAAAAATATAGGCCGGATTTAACAAATCGAAAGCCGGACGAATTATGCGACGATTGAACGATGCACTGTATTGGTACTTCTTAACTGTTGTGTATTGAAGGTTCAATGAAGGGAATAGATTCGTATAATCCCGGCTAATTACGGTTGAAGGTCCAGACTGACCACGGTAGTAGGTGTGTTCAAGCCTTAAACCAGCTTGTAAAGACCAATGCGCCCAGACGTAGTTAAAATTGCTATAAGCTGAAGATGTTTGTTCTTGATACCGATACGATTTTGATAGCAAAGGTTCTAACTGAGAGAATGACGGTGAATACTGTTCGGTAGTTGGCAGATTACTCATAGTAATTGAACTGTATTTTACTCCTGATTGAAATTGGCCCTTTGTGAGAAAAGGTGTCGAAAAATCAATCTTAGCCGTTTTTATCTTTACTATGTTGGGATACTTAACACGTACATATTCAGCAGCTCGAAAGGCAGGTAGGTTTTGAGTAAAAGTGGCTGATGAAAGTGAGTTATTGTTGTACTGAGCAAAATCTATATCTGCTGACAAATTGGTTTGAGGATTGCTAAATTCCTTTCTCGCATTCAGGTTGAGGGCAAAATTTGAAATAGTCGATTTGAGTTGAGTAACAGCGTCAACTTGTGTTACGGAAGAATTCTTGGAAGCTAACTGATATTGGATAGATGATGTAGGGTTATCCGTTTCAGCGGTTTGTGATGCCTGTATAACCGTACCGATTGAAGCAGACTTTGCAATGTTCCAATTCCAGCTAGTTCGTAATAAGTGATTAACATAGTCGATTCTATTAAACTCTTGACTACGCGAAAAGCCTTGTTCACTTTGGCGTACATCGGTAAGTTGCTGTTCTGATCGCCAACTAAAGTAGGTAGGTCGGTAGTTAGGCGCATACAAAAATGAACCCTGAATTTTCTTAGTCTGGAGTGACAAGCTTAGAGAAGCATTACTTTTGAAATAGCGCCCTACACCAGCGGTAAGGCTCAACTCACCGTTAAAGCCGTTTAAGTCAAGCCCCTTTGTGAAGATCAAGATGACCCCGCTACTGCCAGCATCATACTGAGCCGGTGGGTTAGTCAGAATTTCAATTCGGGAGATCGAGTTAGAGGGCAGGTTTTGTAGGTACGTGATTACCTCATCGGCTGACTTATACAATTGCCGGCCATTCTGATAAACGATCAAACCTGACTTTCCGTCAATTCCGGCAGATTTGGTAATTGGGTCAACCGTTACTCGTGGAGCCAAGCTAAGGGCATCGAGCGCATTACCGCCCGCAAAGACTGGATTCGATTCTATATTAAGAACAATTCGGTCGCTGAGTACGTCAAAAATAGGCCGTTTCTCTCTAACCGAAACCTCGTTTAATTTAATTGCAGCAGGTTCCAAGGTGAAGTTCAGAGTAGCATTTTGAAGCGAATCAGATAAGCTCACCGAACGATTCGCCTTTTTTTGCCCAAGATGTGACACTTGGATTACATATAAACTATCAACTAGATTCCTGAGTACATAACGTCCCGTCGAATCGGTGAGCGTTGTTTTTACATAGCTCGAATCCTGTCTTAAAACAGTTACTAGAGCTGCTACAATTCGTTGGCCCTGCATTGATTGTACTATCCCCGACACTGAATAAGTTTCCTTAACTTGAGCCGTGTTAGTTGGACTAGTTACCTGAGCCGAGCAGACGGAAAGTAAACCCAATAAAAATAAGGAAAAGTAGCAGTACCAGCGTGTCATCGACCTATTTGCCGTTTCTTTACCCATTCAAATTATGCCCAAATTGAACTCCGAAGTTACCAAACAAAATTGGAATGGTGACGAATCACTGTTTAATCTGCCGCCCCGGAAAATCACCCCAGGTCGAATTAGCTTACACATTCTTTTTTGGGCATTTGACTCATTTGAGGCTTACATAGCCCTTAACCGAGTACTTAGGGTTGACCCAAAGTTGCCACCTGACCCTGGCCTATTCTGGTTGATGTACTCAACCCACTTAGGGACAACAATTATCCTTTTTTACACATATGGTTACCTCGTCGTTCCTTCGTTGATGAAACTGCTTGTTAACTACCGCGCCACTAATCGGGTTATATGGCGAAGGCTACTTTTTGTCGCTGTTTCTAGCATTGCGATTTTCGTTGCGTTCAATATATACGACTACTATTTATTTACCTACGCCACCTCGCATTACTTACCAGCACCAGCCTACATGAAGCGCAACAATGACGTTTTACTAGCTGCTGGTCCAATAGGAGTTTTAACGGGCTATACCGTTCTAAGCTTTCTTTGGGCTTATAATGTATCTTATCTGATGTTACCGCTTCTTTTGCGCATCATTCGGGAAGCTATTTCTTGGGGCGTAGAGAGTGTAAAACAAAAGGGAGAGATCGTTAAGCAACAAGAAGAAATCGTTAGACAAAAGGAACAGAATCAAACGTTGATGCGGAATCAACTTCAACTCCTACAGTCCCAAATTAACCCACATTTCCTATTCAATGTCTTTAATTCATTATTGGCTTTAATCCAGCGCACAAATCAGGAAGCAGCTAGTTTATTAAGAAAACTATCTGAACTACTACACTATACCTTGTATGATACAGACAAGGAGTTTGTACCCTTAGATGGTGAATTACAGTTCCTTAAAAACTATGTCGAAATAGAGAAGACACGACATTTTAACCCTGACCGAATTCGTTTCAACCAATCGGGTAATGCTCAACATTTCTTAGTTCCCCCTCTCTTACTTGTAACCTTCATTGAGAATGCGTTTAAGCATGGTCTACACAATAGTTTTGAAGAAGGGTGGGTTGAGATAGATTTATCAATAGAGGAGTCTAGCCAAACCCTACACATAGCAATTGCTAACAGTTTGGCTAAAGAAAATGAATCAGAAGGTCGGGTTGGAGGTATCGGCTTAAAGAATGCTCGTGATCGCTTGGATCTTCTGTTTAATCCCAATGACTACAAGCTTACGATTCAGGAAAGCCCGCAAGAATATAAAGTCTTATTGACTATTCCTTTAAAACACTCCCTTTCATATGAGTTCCAAAATTAGTTGTCTGATTATTGACGACGAGCCTTTAGCGCAAGACTTATTAATTGAACACGTGGAGCGTACCCCTATTCTTGAACTACTAGGAACGGCCAATAATGGAAAACAAGCTCTAGTAAAGTGTCAAGAGTTAAACCCTGAATTACTGCTACTTGATATTCGGATGCCCCGGTTAAGCGGCTTCGAGTTTTTGGACTTATTACCCAAACCAACGCCTTTAGTCATAATCACATCGGCTTACAGGGAATACGCGTTGAAAGGCTACGAACATGCAGTAGTTGATTTTTTAGAGAAACCTATTTTCCCAGATAGATTTAGTCTCGCCATTCAACGGGTCGAGGAGCGTCTTGAGCATACCCGCTGGAAGCAGGTAAATAGTAATTCTGGAGAGAATAACGATATACGGTTAGATCAGAAAGTACTTACAGTACGGGTTGATCGCAACTATGTTAACCTACCGCTTGACACGATAAATTTTATTGAATCCTTAGACAATTATGTCAAGATACATTTAAAAGGACAACCCGCTAAGACCTTGCTTTCTAAAGTAACGGTGTCTCAGATGGAAAATAAACTACCTCAACAAGACTTCTTGCGCATCAATCGGAAGTATATCGTTCGTATCGATCAGATCAATGTATTTACGTCTAACACGATAAAGCTTTTTACGGGCGATGAACTACCAATTGGTACTACATTTCGAGACGCTGTACGGCAGACCCTGATCGATAAAGGTTTCAAATAAGATTGGCTCTTAGCTATTTAAGCTGAAATTCACCCACCCAATGGCAGTATTCACCCCCTCACCAACTTTGTTAACCTATTCACCAACTTTTCCTGATGTAGAATTTAAATAGTTCGCATCTTGCCAGAAAAAATATACTATGAAAGAGACTAAGACAAAAAACCGCTTTCAAGTCTGCAAAAGACAAATTTCTGACCGTCAGAAGGGTAACACAAAGCCTACAGGTAAAGTCGTATCGGGTACGACAATAGACATGACGGTCTTTATTTAACGGTCGTTATTGCTTTTTGGGGACTTTATTCGCTTTTTTGTAGGTAAACAAAACCAACTATGAGCATGAGGACCTCAAATCGTTTCAAGACCTACACCAAGCAAACTGTAAAGTCAAGAATGACAGCGCCAACCACTAATCAGAACTCTCGTAGTACAGTGGATTGTGGTGGAACAGGTGGGACAATTGTATCAACAGTAGGTAACTAGTAACATAGCTGTATTAACTTATCTCTTGGGAAACACCCCGCTCATTAACTTGAGCGGGGTGTTTTCTTTCTGATACTATTTTCAAATGAAGTCTTCGTTCGATCATCATTCCTTTTTTGTCGTCAGACTACCATACCGGCCAATAAACGATCTTATTAACCAGATCGACAGTCATGCAAAAGATTCACCGGGAAGTTATACCGCTCTATTACAATCCTTACTTGAACAGCATTGGTTTGAAGAAGCTCTATTTCTAGCTTCTCCTAGCCTACATGCCACTTGGCAAACCGAAAAAAGCAAAACAGGAGAACTAGAACCCTCTTTAGCTGATGCCTTATGGCGGTACGTATTCCGTTCGTATGGCCGAGCTACACCCTATGGTCTCTTTGCTGGTTTGGGTGTCGGAACGATTGGTTCTAAAAGACAACTTGATTTTGACAGTCATTCGTGGCAAACGGCAAGCCGACCGGATTCTGCTACGCTTGCAGCAGTAAGTCATACGTTAGCCCAGGACAAAGCTGTTCGTTCCGGGCTTCATTACAGGCTTAATAATAGTTTATATGAGGTAATAGACCAGTTTAGGTTTTCTGAACGAAGCGGGACACCCCTCAAATCTAAAATCGTTTTATCGTCTATAACTAGTACGCCCGATCTAAGAAAGCTGGTTGAACGGCTTCGTCAGAAAGGACAATTGAACTATGCGACATTAACAAATCTGTACGGAAGTGATCTTCAGGAGGAGGTTGCTGAGTATATAAATGCGCTAATTGACGATCAGTTTCTAATTAGTAATCTGTCGATACCTATTACTGGTCTGGATATGTGTACGTATCTGTTAGATCAGCTTAAGAGCTTGCCTTTCAAGCTACCTGTTACTACAGTGCTTCAAGCTGTACAAACCAATTTAGGGCAGTCACCAATTGATAAAGAAAAACTCTTTCAAGCACAACGCCTATTACAGCAAGCACTAAGCCAGGTAGACTTACCTGTTAATCAGTCTGATTCACTAGTTCAAACGGACTTATTTCTTCGTCCTACGCGATTGCAGCTAGATAAACCGACTATTTTTCAAATTGCAAATCAATTCAATCAGGTATTGCCGCTGTTGCTTTTTAAACACAACTCACCATTACAGGACTTTTGTGCGCGTTTTAAAGAACGATTTGATAAACAGGAAGTTGATTTACTGACCGTTCTAGACCCTGAGGTTGGGATTGGATTTACAAATGATACCTTGTCGAGTCACCCTATTTTAGCCGATTTACCTTTTGCTTCTACCTCGGATACTGGTATGGGAACAGATCCTATAGATCATTTGCGAGAAATACTTTATAGCCGTTTCTTATTGGATGGGCGCAAAGAGGTAGTCATAACACAGAATGACATTAATACAGTATTGAAGGACCAGCCACATTTGCGAGTGGCTACGCCCCCTTCTTGGTACGTACACGGAGAACTATTTGAGCCGCGGGCATCAACCAATAATCCAGCGCATAGTACTGAGCCGGTTACATCTGCTTATCCCGACGGATGGCGCTTTGTCTTAAATTCTACATCAGGTGGTTCCTCAGCTTTCTTTTTTGGCCGGTTCTGTCATGGTGATGAAAATCTTAGAGGAGCCGTTGAAACCATGTGTGCCTGGGAGCAAACGCAATACTCAGAAGACATACTAGCGGAAATTGTTCATTGGCCGGTCAGCCCACGACGAGCAGGGAATGTTGTTAGTAGACCCGTTTTACGCCCTTACGAAATTCCATATCTTACACCTGAAGGCGTTTCAAGTGAGCAAACAATTTCGTTATCTGACCTACTAGTTTCGGTTACGGATGCTGGTCAAGTCATTCTACGTAGTAAAAAAACATACCAACGGGTACGACCTCAACTAAGCAGCGCACATAATCCTGCACTTGGAGATGAAGTTTATCAATTTTTAGTCTATGTGCATCTGGCCGAGAATTACCCGTTTGGTTGGTCATGGAAAACATTAAGCCAATTGCCTTCTCTACCTCGTCTAGTTTATCAAAATCTAGTTATTAGCCCTGCACAATGGACAATTAGAAAAGAATCTATACCATCTAATCAGGTACTAACAGCAGCTAGTTTGCGTAAGCTCTATAGCTTACCTCGTTATGTGCAACTGGTAGAGGGCGATAATAAACTACTGCTTGATCTTGAGTTTGAACCGGCCCAGAGAGTACTTGTAGAGGAGGTTACAAAGCAGGGGAAGATATTACTGAAGGAATGGCTTGGTGAGTTCTATCAACCCTGGCTGAGTCATGACAATAAGCAATATAACTCTGAGTTAGTTATCCCGTTAAAAACTGTCGCTAGTCAACAGTCACTAGTGAGGGAATACACTCACTCAGTTGAACCAAGTAAGCCGAAAGAAACCAGTATTCAACGCAGTTTCCCCCCTGGCCAAGATTGGTTGTATTTCAAAGTATATCTTCATGAACAAGTCTCCGATCAGTTCTTGGCGACTGTATTACAACCCCTCATCCAGCAGGCTTTAAAAAAAGGATGGTGTACGAATGTATTCTTTGTTCGGTATGCCGACCCGGAAAATCATCTTCGTATCCGTTTTAAGACCGTACCTAAGAAAGACGGTAAGTTGCTTGAGTTAGCTCACAAAGCGTTCCTGCCTTATGTTGAATCAGGATTAGTTAACCGGATACAGCTAGACACCTATCAGCGAGAACTTGAGCGGTATGAGCCTGATCTAATTGAGTTCAGTGAGGCTATATTTTGTGCCGACAGTCAATTGGTTATAAACTGGCTTACTCAAACTGAAACCCAACTGGAAGCAGACCGTTATGCACTGGCTCTGCTAAGTATTGATACACTGCTTACCGACTTTAATTATTCCCTTTCTGATAAAGTAAGGCTTACGCATCGGCTACAGCAAGCTTTCTTTCACGAACAGTCAGGTACTAAAGAGCTGAAACGGAAATTGAATGATTTGTATCGGGAGTATCGTACCTCTTTTTTCACTCACTCAGTAACCCACATTCAGCTAGTAAAGGAACGCAGTAGAACTATTCAATCCGCAGTAGTCTCTATTCAGACATATTTTAAAATGACAGACTCTATTAAAGGTTATGATCAATTTGTCGAAGCTATACTACACATGGCTTTAAATCGCCTGTTCGCGGGTCAGAATCGAAGGCATGAGATGATTGTCTACCACTTCTTAACTCGTCATTATGAATCCTTGCAATCACGCTCAGGTAAGATCCTTTAATTAATTGCCTTGTAGTAAGGGTAATTTTTCCGAAATAGAGATATTCTTTGGTATGGTCAAGCAATGTTAATAGGCATCTCTTGTGAAAGTGTTTAAAGAGATGCCTATTTTTAATATCCAATGTTAGGGTACGCAGTTGAGCTTAGAGACGAAAGCATCAGAGGACGATCAAAATGAAAGTTATGGCCCCAATGAATATTAAGCTTATTAAAGAGTTACTTGATCAAGCTATTCTGGAGGAAGACATTGTTATGAATTCTTGTTATAACATGCCGGGATACCCTTCAGTAATAATGGCTGAGGAATTTGTTTTCTTTATAAAAAGCGCAAAGCAAGCACAAGTACTTTTTGACAACCTTACAGAGCTATACAAGGAATGTTCTGACTTTATACTCGGTAATTTTCAACCCTATATTGATGAACACAAAAAATGGGTTGATGATGAAAGTCTGGTTTACAACCCTTTCTCAGAGCTTCATTATCATTTTCATTCCGGCCTACATACATCTCTTCCAGAAACAATAGAACAGTACAGGGAATTACTAGCGTTTACCCGCAAATTTGCTGATTTACGAAGGCGCTTAGATGAAGGATTTGATGTACTTGTTAGTGATATCAGCCCCGATGAAGGGGCGTTAGCTGAGCGGGAAATCAATAGTATTTACATTGAATACTGTCTTGATGGGTATAACAACTTCTATCAACAATGCCGTGAGTTAATTGAAATACATCGCCGTGAAGATACAATCAAGGCTTGTTCAGAATCAATATTGATGCTATTTACTTGATTACATTCTTCGAGTATCCTGTAAAGCTAGTATATACAGTCATTTATGATTCCAAGTGAAAGCATTGTACCACTTATACAGTTTACCCTAAGACTGGTGAAACTGAAGGCTTATCAAAAAGGCTAGAAGGGGAGATATAGGCTAGTTTTCATCCGAAAAGTTTTCATTTTCTTGGTAACGCCTAAGGCTCTGACTCAGTATATGAGTAACCAATTAATCAATTTAATTCTGTTTTATAATCTAACGTTATGTTGACCCTAACACAATTTTCAACGGTCTTTTACTCGTAGTACTGACTTTTACAACTGCCACTAGAATTACGTTAAGCTGCTAAAAGTAATAAACTAGGTTGAGCGACCCGCTTCGATTATAAATCTTCTGAATATCTTCTGATCTTACATTTGCACCAGGCGAAAAAACGGGCCGTAAGCTTAAATAGTACCGGCTGGTAAGGAGTAGATGCCTACTTATTTGGTAGCCCAGACCCGCTGTTAGCCCCATATCGAATCGATTGGCTTGCTGTAAATCCCAATACATTGCATCGGCTTTCCCTTCCTGGGGGTCATATACTTTTCCCCTTAGTAGAAATCCAAGCTGAGGCCCTGCCCCAATCCATAGTCGTCCGCCACCGGGTCGATAGCATAACATAAGGGGTAAACTCACATAGTCAGCTAAGATAATAATTTGATAGCTTCCCAAACCTAATGGACTGGTTGACGTACTAATTTCCCCTTGACGAGTAAAGTTCAGGTCGTAGGCTAGACTCAGCGTTTTTGTCAGGTCATGGCTAAAACTTAGGCCAGCATTGTATCCCCACAGAGAAGTTACTCTGTTGTTGGGAGGTAGATACGTATGATGGAGTACGCTGTTATTGAGGCCAGCCGTTATGCCCCAGCGGAAGGAAGTCTGCGCCCATGCCGATTGGCTAAACGTAGTTAGGGCGACTAGTGAAATAAGCAGCGTAGCTTTCATGAGATAGATATTAACTTTCATGTTATATAATCACCGTGACTGTTACAACCCATTAAGCAAAAATACAAATAAACTTACTTTTAGATTGAATTATAAAAGAGCTCTGTTGAAAGTTGTTAAGCTGTTCAAGGATGTAGTTACAATTCTTAACTTACCATCCTAGGGATACCCTCGTTTTGAATGAAGGTAGAGGAGACGGGATGGAGTACATGATCAAACGTTCTAGTCCAAAGTAGTACACAGTATTTTGATGCAAATGAATTAGCAGCTCCATGCATTATTTCGAGATGACGGGTAGTCCTCGAACCTAAATTGGCAGGTCAGATCGCTTAAAGACCTGGCTAATGGACTTTTGCAACAACCACTAACTTTATGTTACGGGAAAATAACGAGGAACTGCTATTTCTTAGTGAGAACTTTATCTAATTAGTACACAAATCAGCATTATCAAAAAGTAAGTGTTTTATTTAAAATAATAGCTCAGACTTCCACTCAGTAATTGATTGTACTGATACCGGTCCGCACTGAGGTGGTAGCGGAGAAACAGAAAAATCAACAGTCCGCCTGTCAGTCCAACGGTTAGGCCCAGTACATTGAGCAGCTAAACAGCCGCTGTGACCGTAGATTTCGGAAGGCTATTGTAAGGTAGTTTCGGAGCATAAGAACGAGTCAGTCAACCCCCCGAAAGTTAGCTAACTTATTGGCTTATTGATTACGCTTATCGTTACTTTAGGGGGCGTCTTACCTATCTACTCTGATGTGATTTTACGCGATTGATCGATGTAGCTTTGCAGTGTTGAAAATTCATCGACAGCAGCTATCAGTTGGCTTAACTTTCCTCCGGGATAGCAGTAAAAAGTTTTACTTATCCTTTGTAGATTGCAAAATGCTTAGGAAATGTATACGCATTCGGCAAGGGTATACCTGGCTATGGCCCCTGTTTTTGCTCGGATCAATACTCGTTGCTGGTTGCAAAACCATAGAACCCAGCCCCACGATTTATATACCAGCCTCACAAGCTGCCAGTAAGGCATCCCTGGTATCGGTACGAGCGACAGGCGTTTCTACAGCGGAAGTGATTGTTAAATCAACTGCCGGGTTGGCCGACCAGGGCTGGCAGGTAGCGGCTGAAACGACCTCAGGTGGGCCAATCACCTTAACCCCCGGTAGCAAACAATCACTCGTAACGTTCACCTTAACAACCTGTCAAGCGGCAGGTTTGGTCAGTGGACAAACCTACCGCTTCACCCTTCAATTTGTTTATAATGGCCGGGATACATTGAGTGCCGAGCGGACCTACGTACATACACTTCCGGCTTATTGGCGTCGGCTATCTCACCTGGATACGGACGAGGGTGATTTTACAGGAAGTCTACTGATTAGTAAACAGAGTGGTACTGACTATATATCCGCTGTTCGCTACGTCACCGACGAGCAGTGGCAAGCCTTGCTTTATGATCGATCCCGTGACCAATGGCTAACCAGTAGTGTTCCCGATTTAGTACCAGCTTACGTTCCCCGGCATGGCCTGATTCGCTTTCAACTTCAAACATCGACGGATGTTTCATACGTTTTTAACGGCTTGGGTTTTTTATACAATGCACTGGATCAAAATCATCGTCTTTATAAAAATACCCTGTTCGTGAAAGACAATCAGGGGGTTAAGGAGATCAAGGATGCTGGCGGCGATGGCGAGATTGCGTTCTTTACTACCTCCGATCGTGCATTTTTGCTCACCCAATTAGGGCCACCAGCTTTATGTATACGTCGGGGTAACTGGGAGCAGTATAGAGGCCCCGATTTTCCCGAAGCACCGGGCACCCTGGCAACCTTCCTGGTAAACGGTATCGGCAATGTCGTCAATCAGATTGAAGGGCGACCCCCTCACCTCTATGCCTATAATCCCACGACCGATCAGTGGAGTCGCCGGGCCGATTTTCCCGGTGCGTCCCGTAGCCGGGGCGTAGGTTTTTCTGCGGGTAACCAAGGCTATTTTGGCTTAGGTGCGACGGGTGAAGAGGAACGGGGTCTGCGCGATCTGTGGCAGTATGATCCCACAACCGACCGCTGGCAATACGTGACGGATTATCCGGGCCAAGGCCATCAGTATGTGATGACCAACAGTGCAGGCGATCGAGCCTACCTGGGCTGGGGTTACGAAAACCAACCGACACCCTCAGGGGGAGCACGGCAGGTGGGCTGCACGGATTTTTGGGAGTTTAAACCCTAGGTCGTTATGAAAGCAACAAGAAAAACAACGCTATACCAGGGGATAGCGCTTAGTTTCTTACTTGGGCTACTAAGCTGCGTTGAAGAGATTAACCTCCCTATACGACAGATCGAGCCGCGTTTAGTGGTGGAAGGATTGATAACCACGGATCCACCCCCCTACGCCGTTAAGCTCACCTTTACTGGGCAGTTCAGTTCGCTCAGCCAGCTGCCCGAAGGGTTAACGGTCAACGGAGCGGTGGTAACCGTAAGCGATGATCAGGGACGTACGGTTCGGCTAAAGCCCGATCCGCTCACGCCTGCCTATTATTACCTGCGCGACAGCACCTTTCGGGGACAACCAGGCCGTAGCTACATATTACGGGTGAAACTGGAGGACGGCCGTACCTTCGTTTCGAAGCCCGAACGAATACCCGATGTACCGCCCATCGACCGACTGGATGCTGCCTATCAACGCGCACCCGCAGGCCCCCCTTCCCCCGACACATATACCGTTTTGCTGGACACTCAGGATCCCCCCACGCCAGGCAATTATTACCGCTGGTCCGCTTATGCGTATGTACCCTGCTGGGCAGGGGGCGTTCCAACTACGTTTGCGGGTGTCACCCTGAATACCACGTTTGGGGCAGTCTATGGTCCCCTAACCGATGTAGGCTCTGACGCGCTGGTCAATGGAAACCGCATCAGCCGCCGTCCCGTACTAACGCTACCCGTTTATACCTTGGGGCGTCGGTACGTTGAAGTGCAACAGTACTCACTCACGCAAGCAGCGTATCAATATTGGACGCTCTTTGAGCAGCAGCGAACCCGTACGGGCTCGCTCTTCGACCCGCAACCCGCTAGTATTGAAGGCAATGTCCGCTTGCAGAGCGACACCACCAAGCTGGCGCTGGGTTATTTTGGCGCATCGGCCGTGAGCCGTCGCCGGTTAATCATTCCGAGCGATACAATCAACTACGGCCGGTTCATTGTACGCTTCGGTGGTTTGTTCGCGAATGTGTGCGGTGACGCACCGGGTGTGGAACCCGTTAACTGGTTAGACGGTAAATGAGTATTGACCGGACAACCTGGAAGCCTGGTCCTACGCCTTTTCCCGAAACCAACTGTAAGAAATGGCACTTTGCGTTATCACTAATTCCATTAATCATTGACCCTTAACGAAAGCAGCTATGATTCGTACGTATCTCAAAATCGCCTGGCGTTCTATTCGAAAGCATAAACTGGTTTCGGGGATCAATATGTTGGGGCTGGCCATTGGTATTAGCTGTAGTTTTTTTGTGAGCGTATGGGTGCTGGACGAATTGCGTTACGACCGGTTTTTACCCAACGCCAACCGGGTTTTCCGACTGGAAAGCATCACCACCGCTCGCGATGGCTCCCAGCGGCAATTACCATCGGTGGGCTGGCCGGTGGGTAAAACACTCCAGTCGGATTACCCCGAAGTTGAGCAGCTTACGTACGTAAAAGGCTGGAATCCCCAACTTAAACTTAAAGGGATGTACGGGCAGGAGACGGGCCTGATGGCGGATGAACATTTCCTGTCGGTGCTGGGCTACGAGTTAGCGGAAGGCAATCCCCAAACCGCACTGAAAGATCCCTTCAGTGTGATTTTGAGCCCACAGGCCGAAGAAAAATATTTTGGTAAAGGGAGGGGAATGGGCCAAATCCTCATGGTCAATGATACCTTACCGCACCGGGTAACGGGCATATTCAAAAACCTGCCCACCCACGCTCATCTCCGCTTTAGCATGGTTCGCTCACTGGCTTCCCTACATTCCCTGTATCCGGAAGATATGACCTATGAATATGCGTCGGGTTGGTTTGATCTGAATGTCGTCAATTACGTGTTGCTTAAATCGGGGACGAATCCGGGGGCGTTTGCCAACAAGATTAAGGATTTAGTCAGTCAGCGGGGGCAGGCCATGAGCCGGGAGACGGGTATGAGTAGTACGCTTCAACTCCGGCCCGTGACCGATATCTATCTGCACTCAGGTATGCCGACCGAAAACGGTCCTGTGGGGAGTGCCCAATCCCTGTATCTATTTAGCGCCATTGGTTTGTTCATGCTACTCATCGCCAGTCTGAATGTCATTAACCTGACCACCGCCCAGGCTACTCAGCGAGCCAAGGAAGTAGGTGTCAAAAAAGTATTGGGTGTAGCGAAAGCGCAGTTGGTTGGCCAGTTTCTAACCGAAGCGGCTTTGATCTGTCTGTTAGCCACAGCTGGCGGTATTTTACTGATCCTACTGGGCCTTCCTACGTTTAATGCCTTTACCGGTAAAGCTATTTCCTATAGCGCCCTTTTTTCGCCCCTTACGGCCGGACTGCTAACCGGTTTTCTGGCGCTACTCATTCCCCTGACGGGCTTCTATCCCGCCTGGGTTTTAACGCGCTATGAGCCGATTACGGTACTACGCGGTTTTTTTGCCCATTCTACTCAAGGAGCGGTACTTCGCAAAGCGTTGGTAGTCGGTCAGTTTACAGTCGCTGTCTTTCTGATTAGTGCCACCATCGTGGCCTGGCAGCAGATCCAGTTTATGCGAAAGCAACCCTTGGGCTTTGATCAGCATAAGGTGATTCTGGTTGACCTCAAGGAGGTAGCGGCCCGAAGCCGGAATGAATTAGCGGCATCGTTGCGCAATGAATTGATCAAGTCCCCTCACATTACAGAGGCAACCGCCTGCAACGCCGTACCGGGACAAAGCGGCTGGACGGGCCAGTTCGCCACGGGGGATGGCAATCAAGCGGGTAAAGGGGTTCTGGTAGAACACATTCCCGTAGATGCTGCATACCTACCCACTTTACAACTGCGCGTTGCAGCGGGGCGCAATTTTTCAGCCGACAATAAGGCCGACGAAACGGAATCATTTCTCATCAACGAAATGAGCGTAAAAGCCTTTGGCTGGTCAAGTTCTCAACAGGCACTCGGGAAGAAGTTAGCCGTTTCGGGCGTCAATGGCAAGGTGATCGGTGTGATCAGGAATTATCATCAGCACAGCTTACAAGAAACGATCCACCCCGTCGTCATGAATCAGATGCCCGTTTACAGGGTAGTCGCCTTTCGCTATGCCGGGCAGAGTCCGGCGGTAGCCGTTACGTATCTGACCACGGTCTGGGAAAAGCTATTTCCGGCCTATTCGTTAAACTATTCCTATTTAGATAACGCCTTTGGTCAACAATACCTGGCCGAGCAACGACTACTTCAGACGTTTTCAGTAGCGGCCTGCTTAGCCATTTTCATCTGTTGTATGGGCTTGTTTGGTTTGGCCACGTTCACGGCCAAACGACGGACCAAGGAAATCGGCGTACGCAAAGTACTGGGCGCAAGTCTTTCTCATCTGGTGCTGTTGTTAGCCAAAGATTTCCTGAAACTGGTACTGATCGCCCTGTTATTAGCCAGTCCACTCGCCTGGTTTATGTTGCAGCGGTGGTTGCAGGATTTTGCGTACCGAATTGAGTTGTCGGTCTGGGTCTTTGCGGTCACAAGTCTGCTGGCTTTGGGGATTGCCTTCCTAACGGTGAGTGTCCAGAGTATTCGGGCGGCCCTACTGAATCCCGTAAAGAGCCTTCGCTCGGAATAACCGTTCTTGAGTCAAACCAAATAAGTTGTATAGCCTCAGCCAAAAGTGGACAGAATTGGCTTGGTTTGGGCAGTCCGGTATGTTCTTTTCATTTAAGGATTTTGTACGTAACCTGTACAACGTTTGTTTGCTTGTGAGGGTCTGTCATACTAGGCAACCTAAATTCCCTACCCCATGACCAAACTGTTTATTTTCACCGCCCTGATCGGTCTAGCGCTCCAATGCGAAAAACAAACAACGCCTGAACCCTATTCCACAAGTTGCGGAGTTGACGATCCCGCTAAAGAACTCCCCTGGCTAAAAGACCTAATTGCGAAAGCCGATGAAGATAAAGCAACGATGGCGTACAAAGGCAATTACCTGGGTAAAATTTACCTGGAAAGCTTCCGGGACCAACCTGTTTTCATCGTTGACATGATGATGGGAAATGGGGGTATTGCCCTGTATCTTTTTCATTGTGATGGACAGCGCGTAAATGACATTAGGGATGATGAAATAGCCACAACAATCGCCCATTTTCAGCGGAATAATTTGGTGTACTCGAATTTTCCTTAAACCGATAGTATACTACCAATAGGGTTTACATAATCTTCACTTGCCCAGGTAAATAAAGCACGGTTCCAACCATACTATTGACGAACGGGTCATGCGTACAATTGCTCTTAGCTTCTTGAATACGAGACATGTATGAAATCAATCGCATCTTTTTTAATCAGTGTATGGATTAGTACTATGCCTGCGCTAGCCCAATCCATAAATCGATTCAGTTTTCAAGCAGGTTACTTGTACGCTACTTCTAAACTTACCCGAACTAGTACTGCACTGTTTGGTCTACCGGATTTTGATCCAAAACCGGGCTTTTACATGGGGTTAACTTACGAACATCAGATATCAACTTTAATTACTAGTCAATTAGAACTTACCTATCAGCAAAAAGGCTCCATAAACCGAACTTCACCTCTTAGTCCAGAATTTATCAATACCTACAGCTACTTGAGTCTAACGCCAATGGTTGGCGTCAAACCTGTTAAGAATTTACATTTTTTGATTGGTCCTCAATTGAATTTATTAGTGAACAAATTAACCCGTGGCTCGGATACTCAAGTCCTGTTTGATGCCAATCGTAGGCTTGAATTTGGCTTAATGGGTCGTGCTAGTTATCAGTTTAATCGAGTAGGATTAACAGCTAGTTATTTCAAAGGCTTGACGGCTTATTATAAACGTGATTATTATTATTATTTAATGAATCAGAATTGGCAAGTAGGCTTAGCTTACCAGCTCAACAAATAATGGATCTGTCGAATCCTTTAAAGAGTGGGTAGAAGGTAGTTTAACTCACATATTAACATAATCTCTTTATTTAGTCGCACTTGTGCAACAAGGAACTAGTAGTGACTCCAACCTAATGGATTCATTAAAGGCCATTCTGAAAAAATGCTAAGTCGGAAAACTCTGCTGTTGTCGATGCTGCTATGGGCTGCACTAACAGGCTGCAAAAAAAATGAACTGGATCCGGTTACTAGTAGCCAGCCAGGTGAAGTAGCCGCAGTAATTACTAAGATCGATCTGTCGTCTTTAGGCGATTGTACTTGTTGTACTCCCTATCAGATTCAGATTGATAAGGATACTTTCCAAGCTGATCAACTCCCTGGTTCCTTCGAGACGCTTACTACCACCGTTTGGCTAAAATACGAGTACCTGCAGTTGAGTGGTACATGTAATCAAGTTCAAAACCGAATTGGTATCACCTCCATCAGAAACAGGTGATTTAGTACAATTTCTATTTTGCAACACAGTATAGAGTAGGTTGTTTTCACAGTCAAAACGTAAAATTCCAGCTAAGGGACGGAATGATCGTACCAAAAACCGACAGCTGATAGCTTTTGGTCGTCGTATTCACGCGTTGAAAGTAAATCGAATAGGGATTTTTGTGAGCGTATACATTGTAGAGCGAGATAGACCAGTTGCTATAGTGCCGCTGATCCGCCGACCGCCGACCATCTTTGGTGAACGAAACATCTAACCGGTGATAATCAGGAATCCGGTCCGTATTCCGCTGGGAATAGTCCAGTACTTTGACCCCGTTAAGTCGATAGGTCCCATCCGGATAGGTTGTTGGGCGACCACTGGTATAGACAAAATTGGTTCCAAATGTCCAGCCCCGGCTCCATTTCCACTGGGTGGCAATGCTTAGATTATGCGGCCGATCGAAAGTGGAAGCATACCAGTCCCCCCCGTTGATTTGTACACTGGCATACGGACTGGGTACCCGGGCCAACGTTCGCGAGTAGGTGTAGGCGATAAGTCCCGTTAAGAAACCGCGCGTTTTCTGTAGGCTAACTTCTACGCCATAGGCCCTACCCTGCCCTCGTAATAAGTCCGCATCCAGGGTAGGGTTCAACAACAAAGTCGCTCCGTTGCGGTATTCAACCAGGTTTTCTAACGTTTTATAATATACTTCAACCGAGGTTTCATACTGGTTCTCCTGGATGTTTCGAAAATACCCTATTGCCAGTTGATCGGCCACCTGGGGTGGTACCAGTGCATCGCTCACTTTCCAGAAATCGACCGGCGAAATAGCGGTGGTATTGGAGATTAAATGGAGATACTGGCGTGTCCGGTTATAACTGATTTTGACCGAACTAGTTGGTGAGAGCGTCGTACGCACCGTTAGGCGTGGCTCCCAGCCGCTGTAGTGAGCCACGGATTGACCCGGTCCATACTGAAGGGTGTCGGTAATGCTTTCGCGGGTGCGGGGCTGTCCTTCCGCGTACTGATAGGCTTGGCCAGGCCCTAGCGTGCTAAACTGTGCATAGCGAACGCCTACCTGCACTGAAAGCACCCGAAACGGCGTCCATTCCTCTGAGAGGTAGCCCGCCCATTCCCGAGCCTGCTCGGTGGGTAAAGTCAAGGCGTTAATATTCGAGTTATTGCCCGTCGGCGTAATTGATCCGGGGAGCAACTGGTAGCCCGTTACCGAGCCGCCAAATTCAAGCCGGTGGGTTGATTTCCGACCATCCGAAGGGGTACTGTAGGTCCAATCCAGCCGGGCATCCCGCTGCTGAATAGTCGAGCGGTACTGATAGGTATTGGTCGAGGTGAGCCCGTTTAAGAAAAACCGGTAGTCACTTTGGGTCGCCGTTACGTTCAATGACCACCAGGCGTTTAGCCGCTGGCTCCAGTGAGCCGTGGCCAAGGTCGATTGGGTGGTATAAAGCGTATCCTGGGGAAATTTAAACGTATCAAAGCTCCGGTAAACCGTAGCCGATAGCTGGCTGTTTTCGTTGATGCGGTAGGTCAACCGGCCATTTAGATCGTAGAAAAAGGCGCGGTCTTTGGAAGTGGGCGCGGGAAATAAGCCCAGAATAAACGACGGATAGGCAATGCGGCCACCGGCCAGGAAGGTCAATCGTTTATTCTTCGTCACCGGCCCGTTTAGCATCAGCCGACTGGTCAGCAGACCAATGCCACCCGAAATGTGCAGCCGGTCGGTTTCTCCAGGTTTGCTGTTCATGACCAGCAGCGAAGAGAGCCGACCCCCATAGGCCGCTGGAATTCCGCCCTTATAAAGCGTCACATCCTGAATAGCATCGGCATTCAGATTACCCAGCAAGCCTAATAAATGACTGGTATTAAACAAGGGAGCCCCATCTAAGAGTACTAAATTTTGGTCAGTGCGCCCCCCCCGCACGTTAAACCCACCGGCCCCCTCACCTACCGTGCTCACACCGGGTTGCAGGGTGAGGGCTTTTAAAATATCGACCTCGCCGAAGACGACCGGAATATTCCGCAGGTTTTTCATATCCAGTTTGACAACACTCATCTGAGTGGCCGACACGTTGGCATCCGGTGTTCGGCCCGTTACATTCACCTCATCCAATTGCCGCGTATCCGGGTTTAGGATGACGTCAAGATGCACCCCAGCGCGACTCAAATCCAGGAAACGGCTGCGTGCGTAGTAGCCGACGGCGGAGAAGGTTAACTCATAGGGGCCAGGCAACACGTTTATACTAAAGCGTCCTAAACTGTCGGTCGTCGTGCCAACGCCTTGTTTTTTGTCGTACACCGATGCTTTCATCAGCGGCTTGCCCGTAACGCCATCGGTTACCTGGCCATCAATATGGAAACGGGTTTGGGCCAAAACGTTTGTGGCGACGATCAGGAGCAGGATATTACTTAAGGCAATACGAATACAAGTCTGGTTCATACAACAAATTGGAAATAACAGCCGGATAGTCTTTTGCGAATTAATCTATATAGTTGATATGTGCATTCGATCCAATAATCTATTTGTCATGAATGCGTTTAGCGGGGGGGATACCCCGCAGGAGGGATTAATTGAGCCTGCCCAAAGGCTTGAAAGCAATCCTGATCAGGGGGAATAAATTCATTTCCATACCGGACGAGGAACCGGTTATAGTTGATGGTATCTCCCGGAATGGTGAGCCGTTGCTGGCTGACTGCCGAAGCGCCAAAGTAACCTAACGCCAATTTAGTGGTGTCATCAACGGCATGCACGTTCCCTTCAATAGAGGCTGGCTGGGGATCGAAGAGCGAGCCGGTTCGGGTTCGTTGTTGCTCAAAGAGCGTCCAGTACTGGTAGGCAGCCCGGCTGAGGGAAAACTGACGGACCTGGACGTACTGGTTGCCCACGGCGTAGATGGGAGAACTAAAGACGATCCGGTTACTGATTCGGTTTCCGTTCAGCAGCGCATCGGATAACACATCGGTTAGGGGTCCAAAGTAGGGTACCCAACACGAACAGTAGCAAAAGGAGGACAGCCCATTACTGATGGGAGGGTGAAGGGGATCATACTTAGTCCAGCGGGGCAGGTAACTGACCGACTCCCAGCGGTAAAAATTGCCCGGCGTCGGTGGATCCTGGGTATCGACCCCGATCAGATACGCATCGGGCTGCCCCAGGATGCTAGACTGGGTATGGTATTGCGCCGTTAGCTGGTCTAAAGGTGCTACGGCCGCTAACCGTTCGGGTACCGACTGGTAGCGGCTTCCGTCCGGCAGGGTAACAAATAGCGTATAGGATCGACCCGGCTGGCCCCGGAAGCTGGGGTCTCGCACCCAGTAGTAGGCAGCATTGAGCGGGTCCTGCTCCAGTAGAACCGATTTACCCGCGTCGTCCGCTACCACCACCTTAGCCCCGTTAATGGCTAATTCTTCGGGTATGAGCAGAGAACTGGTCAAGTTCCCGGAATAGGTAAGCTTAATCAGATAAGGCGGTGCTTCATCCGTAATGAGCCCATCCACGACCAACCGGCGCTCGGTTTGCCGAATAGGTAGCGCTACCGGTTCGACGCACGCACTTAGCCCTGCTAGTAAGGTAAGGAATAGATACAGGGTGTTTGGATAATGACGCATAACCTAACTCGGTAAATGGCTACTGATGAGACTGGCGAAGAAAAGCTGAATAAATTACCGGGGCTGAAACGACCACCAGTCCGTGCAGGGTACCTGACGAACGACCCCCGAGGCCGTTTCCTGGCTTTCGTAGCCCCAGCCTAAATACACCTTCTCCTTTAGGGTAGCGACCGCCAGGTATCGATTTCCCTGTCCTGGATAATCCGTCACGTATTGCCAGCGGTCACTCGTGGGATCATATTGCCAAAGATCCCGTAGTCCCTGATTCGAGGTCTCCCGGGCACCCAAGCCGAAATAACCCTTCCCACTGAGCGAAAATCCCGCACCCCGACTGCGCATTGGGCCCGGAAAATCAGCCCGACGCTGCCAGGAATCAGTTTTGGAATTATAGGCCCAGAGGTGAATTGGTTGATTCGGATACTGATTCACCACGTACCCGATGTTATTGACCGTAAACGTGGCTAGGGTGCCAGGCGATTCCGGCAAGGACGCCCTGGAAACCTGGGGAAAGTTGGCATCAATGGAGCGCATGGCTGGACTTCCATTCTGGGTCAGAAAATACGCGTCGTCCGTACTGGTCAGCGAGTCCCGGGTAATAAAAAAGGCTACTTCTCCATTTTCACCCTCGTAAGCCGGGATCACCGGCCCCTCATAGGTGCCAATTTTTGCCCGCATATCATGATAATAAAAGTATTTATCGGAGGCCTGTTCATTGATGGCATACCCTAACCCGTAGAAGTAATGTAAGTCGCCAAAGTAAAACAAGTTGAATTGAATGATACCCCGGCGGGGTTGCATTTTCAGAAGTGGCACATTGACCAGGTTCCATTTATTAAAAAGGGAAGAAAATTGCCAGGCCTGCATCTGATTTAGGCCTGCATACCGGCCCAGTGTCAAATTTGAAAATTCATCCGCCACGGGATAAGCGGTATAGTCACCCCCATCCAGGGGCGCATGGGCCAGGCGCTGCCAGATGGGGCCAGCGAACCGGTGGTTATAGCGCCGAATGGCCTGTATAGAATCCTGATTGTTAAACCGAAATCGCATATCGAACGTATAGGTTTCCTTAGGAGTCAACCCACTCAGGCGCAGTGGAATCAGCGAAAAATTGCCAACCGACTGGGCATCGCCTGCGAGTAAGGGTAGGGATTGCCCCCCCGCCCGTCGAGCGGTCAACTGATAGGCATTGGCCGCCAAGCCCTGGGTAATTTTTAGGATTAGTTCGGCCTCCGTCGCACTAGTGGCTTGTACACTAACCAGCGACGCCTGGGGCGGTGTCAGGGGATCAGCGGTGATAATGACGGTTAAATCCGGTGAACTGCAGCCTACACTCGTTAGACTAACCACACAACTCAGTACCCAATACAGGCTCGGTAAAAAAAGGCATCGTTTATCCATAAAAAGCATCAACTTCGATCAACGTATCGTTGGTGAAATAGCATGACGACAATCGTATTATTTATTTCTTAATCCTGCCAGCCGGGCGGCTTAATGGGTGTTCGACGATCGCTTGGTACGCATACCGCTAACGGTGGCCGGTAGCGATTGGGTTGAACGCCTACTTCAAGGATGGGGTCACGCCCGTTAATGGCCTGGAACAGACCTGGTGCAAATCCGGTGGCATCGCTCCGGGTCAGCCAGTAACGTACCGCCGAGATCCCCGACGCGGTAAAGTAGCCAATGACCTGCTCGGTTGGGATCGTTATATTCCGCACATTGCCTACCAGGGCAACTGGCGGGGAGTCGGCTAAGCCGCCCGTGTTTTGGGTCTGTTCGGCAAACTGCTTGAAGTAACTATAGGCTTTTCGGGTGAGCGATGATTGCCGGATTTCCACTAAGCAGTGGGCCTTACTGTAAAGCGGAATCTGCGCGACTTGGCGGGCCGTGATCTGTCCGCCGTTACTGACTTGATCATCAAATAAATTCAGGGCGCTGCTTTTTAGAATATCCCAGCACTGGGTCCGACAGTTATAGTCAAATACATAATGGGATGGCGGATAAGAAACATTATAGGGAGCGCAATCTTCCAGGAGTGTACTATCCGGCCGGTAGATTTGATACACCCCGTCCACGCAGGTATGACACCACTCCTGGCGTTCCCAGAGTTGCCAATCCCAGCGGTAATAGTTCTTTGTTTCGACTGGATCATTGACATCAATGAATACATCATGAGCCGCCGCATATCCACCTTTCAACTGCTCGGCCGGGGATAGGCTGGTTGGATTGAACTGAGCATACACCTTACTGATGGGTGGCACCGCCTGCAATAACTGTTGATCTGACTCGTAACGAGTCGTGTTATCTTTTAGGCTAAACCGTAGCTGGTAATAGTGACCAACCTGACCGACAAATCCGTCGGGTGCCTGATAGCGACCCGAATCAGTCTCCACCAATGCCACTTTTGTCGTACTATCGACCCATATCTCAACGTGGGCACCCGTTAGAGGAACTGATCCAAAACGCCCCGTTGACGGGTCTGGAATGGATTGATTCAATCGGACCAGTTGGGGAACTGGCAGATTGTTAATTGTTCCATCCACCACAATCGCGTTTAGCGAACTTCTTACTGTCGTGTTAAAGGGATCCACGCAAGCCAGTGGAATCACGACTAGTACTAGCCAGATCAGCCAAAGGAACAGACGTAACGATAAACCGTAGGTAAACATAAGATTAGTAATTAGTTTGATTAATCCCGCCAGCCTACTGGTTTAACAGGTGTTCGGCTATCGGTTGGCGAGCAGACCGCTGTATAAGGAGGTTTGTTCGCTATTGTCGTGATAATGGTAATGACAGGGGCAGATGGAAAGGACGGTTCCGGAATAGGCTCCCGACCGTTCAGCGCCACAAATAAGCCGGGGGGAATGCCTTGGGTATCCTTACGATCCAGCCAGTACCTGTTTGTTGAAACAGCGGAGGCTGTAAAGAAGCCAACCACACTCTCCTGGGGGTTGGCAACATTCTGAATGTTGCCAACAATTGCACTGGGCGGTGAGTCCGCTACACCCCCGTTGCTTTGCGTCTGCTCTTGAAACTGTTTATAAAATCGGTACGCAACTGGCGTTAGGGCTGATTGCCGAATCTCCACCAGACAGGGCGTATGCTGATAAAACGGGATTTGGGCTACTTGTCGATTTGAGATCATTCCCCCATTACTGTACGTATCGGCAAATACGTTTAACTGATGACTATATAAGATCGCCCAACACTGGGTTCTACAGGTGTAATCATACACAAAGTAGGGAATAGGCGTATAGCCTTGGATAACCGGTGGTGGATAGAAGCAGTCCTCAACTAAAGAATCGCCTGTTTGATAATAGGGAAGGCCATTCGCCGAAAATAACGTTTGTACATTATTAATGGAGTATTGACCCTGTACACAGGTTCGACACCACTCCTGTTTTTCCCAGAGTTTCCAATCCCAGCGGTAAAAGTTAGCTTGACTAAGTGGGTCTTGCGTATCTATGGACAGCTCATGGGCCGCCGTATACCCTCCGATTTGAGAGGAAGGCAAACTAGTCGGGTTAAACTGCGCTTTCACCGTGGTGATGGGTGGTGCCGCCGGCATAACCTGCTGGGTGGACTCGTAGTGAGTGCCGCCTGGTAAGGTAACGCGAAGTTGATAGGCATGCCCAATCTGACCTTTAAAGTCACTCGGCAGTTGATAGCGTCCGTCAAGGGTTTCGTGCGCTGTAACCACCTCCGACGAGTCAACGACTACTTCCACGATGGCTTTTGTTAGGGGAACGGAACCCGGTAATCCCGTCAACGGATCCGCTTTAGAGCGGTTCAGTTGAATGACTTGCGATTCGGCTAAATTAGTTAAGGTGCCGTCAATGACGACCACATCCAGGGTACCTCGAAGAAGCAGATCGGCGGGATTTACGCAGCTCAATTGACTTAGGCAAGTCCCCAGACAAACCATTACTAGTAACCAAAAATGACGCATAACGCTGTCGTTTTTATTTAACTTACAATTGTCCGATAAGCTTGGTACCGGTGCGCCCAAAATGCGTTTCCGATGGGTAATGGTAGATTGTCTTCCAGTGAATTGATGAGCAACGTTCGTACGCTTTTCTAAGGTTAATGGAATAAGGAGTGGTTGGTCAATGCTGTAAGCGGAAATGCAATTGAACATTTTGACGATTGTTGATGCACAACTACTCGCTACCCAATTTATGTTAACCCTAGCTACTCCATCCATCCCTCGGGCTTAAATGGCGTTCGCCCATCACTCAGTAAACAGGGAGCGGTTGGTGGACGAGTGTTATTGGGCCATAGTTTAATATTGGGTTCTTCCCGGCCTCCAATATAGGGTGGAGAAGGTTCTGGATAGGGTCTCCGTACGTTTAGCGCATAAAATAAATCATCGCCTACATTCGTGTGTGGGCCAGCCGGATCTAAGGCACCATAAGCCATACCCTGCGTATCTTTTCGATCCAGCCAATAATGAACGATCGATACGGCCGAGGCCGAAAAATACCCAACGATAGCCTCCTGCTTACCATCCGTCCTGTGCACATTTCCATTTAATGCCGTAGGGGGAGAATCGGCTAATCCTCCCGTATTCTGCGTCTGATCCGCAAATAATTTGTAATAGCGATAAGCCTCCTTGGTCATTGATAACTGTTTAATATCTACTAAAGCTGGTTGAGACGCATAAAAAGGAATTTTGGCAATATGCTCCCGGGTGATTAAACCGCCATTGCTGTAAATATCATCGAACACATTAATGTCATTACTGGCTAAAACTTCCCAGCAGGCGCTTCGGCACGGGTAATCATAAAACCAGTCGCCCCCCCGTACCGATGGCGCATTATACGCCGCCTGGCCTACGGGGGGGGTAAAACAGTCTTCGTACAGTTCGTTGCCTGTCACAAAATAGGTGAAATCCTTATACACATTCGGTAGGACTTTGTTGATCGTATAGACCCCATTTTGACAGGTTTGACACCAATATTGCCGTTCATAAAGCGTCCATTCCCACCGATAGTAGTTGTGCTGATTCGCTGGGTCTTGACTCTCAATCGAGAAGTCATGCCCGGCGGTATAGCCCCCTAGCTGGAGCGGGGGCAGCGCTTTTAAGTTAAATTGGGCTTTTACGCCCGTGATTGAAGACACAGGCTGCATAATTTGTGGAGATGATTCATAACGCGTACCATCGGGTAGGATAAAGCGCAGTTGGTAAGCATGCCCAACCTGCCCTTTAAAGTCGCTGGGTAACTGATAGCTGCCATCTACCGTCTCATGGCAAGCCACCACCTGTGAAGAATCAACGAAAACGTCTACTGTGGCCTTCGTAATGGGTAAACTGCCAAATCGACCGGTGATCCGGTCCGCTTTGGAGCGATTGAGTTTAATGATTTGGGGCTCAGCCAGATTGGTAATCGTACCATCAACCACTAGGATGTCCACCGTACCCTGTAGCACTATGTCGTCTGGATCAACACAGGCGATTGGCAGAAGGAGTACAGCCAAAATGACAAGGAAACGGGGGAAGGTTGCGCGCATCGTGCATGAATTAACGATGATTTACTTGAACTCAAAATTGTATGTCAAACTCGGAATCGGTGCCCCGAAAATGCTGAGCCGGTACGGATTTGTCGCCTGTCCTTCCGTGCGGTAAAAGACTGAATAGACATTCTTACGGCCGTAAATATTATAGACTGTAAAAGTCCAGTGGCCTTGCCAGCGCCGATTCTTCATACTTGGATTATAGATGTTCCAAGCAAAATCCAGCCGATGATAGTCGGGCAACCGATACTGATTGCGCTCATTATAATAGGGATAAGTTCGATCCTGATAGCGAATAAACCCTTCTGGTGCGGTGTAGGGCCGACCGGAGCTGTAGGCGAAATTGAACGAAAAGCTGTGGGTACGGCCCTGGTTAATGGTCAGGCTCATGTTTAAGCTGTGTGGACGGTCGTAGTTGGCCCTATACCAGTTACCTCCATTAATCTGCTGCTGAAAATCAACCCCTTCGTTGACCTGGTTCAGCGTACGGGCAAATGTGTAATTGATCCAGCCCGTCAACTCCCCTTTCTTCTTGGACACCATTACCTCTAGACCGTACGCTTTGCTCTTGCCAGAAAGTAGTTGGGTTTCCGGATAGGGCTGCAAGAGAAAATCGGCCCCCGGTTTATAGTCCAGAACGTGCTGCGTACTGCGCCAGTATACCTCGGCTGACAATTCAAAAATGTTGTTCTTCGAATTCTGGAAATAGCCCGCCGAAAACAGCTGGCTCACCTGGGGCTGAATGTGCGTATCGGCCGTTTTCCAGCGCGAGGTTGGCAACGGCGTGGTGGTGTTGGTAATCACCTGTAAATACTGCCGCATCAGGTTATAGCCCAGCTTGATGGACGAATTGGGCGTCAGCGCATAGCGCAGCCCCAGCCGGGGTTCCAGTCCGCCGTATTGCTTACTCACCTGTCCAGCCCCGTACACCGTCGAATCCACTACCGTCGTGGCATCGGCCATTTCGCCATTGGCATACCGGCGTACGACTGACGGACCTACATTCAAAAAGTGGGAGTACCGGAGTCCTGCCGATACGGCCAGTTTATCGGATACACTAATCTCATCTTCAGCATGGATGGCAAGTTCCATCGCGTTCTCAATCGGAGTCTTCTGGTAGTTGACGGCCAGACTATTGCCGGGTATCAACTCGCCGGGATTCAACCGGTAATGGGTACCACTAATACCGATCTCAATCTTCTGATTGGCTAACTGATAATTCAGGTTTGATTTGATCTGCCGTTGAAGCAATGATTGCTTTAGCACCACTTTATTGGCCGTACTGTCTTCAGTCGATAGAATCCGGGGAATGTACTGGGCTACCAGGGCCGTTGTCTGCACATTGACTCGGTCGTTAATCTGGTGAAACCAGCGCACCATGCCATTGGCCGTTTGCTGGGCATACTGGGTATTGATGGCGTTAACATTGGCCAGGCTCCCCAGTAGATTGGTCTGAAACAAATCCTGGCTATAATACCCCATAGCCGTCACTGTGTTCTTGTCATTGACTCGCCAGAAGAGTTTGGCCGTTCCATCGCCAAACTTGGCCCGAATATTATCGAAGCGGGGCGAAACAGCCCGTAGCAGAAAGTCATTGAACGCTCCTCGTCCTGACACGAGCAGTGCTAGTTTACCCTTAATGATGGGTGTTTCGACCGTGAGCCGATTGGCGACCAGACTCACGCCCCCCGTCAGATGAAACTGATTTAGATCGGGGTTAAGTAGGCTAATGTCCAGCACCGATGCCGCCCGCCCGCCATAGCGAGCTGGTACGTTTCCTTTGTACAGATCCAACCCACCCACCGCATCGGGCGGGAACACCGAAAACAACCCAAACATGTGGGTGGGGTTGAAAATCGGGGTATCATCGAGTAGAATCAGGTTTTGATCGGTAGTGCCACCTCGAATGTTGAGCCCATTGGCCGCTTCGCCCACGCTGGTAACGCCCGGTAGCATTTGCAGACTACGCAGAATATCCACCTCGCCCAGGGCGGCTGGCATCTTTTTAAGCGTCGCAATATTGATCTGGCTTACTCCTAGGAGCGGCTGGCGCACGTTCCGGTCGTATCCTTTACTAGTCACCACGACCTCTTCCAACTGGCTGGACACCGATGGCAGATTGATCGTTAAGGACCGGTTTTCCCGAAGATACAGCGTGGTTCGGAACGGCACATACCCCAGGCTTCGAACGACGACGACATGCTGGCCAGAGTTGGTAGTTATGGTGAAGTGACCCTGGGTGTCGGTGTAGGTGCCCCGCGTCGACTTTTCGTAATCCAGCACCACAGCCGCCCGCACAATGGGTTGTCCACTGGCCGAATCCTGAACAACACCGGAGAGGGTATATGAAGGTTGAGCCAGTATAGGGCGAGCCCATAAAACTAACAAAAAGCTAATCAGTAAACGTTGGTGCATAAACTGGTACTGGATTAACCGGCATAACACTGGTATTTACGCAACTTACTCTTTAAATAGTAATAAATCAATGTAATTGAAGACGCTAATTTGTTAGTAGAAAGAAAACTGATTAAGCAGAAGAGGTCTCCACTTAAATTATACCGATATACTATAATACGGCTATCCGATAAGTTTGATCACTAACTATGATTACTAACCAATTGGTAACTAAGTTAAATTTGAATTTATTCAACTAACTGAGTACTAATGGATAATTGGGGAAACTAAATGGGTTAGCCTTGTTTTAAGGGCAAGTTGTTTCAGAAACGCCTGTAATTGTAATAAAAGCGGACGGTTCACAGAGATTGTACTCTTTTCTTGGATAACCGCCGTCTTTGTAGGTAAAATAAAACGTAGAATCGGTAGACCTAGCTAGTACAGACGGATAGCTGCCAGTGCCCTTAAAAATGGTCGTATCTAGGCTTGCCACCACGCAATTCTGATAGTTTTGACTCGTGAACGGGCTTTTCCAATTTTTACTTATTGGAATATTATCCAGAATCTGAATAACAGCCCCTTCACAGTATATACCCAGATACTTCCCTTTGACGCAGGCTAAATTTACTTCATTATTCTTTCCACACTGAAAGGCCGTTGAAGCCCCAATCAGCAAAATAACAATTGATGCTTTCATAAGAGTAACTATTAATTTGATGACATTTTAGCATCAGAACCAGTTCGTTATATAAGCATATGCGATTAACTAGAGTTGACGGTTATTAAAAAATTAATCGTCTCGAAAACGCCCAATTAGTGAAGCATATACATGAAAACTCCATCGTCTCAAATTAAATTATTTAATGAGAAAAAGTAAATTAGAGCTGTACTTACTACATTTACTGGACACTACGGTAAGATTATTAGGTGGGTGTTAAGTGACGGTACGCCTAGTTACTGGCTCGCTTTTAGGGGTTCAGCACAGATTGACATACTTCACCGAATAATCAAAAATCAGTGAAGTGAAATAGTCTCTATTGATAAAGAATAATTCCGATCGCCAACCAGATACATGGGCAACGTTTTATAGTATTCGTAGTACCGACCACTAAACTTAACTTGTAGTCCGTTTTGCTGATATTTAGTATCCAGCGCACAGAGATAACCTACATCGTGGGAATCCATGCTGTTTGGGACTCTAATTACATACTTGGTCTGTATAGAGTCATAGTAAACAGTTCCAATGGCATTGTCAACTCGCTTAACAAAAGCCCCTCCCTCAGCACAATCAGCAGGAATGTCTTTTTCGCAGCCAGATAGTGAAACAAGTGCCCAAAATAGAAATAAGAAGTAGACGCGCTTCATAAATGATGTTGTCTTGTGAGCAAGACACTTCTCAACTGCTAAGGGTTGGAATTGCTGTTATATATGTACAACTACGTTAGCAACGCTCCTATCGTACGCGCCTAAAAGCAAATGCTGTTCCATCCATCTTACCGTCACCGATCACTAAATTCTGTTCACAAGCATGGATTCGCCCACCTTGGTTTGACAGAGTAGGAAAATGAAAGATGGATTGGCCTAGTTGATCAATCTTGAAAAAGATCTGGTTATAGCTTCTATGCAAGGTTAGTTGGCAGTGAGATACCCGTTTATTTTCTTCAAAGATTATGCCTTTTCCCTGTCGATCAAATAGTACTTCGACAAGTTTAGCCGGCTGTTTTGGGGAAGTCCATCCATCACCTATCTCGATCAATTTCCAACGTCCTGCCATTCGAATCGTCATGGAGTCCAGTGTAGCCCGCCGAGCCAGTGTATCGGAAAAAGGTGAGTAAGTAGGGGGAGGGCACAAGTGCCAAACGTCACTTTGAGTTGGCCGCTCTGATTGTGCCCAGCTACCAGTTGACTTACCAATAATGAGAAGTACCACTAAACCTATTATCTTCTTCTTCATAGCAGCTACTATAAGTTTGCTCTTTGAGTAACCGTTAGCGTTGGTCTTGAGCGCAAAACGGGGCCATCCAGGCCGCACTCAAGACCAACGCTGACGGTTACTCAAAGAGCAAACTTAATCGGCAAGTTATAGCGACAAGCAACTGACTTGCCTGCGATTTTAGCAGGAGTCCAGTTGGGCATACTTTGTACTAGCCGTATTGCTTCAGCATCTAAAGCTGGATCAACCGGCATTCTCACCCGAACATCTTCTGGGGTACCTTTCTCGCTCACAATAAAGTTAAGAAATACAGTCCCTTCCTTCATCGCCTTTTGGGCCGATGAAGGATACCGCAAATTTTTTTGAATATACTCTTTTAGTTTAGCCAAGCCGCCCGGAAATTCAGGCTGTTGTTCGGTGGTTGCATAAATGACCCGTTGGGGGGATGAACCAGGATCAAGTTGCTGAGCTTGCGTTGAAGAACACAGGCTCATAAGCATGACAAATGAGGCAAAAATAGAGCGCATAGACTTAGGCGGTTAAATGGATGATTAAGGATTAATCTGTATATGTTCTGCTAGAGATAATTTAACCGGAAAAGAGAGATAGACGGGGCAATTCGTCTAATCAGGACTACCTAACGATACTTACTTGCTCAGGAATTGATCAAGTTGGCTTTCTACTTCTCCATACGCGAGTTTTGCCACTAGAACCCCGTTAGGATCCGCTAAAAGATAGGTAGGATATTCTTTGATATTGTACAGCTCGTTAATCCCTTCCTGGGCACTGCGAAACTCCGCCGTCTGTGTCCAACTCAAGCCATATTTGTCAATCGCTTTCAGCCACTTCTGGCGATCAGCCGGTCGCTCTAAGGCAATACTGATAATCGCTAAACGGCTTTTATACTTTTCATGAACCGACTTTAATTCAGGTATACCTTGTATGCAGGGAACACACCAGGTACCCCAAAAGTCCAGCAATACGTATTTGCCTGGGAATGAAGTGAGCGATATCGTTTTGCCTGTAGCATCGGGTAAACTGAAGGCGGGTAACGATTTACCAACCCGAGGTCGATTTTGAACATTATTAATTCTAATAAGTGTTCTTTGGGCCCAATAGCTGGCTTTAACCGGTGGGCTCAACTTGTCTAAAAGAAATTCTAGTTGATCGAAAATAGTCGTATCATGGATGGCTTGCCAGTAGAGCAGATAAGCAGCCGTTAGCGTAGTGGGATGTTGGGCAATAAATTGACGAGTAGCCTTGTCTTTTTGAAGAACGATGGCATCAACCTCCGCACTTGATTTTCCTTGCTTTCTAAGGTTATAAGGTCGTTCAATGGTCTTTCTATAGAGTTCTAATAAATCGTTCTCCGGTGTACCGGTACAGGTCAAGTAAGGGACTGAACCCGAAGTACCGGTGATGGAAATAATTGGCGAGTCGAGCCAGAAGGGAAGTTGGGTTGATGGACTAAGTACAAGTGTAGCTATAGCCCCATCCGTCATCGCCATTGAGTGGGTGAGTTGACTTTGATGGACTCTAACCGTGTCCTTGATTAGCATTCCTTGCCTTGAATACTGAATCACCACTGTGCTACTGTTCAAGCCAGTAAGGCGTGCTTTAATCAGATAAGTTGGCTGACTGCATGAGGGATGAGAGGCAGCTAATTGTCCAAGCAAAGCAAGGAGTAATGTTTTGAGCGTCAATGGTGTTTTCATGCTACAATAAATTTCGTAGCAATATAACTAATTTACTAGTTATATATTGTATAGTTATAGTTAAGCGTATGGTACGGCTTGTTGTTAACAGATGTCAACAACAAGCCGTCCAACTAAACGCCTTATTTAAGGAGCATATATATGAAGGTTGCTTCGTCTCATTTGGGAGCGTATTTTGAGACGATTATTTTTTAATAACTAAACTTTAGTTAGTCGCATACGAGGTGTTATATGAGTGGCGTTATGTTGACTAATTAATCTAATATAAGCCGAAGTAGGCTATTTAGTGTAGCTTCTCGAACTCAATGGTGTGGTCCTGCTCAGGTGTGGCAGGAAAGTTATAAAAGGCTAAATCACTGTTGCTGGTCAGCACAATAGCATTGGATAGGGAGTTAGGATTACTTGGGGGGACTAGGTACAGATAGTAGGCTGTATAACCGGTTCTCGGTACAGCTTTGATAAACGCTTTTGAGTAAGTGAGCGCGTGAAGAGGTGAGTAGACATTTTTAGGAAATGAACTGGTCGTAGTGGATGGCAAAATCGTGACTTGGGCCGTATCAGGGGCTACCGATTTAATTTCTAACAGCACATTTTGTCCGCTGATTGGATAGGCCCAAGGCTGTTGCGAATCGTTTTGATAGAGCTTGGCTTGATAGTGGCCTTCGATCGATTGGGCAGGGTCCAGTTCGGGCTTTGAGCAAGCCCAACTTACTAGTATAATCGGTAAGAGAATGAGCCAAGTTTTCATAGTTGTTTTTAGTTGAGGTGCTTACTAGTTCAATAACCAAATACAACTCATTGGTTCTTGTCAAGAGAACCTATTTTTATGTTGTATAATCTACCTGTCTGTTGCAAAAGTCGTAAAGGGGTCCGAGAGGCCAAATTAATTAGACAGATTTTGGCTGTCAAATGGCTATTATATTCCCTTTGTTGAAGCTCTTCTAATTGGGCATCGAATTTTGCAACAGCCACGGTAGTTATAAAACTAACCTCTAAATAGTACAACAAGAGGAATCCTGTCAAGCCAAATGAAATTGTATTTAACCTTTAACAATCCGTAAAAACAATTAGCTCGATATGACATTACCGCTAAAAAAGGGTAGCATAACGACTATAAACAACCACCAAGGATACTACTAAAAGCACACCAACAAAAGGTAACTTAGACCATTCTTGCTGGCGACTGTGAACGATCATAGCCCCCACTAAGACTATACTCATACAAAGGGCGGTTAAGGGAGTCAAGATCGGTAAAATACCCGTCAACCAGGGGAATATAATGCCAATCGATCCGACTATTTCCAGCCCCGCTAATAGACGAACAAATGGCATTGGAAATGCAGCCGGTACTAATTGGCGTACTTTGTCGGCGGGTTGAAGGAGTTTAATTAAACCCGTACTCAGAAAGATAGCGGCTAGCGAGCCCTGCATAACCCATAAGGCGGTATTCATGATTCGGTAATTAGTTGATTAAGGACTGGATTTAATTCTCCACAGGAAATTAATAGGTCTTGCTTTGAAGAAGTCTACTAATCTGACGAAAAGGAGCGAGAGGCTGGTGAAAGTGCTTCACTGGCTGACCAAAATAGGGGCGGACATTAACTTGGAACTGAAAACCACATTTTTACCGCTCTATTAGGTTCATCAAACAAGATCTTATCGTATTGAAAGGCGTTTCCTTTCAACTATAAAAAATAAAATCGACTGAGTGTAATTAAAAAACAGAAAATGTATGACTTTATTCAGCCTTGTTATATAACTAAGAATATCTTAGGATATTAATACTTGATACTCCTCTCGTTTGCAGATAGCATACAAATAGGTATGGTGCAAATACGCTAGTACTTTATGAACTATTATTTACTAGTTCAAGATCATCCTCAATATAGATCCTTTGTCTAGGCACTATGCCTTCATACCATTCACAATAGATTGGGCTCGATTCATCAGCAGTAGAGGAGGCTTTGTCAACAATTGAATAACCAAACCCAGTAATAATCATTTGCGGCCCACCGCTCTTTAATCGCACCAGATCGTCTACTTTAAACTTCATCAGCAACTTTTGTTTATTGATCCGAATTCCAAAGATTGGTATTGGCTCAACTTGCTTCAATGAATATCCGATGAAAGGGGTTATCAGCCGGATAGACTTCTATTTCCAGCGATGAGTTTGTTTAAAGTCTACAGTTATCCGGGTTAGTACCCTATATAGATACAATAAGTCATAATACTAAAAAACTTAACTTGAACCGTATGCCTTTATAACGAACTGGTTTTGCCGCTAAAATGTCATCAACTTATTGATCCGTGAGTAAGTCTGTAAAGTTTGTAACATGCCATTATTACTTCTGAGCGAATGGAACGACTTCCACAAGAAAAGACCTTTACGGACTAATTCACACATCAATAATAGTTACTCTTATGAAAGCATCAATTGTTGTTTTGCTGATTGGGGCTTCAACGGCCTTTCAGTGTGGAAAGAATAATGAAGTAAATTTAGCCTGCGTCAAAGGGAAGTATCTGGGTATATACTGTGAAGGGGCTGTTATTCAGATTCTGGATAATGTTCCGATAGGTAAAAATTAGAAAAGCCCGTTCACGAGTCAAACTATCAGAATTACGTGGTGGCAAGCTTCAATTGGACTCCATACGAATCACACCGCTTTACGAATAGCGAAGGTTTGTAAATAGATGCTCTCATAAAATAGTATCATTATATAATGGTAGTGGCTGTTGCAAAAGTCTGGAAGTAAATTAAAGAGTCTGTTTAGGTAGCCATCCTCTGACCATTGAAGGGATAGACGGTACCGCTGATTCTTTCCTTAGTTCATTACCGATCAGTATGTTTCCGCTTACGCTGTATTTCTGTATTAGAGCCATAAAGAGTTAGTTGCCAATGAGTAAATAAGTGTGGTCTAGCGTCCTGTCAGGGTGAAACATAGCTACCTAATGCAAGGGTCCAGAGGGATAAAATGGGTATTCGCAGTTGTTGTTTTTTGTCATATCGCTTTATTTCGAGTGACATTAGCCACGGCAGATCCTGCCCGTCGTGGCAAGCCAATCGCTACGGCCTCGGACAGTATTGTGTTACTATCCCACGATTCGAATTGTCGGGGCGGCGATCCCATATTAACCGTTACGGGAACCCAGGTGCGCTGGTACGCCGACGCGAACAAAAAACAACTGCTTTTCCAGGGAAATACCTACCAAACTCCCTCACTGGACCAAACTACCACGTATTATCTGACGCAAACCCTGGGTGGGGTGGAAACCGTGCCGGTTGCCATCACGATAGAAATCGTTGAGCTCTATTTACGCAATGTGGTAACTACACCCGCTAGCTGTGGTAAAAATGATGGGGTTATTTCGGTAACGGCTACGGGCGAAACGGCGCGTAACCCCATTTATTATAGTTTAAATAAAGGGCCTGCTCAACGATCACCTGTGTTCACCAACTTAGCGCCAGGGACATACCTGCTTATGGATTCCAGTGCCGCCGGTTGTTGGGGTACCAGTAACGTTACAGTAGCCGCTCCGCCAAACCCTACAATCAGCTCAGTCAATACCGATGACCCGTCCTGTGGCCAGTCGAATGGTCGCGTAGCGATTACGGCCTTTGGCGGAGCGGGTAACTTTGAGTATTCCTTGACGGGGGTGGATTTTAATCCGGCCAATTCGTTTCTCAGCTTAGCGGCTGGAGACTATCGGGTATGGGTGCGGGATCAGGACGGATGTTTGGCGTCGCAACCGGTCAGACTTAAAAAAAGCATTTCGCTTCAGCTCCAAGACATCGACGTTAAGGCAACCCATTGTGGCCTGTCCAACGGGCAAATTGACCTGAGTCGTACCCTTGGGAATGGCCAGCTGACGTTCTCGCTGGACAGCGTGCAGGTGAACACCTCCGGTGTATTCCTAAATCTAGCCGCTAAAACCTACCTTGTTACTGTGCGGGATGAAACGGGTTGTCGCGCCGCAAAGTCGGTCATCATTGATCCAAGCGAAGGCCCTGCTATTGGGCCAATTAAGCTTGAACCCCCTGCGTGTGGAAGCCTCGATGGCCGTTTGACGGTTTCGGCCACCGCACAGGGAAAACGTATGTATAGTGTAAACGGCCAGGACTTTCAGCCAGATTCATCCTTTAGCCAGTTGCCAGCGGGTCGCTACGAAGTTACGGTGAAAGACGGGCGAAACTGCCTGGTCCACCAAATCATTCAATTAGGTGAACCTTGCGCGAGTATGGTCTATATGCCAGATTCCTTTTCCCCCAATGGGGATGGGATAAATGACGGCTGGGCGCTCTTCTTTCCGTTTACCCGTTTACAGCTAACTGACTTAATCATCTATAATCGATGGGGAAATGTTGTTTTTCATCGGACGAATGAAACACTGTCAAACGGTGCTATTTTGTGGGATGGGGATAATCAGGAAGTCGTCATAGGGGGTTTCTACAGCTACCAGCTCCGGGTTCAGTTACCTAACGGACAAAGCCAGGACTACCAAGGTAAAGTTGCCGTACTTCGCTAATTATTTTCAATTATGCGTTTGTAGGGAGCGATAAATTGAGCGTATTTATCGTTTCGTGCCGCAGGAGCGGACCGCTCAGGCGCCCCTTCGTACTATTCTTCACTTGTTGTTAAAGAGTCTGCGGGACATGCATTTTATTATGAATCAATCCATATTTGACTAAGCACTATGAAAACAAGTAAGCGGGTACTAATCTTATGTTGGCTCCTGGTTTTTCCAGGAAGAAGTTATGGGCAAAGTGTAAATTCGTTTCGATACGGCATTACTGGCGGGTTAAATGCGGGACAGCTAAATACGCCTTCAATCAACAAAACGTCTGGTCTGAGATGGCAGTATGCCGCGGGTGTTACGGTGGAACAGCCTTTCTCGTCAAACTTTGCCCTGGCTGCGGAACTGAAATATGCTCGTCATGGCGCTAAAGCGAAGGTTTCAGGAATCATGGGAAATGATGCCATCATTAGTGAATATGACTATGTGACACTGCCAATTTTTGTTCGCTTCCAACCAAAATTTGATCGAATATTTATCGAGTTAGGTGGCCAGATAGGCTACTTTTTGGCTGGGCGCAGTTATTTTTCCTCTAAAAAAGACCAAGCCCTGGCGGCTCAGAACATCAACCGGCTCGATGCAGGTTTAACCGGTGGGGTGGGATACCGATTGGGTACTCATCTAGTGATGGATGTTCGGTATTATCACAGTTTGAGATCACTATATGAAGACTTTACCGCTATTGATCCTATAACAGGAACGTCCACCTTCATTAAACTGACGCCTCAGTATCAGCGGGTTTGGTCATTAAATCTGAGCTATTTTTTTAAGTAGCGTTGAGATACGTTCACCTGCAATGCCTTCGATAAAATGGTCTATATGTTCCGTTCTTCTTGCTGTGCTTTAACTAAACCGTTGATGGCACCGGCCGCCAGAGCAATCGCCATTAGCGGGTCCGCCTGTGCGGCTATATCGTCAGTCATTATAAAGTTCGATAAAGATTAAAAGTCCCCATTACCAGCTTATTTTACGCTCGATGGCTTGACTTTTAACACAGTTCATTTTATACTTACCTACTTTTGCAACAGCCACCTTAGTTATGCAAAGGGAAAATTTTAATTACGAAACGTGCAGTACAGCTTTCAATATGTAAGAATAATAATATTTAACGCACTTTTCCTAACTGGACATAGCGGTAGGAAATACTCCCATCAACATACTCGATAACCGTTTTAAGCTTTGATAAAGTTGAAGCGGCCATTTCCAAGATCTGTTCTTGACTCATTTGCTCTCTACGTTCGGGTGTAAGCACCATACTATCTCCATGAAGAGTTTTAAATGTGAAGTCAGGATCGAAAACCGGCATGAGTGTCTGTTTGACGAGCTCTTTGAGTTTGCTTATGCTAGCAGTTGAATAGGAGTTTTGATGTATCCATCTCACATTCTGATCATAAATAAGGATTAGTCTACTCTCCACGAATGAATAATAAAGTGGCTTGCCTATGTTCTGTGCTGGGTAAAAGCTACTAAGGCCAATAGTAAATTCAAGTTCAACATCTTTTAGATGCTCCTTAAAGGAACCAACCTCAATAGGGCTACCATTACGAACCAGTTTAATTCCGGCTATTGTTAAATAGCCAAACCCATCTTTAAATAGTTGACTACTATCCTGCTGTTCTTTAATATATTTCTTTACCTCGGAAAAAAGCAATGGATTTATTCGGAGATCAACATACTGGATCGTTAAGCTATCCTCCGGTTTATTGACCGAAAAGGAATTAGTCTGCTGCTCAATAACACTAATCGGAATTGGCTTAGCTAAAAAGATCAACAGACTAATAAAAAATATCATTTCTCGTGTTGTATAAGTGAGGTGCTTAATATTTCAGTAACTGAATATAACTCAATGGTTCTAGTCAAGAGAACCTATTTTTCTGTTATACAATCAGAACTATATTAAATACTACAAAATGTAACACAAGAACAAAAGCTGTTTTATAGCTGTAAGACAGAAGGCAAGGTTAGTTAGTTTACGTTTTTCTAAGCACTACAAAGTAGCAGTGTTTCAAAAAACGCCCATTTTAAGAAGCAGATACATCCGACTTTCTTCGTCTCAAGCAGGAGCGTTTAATATTACACTATAAGCACATCTTTGATTTATAGGATGAGGTTGGTTCTGTGGCCTTTCTGGGTCAAAGGCCGTTAATCAGATAAACAGTAGATAATAGTCAACTGAAGCTTGTCAAAATTCTTGATCGCTCAGCTAGATAAGGTGAATCAATCTCAATAGTGGAACTAGGTAAAGCTAGCCTCTTTGATCAAATTGATCAATAAGTTAACTATAGGTGTAATCAACTTCTTTTAAGCTAAGTAGTTAATTGAGTAACCGGACTTTTTAATACTATTCAACTACATAGTTACATTTTTTTGATGAAAGCGACTAAGATATTCCTATTCATACTCAGCAGTAGCGTTTTATTAAACTCCTGTAAAAAGGACGATGCCCAACCGCAGACCATTGCCAATGTGCTTACCGGTGGCGACTTCGAAACATCCCCCTACTCAACATGGATATCGGATGTTAGTAAAAACTCTGTTACTCGTCCTACTAGTTACACAGTCGATTACTCAACCGAAGCAGCCTCATCACCCACCCATTCTATAAAGGTTAGTTGCAGTGCCGCCCCGAGTGACTCGACTTATCAACTTTTTCAACAGTCGCTTACTACATCTTCTACACCTATTCCGACTGGTGCCAAATTGACCTTAAAGGCAAAAATTAAGACCGTTAACATGCAGGGTGAAGGCATTTCTATGGCGATGGGGGGTTATAAGGGAGTCAACGATAATTACGCATCGGCTTTTTTTACTGAAACCCGAGGGAAAGTAGCCATTACAGGAACCAATGATTTCAAAGAATACACCCTAACCTTTGATTCATTTCCGGCTAATACCCAAAACTTATATGTGATCTTCTTTTTCTTACCAAAAACGACAGGTACAGTTTATTACGACGATGTTACCTTATCGGTGAATTAAGGAAGCGGCAACCATTGATAGTTATCTAATAGCTTTCACTCCCTGATTCGGTTATGCAAAGGCCCTACCCTGCTTTTCACCTTCTGTTCTCTCTTGGCTTCAGCCTGTTGGTGACCAGTTGCCAAAAGGCGGAACCTGATCCATTAGCCGACTTATCTGCGGACAAGATCCGGGTTGTACAGGCGTTGAATAAAGTCATTCTGCCCTTACAGGATGCTGACCCGACACGGGAGTTTACTGAGCTAGCCCCTCTGGATACCGTTCTAGCCAAAGCACAGGTGGTGGGTATGGGCGAAGGCACCCACGGGACGCGTGAGTTTTTTCGAATGAAAGACCGCCTGTTTCGCTACCTGGTTCAGAAACATGGCCATCAGACCATCGCCTTTGAAGCTAGTTTCGGCCGCTCAGTGATGGTAAACCGGTTTATTCATGGCCAGAGTACGGGACTAGCTTCAGCAGCCGAAGCGGCTAAAAGCATGTATTTCTGGACGTGGTCAACCGACGAGGTACGCGAGTTGCTCCAGTGGATGAAAGACTACAATACTGGTAAATCAGCCGACCAGCAACTATCCTTCTACGGTTTTGATTGCCAGTATGCGGATGACGAATTTCCCTTGCTCACTGAGTTTTTGACTAAGGTTGACCCCGCTTCTTTATCAAAAGTTGATTCCCTGGTTAGTCAATATGCGCTTGTGAGCAAGTTGTCAACGACCGATCCGCTTCGGCAGCAGTATGCCCAGGGTTTGGCCGTATTGTCTAATCGGTTTGTGGCCAATGAAGGTAGATGGGTTGCTGCGGGCGGACGTATGGAGTATGAGATTGCTCGGCAGGCAGCTCGCGTGCTCATTCAACAGCAGGATTTAGGCGATGGCAGCACCTGTAACTCGGGTGCCAAACGGGATCAGTATATGGCCGAGAATGTGCAATGGCTGTTGACCAGAATGAACATTGGCAAGGTAAGCTTGTGGGCTCATAATTATCACATGGCCAATATGCCTGTTGCGTCTTGTAACCTGCCCACGATGGGCGCTGTGTTGAAAAAGCAATTGACGACGAAATACCTGATCGTGGGTCAACTGTTCACCAACGGTTCGTTTACAGCCATCGACGGCTCTCAAGGTATTGGCCGCTTAAAATCCCTCTCGATCCGTACGGAAGGGGTAAACAATTCGTTCAACTACCTGCTAGGTAAAGGGCAGTACGCTACGTTTGCATTGAACCTGTACCAGCCTCAGCCAGACACCGTATTAACCAACTGGCTGAACGCCAAGCACCCAATGTTCGATGCGGGTGCCGTTTTTGATGAAACTCACCCTGAGAAATACTATACTATAACTGCCTTGACCGGCCACTTCGATGTGTTAATTCATTTTCGGGACACAACCCCGACCCAGCTACTTTTTTAAACAACGATGTTTATACTGGTTTGCTACCAATTGTTCAAATCTTAGATGATTGATTGTTTTCAAAAATTAGATGTCTAGGGTCGCGTTGCAAAGTCGTACATAAATCCTCACACCTGTCTAGTAATCCGTATAAATTGTATTATTCTCATTCAGATTGTATAAGTAATGTGGCTGCGGTCTGCCGCTGCGCCACTTATACAACACATTTCCAACGGTTAAACCCTTTTTCTGGTCTTTAGAAGATGGAAACGATAAAAGCAGTAAAGCATAGCCTGCTTTTGGCCATACTCACCGGCAGTTTAAGCTGTGGCTTTACGGCCGTTGATAAACAAACGTCAATAACAGGAACGGTTCAACTCAATACGGGAAAACCCGTTGAGAATTATCCGCTCAGCGTATTGGCTAAGAATGGGTCAACTTTTGGTGGCAGTAACTTAGTGTCTCAGCAAGATTTTCGCACCGATAAAAATGGGGCTTTTGCCTACCAAGGCCTGTTTTTATCCGAGGGATTAGGTGGCTTAGGCTATGAACTGCGATGGGCCTTCGACTTTAAAATTCAGGACAGTCCTATTCAGTCGATACGGTCCAGGCAATCATCCCGGACGCCAGTATTAATATCACATCAGGTTACCAGTTTGATGGCTATCTATTTCCAGGTAAGCAGCATACCATCAAGATCATCTTGAAGAAAAACTAATTGAAGCTTTTCCTTCAGGTTAACTTATGGCCAGTGGCTTTTGTAAAAGGCCCATCAGTTTAAGGGACAAGAATATCCCAAAAAGAATAGTTACCTAAGGTTTCGTTTACCAACACCAGTATTTACAAATCTGCTTTATTGCCGTCAAACTATAAGTCAAAATGGACGAGTTGTTCATTCGAATCACCAATATCAAAAACAAGCAAGTAATTATAAGCAGATTGTGGCGAGTCTGTAATTACGCCGGAATAAGTTGAAAGCTCATGGCTGATGTCTTCTACATAGCATCTTTGAGTATGTTTGCTGTTTCATACAAAATCCGTCATTATATTTTGTAGAATCAAGGCTTTCGGTAATCATAATGGCACTTATACTACAGTTAAAATCCCCTACGTTAAGCGAATAAACATATGTTATGAAACTCACTTATCTTGGGACTTTACTAGTGGGTACGTTGGGAATGACGAGTTGTCCAGCGCCTAAACTGCCCGACTTTTGCGATAAACCGGCTCATATTTTTGTTGATCCAGTGTGTTATAATCCTAGCCAAGGATTAACCATTAGGACTTCATCAATTGAAAGTTCAGATACAACTATTCGACTTAGTTGGATGGTCTATATTCTAGCCGATTCCGCTCAGCAAGCTCCCTATACCCATCCTCAAGTGAACGGCATTCCCGCTGGATATGCCTTGACTCTGCCCGATTCTCTCTTAAAAGCTAATCAAAAGGTCTACGTGGAAGTCCGAGCGAGTTGTGCTGGCGTACCTGAAGAAAAAACTACGGCTATCAATGGGAATGTGTTTGTGCGACGGTTTAACAAGACAAGTGCTTGCTATCAATGGACGGAACGCAACGACTAGCAAATTAAATAATGAGTCGTTTGCCACTTTGTACAAAATCTGTCATTTGGAATCGTTTGTTATCTCACAAATCAAAGTCTAATTTTCAGTGGTGCATATGAGCTTGTGAGACTAACTCCTCTCCTATCTGACTACTTACCTCTATTTCGCAAAACTCCCAACACAGTATCAAATGTGTAAGATTGTATCTTACTGATGAGCGAATACCTACACTTCACCCCCTAAAACAAGACATTCACCCCCTCACCAACTAATTAGGCTATTTCGCCAACTTTTGTTGCCATTACAAGTGAATAGGTACGAATTTGGATGTACTTAACTAATCCAACTCTATCATGGTAACGGCTCATGGTCAAAAAAATGCTTTAGACGAGTTAGCAAAACTCGTTGTTAAGCCGCATCTCTTTAACGTCGAGGATATTGGGTACCTGCCAACATTTCGGGAAAATGTTTCATATGCCAGCAGTATTACTCTGATTTTAAGCACGTTATAGGACAAGATCGGCGGGTAGGATTTCTGTGAGAGTCATGAGGAAGTAAAGTGAAACGTACGTATGAATGTACCATTCACCGAGCATGACTAGGATCAAAAGAATCATTCTTGAGTGCTCAAATTAGTTAATCGAACCTGTTCAGCAATTAAGGTTCAGTCTATTCAGCGAATCAGTGAGCTAACCTGAACAAATCCAATGAAAATAGTGGAGTTGCCGCAGTGGCGAACCATTAACATTCGTAGCAAGAGGGATGTTGGCGTCTAGTTAAATTGCTGATTATCAATTAGTACACCCTATCTGACGAAACATTTTCCCGGAATATTGGCAGGTACCTTAAGACAAACCAAATTCCATTTACCGGACCGATCAACTTCTGGTAGTCTTAACCGCTGAGATTCAAATTTTCCACACCATCGACCTATGATCGAAAAATTTTATTCATAAAATATTGACCGTATAATTTGGTCAAAAAGTATTTAAATTTATACATTTATGAAACATTTTGAAGGTTTCCACATAGCTCAACCTCTTGCCTCACTAATGGATCAATTTCCCTATTTATCTCAAAAAGCTGATGCGTTGCCTGAGCTTTGGCAAGTCGGACAGCTGGTAACCCTTGCTGAACCGCATTATGGGCCCCATAACCCGTGTGGCAGCGTAGGTGTAGTCTATGTAATTGATACCGAAGATCCTGAAATGCCTTACGTTGGCATCCTAATGGAATCCGGTGATGATTTAAATTTGATTGACGCTTTACAAGTCCACAACAGCTTTATAAGTTTAGGAATTGTACCATTCGATTATGAATTCTCAAGCTGTCAAACGTTGATGGCAGATCAGCAAAAAGGCTTATTTCTAACTTGTTTTCATGCGGCTCATCGACTGATGCATACGGATGAATAAGTTTACTCAAGAAATAGGAAACTGGCCGTTATGGAGTCAACTTCTGCTACTCGTAGTCCTAGGGTTAGTTATTCATTTTTGGTTTGGACGCCTGAGCAGCTCACTGCTGGCAAGAAGAACAGCCGGTGGGTCTTTGGAGAGGTTGTGGCGTTTGATACAATGTGTTCTCTGGGCAACCGGCCTAAGCTGGATAGCGGTTCGCTTTTGCGTGGGTACAAATGGTCAAGGTAGGCCCTATGAATGGGGGTTTTATGGTCGTGTACTTTTTGTGGGGTTGACAGCTTACCTATCTAATTTTCTAACCCGTTACTTTTCTTGATTCATGGCTAAGCATCTGCTCATTGTTGAGTCACCAAATAAAAAGCAAAAATTACTTCAATATCTCGATGATTTATATGGTAGCGGCCAGTGGTACGTAGCGGCCAGTGTAGGTCACGTTCAGGATCTGCCGGAAAAGGAATTAGGCATAAACCGGGAGCGCAATTACAGCATGTCATACCAGGTAAGCCGGGATAAGGAAAAAGTCGTTACTGGCCTAAAGAACCTGGTCCGGGAGGTGGGTGCTGATAATGTGATTTTAGCCACTGACCCTGATCGGGAAGGCGAAGCCATTTCATGGCATTTGAGCCGGTTGCTCAACATATCACCAGACAAGGCACAACGAGCCACCTTTCAGGAGATTACCAAATCAGCTATTAAATCAGCGCTGGATAGCCGACGGCCAATTAATATGAGCCTGGTCAAAGCCCAGGAAGCCCGGCGGGCCATCGACAGGATTGCCGGCTACGAAGTTTCGGATATCGCCCGGCGCAAAACAGGTAAAAACTTAACGGCAGGCCGGGTGCAGAGTGTTGCATTAAAGCTAATTGTGGAGCGGGAGAAAACGATCTCTTCCTTTACAGATCAGTTCAGCTTTAAGCTCACGGCTGTTTTTACGAGCCCCAAAAATGAGTTTATCAAAGCCAATTACGTAGGGGCGGGGGAAGCGGACAGCCAAAAAATGAATGCACTGCCTATTTTACAGGCTTATCTAAATAGTGCCACCGGCAAGTTGTGGCGCTTGCTGGATAAACAAAGCAAGCCGGTACTGCGGCAGCCTGGCCCGGCTTTCACAACCTCCTCTCTGCAGCAGGAAGCCATTCGCAAACTATCCAAAGGAAATGACCGATGGGGGGCAAAACGGGTTATGGAGGTTGCTCAGGCGTTATTCGCAGCTGGTCATATTACGTATATGCGTACTGATTCACCCAACCTATCCCTGGAAGCGGTCGAGGCAATTCAAGAGCAGGTCATTAGCCAATTCGGAGAAACCTATTTTCAGCCCCGGCGCTTTCCCGTCAAAGCGGATGCCCAGGAAGCCCACGAAGCGATCCGACCAACTCATATGGATGTTCGAATGGCGGGGACTAACGGGGATGAACAATCCTTGTATAGGCTCATCTACACGCGGGCCATGGCGTCACAAATGAAACCAACCCAGTACGAGGAGACAATACTAACGATCGGCACCGGGCAGCCCATTGATACCTTTCAGGCAAAAGCCAGTACCTTAATTTTTGAGGGTTACCGCGCTGTCTATACGGAGTCTGATGAGGAGGAGGCAAGTGAGGACGAGTCCGTTATTTCGCCCGTAGCGGTTGGTACAACGCTGCGCCTCGATCAAATGCAGGGTAAACAAACCTACCGACAGCCCCCTAAGCGATTTGATGAAGCAACACTGATTAAAAGTATGGAACAGAAAGGGATTGGACGACCATCTACCTACGCTAGTATCCTATCGACGATTCAAAAGCGGAATTATGCAGAAACTGGCAATGTAGCTGCCCGAAAATTGCCGACAACCATCATTACGCTGAAACAGGGGACGATTCGTACCACGACCGAACAACAATCCGTTGGGGGCGATAAAGCAAAACTGGTCCCCACGGCTACGGGTATTCAATTAGCCGATTTTCTTGAAGCGAATTTCTCCCCATTAATTGACTACGGATTTACGGCAGGCATGGAGAAACAACTTGACGAAATAGTCGAAGGCAAAAGCAAATTTCTGACTGTTATTCAGAGCTATGATCAAATGCATCAGCGAATGATTGCTCACGTGGAAGCGACGCTATCTGATGCCAAGCGGGAAACGGCTACTCGATTACTGGGGGAGTATAAGAATAAACCCGTTCGGGTCGGTACCTCAAAACAGGGAACGTACCTTTTATATGCCGATGCGTTTACGGGGGTCGAGTCGCTAGCCGCCGATGAGGTAACGCTGGAGCTTGCTATTCCAATGTTAGAATCAAGTTCTTCGGCACCGGCTGCTAAAGGACTTACAATCATTCACAAAGCCGGAAAATACGAAGTCAGGAAAGGGCAGTTTGGGTACTACCTAACGGATGGGGTTACGAACGCTAAACTGCCTAAGCAGTTTGCTACGGAAAGCCAGATGAAAACGATTAAGGCCGCTGATGCACAGACTATCATAAAAGCCTATCTGGAATGGAAAAGGAAAGCCACTAACAAGTAGTTACTTTTTTTGCGTTTTTTGAACCGAAAAAAAAACAAAAATATCTTCAAAAAAAGATTTATTTGAAACCTAATATAAACGGTTGGGTGTACATCGCCTCTAAAATTCCCCAAAAAACGCTACTTTAGCCATGCACCGTATACGCCTTAATGCAACGATCCGGTATTTAAGAATTCCTACCTACCATGGAAGTACCGAAAAAATAAGAGTATCGGATGAAAATGATGATCGGCTTTCGTCCTGTAAGCCGAGTGAACCCTGTTCAACTGACGAGTTAGAATGGTTAACTGAAGCGACAATGCCAAACGATACACAAAATGCAATTATAGTTGGGGAGCCGGCTTATCTGATCTATCGAGAGGTGAACGCTAATGGCAATAAATCTGAGCTGGAGCCTCTGCGCAATGAAGAAATTATTCGACTGGAAAGCAATGGAGGGTATTGCTACATTTATCTGAAGGATAATACCCGTTATTTATTAGCGATGAGTCTAAAATGGGTGTCGAAATACTTACACGATTTTGTCCGAATTCACCGAACCCATGCGGTTAATCCGATCTACGTAAAGCAGTATTTACTGGATCAACAAAAGAGACAGAAAGACCGGTATTTGCTGCTGAAAACCGATGAGAAGTTACCCTGGTCTCGACGCCACCTTCGTGAACGACGGCAGGACTCTCCCCAGTTATTTGATTTAATCCTTTAACTAAGACCAACGATGAGCCTTCTATTGCCAATAATTCAGCAAAGTCCAACCGACTTAACCACGGGTGAATACGTGGGCATATTGTTTCGTATTGTTGAAAAAGGAACGCAGGATGAGCTATTCAAACAAACGAATCAACTGTATCAGCGGCCAAAAGTACTGTTGACTTGGGTATTGCCGGATCAGTATGAACTCGTTCAAAAGCAACCGCGTCCCGTCCTGATCCATAAAGAATACACGCAATCACTCCGGCAAAGCTCGCACCTGTACCGTGATGTCATTGGGATGAGAGGCTATGACTTTTCTGAATCGGAGCTTACCTATCCATTTGATCTGTTATCCCTGTTAGGAACTCCCAGTCTTTTATCGGTACAGGTAACCAAAAAAGGTGAAACCTGCCATCCTGAGTTAAAACAGATTAAACCACTCCCCGCTGACACCGGCGTATCCGATTGTCCATATGACTTTTATTCGCTGACATTTAAAGACTGGAACTGGGAAATATACGATGAATTAAGCCAGAAGCTACAGCAGGAGATTGCCCGATCGCCAGAGTATGCAAAGCTGCCCGCCCGGGTTAACCAGTCTACAATTGAAAATCATGATCAGTAGCTAAGTTGTATCGATTAGAGTGCCTGACCAGCTAGGCTGTTTATTTAACGCGTCGAATAAAACAGGGCGATAACCGGGAAGAAATGATAAGCTCTTGTACTCATTTCAGACGTATTAGCCCGATTCTTTTTGAAGTAGATTGTATATTGAATAGGGAAGAAACCTTTAAGACGCCCGCCTAGTCATGAAACGCCTTTTTGAACCCCTGTCATTACCGTTTAAAGTGCCTAAGCTGTTTGATATTCCCTACTACATACAGGCTTTCCTGGTAGGGGCAATCCGGCTCACCATCGCCATTCTACTGGGACCAGAGGCCTATTTCATCAGCCGGCTTCGCATTGGTATGGCCATCAGCGTTTTTCTAATAAAGATGGTTTTTGCTTTGTTTAAACAGGATGCAACCGGGCGGCAGTGGATGCTCTATCTCGCCATAGCCGCTGAAATTGTTCAAATTGGTATGTCTCTGTACGTTGGCTACCGACTAGCTAATGCCACACCTACGATTGAAGTTGTTGAGCAAATTGACCTTGTCGATGAACATGGGCGGTTGATTACCACCTATGAGAAGAAAGTCTCACCGCAAGATTTATAGATTGAGCATCCCGTGCCATCGTGGTCAACGCGATGGCTTTTTTTATCTCTGCAGTAAAACCCTTAACGCCTGATTGCCCTCAAAATCAATAAATTTTATCATTTCATTTGTTGGCCTAATTTGCTTAAAAAATTATTTTGTTTTCGGTCAATAAGACTTAGGTTTATTCATCCATTTTAGTTTAAAAGATCATGGCTTTAGATCATTCAATCCCTAACCTGGCAACCGGCAAACCGGCTACATCCCGCAAGTCGTTGCAGATCTCCACCCGCAGTTTATGGGGCTACGACGTCGACTCGCTCAATATCGATGACGATCAGGATCGGCAGACAATTATCGCGCGCGTTTTTGATGCGGGCACCCATGAAGACAAGCTGGCCATAATCGATTTTTTTGATCTGGAGACGATTAAACAAGCGTTATTGAATACCGCTGAATTGCAGTCATCGACTATTTCCCTCACGGCCATTTGGCTGAATCTAAAACCGGAAATGTACCGGGCTTACAAACGACTGGACTTATCACAGCTGAAGCATGCTTCGTTTTAACGCAATTAGGAGCGCGCTTATCATCAGTCAACTCTTCTTATTCGTAACCTTATCGAGGGACAAACTGAAACAAGCTTTAAAGTAAAAGGTCATGAGAAGCACCAAATGAATCCACACGATTACAGAATTTAAAATAAGCCTGAAAATAAAAAGCCCGCATGTATCATCTCCAAACCATCGATACAAAACCCTACCAGTTGCTGCAGGAATTGATGACGAATCGGGAGCTGGAGCAAGCCGGGTTTTTACTATGCGGTGGTGGGGCAATTGCCCTGCACCTGGGCCACCGGCAAAGTACGGATATTGATTTGTTTACGCCCAAAGCCATTCCGCCAGGGGCCATGAAGAAATTCATGGAGCAAACCTTTGGCGCTCGTGTCGATGTGTATTCACAAAGTGATTTGGGTATTCGAGGTTTTTTGGATGGGGTAAAATTTGATATGATCCGATTTCCTTATCAGATGCAGCATGCCCCCCTGGCGGAGCAGAATATACGATTTCTGGATCTAAGGGATGCCGTAGCGATGAAAGTTCACGCTGTGGCTAACCGCGGATTACGCCGTGATTTTTACGATCTGGCGGAGATCCTCCAACGGATGCCCTTAAAAGAGGTACTCAAAAACTATCAGCGTCAGTTTTCGCCCTCCCAGATGGCGATGAGCCATACTCGCCGGGCGCTTACTTTCTTTACGGATGCTGAAGCAGATTCAACCAAAGTTGATGTTCGAAACGGCAGGAGTTGGGACCAGGTAAAGAAAATTATGGCAAAAGCCGTTCAGCACCCCTCTGAAATACCAACACTGAAAGCACCCCGTTTGCTTAAACCCGGGAATCCTCACCTGACCGATCTAAAGTCGTCCGCCCCAGCCAAGGCGCTCCCGAGTCAACCGAAAACGCCCTCTGCTCAGGTATCCCGACCAATCAGTACCCGTCGAGTGACTTAACTTCATTTAATTTATGTTGAACTACCCAATTATTACAGAAGCCTACCCGCAGGCCACGGTAATTGCCTTTACTGAATACTACCATCCCCAGCTCCGCTGGCAACGAATTGATCAACCCGCCGATGCCATTTTGCAGTTCGATCAGTTTGAGTCTCAAATCCGTCAGGTCATGGCTTACGGTGCCACGCAGTTAGGTTTTACGGTTCAGGACGAAGAAAGGGCGCATTACACCGTTCATGTATCAAGTAAGAAACTAACGGGTAGTGGCCGCATTAAAGATGGCCGCTAGCCAGGTGTTTACCATCCAACAAGCAACTCTATTTTTAATCGAAAACGACTCAGAAATCATGCTCACTAAATTGTCACTAGCGGCTGGCTTGTCCAAAGCATTTGAAGACGTGATGCCGGAGAAACTCCAGCAAAGTGACTCCACCGCCTACGCAGCTATCCTTGATCAAGAAAATCACCTTTATTTTAGCCCAAGTGCTTTTAATGCTGACCATCATTCACAAATGCCCTTACAAACAACACCTTTAGCTAATGACAACAACACGCGGATTATCGGTTATTTTTCGGCAATTCAGCTAGCGTGTTTTACAACGGAGGAACTGGCTGAACAAATTACAGATGATCAAATTCCGTTTTCCTGATTGGGTTAAGAGTAAGAAAAATGTCCAAAAATTTGGACAAAACGAAAGTCAATAACGGGGGAAAGATGATTCACCTCTCTTCCAAAGATTTGTTGTTAACCCAGATTGGACTGCCCTGATAAGCGATATTTAGGTATGAGAACTACCGTTTTATACGACCTAAGTGATCCCTTTTTTGATTACCTGGAAACGATGGCTAACCAGTCGAGTCCAGTGCTGGCCTATTCGACTAACGATATCCTGGACTTAATCGGACGAATCGAAGCGGAAGGATTTGTCGTACCTGCTTTGCTAACCATCGAGCAGGCGCTGATGAAAGCCATTAATTATACGAACGCCCGGCTGTCCTCCTCGATGCGGATTGTTTATCGAGATGAGATCGTATTTATATCGACTGTCGTTTATCTTGACTTACCCATAATTGGGTAAATCTAAAAAATGGACCGCTAGAGCGGCCTAGCGCAGCGGCGGCCGCCAAATTCGTCACTTGAGTTTATTTTGTCTATTTGGTGGTTAATTCACGACCAACCTTTGAGAAAGCCGTTGCAGGAATTGAGCGTTTTTACAAGACAGGGATTAGTGATAACTGACCACCACCATCCGTAGCCTATGGCTCTGGATAAAGTACAACCGATTGATTCACCGTGAAGTAGTCTTATTTTCAGCTAGGCAGTCACGGTGACTAGTTGGGCCATCCTGCGGGCTTGACCGGTGTTCGTTGGTCAAGGGGCGCACACAGGGCCGTGGGCGGGCGGGGCGTACCGTCGAGGAAAAGGGGGCGCGTATTCGAGCCAGGGGCAGGCTCGGGTGTTACCTCACGGCCATTCAGGGCATAGAAGAGTTCACCGCCAATAAATTTCGAATAGCCATTAGTTAGATCCAGGCCCAGCGGCACGCCCTGATAGTCCTGACGATCAATGTAAATGGGCTTGGTATACACCCCCGTAGCCGTAAAATAACCCACCACCACCTGGTTGGGGCTAGCCACATTATGGACATTACCCACCGGGGCCGTGGGGGGCGTGTCGGCCAGGCCGCCCGTGTTCTGGGTTTGCGCCTGAAACAGCTTATAATAGCGGTAGGCATCGACCGTCAGGGAGGACTGCCGTACCTGTACCAGACAAGGGCCATGCTGATAAAAGGGAACGCCCGCTACCTTGAAGTTGGGGATGAGGCCCCCGTTGCTGTACTGGTCATCAAAGAGGGTCACCGCGTAGCTGGGCAATATTTCCCAGCATTGGGTACGGCACCGGTAATCAAACGTGCGGCCGTAAACGAAATCACCGATATAAACGTAAGGCGGGTAGTAGCACGCTTCGTAGAGGTCTGGCCCCGAGCGGTAAATGCCATGATAGTCTTCGATGACATTATAGATGTTGTAAAAGCCCTGCTCGCAGCTACGGCACCAGTATTGGGGTTCATAGTCGACCAGATCCCAGCGGTAGTAGTTGCGCTGCTCGATGGGATCCTGTAACTCGATGAATATATCATGGCCCGAGGTATAGTAGCCCCGCACGGAGGGGGACAGACTGTTCAGGTTGAATTGAGCACGAATCTTATTAATAGGAGCGGTCGCGGGCATCAGTTGTTGAGTGGAGACATACTGGCTACCATCGGTGAGGGTGAATCGTAGCTGGTAGGCATGACCCACCTGACCTTTAAAGTCGGCCGGTAGTTGGTAGACACCATCCGTGGTTTCATGGCAAGCGATCACTCGGGCGGAGTCCTCCCAAACCTCAACGCTGGCTTTGGTAATGGGCAGGTTGCCAGACCGGCCCGTCAGCCGGTCGGCTCGGGCGTAGGTGAGCCGAATAAACTGGGGTTCGGCCAGATTGTTCACGGTGCCATCCACCACGATAATGTCCACTGTGCCGTGTAGCACCAGATCTTCGGGGTCTACGCAAGCCAGGAGTAACAGACCGAGTAGGCAGCTAAGAAGTGCCTGCAACGTAGCGGATCGCATAAGCAACGAATCAACTAAAGGCTAAACAAAAGAAAGTAGGGGTTAGGGCTAGTTTACTTACCTGGGCTTTCCTAGGGCCAAATTAACCATTCCCGGCTGGTGTATAGGGGGCCGTATGTTGGCCAACGTAGGACGCGTCAGGCAAAATACTTAATAATGAAGCGTTTCCTTAAACGCCCATTTCCTAAAGCAGATGTAGGAAGACTCTGTCGTCTCAAGTAAAAGGGCTTAGTAAGAAACTGATTTTAAATAGCTGTCCAACATAGTAAGTAGCCTACGCCCATTTGTTTGGATATCTCCTGCTTTTAATAGTACTCCAATTCCGTAATGCTCCCATTTTGACGGATACGTACCGGCAAGCCATCAGCGCGGTAGTCATAAGTTAACCCTGGAGCTAATTGCGTATTACGGCTTAAAAACAGGGCAGCAGGATAGTAGACCGTGTTAAAATAGGGATTGCGGCCGGTGTCATACGCATAGGTAAACGTGCGGTCAGCGAGGTCAGCGGAAGCTACGGTGCTTTGTTCTCTACTAGCTATTACATTGGCATGTGTGTCGTAAGTAAGCGTTTGAGTAACGGCCAATACGCCCTTAGCATCATACCGTAGCACGTTTGTAATTTGACCCTGCGCGTTATACGCATACACGCTTTTGCTACGAAACTCCCAGTTTCCATTCAGCTTAAGATACGTCCGGCTCTCCGTAATACGCCCGGCGGCGTCAGACAATAACTGGTCGTAACTGGTCCATTCCACCGGGCCACTACAATTATAGACACTTGAGTAGCCGCAGTTATTGGCGAATTGCTGTACATACAGTAAGCGGCCATCTTTGTCGTAACGATACTGAACGGCTGATTCCACGGCATCAAACCGGTAAAGTCGCCACTCAATTAATTGGCCGCGCTCATTATAACGCCATTCGCCAGTGGTTTTGCCGTTCTGGGTTTCACGTTTAAGACGACCGGCGGCAGCGCTACCCCCTTGAAACGATTGGTAGGTAGTAGGCAGGTCGGCAAGGGATGTAACAAAAGCATCTAAGGGGGGGACCCTATTTTGTTCCCGGCAGCTTACGTTAAGCAGTAAAAGGCTTACAACCGTAAAAAAGTAGCGCATAAGGATTTCTGTTATAGATAACTTACAAGACAAAGACCCCTAACGACTTTAAAAGGTTGGAAATAAGTTAATAGTGATCAGACATACCCTATGAAAGGTGCAACACAACCGGGTTTATAAGTGTACACAAAACGAATAACAAAATCCAGAGGTTTATGCTCTGGATAGTAGTTGACAATTCTTTAGATGACTCTTGCAACCGCAGCCACATTGATTATGCTATGTGAAACACTGATGAAACGTTCCATTCTCCTGAAAGCAATGAAACTGAGTATACTATCATTTAATCCTATGTATCGTAGTTAGCCTTTCTACTGTAAAAGGGATTGACCCAACAAGTTATTTAAACTCGTCTGTCATTCTGACTTTAAAAACACCATTTTTAAAATGGGCTACTTCATCCGAGCGACCGATCAATTCTAGATTGAAGGCGCCTATGACTAGCTTAGTCTTAGGGTCGTATCTTATAATTTTTATCCAGTTATCAGTGCTTTTGGATAAGACGTATCGATTCGTAATTCCATCTCCACCTTCAATCAATTCATATTCCACCTTTATTTTTAACCGTTGATTGATAATTAGGTCGGACAAATCAAATGTACCTGTCGTTGTCGGTAAATGACTAATACTAAGAAATTGGCTTGGCAGTATATGAGTTACATGCGTGATCCCATCAGATGATGTTACATAAGGCGAGTAAACGACAAAGCCGATATCAAACCAAGGTTTAATCTTCTGTTTCTGATTACTGAACCGCCAACTTTCTTGGGAAGCCAATGCTTTGCCGTGCCAGTTAATGTCATTAAGCAGCGCAGTAACACTATCAGTTTGTAATTGATTGATTACTAGCGCCTTTGACTGGCATTGTCCGCAAAAAGGTGTCACTATATATAATAGTGACAGCAGTAACTGGTTTATTGATAGCATTCTTTAAGTCAGTCAAACTTTATAATATAAGTGGCAATATGAACTATGTTAACCTAATTCTTGCTGGGCACTCTTCTAAAGGCATAAGCGTACCCATCCGCGTATGAATCAGACAGACCTAGTTTCTCACCACATAGACTCATTAGACCCCACCTATTAGGTCCAAGGGGTAATTTAAAGATAGATTTCCCTTGCTGATTAATACGAAACCATACTGTATTCAGTCTCATTTTCAGGGTTAATTGAAAAGTGGCTGTCTCCACGCCGTTTTCGTACACAACACCTTCGCGCTTTTGATTTATGACCAACTCAACGACTCGATATGGTTTTCGGTTAGGCCCCCAGCCGCCACCGACTTCTACTAGCTCCCATCGCCCAGGCAAGTAATTAGCGACTGAATCAAGTGTTCGTTGGAATGTAGTTGAATCGGTAGTGGGTATAAGGGGACAAGGTTTCCAGATTGGATTCTCGGTTTGTGATTGAGCCTAACAACAAGTTCCACCTATGATTCCAATTAATTGAATGGTAATAAAGAGCCATTTAGGGAGCTTCATTCATTAGTCTAATTTAGGATTCAGTATAGGAACGAACTAGAAGGATTGTTAAGTAGTTAGGGCTGAATTATCTTATATAACCAACAGTATGTCAGTTAAGGTAGCAGTATTGGACTAGCTGCTCGTGTACGATCCGGTTCAGTAAACGCCCTATTTACGAAGCACAAACAGGAGGATTTCTTTGTCTCGTAGAGGAGCGAATTGTGAGACAGAAGTAAAAAAGGTATAACAAATGAAGGCCTTATCTAGCGTCTGCCATTAAATTCAGGGACTTACCTGAAAACATGGCTACATAATCTCTAACTTTAATTCAAATAATTTTTCTAATCAGGAAATTATTTGCTGCTATTTGTTTGCTTTCAAAAATGCGTCTAACTAGTTTGTGGGAGGCTGTCTGGTAAAACAACGTCGAAGTAATGCGCCTATCGGTTATCAATAACAAGTACCAGCGGGTTATCAAGCGTTCCTTTGCCCACCAGTTATTGACCAGTGGGTACCAACAAAAAGATAATCAGTTTTACCTTAAATCTGATCAGGTTGGTAAACTAGTAACGATTCAGCGCGATTTAACTCATTCGTATTATCATCAGGTAGCGATTTTCACGATTCGTGTTCAGATCCTATCAGATGACGTTTGGGAATTAACCCATCCTGGCCAAGAGCTCCCTGTATTCCCTTTTGAAGGCTACCCATACTCCGTATTTGATCGTAATCTAGGCCAGTTTTATGGCAAGAAACGGGGTACTCAGTGGTTAGCCTTGGATGCTACTGCTCCAGAACAGATTATGATCAGCTATCTGAATAATCTAATACTGACTCGCATTTTGCCCTACTTGAATCAATTTAATTCAGTCGATGACATTCTCCAGGAGTGTGAGCGAATGGGCTTCTCTCATTTACGGATGTTGTTATTGGCCCGCTTAGGCCGGAAAGAAGAAGCTCGAGCAGAACTAAAGAAATTAATCGCTTCTCGTCATCAACTGGGGTTTCGCACGAACATCGTAAACGTAGCCCAACGGCTAGGCATCATCTGATTTTATAAGAACGAAACTACTGCTTTGTTTGTGCGTGGTGCCTTTTTACTGATGTTGTTGAGTAGTAAATCAACTTACTTAGAAGACGCCTCAGGTACTGGTCAAAACCAGATTGACTAGTTGACTAAACTACTTAGAAGGAAAATGACATCAAAGGACGTAGATGATTTGAAGACGGTCGGGCAGTTAGTAGGCAGATTGTGTTTACTGATAGCTATCAATGTGTTTGCCTGTTACTTTGTTCCTTTCTTTCTGGCGTATGCTCATGAGTACTTGAATGGGTTCTTTATTGCGGACTCTCTACGCTGGGAAGATGGGCATATTCGAAAAGACCTAACTCAACTTTACCGCCTATCGGGCTTTATTATTTTGGTCGAATGGGTTATTTGGCTATACATGCTTTATCGATTTAACAGGTGGTACAGTTCATTTCTACCTTATCCTCAATCGTTGACCACCACTTTATTAGCTACATGTATAACCGGTGTTTTGATTACTGCTTCTGCCTTAAAATGGTTTGGCTACTTCTTTCAACATCTTTAATTGAGTGCCGCTTACGTGGAAGCTGTCGCGTGCGTACTTAACTGGCCTGATAAGTCGCTAGCCATTATTAAAAAGAATGTAGAACGAGCAGGTACACCTTTAGATCCGTATGTGAACGAAGATGTCCGTAATCTACAACAAGGTCAGCTTACAGAGAGTGAGTTGCCAAACCCTTGGTTGACATTCAAAATCAAATTATTTGATGAAAACGATTGCAATCTTAACAAACAAAATGTCTAAGCAGGTGGAAGAAACTTTTGGGAAGTGATTCCTTAAAGTATACTAAGCTATCTACCTGTTTGTTGAACCCGATTTATCAAAGAGTTCATAAACGGTTGATCAGTATCTGGATTGACCCATACAGTGAAAAATAGTTTAAAGGCTTCAAGAGTTGCCTCATCTAAGTATCGATACCTAAATACGTATTCACTTATTGAATCATCGATGATGTTGCCTATGCTAGTCGGTTTTGTCCACATTCCGTATGCCTCCGTGTCAGAGGGGCTACCGTGAATAATCCTAAGTGCTTTTAAAATGAACGGATTATGGATTGCATAGATTGGGTTTCCTTCCTCTAAGTCAATTTTAGCAGATGGCTGCCAACTATCCGTATCACCTCTTAAAACGTTCTTGCAATGGTACTCCCATATTTTGTAGTGCTCAATCATAAAGCAAATAGTTGATATATAGTGCTTACCTAAGTGTAATACCTGTATATTATTAATTGATGAAGGCATTGGCGGCTACTAGTTCAATGTCGATACGAATCGTATTATCCTGAACAAGGCTATTTTAAACCGTTCGTCTGATGACTGAGCTATAGCCCGAAGTAGGAGCACCAGAAATGAATGACTTCGCCTTTTGATAAGCTGACTTCTCTCCTCTTTTTGTCTGGTAGTTAGACTATGATATAAAACGTATGCTAGGGGTTGTACCGCGGTGGCGGGCCACTTGGCAGTTACTAATACAAGCCTTACAACTAAATGCCCCATTTAAGCAGCAGCCTCACAAGTGCTCCTCCTTCTCACTTTGAGGAGCGTTTTCTATTACAATGTTTTTTGATGCAATTCGTAGCATATGGTCTATACCAACCTAAACGCATCTGCTCTCGCTTACAACCAGTTCATCAGAAATAAAAAACAGGGAACCACTAGTAAACTAGATTTTTAGTTTACATTTACTCTTCCTTGTTACCTCATTTAATCGGGAGCTAAAATGAAATCATTACCGACTGCTTTCATGCTCGTTTTTAGTCTACCCATCTGTATAGCCCAGTCTAAAGAAGCCTTGCTTCCGAAATTGGCTCTAAGGGGGGGGCTTACGGTGCACATTAAGTCAGTGCCACAAGCCCAAACGCTACCCGTAAAGTTGGATACCTACCATAGCTTTCCTCAGAATGATGTGAGTTCGGTTCGGGACTCTATACCGCTGAACCGACGTGAGATTTACGTAAACAGCCCATTGAGAAGCGTAGGCCAATCGGTTCTGACCATTGCCGATTCGACTTGTGTACTCGTAGGAGTCCCTGGCGATACAATCCATCTCTCCATTGTAGCGGAACGGAATGAGGGTCATAAACAGCCATTAGTCACTTTCGAGGGCAAAAACAAGGAAGTCCAACAGTATTATCAGGCTAAAACCCAAGTGCTGAATGACCCCCTACAGGCCTGTATGAATGAGGGCATGCGGGCGGTCAATCTCGTTCCTTTTCAGAAAATGATGGATGAAACCTACCAGAAACAGGATCAGTTCTGGATGGCGTATCAGAAGAAGCACACCTTACCCGATTGGTTCAAAACGTACGAAACTAATGCACTCAATTATTCAGACGCCTGGCTTAGGGTGTATATGGTTTGGTACCAGACCGAGTATCAAAGGAAAAAACAGGTGATTCCTGCTTCCTATTACGCGTTTAAAAGTCGAATCAAGGTGAAGAACCTGACGGCGTTGTACCAGTATGACTATCTGCGATTTATACGGGAACAACTCTTCTGGCAGATACGCCAGGCCGAACCAAAACCTTCATCACAAGCCCTGATCGATTACGCCAAAAAGGAATTGGGGCCAAACGCGGGTTCTTTTTTTGAGATCTGGGAATTGAGCGGCTCAGGAGATAATCCAAATTGGGTTGAGACAAAATTCAAAAAACAATTTCCTGCTCAGTTTAAATACTTGGTTGATTACATCAAGCAGCGCGATCGTAGTAATGTGAAGCTATTACAGTCGGGCGATAAAGCCCCCAATTTCGCGCTGGTCGATGCGAATGATTCGCTAACCACGCTCAGTCAGTACAAAGGTCAAGTGGTTTACCTCAGTTTCTGGTTCACGACCTGTGGCGGATGCATTCAGGAAATGCCCTATGAGAACAAACTGGTTGAGCAGTTTAAAGGGAAACCCGTCAAAATTATTAGTATCTGCATTGGCACACCTGGCGCGGCCGATAACCAGCAACTGCCCAAGTGGAAAGCGGCCTCGAAACGGTTTGGTCTAAAAACCATTAATCTGTATGCTAATCGGGCCTGGACAAAAACGTTGAGTGAAAAATACATCGTGAGCACCTATCCTCATTACGTGTTAATTGGTGCCGACGGAACTATTATCGAAAACTTCGCCGAGCGTCCCAGCCAGGGCATTGCCGCCAAGATTGAAAAAGCCATAGCAGCCCTTGAAAAGTAAAGGCTAGGGTGTTATCCCATGCCTACACCTACGTCAGGATTACGTTTTTGCTCTTGCTGACTAGTGAGTTCTCGTTGTTGGCTTAGCCCTTTCATCTTGGCTTGCTCTAGCCATAGCTCTTTTGCCCCTTGTAGATCGGCCGTTCGTTGGGGCTGGGCCCCTGCTGCGTATCGCCTAACTCTAGCGACCGAACAGCCCTTTCCTGGATCGTGCCGCTGCTCATCGTATTTCTGATACCGGAAACGCTAGTCCAGCTTCTAACAGTCGTTCAGTTGTGTATCAAAGTCTACCTTGCTGCGCTCCATATGCTACGGAGCGTCGTTGATATTTAATCCAGACAGGCCTTCTAAAACGCCTGAAATAAGGAGCAAATGCACGTTGTATTAGGCGTCTCACACAGGAGCCTTTTACGATTCACTAACTTTTTACTATCTGTCAAACCCAATCAGTCACATACGGTAGACACAACTACCAAACAAAAAGCAGAGTAGCTAGACCAGGTTTCGCGCGTCAATAGAGGCGCGTTTTGACCAGGACACTTTAGGCAGGAAAAGGGTTGGAAGTAGCTCTGTCGTATAAGGACAACCAGGTTTATGAAGGCCATTATTAGCTATCCTCGTCTGTATAATAACCACCCATTTGAAGCAACGTTTGGCACGTTGCTCTGACCAAATCAGTCATTTTACCGTCGTATGTGAGGGTAATCGTCTGGTCATCTTCCTGATAAAGATTAAGGACATCTTCTTGGTTTTGCGAATTAATTAAAAGCCATCTATCGGCTGAATAAATAGGCTCAATGCCGCTCAGCTGACTTATTTGATTGATAATCTTGACGATGGAAGGACAGTCGCCTTCAAACCCGATTTGTCGGATGCAAACCATAATGACCAAGACATCTATTCATAAATTGGTTAACTTACAATCTCTTTTTAGGGGTACTTTCCCCACAAGTGGCTATAAAACGGAGTGTTTACGGGCGATGGTTGCCCCGTTTTGCTTATCACGTGCCTTGGTAGCTGATGTGGCTAACCAGCCATATAGTCATGCTGGCTCAAGTTACACCCCTTCAGGTTATTGGGCACCCAGGGGCCTGGCCTACGGGTGATAGCATGCCTATCCGCTTCTTTGGTAAATAGCCTGTCCAGGAAGGGCATCAATTGGGGCTGCCCGTTCTGGGGAGACAGCGTCACGGATTGAAACCAGCTTACCGGAATCAATTGGGCGACTTTACACGATCGGTCGCTGGGATAGCTAACAAAGGCCTGTTGGCCATCCGGCGTCAGGAAGTGAACGCAGATAGGCTGAGGGGCATCGACAAAGGTTGGGTACGTGTACTGGTAGAAGCCAGGGTGAGGTGTTGTAAGGGGTAGGCTCATCAAAAAGTTAGGGAACAGGTCAGCGGATATGTACTTAATACAAATATGGTAAAACTACTTATTACATTTATCATATTAAGTAAAAAAAGTGTTACCATTGCCCCTTAAACCTAACACGTGGGCACGCATGGGTTTATGTGATCAGAAGCTAGGTCTGTCTAATGGAAGAGGGTACGCCTATGCCTTTAGAAGGGTGGCCAGCAAGAATTAGGTTTACATAACGGTTAATTATAGAACAAAAAATCTAGAGTATAATAGTATCACCCTATCATGAGTTATTGCTCTGTAAATATCTGATAGAAAATGAATACCAAGCTTCCGTTAATCTTATTGATACTAGGCTCAACGCAGACAATGGCTCCGTCACTATCTGCTAACCAAACGGACAGAGAGTACTGCCCACACGCCAAGCGATTAAGCTACATGCATCCTACGGACTCCACTCGTCGCCAAGTCGTTTTAGATTCGGTTAACAGGCTTTTAGTTGGTCAGTGGCAACTGATTGATATTGGCAATAAGACGTACAAGGTGATGCCTACGCCAGAAGACTCCATCACACTGAGCGTTGATGGACAAGGAAAGTCTGTGGTGTATGAAAAAGGAAAGCAGTTAATTGACTTTCAATTGGCTTCGGGTATTAATTTTAACAATCTACGATGTGTGATCAGTGAAGCGGGAAGAGCCTACTTTCACCTTAGGGCTTCCCGGCCAAGCAAGGGTGAAGAAGAATTAAGTCAGCAACAAGTTTTCTATCCCAACGGTCTTCGCGTTTGTGAAGACTACTTAGAACTATACGCTTACACGTCGGCTGGTCCGTATTATGTTTTTAAACGATTAACGTCTGTCCGTTAGAACAAACAAATACCATTTATACAACAAAGCAGCCTCGTGACGTTACGGAGTAAACTCTACCTTATATGGTTAAAATAACTTCACTTTGCTTTCTGTTGAGTCTGCTTAGTTGTCGTCAAAATACGCCTACTCCAGATAATACAGCTTATGCCTGTGGTAAGATAATATCAAAACGCTATTTGGCTATAAGCGCCCCTGTTGCTTACTCAAAGGCCATTGATAGTTATTACATTATTACCGATAGTTCAATAATTGATCCTATGGCAACTCGAGAAGTTAGTGTATTCTGCAACTTGCCTGATAGCTATAAAGTACCCGGCAAGATGATTAAATTCGATGGCAGTTTTGCTCAGCTTTATGACACAACAGGAACAGCCAAGATCATTAAAAACACGTTTAAAACAGAATGGGCTAATTACCTGTCAATTGATAAAATTTATTAGCGCTAATCAATCATATTTTATTAAGAATTATAGATGTTCAAGGCTAAATGACGCCCTGCTTTTCTTCGTTTATTTTAATAACATAACTTTAGTGGCTGTTGCAAAAGTACGCCAACGGACTAACTGTCCCTTTTCAAAGCCTACTTTCGAAGCAAATAGTACTCTATTTTCGGACCTCCTATCGATTCAGCCAGTCAAACATCGACATTTGCAACAGCCACATCAGTTATAGTACGAAAGGGGTATCTTATCTAACTGGCAAAAACGTTTTATTTATAGTTTATACCCCATACTTAGAAGGCCGCTAAACGCGTGTTGGTTGGTATAACCTGCCGGAACACCTATTCTAGAAAACAGATGATAAGACGGTTCCAGTGAAAGTAGAATTTTAGTTGATAAGTTATATCGAAAAACGGCCTGAGCGTTGCCCCCTACACGAAACGTCTTCTCAGCATCTGCCTTTAAACCTGGATTGGACAAAATCATTCCATCTTTATTTGCCTTATAACTTTTAAAACCATTTGGCACCCATTCATCTATCGCGCCCACACCGGCGAACATAGTGAAACGATTACCAGAGATTAAACGATAAGAAACGGTAACCGGAATTATTAGATATTGACCTTTAATGGTTGCATACGTTGAAATATCGGGACTGCTGGTAATGGGATAAGTCTGACTGTATCGATACTCTCTATTTGACGTCAGGACTTTAACGTCAAATAGCAATTGTTTACATAGGTATGAAAGGTCGATCCCATAGCTTAGGGCCACTGGATTTTTTATTACTGCTCCATCTGTTCCACTTGGAAGATTAACCTTATACTGATCCAACGATAAAGCGGGTCCCAGCGACCAGTATTTATTTTGGGCATTTGCCGCAGACGTATAACACAAACTCGCGATTAAAATTAAAAAGATCAACAGTTTCATAGGCGGAATTGAGTGACATGATCGTTATTCATCATTTGTATGGTAAAGTCCACTCCATAAAACGACAGGGTGAAAAAACGAATATGATTAACTTCGTATAGTTACTGAGAGGTATTACTATTTATTCAAAATCTCTAAATAACACCTGTTATTTAAATCCACTAAATGCAGTGCTGCCATAAAGGAGTATGTTGGGCCAGGGCCGATGAAGTTTTTAATTCTTATCGACTGATTATTACTTTCTGAATCAGTTGCTTTTGGTCAACGGTAGTCAATCTGACCAAATAGAGGCCAGCCGGGATAGTCTTCACATCTAGTGACGTTATCTCATGCGCCTGAACGGTTCTGGCAGGCTGGATGACTTGACCCAGTAGAGATAGCAATTCCACTTGACCTGTGGCTACGGAGCGGATCAATAAGTAATCATCAGCGGGTGAAGGATAAACCCAGGGCGTATCTGGGTTTAGACCGACAGGACGTTGCTTTTGCGACGTGTTCCTTAGGTAGCGTAGACCGCCCCCAGTACTGCCCAGTAGTAAGTCGGGCAACTCATCCCCGTCTAGATCCGCCGCAGTCGCAATTAAACCCGCACCGGTATAGCCCAGGGCAGGTAAGGAATCAAGTAAAGTAAGTGATTGATAAGGTGGGAGAGGAAATTCATAAACCTTGACGGTCCCATCATCAGCGGCCAGAATAAGCTCATTGCGCTGGTCGTGATTGACATCCGTCACCACTAGGGAACGGGTTCGCACGGTGGTAAAGTAATCGGCTTCAAGGCCGCCGAAGGACTGATTCCAGAGTTGGAAATCCGGCCTGGCCAGGGTGCCTACATTCTGGTAATACAAAATGGTTCCCAGCTGATAGCGGCTAATGAGTAAGTCGGGTAGTTGATCCTGATTGACGTCCGTTACCGTAAGTAAGTCCTGGGGGGCCATCAGGTCGGGAGTGGGCCAGAGAATAGCTTGTGAAAGGCTGTAGTGGGCGGGGGCTCCTACCGGGCTACTGTTGAGGAAGACCCGGATGTCAGTAGTGGACGTGCTCACCCCAGTTAGCACCAGATCCAGACTCCCGTTGGCATCCACATCGGCAAACGAAGGAGCTATGTTGGTCAGTGTCAGGGATTGGGATATGCCCAGATAGTCTGTACTCACCAGCACAAAAGCGGGCTTCTGCCTGGTGCCCTGGTTGTCAAATTGCCAGATACCGGCCCGGTATTGACGGCCTGTTCCCGTGCCTGCATACCCCACCAGCAGATCCAGGTCTCCATCACCATCCAAATCGGCCAGTGCCGGAGCCGATCGCTCCCCTAAATCCAACATGTCCCGCTGAAGGAAATCTTTTTGCACCAACTGGAGAAGAGGTTTCTGGGTCGTTCCCATATTCTTGTAAAACCAACTCGACTGGCGAAAATCAAAAACGTACCCATCGTTGGCCGTTACATTGGGCGAGGCGAGTAAATCTTTTTGGCCATCGCCGTCCACATCTTCCCAATAAGTCGCGGGGAAAGCCGGAAATAAAATGGGATCTGTTCGGGGATACAGACTATCATAGCTAACGTAATTAGCTTTATCACTATTAGGCCCGGCATTGCGCAGGCGAGCTATATTTTCGCAGCTGACAAAGCCAAACAGCAGATCTTTATGACCGTCGCCGTCTGTATCAACTACGGTCAGCGCGTTGCCCGTATGCATTGGTCGGGCATTGGCCGGATTCGCCAGCTTACGACCACCAGAACCCGATCCGTCCTCGCACTGGATTCCAAAGGTGAAGTCATTGCAAAATTCTTTATGGAAATGCCCCCAGCAAACGTCACCTGTGCGCTTAAAGAGTAAGCCCCCTTTCTGGCCAGTTTGTTCCACGCTCATGTTTTTTTGGTAAGCCAACACGTTTCCATCGGCATCGAAGGTAATGATGTCAATGTCCCCGTCATCGTCATAATCGGTGATGGCGGGTAGATCAATGGTGTTCACGTACAATTGGATTGGGCGGGGGCCATTCAAGCCGACCGTCATCAGCGGGTCAATCGCGACCTTAAAAAAAAGCTGGCCGTTCTGGGATTCATTATGGAGTACGCGAACATTACTGTTTCCACTGGTGAACAGATCTTTCCGGCCATCTCCATCGTAATCAACCAGTAGCAGCCACCCGTATAGATCAGCGGGAAATGCTGTCTCGTATTGAGGCGCATACTGCCAACGAACACCGTTGCCCGAAGGGTCATCAGTAGCCAAAAAGGTACTCACTTTATGAGTTGTGCGATCAAAGACAACCAAATCGTCACGTTCATCCGTATTTAAGCGAATAGTTGAGTACTGGAGCGCATTGAGTCCCCCTACCCAGGGATTGGCTAAAGCAACTCCATTCAGGCTCACCGTAGGAGTTTGATCATACTCAAACTTAATTGTTCCTCCTGACTGCGCGTAAGAAACTAAAGAACCAATCAGCAAACAAAATGCATAGAAGTACTTCATATAACTCAAAACCTTCAGTTCTGCCTAAAGAATTACCAATTAAGGTGCGCTAAAAAAAGTACGGCACGTGCCATTCTGAAAAAATGCGGTCCACCATTGCGCCGGGCCGTTGGAGTGATCACGACTACCCAGGGGACTGGTTCGCCATAGCTATCTACATTTTATTGCTTATCATTGGTTTATCCCAAAATAAGTCAATATAGTTTTATCTTATCAAGCGAAAAAGTCTCATGAGTTACATTGTAAACTACCGCGTCAATTCGATTTTAACATCATTTCCCTTTCCTGTACCAACAAACCTTAATTCGTTACAATTTGCAGTTTGAAGTACTAAAATAACTCCTTGTTGCCGTTCGAGTTTGTCACTGATATAAACGAGTAAACTATCTCCTTGCACTTCGTATAATCTAGCCAAAACAGGCTCATTCTGTAATCTATAACCAAACAACGTATCTGGGTCTTTAAAGCTCATATCTGCCTTAAACATAATTCGTCCTGAATACTTTGTGCTGCCTCCATTGGGATTAACTAACCGATTTGATGAGTATGTCCACCAACCAAGCAGATTCTGTGTAAAGGTTTTATTGGGACAACCAGAACTAGGGGAGGCAGGTTGAGTAATAGTTGCCGAAACCGTAGGAGTTGACGTTGAATTTGGTGGTGAAAGTGGATGGAACTCTTGTCGACAAGCAGCTATACCAGAGATGATTGCTATTGAAAGTAGAGCTGTTTTCATACGAGGAGTTCTTTTTACTCAAAACGTGCAAGGCTCGTATTTTCGATGTATAAGTGGTTATATATTAAGTAGGAGGCATAATCTCTTTAGAATACTTTTCCTACACTGACGCCAAAACCGGGTGTATGCCGTAATTTCTTCAGACCTTCCCCAAAGAATAAATGAGGAGTTAAGGTCGCTCGTAATAAAAATCCATTTCTCGGGTTCTGGCTACGGTAGCCTATCTGAGGAGTTAGATACAGATTGTCATGCTGCTCTTGAGCAAAATTTACCCGCTCTGGACTTGGATACTTTACGCCCAGATAACCGACTCCCGCTAAGAATTCAACTGATCTTCTAGGGCTACCTAGTACGCCACCTAAATAAAAGGTAGCTGTAGTGAATCGAGGAATGTAGGAGCTGCCCAGCCGGTAAGTAAAGGCAAGCCGAGCGTTAGAAGTAGCAATGCGCTGATAGTTGAGTGAGTACAACGAAGGGCCTCCGGCAAGTTCAAGATAGACGGCGTTTTGTTTACTCTCCTTCCAAGTCGTTCCTGAGTACTGAACAAGTCGTACGGCTTGGGCGTTTGTCGAAGCTGCCCAGCCAAAAAGGGAGAGAAGGATCAAGATAGATTTCATGGAAGCAAGGCAGAAAGATATCAGTTGATACTGATAACGAGGTGGCTCGACATATTGATATTTCAAAAAAGTAGCATCAATTATACGGTATGCAGGCCCCTTATTTTTATTGTATAATCAAAGGTTATGCCAACCATGTAGCTGTTATTCGCGGTCCTTTACTCGTAATCTGTGGATTCAATCTATGGATATTTCATTAATGTAATACCAGCGTTTTCATGAGAATGCAGCAAACAAGGGTTACAAAACAGGAATGACCGTTACAGCCTTCTAGTTAACATGTTAAGGGGCATCTATTTAAGATAACTATGTCATTTTGGTGAAGCTAGTGTGCCGTCCAGAATCGCCGTAATTTTGCATTGATCGGGGCATTCAGCGACCGCTTCTAGTAACTGTTGTTTGATACGCTGCAATTGGGCCATTTGCGCGTCAATCAGTCGAACTTTTTCTAATACCTGGTCTTTGCCTGCAATGCAGTCCAGCCCGCCAGTTTCATATGACGTAATGACCTGCTGAATTTCCCTCAGCGTGTAGCCGATGTTCTTTAATTCTTTGATCGCCCGAAGCCGCGATAAAATGGCCGGTGAATATTCCTTGTAGTTGTTTTCCCGACGGGCTCGTTTGGGCAGGCGTAGCAAACCGATTTTTTCGTAATACCGGATCGTGTCGCGGGAAAAGCCCGATTCCTGGGCAATGATGCCGATGAGCATAACTATTTATTGGTGAATCGCTTGACAGTGGATATACTCCACCGTTTAAATTTACTAGAAAAACCATGAAATCACTCCTGCTTACTGGGTTCGTTTGGCTGGTCGCTCTGTCCTGCCTGGCTCAAACCAAAACAACAAAGACAATGGAAACCGAAGCTGTATTGAAACAGAAAATCGCCCTGGCCTGCAAGCTCACAGACAAAGACCAAATCAAGCGAATGAACGAATTGCACCAGACGCTTTTTAAAAAGGTGTCGCGCGCTGTGGAGCATCCGACCAGCTATGAACTGGTGTTCGCAGGGTCAGATAATACCATCATTAACGATCTGGCTGAGTTTATCAAATTCGAGCGGCTATGTTGCCCGTGGCTGGTATTTCACCTAACGATTCAGCCCGAAGAAGGCCCGATTTCTTTGCAGATGGGTGATTCCGCCGAAACCAAGGAAATGGTCTATTTGGTGATGGAACTCGACAAACTCCAAAAGCACGCCGTTCGATAGGGTATCTCTATTGATTTAATTCCGGGGTGCATAATAGATGATGCAAACACCAACCAGAGCAATCAGTGCCCCGATAATATCGTATCGGTCTGGTCGGAACCCATCCACTTTCCAAGCCCATAAAAGGGCCATAACAATGAAGAACCCGCCGTAAGTGGCATATATGCGACCAAATCCAGCCGGTTGAAAGGTGGCTACAACGCCATAGGCTGCTAAAATGATGCTGCCCACTAGGCCATACCAAAGCGGCTTTCCTTCTTTCATCCACTGCCAGACCAAGTAACCGCCCCCGATCTCGCACAGGCCCGCCAGGATGAACACTAAAATAGATTTTACAACGGTTATCAGCATCACTCAAAAACTAGGTAATCTATAGGCTGAAGTTAGACTTAAACGCAGAGTAGTTTCCCTGGTTATGAATATCCAGTGTCGAATCTTATATAATTAAATCAGGTAATGCCGACTAATACTGAGTCCGATTTTACAAACGTACTACTAAACGTTTGTAAACTTCGCTAAAAGCGACTCATGAAACACCCTTTTCTTGAAGCAGATGTATGAACGTTCCTTCGTCTCACCTAGGAGGGTATTTTGAGAATTCGTAATTTTCCTAGCTTACCAACTAGTTCTTGAAAAGATTAGCTCATTGGTCATTTTACAGTTGAGAAGGAACTATTCTCTGCACATCCTTTTGACAAATTGGTTGTTTTGAAAATGGTACTTTTCTTAGTCAAGTTGCACAAGATACGTTATGTTAAGAAACTTTTCTAAGAATCAGGCCTTTATGAATGCGAGGAAAAACCCGCTAAAAAACATGGCTTTAACTCTACCTGACAAACCCTAAAAAAGCGACAATTAATTGGGCCAGCCTTCAGGCTTGAAAGACGTTCGTTGGTCAAGGGGGGCACATACAGCCGTCGGCGGACGGGGCGTGTCGTCAATGAAAAAGTTGTTGCTCCCCGGACGGGGAGATCCCTCTCCGTTCGGGGAGCGTCCGTATAAAGCTAAGAAGAGTTCACCCCCTGGCTGTTGGGGATAACCGGTGATGGGATCGTAGCCCAAGGGCACCCCTTGGTAATCCTTGCGGTCAATATAGATGTTTTTGCTAAATACCCCTGAGGCCGTAAAATAGCCCACCACTACTTCTTTGGCGTTGGCCACGTTGTGCACATTACCAATGGGGGCCGTCGGGGGCGTGTCGGCTAGACCTCCTGTATTCTGGGTTTGATCGGCGAACAACTTGAAATAGCGATAGGCATCGGGAGTCAACGAGGATTGGCGCACACTGGCTAAACAGGGACTATGCTGATAGAAGGGAATGGCGGCTACTTTGAGATTTGATATGAGGCCTCCGTTGGCATACTGGTCGTCAAACAGTGCTACGGTGTAACTAGGCACCAGCTCCCAGCATTGAGTGCGGCAGGGATAATCCAGGGTGGAACCGTAAAGGGGATTACCAGGATCGATGCCAGAGGGAGAATAACAATCTTCATACAAGTCTGGACCGGATCGGAAACCGGCCACAATATTTCCGATGGGATTATAGACCGAATAAAATCCTTGCTTGCAGGAACGGCACCAGTATTGCGGTTCGTAGTCAGTCCAGTCCCAACGGTAATAGTTACGCTGGTCGGCGGGGTCCTGTAACTCGATAAACACATCATGGCCTGATGTATAATAGCCCCGTACTGGTGGGGACAGACTCTTGAGGCTAAATTGAGCCCGGATCTTATCAATGCGGGCTGTTGGTGGCATCACTTGCTGGGTCGATTCGTAGTGCGTGCCGTCACTGAGCGTAAGTCGCAACTGGTAAGCATGGCCAATTTGACCTTTGAAGTCCGCCGGTAGTTGATAATTACCCTTGGTGGTTTCATGGGCTGGTGTCACTATCAAGGAATCCATGACGACTTCAACCCGGGCTTTGGTAATGGGCAGCGAGCCAAAGCGTCCCGTCAGCCGGTCAGCCTGCGAACGGTTAAGCCGGATAATTTGGGGCTCGGCCAGATTGGTCACCGTACCATCGACCACGAGGATATCCACCGTGCCGCGCAACGTTAAGTCTTCGGGATCAACACAGGCCAGCGGCAGGAAAAGAACAGCCAAACAGCCAAGAATAAGCGTGAAGGTTAAGCGCATGGATAGCCTAAGTTGAGTAGCTGTAAAACCATTCAAGCGGTCCATTTTACTCACTGTATGCAAGGGGTTTGGGTAGGCTTTTAGTAGGCTCTACTTTACATAAAAGCACTTATATAACAGCATTAGCCTATATATTCACATGAAAACATTAGTCTGGTTGCTGTGTCTAATTCTAACAGCGGTGTCATGCCGCCAAGTCGCTGATCAGACTGAAATGGTTAAGTTCCTACCCGTTCAGCTCATCGAAGGCTATGGCCCTTTTCATCCAGGCTTTTCACCAATAGACAATGCCAGTAAAGACTCACCACTGTGGTCTAAAACCTATAGTGAGGTTAAAGGAGTGCCAACTCACTGGAATAATATCCAGGTTTGTCATATCTGGTTGAATACCCACCAATTTATCTATCAACAGGTCTTAGCAGGTCATATCAGCCAGATTGATTATCAAGGGTTGCAGAAGGGCTGGAACTGGTCACCGGATACAACAAAACTGTCTGAAGCACCTATTAAGTGCTATCTGTACATCCTTAAGGGATTTGATGAGCTAACTCAAAAATGGTCCGTTAAGGTAGACACTAATAATAATCTTGACTTTGCCGATGAAAAGACCATCTATCCTGAAAAAATGGATATAAATGATCCTTATAGATATAAACAAGCCATTTCAGTTCAGTATGAAGTCTATCAGCAAGGGCGAGTTCGGCAAATGAGGATACCTATGGTCTTAAAAATGTATGGCGGTCAATTGCTGTACAATTTTCCTCAACATGCGGCTGTTTCTATAAAACAAGGAACCAAAGAGCATAACTTACTGGTGTCTTCAGGCTTTACCAGGCCCGATTTTGAAGTAACTAACTTAATCAATCCGTCCACGACATTGATCGCCAAAAAGGTTGCTCCCAAAGACGAAATTGAGATTGATGATATCATCAAAATTGATGGAGTAAGCTACAAGAATAAAGGCGTTGATGTCTATAACAATTGGCTGGAGCTAGAGCCTGTTAACTCGTTAGAGAAGCCTTATTCACTACAGGTTGGTTATCCCTTTAGACCCTTCAGTGCTAAAGCATTTGCCAGTGGTCAACTGATTAATTTAGATCAATATCGAGGCCAGTATATTTATATTGATTTTTGGGCTCCTTGGTGTAAAGGATGCGTAGAAGATATGCCTGCGTTAAAAAAGCTGTATCAAAAAGTCGACAAAAATAAGGTAGTCTTTATTGGCGTAGTAAAAGACTCACCAGAGCGATTAGCTAAATTCTTAGCGAAGCAACCTTTAGCCTGGCCTCAGATTATTTCAGACAGCACTAACAATCTGATCGAGACTTACCATATTGTCGGTTTGCCTACTTCTATCCTTATTGATCCCAAAGGTGTCATTATTGGTAGAAATTTACGGCCTGATGAATTAGGTTTAGCATTGAATAAATAGAAGTCACGGATATAACTATTTCACTATCAGGTCAAGAGAATTTTCAACCAGATTCTCCTAATAATCGACTAACATAATCCTAGTTATACAACACTTTTGTAAAAAGTACCAAACTCAACATTATTTCATTTTTGTTGAGTTTAGTACTTTTTATAGATTACTATCAGAAATAAAAAGAAATGCTTTGGCTAAAAGGTTGATAGCGAATAAGCCGACTTAAATTGTAAGTACCATTCGCCGTAGTAATGTATTGACCAGTAAGGGTGAATGTCTGATTCTGATCCACAAGCACATTTGAAATGTAGAAAGTGGCAGTTTTAATTCTTGAGTTAGCCGTAAGTACTGTTTGAACTTGTTGGGCTATTTTCTCTCCTTCGGTAGCTATCTCATCTTTTTTGCAGGATGAGATCATAAAAACCATACTTAACAGAAGAACTGTTAGTGTCTTCATAGAATGCGAAAAGATTAGTTTGAACATTAATTTGAAGCAAGAATTCTCATTGGATCAAATTATATGAAAGTCCTACTTATAGAACAAACACGTAACTGTACTTTTTGGAGAAGTGTTGTATAACTAAGAATATGTAAAGAGATTAAACTAAGAAATGGGTATTCTACTTACAAGAAGTTTAAACAGTGCAAAGTTTGATTTTTCATAATACTTGCCTGGTGGCTACTATTATCTTTTCAGTGGTGTACGCACTGCCTGCTCCCATATCTTTAGGCCTTGGATATTTTTGTGTTAATGTTAATGTCTGTCCGACCAACGCGTAAGTATAGTCGCCCATTATTCCATTAGTAAAAGTCCAACTACCAGTAGCGTCTGCCCCTTTATCAGAACATGCTTTATCTGAACTATTAAATTCGACCGTCTGAGAATTCGTGTCGACAGCTATTGTTCCACTGCAATCACCACACTCAGGGCGATGGAACTTACTTCCCTCTAGTTTGAAATTGATACCAGTAGTATCCTTGCGGTAAAGCGTATCCTCTTTGCCAGTCCAGAGGTAAGTCACATAGGTTATCTTCCCGGAATATTGGCCATTTAAGAGTTGAGGAGCACTGTTTATTGGCTCAACTTCCTTTTTTTGGCAACCTGTTGCCCACATTAAAAAAGTCAAGGAGCAAAGCAGCGATAGAGCTTTCATAACATAGTGTTTCATCTGTCCAATTTTTGAAACTGTAGTCTGCAATTCTATACTTTATTTATGACTCCCTGTTTTAAAGTTTGTTAATTCTTCTGTTGTATAAGTGGCATTATGTTAGGCTATTAGAAATAATAAACCAGATTTGACGCCCAAGTGCGATTATACTCTTTGTAATTGGTTTGAGGATCAGTTTCATTAAAGGGGTTTAACCCATAATAGTAGCGGCTCTCAAGCACAACATGTCTCCCAAGACGATACCCAAGGCCACCTGTTAAGCCAACATCGAACCGACGCATATAGGCTAGGTCCCAGCTCTGAGCAGAGCTTTCAAAACCAGCAGCATACCATTTGGCCTTCAGCAAGTAGCCAATCTGAGGGCCGCCACTGATAAAGAATCGTCCGCCACCCAGATGGTAACGCACCATAACCGGTAAGGTGAGATAGGAAAATTCGGTCATCATCTTCGTGCTACCGTAGCCTATCTTACTGGTGATCAGTTCAGCTCCGCCCTGCCGTGAATAGAGTAAATTATAGCCTAGGGTAAGGCTTGACGTTAGCCAATGGTCAACGCTTACCCCTGTGGTATAATCCCACCGTGGTTTCGATTCCGAATTAGGCCCCAAGTAAGTAGCATGAATCAAATTGCCATTTAGGCCCCCCAGTAGGCCAAAACGAAGTCTAGGTTGAGCCACGATCGGTTGCTTAAAGGCGGTCAGTATCAATAACAAAACAATCAGTTTACCCTTCATGATTCTGTTAGGTTTATATCCGTTATATAATTTGCTTTATGTTAATTCATTAATATAATAAAAGCCGAGTTAAGTGTAAATAATCGGCCTTGATCTCATTCAAACGACCTGTTTATTTAGGCGTTTGCAACGAAGCTTTTAAGTGGTCTAGTCTTAAAACAATCTTCCTCATGAAACAAGGGGCAATCATCTGGACAACTATGCTGACCTTACTGGGCGCTTGTCAACAAACAGAAAAAGACCAGTTATTAACTCTGAAAGGCTACTTCGCCGATTCAAGTGGTAAACCGATTGTTAACATGCGGTTCCTACTGATTGAAGAGAAGACTAATAACCGTTTCAATCCGTTTGCTCCCAATGACATCATTGCTCAACATGTCCTTCGTTCTGATTCGGGAGGGCGCTTTTCTTACCAGGCTCAGTGGCATTCAGGTGTCTTTTTCACTCTGTCCTCTTCTCCCGATTCGATAGCCCCTTATTATATTGTGGGTTGCTCTACGGAAGCGCAAGGTAATACGTGTCGAATAAGCCCTCACTTTCCTACTACTGTAGCCCTTACGGTTCAACGATTTCACTAGACTTAGTATATCGGGGTAGTTAACACCAAATGGCTATTGTTTCTGTTGTATAATCTACGTTATGTTTACCTAGACGAAAAGTTAAACATAACTGGCTTTCTGTTATACAGCTAATTTAGGTGCTTTCTACTGAATTTGTCTTTTATGAAAGAAGAGTTTTGGGTCCAAGTGATGTCGAAGGCCGACTGGGAATTTGACGGCCGGCCATCGCCATCACCTTTTTAGGTTTACCCGCTTTTCACGGATACATGGCCTTACTGTACAGTTTTTTTAAAAGCTCGATTTAAGAAGTAGATACATGAACGCTCCTTCGTCTCATGTGAGAGCGTTTGTAGAGACGCTGCTTTTTACGATCTGTCCAACACTATCCGGGGCATACGACTAATTTATTCGTACAAAACTTTGCCTACACCCTTCAGCACAAAAAGGGGTAAGACGCAGAGTATCTTTAGAAATTGTTAACCCTACCTGAACGCCTAAAGTATCCGTCTGACTAGGTAAAAATCGTACCTGATAACCCGTTTTACTAGAATCTACCCGATAGAAAGGATAGTCATAGTAATCCCCTAATTGATTGCCTTCCTTACGGAGTTGTCGCCCAGAAGTAAAGGTTAATGCCTGTAAAGGTTTAGCGGATATAGGTGTGGTGAAGGAACTAGCACCGGTAGACCCTTGAATCTCAAATAAGCGCCACCTGCCGACAATGCCTATGCCTGACTTGTTGGCAGGCGTAGGATCTCCTGGTGAACAACTTAGCAGGAGCCCTATGGCTGCCCAACCAAACTTAGCTCGATTCATGATATATGTCGTTTTTAATGGATGATTCTCTAACAGGAGTCAGGGTTGTATCGATAAGTTTTTAAATTGATAAGATGCATCCTTTATCAGACTAGATTATTGACTTTTGCAACCGCCACGGCGGCCCGGCGCACCGGCGGCCCCGAGCCACGCCACTTATAAAACAAGAAAATGATGAACCTTTCTAGATTCTTTACGGTCTTAGTACTCAGTTTAGTTACTTCAATAAGTTATAGCCAAACTAGCGCCAAGCTGAAACTAGAACTGGATAGTATCTATCGCATAGACCAGTTGTATCGAGAGATAATGATGAGTCAACCCAAGAAGGATTCATTGGCGAAAGCGGAAAATCTTTCGGCTCAAGGAGTTCAACAATTGATATTTGATAAAATGAATGAGATTGATTCCTCGAATAGTAAACGGGTCAGGCAAATTATTCATCAAGTGGGTTATCCCGGTAAATCATTGGTAGGAGAACCCACGAATGAAGCGGCCTGGTATGTCATTCAGCACTCGAAGAATATCAACCAATTTTTTCCTCTCATTGAAGAGGCCGGCCAGAAAAAAGAGCTACCCTTCAAGTTGGTGGCTATGATGCAGGATCGATTGTTTGTCAATCAGGGGAAAGAACAACTGTATGGTACCCAAGCTAGATGTGATAACCCACCGGCTGGATCAGTAGGCAATCAACAACCTGATTGTTACATCTGGCCCATCAGGGATGCTGCTGGCGTAAACGAACGCCGTAAGCAAGCGGGATTTGGGGACACGGTGGAAGAAAACGCAAAACGCTTAGGTATCACCTACACACGAAGGTCATTATCCAACAAATAGCATTGCAGTCATTATTGTTTTCTGCATGGACAGCGCGGCTGCAGCAAAGAATTGTGTTAATGCCCTCAGAGGCTATTCTAGTTTGATCTTCAACAGTTTACTAAAGTGAGCGTTTGTTGAGAATTCAAATCTTCTCGGCAAACTCCTTAATCCGTCGAACGTAACCATCAGCAAACTCCCTCTCTTTCCACACAGTGGTGCCTTGCAAATGATCGCCCTCATAGGTCAAAAGGCTACGATTCGGTCGTTGTGCAACAACCGCCTGGCTGGTGGAAAGAGGGGTTATTTCATCTTTGGTGCCAGCCAGTAGAAGCAAGGGACACTTCAGCTTACGAGTTGCATTTGGATAAACCTCTACGCCTGAAGGTAAAGTAAACTCCCGATTCGCTACCCGCTTCCAGTAAGAAGTAATGGCTATCGGGTCGCTTACATACCCTTCACCGATCATAAAATCAAAGGGTTCCTTTTGATAAGCCAGGGTCGCTAAAAGCGTACTTAGTGAAAACGATAAAACCCCTACCTGGTTGGTTGGAAATTGTGTTTTAGCCGCTTTTATAGCGGTCTGAAAGTCAGTTACAAATTCATTATAGTAGAAGCGTTCAGGATCTATTTCAAAGGTTGAACTATGGCCAAAGCCTCTATAATCAAATAACACAACATCAAAGCCAGCCTTTAAAAACTCATTAGCGTAGTAGACACAGTTCGCCATGTTACCAGTGGCAGCGTAAGCAATGATTAAGGTCTTTTTTAGCGGTTTAGATGAGGTAGTAGGTAGGAGCCAAGAAAGCAATTGCGCCTTATCAGGCGTTGTTAATCGCTTCTCAACGTATTTCAACCCTAACGAATCAGGCCGTGTCCAGTACTCATGTTCTGGTTTATAGGCCTTAGTAGTTAAAGTTAGAAAGCAGAACAAAAGTACTGGATATAGTCTCATTTGTCAGTCGTATAGATTCATTTATGAGATGGTTCGTAGCATAGCCAAACTAGGAAAATTTAGGGTAACTGCTCGTGCCTTATCTATTTCATCAAACGGCAATTAGAGCCGCTAATCGTTGACGATTTTCGGTTCAAAGAGAAGCGTTATTGAGCGAATAGTTAGGAATGACCAGTGGCTAGTTGCTAGTAGGCTTGTATTCAAACCCAAACTGTTTGGCATATTCTTCCAGCGGGCCTAAGCCCACCTCCGCTCGGCGTTTATTTACATTTTTCTCATCTTCAATCGCATCAAAGGCTTTCTGACCATTTGCCTCCATTTTTACTTGGGTACCGTACAACTGTTTCTGCCCTTTATACACCCGAATGCGATCTATCAACAGCGCCATATTTGTTTTTTGCATTTCACCCTGGTCAGCCGCTCGTTGAAGAATGGGTAAATACTTCTCTTGAATGGCAACAGGAGAGTGCTGGATTATCAGCCAAGCCGTGTTTCCCAATTTAGCCCCGACCAAACTCTTGCCGGGATAGCCGTATTGTTGAATGAGTTGTTCGACCTTGCGCAAATTAATGGAGTCTACTTGGTGAATGCCTTGCCAGAGATGTTGCCATTGTGTAGAGTTCTGGCCATAAACGCGCATGACTGAATCGACTCTAGATCGAGGTTGTTGGTCCGTCACATAAATCGCCTGTAACTGGCTTTTCAAGGACGGATTAATCCCGAGTTGGGCATCTTTCTGGGCAAACACCTCTCGCACCAACTCCTTCATAGATGAAGAACGAACAAGGTTGAATTCCGGAGCAGCCTGATAATCGATCCAAGTCTCCTCAGCAATGCTGTAATCGATGTTGACCGCTTGCTGAATATAGGTCTTGGCCAACTCAGACTGTTTACACTGATACGCACAAAGAGCGGCTCGCATGGTGCTTAGAGCACTTTTCTGAGCAATCATGAATGCTTTTTTGTAGGCATTCAGACAAGGCTGACATTGGCTTTGTTGAAGATAAGTAAGAGCCTTTTCAACCGACTTAACATACGCTGTGTCAGCCGTAGCGTACCGGGCTTGTCCAAAGCCAGTAACACAACAACCAAGACAAAAGGTAGCCGTTATAACCCAGACAAATGTTTTCATTGGTGATTTATTTAATTGAGGTATCATTGGTCCAGACTCGTAATCTAGATTTTTTTGTTGACTGCCCATCCATCTTGGCTAGTTTTGATTCTTAAACAATTGAGTACACCAACTTAATAATTTCTTTTGGTCCACAATGCTCCAGGAGTGAGGGTGCTTTTCGCCAGTCTCGCGCACGCCTTGGTTAGCTGTTACAACCAATTCGGCCCTTGAGTTGCCGTTGATCTGCAACCAATTGGCTAAGGCTGCATTATCAATAGCATTTAAATCATAAAAATCTTTTCGACGTTGCGTAATCCACCAGTTGATATCTGGTTCAATGTATAAGCGTACCGCTGTATGATTGAGCCAATGCGCATTACCCCCTTTAGGGGCGGAGTAGCAAAAAGGGGATATCTGCTGATAGACTTTTTGATTACTTTGGGGAGTGGCTTTTAGTTGGGTCTTTAGGTAGCGAGAAACTAAATGGCCTTCTTCAACGGCATCGGGGCTAAACTTGCGTTCAATCGCATGAATGGACTCGCGATATAACCGCTCATAATCCAGAGGGGCATCGACGCCAAACACCCCAACAGGCCTCACACTTAGAGATGATTGCTGGTAGCAGTACTGAACATATCGAATCGCCCCCGTACCGGCGGCTGACATGCCCCCCACGATGATCTTAGAGGGCGAAATTTGATACTTGGTTATTACCTCAAGCACCATTGAATGGATACGCATCACAATCGTTTTATCGGTCAGATTCCGGAGCGGATCGTTGGTCGGCACAACGGTAAGGGTCATAATACCTTGCTGATAAGCCAGGCTTTTGGCGCTGTCCGATAAAGCGTGATCATTGAGCACTAACAAGCCCCTGATCGAATCTTTAGGTGGTCGAACTACATAGAAGTTTTGAGTGCTATCTTTTGCGTCTTTATAAATGATGGTATACCGCTGGCCGTAGCCTATTTTGGCCAGTATCAGCAAACTTATCAGGCCGATCCATTTACTTTCTTTCACCATCGTGCAAGTTTGATCAAAGCGATGAATTTGCCTTCCAGGGTCTAGTTAATAAATGTTAATAGGGGCTACGATCAGAACGTGTTTCAACGATAGGTTTGGCTTTATGCCAGCAGAATAGTTTTTAGCTTGCTAAAAGGTGCAATTTCACCACCTCACAAAACACCCATTCTAAGGAACAGATTTATGATGATTCTATAGTTTCGCATTGGAGCGAATTGTGAGACAGTAATTTTTTAATATCTGTCCAACCGCACCGGCGGACCGGCCATCCGTCGCATACGGGAAAGCCAAACCACTTGTTTAAAAGCGTTCAAACCTAAGCGGGTAGTTTCTGAGTCGGTAGAATATGACGCTCTCGATTTCCCCGATAAACAACGAAACCAATGAGCGCAATCAATAACAGATTGCAGATTAAGTCGATTGTATCACCAACCTTAGCTAAAGGGGGATCAAACTTGAACTCGATGGTATGTTTCCCTTTTGGCAGACGAATAGCCCGTAAAACATAATTTGCTCGCAAATGGGGAACCGGCTTACCGTCAATACTGGCTTGCCAATCTTCCTGACCCCGGTAATAAATTTCTGAGAAAACGACTAACCCATCTTGAGCAGCATTAGCCTGATAGACCAGGCGATCAGGCCGGTAATCAGTAAGCTCAATGGTGTTACCAGCATGATTCATTTGAGCCGGTAAACCCGTAAGTTGAGTTGAGAATTGCTTGTCTATGACAACTGTATCGCTCGTTGATAACTGTTTCATAACTGCCATCTCTTCATCAGCACTATTGACAAACTGCATGGTTTCAACAAACCAAGCTGCGCCTAGGGCTTGCGGATTAGGTAGGGCAATCGGACTAATCGGTTGAGTTGGATTGTTGGGGTCAGGCTGACCCGGTTGAATGACATATTTGACGTTCAACATATTTAAAATGTTAAGGCCATTCGCCTGAAACGCATACGTAACTAATTCGTTGTATCGTCGTAGCCGGGTGGTGTTATAACCGCCAATCGAACGATGGAAATAGGAGGCCCGATTGCTTTCCATAAAATACTCAGTCTGATCGAATACACGATATCCTAATGAATGATCCTGCAAAATCTGTTGATCAGCCGTTGTCGGTTCAAAGACCTTGGAAAGCTGTGATTTAGGAACAAAATCTGCATTATTTAAAAAGCGTTTGTCGATACTTGCCAGGTCAGCAACCGCCACTAGGAAAAGCAGGGCATAAAACACACCAGATTTCAATTTGTTGGTTACGAGTGCCCAGATTAGGGCGGCTGTCAACAGACTGATGAGTGCTGCACGAAGTGCATCACTTCGGAGCATACTTTGCCGGTCATGGACAAGAGGCAAGAGGAAATCCTTAGCCGTATCGCCAAACGAAGGCGTTAAATGAGCTAAATCCTTGGGTGACTGAAAGTCAAAAAAAACACTTCCTACTAGAGCTACCACTAAGGATAAACCTGCCGTTAAGCTTAAACTAATCAGCAGTGGTTGCCTAAGTTGGGCCAGCGTTAATTTTTGATTGATTATTGTTTGCAGCCCTAAAGCGGCCCCTATTCCGAAAAATAATTGAGCTAGTCCCAAGGCCATTGTCATGGCTCGAAACTTATTTAAATAGGGTAAATAGTCAAACAAGAGATAATTTATAGAGGCAAAGTTTTTGCCCCAAGCGATGATCAGTAGCAAGCTGATCGCACTCACTAACCACCAGCGAATTGGGCCACGAAGCACAAACAAGCTTACTATGAATAGAAACAATATAGCTGCACCAGCGTAAGCAGGCCCACCGACAATAGGCGTTTCTCCCCAATAAGTAGGGATACCTAATTCGACAAACTGTTTCGCCGAGCCTGGATCTAACCCTTGGCTGATCATGGCTCGATAAACTTCAGAATTCGTGCTCAATCCTCCGGCAGAAGAGCCGCCATAAAGTCCTGGTATTAATAGGGTTAACGTTTCAGCTATGCCGTAACTATAGGTAAATGCATACTCTTTACTGAGGCCACCTGTTGATTCATTCTCGCTTGATTTACCCTCGGGATTCGTGATTTGAGCTGTTAATTCAGACCGACCACGAATCGTTTCTTTTGTGTACTGATTTAGCACAAGTAGTCGCTTACTAAAACTGCCCAACCCTAACGTACCGGCCACCGTCAACGTGAGCAACCCTACTAGCAACTGCTTCGATTTGCCCGCTCGAACCAGAGCGATGCCTTCAAAGAGTAGGTATAGGGCGATGGTCATAAATAGGTAATAGGTAATCTGGATATGGTTGGCCCCAAGCTCTAGGCTCAAAAACAGGCCCGTTAAGGCGGCTCCAATCCAGTAACGCCCCCGCAAAGCGAGAATGACGCCAGCCAGCAGACCTGCCCCAAAGCCCATCGCATACAATTTAGAAATATGTCCGGCTTCCAGACTAACGATCCCATAAGTGCCCAATCCATAAGCGGCCGCTCCTAAAGCCGCTACCCAGGCGTTACAGCCTAGTACAACTAACAAAATGTAAGCGCCTAGCATGATGGCAAAGAGTACCGCTACAATACTCGATACCAAGCTAAACAGGCTCATAACGGCTTTATAAAGCAAGATATAGGGATAATTAAAATCAATCATGTAGCTTGGCATACCACTAAAAGCTGCCTCAGTCCAGGGTGGCTTTTGGCCTGTCTGTTGAGCAATCTCCCGCACTTCGCGCGCTAAGGCGGTGGATTGTTGTACATCCGTCATGGAAATTGTTTTGCCAGCTGTTACAGGCCACAGATAGAGAAACGATAGGAGTAGTAACCCAATTAGGGCGATCAAATGCGGACGTAGCTGCTGAAAGCGGGTTGATTGGCTCATATAGGGTATTATAACATGCCTGATAGCTAGTCCACATTTAACGAAGTGTGTGGCCACTCCTACCTACCATAACGCGACTGATCAAAAATTTATAGTCGAGAGTAGAATAGCGAATCAAACTAAATCTACTGTTGTCATACTGGGATATGAAACTGGGTTAATTAATCATAACTCATCTGTAATGGCGAGCCGTCACTAAGGGCGCGGATTTAATCACACCTTTTACGCGGTCCCCCACAACAGTGACTCGTGTTAGGACCTGCAGCTGAATCGGCTTATTTAAAATTCAGAAGTTTGTGTCTCGCTGAACGCCCCATTTAAGAAGCAGATATATGAACGCTCCTTCGTCTCATTTGGGAGCCTTTTTTGAGAACATTACTATTTAGCTAGTTACCAGGTAGCTTGTATTCAAAGCCATAGTATTTCGCGTAAGTTGCTAAGGGAGGTAGACCCACTTCAGCACGCCGTTTATCCACATTTACTTCGTCTTCAATCGCCCAAAAGCCTGCCGGTTTGCCATTATAACCATTCTTTACTTGGGAGCCGTATAACTGCTTTTGACCTTTATTGACTCGAATACGATCCACCGTCAATGCGACACTTGCTTTGGCGAGTTGCCCCTGAGCCGCCGCTTCCTGCAAGAGGGGTAAATATTTTTCTTGAACCATTAGGGAAGCATGTTGAATCACTAACCAAGCAGTCTCATTCTGTTTTTCCCCTACCAGTCGTTTACCGGGATAGCCATACTGCGCAATGATGCGCTCCACCTTGGGCAGATTCACTGAGTCAGCACGTCGCATTTGCGCCCAGACCGGTTGAGCTTGCGGAGAGTTAGCGCCATACTGTCTCATAATGGTATCCATCCGTAATCGCGGCAGTTGGTCTTCGGTAAAAATCCGTTTTAGCTCCCGTTCAAGCGCTGGATTCCGTCCCTCGGCTATCTTTTGTTCATCAAGGTACTGCTGAAAAGCGGTCGTTAGTGAGCTATTCCGTAGACTATTCAGTTCAGGGGCCTCTTGGGGTTTCTCCCATACATCCTCACTAATCCAGAAATCAAGCGAGGCTGCTTGCTGTAAATACGTCTGAGCTTGCTTTGTTCGGCCACACTGGTACGCACAAGCCGCCGCTCGCAGAGTACTGAGCGCGCTCTTTTGGGAGATAGTGAAGGCGCGTTGATACGCCCTTAAGCAGGAGCGACAATCCCCCTGCTTGAGAAAGCTAAAGGCTTGCTCCACCGCTCGCACATACGCGGTATCGGGTGTGGCGTACTGGGTTTGTCCAAATAAGGGCGTATACCAGCCCATACATACGGTAGTCGTCACGACCCAGACCATTGATTTCATCACTCGCTTATAGAGCATATATCTAGTTGATGAATGAGACTATTCACTTTTCAATGACTCCACCGGATTAACCAGGGCCGCTTTGATCGATTGGAAGCTAATCAGCAAGGCGGTGAACAGCGCGACGACCAACCCCACGCCTACGAAAGGCAGCCAACTAATCTGAATGTGATAGGTATAGTATGCTAGCCATTTTGACACCAGCCAGTATACTAGTGGCCACGCTACTACGTTTGCCAGCAGCAGCCCCCAGGCATATTCCGCCACAAATAAGCCCACGATGCCAATGACCGATGCGCCTAGCACCTTCCGGATACCGATCTCTTTCGCCCGCCGGATCACGCTGAGCGAGACTAATCCGACCAAGCCAAGCAGCACCAACAGCAAGGCTAGAACCGTTGTTAAGTAAGCGGCCTTCTTTAACCGCAATTCTGTTTGATAGAGCTTTTCCAGCGTCTGATCCATAAACTGGTACTCGAAAGGCGCATTGGGAAACAGCACCGACCATTGCTGCTGAATGGCTTCTAAACTGGCAGGGATAGAGCCAGGATGAAGTTTGAAGGAGAGGTAGCGATAGATGGGAACGCCCTTGACCGAAAAAAACAGCATGGGTTGGATGGCCTGCTGCATGGAATTGAAATGAAAATCCCGGCTCACCCCCACCACTGTAAACAGCCGGGGGTCACTCCGCATCCGGAGTTGTTTTCCGATAGCGTACCCTGGTTTTTTATACCCCATCGCCTGAACCGCTTTTTCGTTCAGCACGATACTCAGGGAGTCTAGATCACCACCCCCAAAAAACCGACCCGCTACCAGCGGAATCTGGTAGGTTTGCCAGTAGTTCTCGTCCGATACTAAAGCTTGCATTGATACAGATTCGGTTGAATCGGTGCCATTTTGATAGACCATCGGCTGACCACCGTTGTTGCCGTTAGGAATTTCGTGGGAAAGGCTGACACTGGCGACTGCGGGTAGCTTCGCTAAGATGCGTCGGCTCGTCTCTAGCTTGCGCACCCCCGCCGGTGACCAGTCACGAGGAACTTGGGAGGAAACCACATAGGCCTGGTTGTAGCCCAATGCCTGGCTGCACATGTATCGCACTTGTTGAGTCACTAAAATGGCCCCAATCAGGGCCATGATCGCGACTAGAAACTGAAAACTAACCAGCCCCTGACGCAGCGATAGCTTGCCCACAAGCAGGGGTTGTTTACGCTGTAGTGCATCCACGACGGGCCGGGAGGAAAGCATAAAAGCAGGATAAATGCCAGCTAGCAGACTGATCCCGCCCGCCACCGCCAGCGGAATAGACAGAGCCAGGGGCGGTAATGTGGTCAGGGGCATAAGAGTCTTGCCAACGAGTTGCTCAAAAAATGGCTTGACCAGTGGGTAAAGGCACAAGGCCAACCCAGTGGCCAGGATGGCGAGCAGAACCGATTCGGTTAATAACTGAGTAATGAGCTGTTTTTGGCGACTGCCTAGGGCTTTGCGTACGCCAATCTCCCTCAGGCGGCTGGCGGACTGACTCATGGCCAGATTAATGCAGTTGACAATGGCCATCAGCAAAACGAAAAGCCCGGCTAAGGTGAGTGTTATCAACATCCGATTAACCAGACCATTATCTTTTTGCCGATAAAAGGTCGTCAAGGCGAGGGGTTCAACCCGCAGGTTCGCTCGGACCAGCGCACTCGCGTTCTGATCGATTAAGTGCTGGATCGGCTTGGCTAACTGGCTCGGTGAAACACCTGGCTGTAGCTCAACATAGGACGGCAGTACACCATTTTGCCACGACTCGAAATCCGTTCGGTTGAAGTAGGTGTAGGTATTAGTGGGAATAAAAAAGGTGTTCTTGATGGTGGCGTTAATCTGGGTGATCGAATTTTCAGGGATGTTTTTCAGCACCGCCGTGATGGTAAAGGGATGAGAAGCCCCCGAAAAATTCTGAATCGTTAGGGTCTGACCCACCACATCCGTCCGCCCGAAATAGGTAAGTGCCTTGTCCTCGGTGATGGCGAGTGAAAAAGGTTGTTGCAGGGCGGTTTGGGCATCGCCCTGCAATAGGTTAAGGCCATACATGGACAGGAACGTTGGGTCGCCCAGTTGAATACTCTCTCTGAATTGTTTATCGGCTTTGGTGACAATGGATGTCAGGCCATCCCAGCGGTAATAATTGGCAACCAGCGTAGGATACTCTTCTCGCAGACGTTTCGCTAGAGGAGCCAGCGTGGTAATGTCTAAGCCCATATTGGGGTCTTTCCAATGGCTGAGTAAGATGTATTGCCGGTCGGCTTGGTGCAAGGTTTGATTGACCTGAAATTCGCTCCAGACAAACTGGCCGATTAGAAAGACAAGCGTTATGGCCGTGGCGAGGCCCATGAGATTGAGTAGTGAATAAAACGCGTGTTTGCGGAGCTGCCGGAAGGCAATACGAATGTAATTGTGGATCATGGAGTGAGCCTAGAGCAAAATCCCATCTGTTGATTTAGCCATCTAAAATACGGAGTGTATTAGTAGCCAGGCTGTTAAACTTTGTTAATCTGTTTAGGATCCGAAAGGCTAGCGGGTCGCTGAATGGATTACGGGTAAGCTGAAACTTATCTCTTTTCACTGTAATTAGGAACGGATTTTTCCTACTGCCTTGTGAGGATTGTTGGCAATAACTGGACAGACCTATCCTGTTGTCAGAAAGCGTCTCGCTGAACGCCCTTTTCAGAAGCAGACCCATGAAAGCCCTTTCGTCTCACGCGGGAGCGTTAAATGAGATTTCAAAACCTATCAACTCCACTTAGTAACATACGTTATCTTTAAGTACCGCTCCGGTGGCACGGAACAGTAACTTTTTTTAGATTTCCCCAAAAGAGTTTAATAATAAATCAGACCCCACTAAAAACCCGGCTCTACTTGCTTTAAAACAAATAGAGCCGGGTTAAATGGAAGGCGAGGGCGGCCGTGATGCGACCCCGCGTATTGATTACAAAGCCAGCCAGAGTCAGCCGATTATGCAGCTCATCTTATAAAGGCGGAAGGGTCATACTTAGTAGCTTACTTTTCTATTACTCTTCCTGAGTGAAGCCTGAATAATAGCCCACGCTTTAATCTTTAGCTGCTGGTGTAGTTCTTTATCTCTGGGTACAAACGTGGTGCTGCGCACATTGCCAGGGTCAGACTTTGTTGCCCAGTAGTTGTTGTCCGAGGTATCAGGGATAGAGATATATGTAGGTTGATTCATAGTCAAAGGTAGCTTATTATCAATGACTAACCTATTCGGGTACTAGTTGAGGTCAATCAAGCAGGCCCTGGCAAAGGATAAACGATGGGTTTAATTTGCATTTCCTGCACTGGCTACACCGATCCACAAAATAGGGTACGTTAGTCATTTCGTATACAATTCGTCACTTGCCTTTGAAGAGTCCGTATAACAGTAATGGAGCATTTTATGAGATCGGGCAACAAGTCATGAAGACATCATTTATGAAGAAACCGTAACCAGAACGCAGCATAGAACGCTAGCGGCTGTAGCGCACATTCCTGAAATCGACAGCACTGATTAAAAATTCACTGATCAGTCCCGTTTTGTCCCGCTTAAAATAGAAAATCGCTCGATTCTCCGGAGCGTAAAACGTGTCTTCTCCAATCGGGATTGTATTAATTGTAATTAGTCCCCGCTTGATGGTCAGGCCATGCCGCTTAACCTTGACTTTGAGTTGGCCGTCAAGCTCTTGACACCTAAAAATACCAGTAAACTGGGTTAACTTAGGGGTTGATGAGGGGGCTGTCAAGCGTCTGTCATAATGAAGCGTATCGGTTTTGAACCGCTCAGACAAGCGCGCCTGGCCACCTTCTTTGTGATCAGTAAACCATGCTTCTACATATACATTGGGCTCTTCTACCTTGAATCGATAATGCTGTCGACCAATCGGCAGGAGTTCAAACACATGCTTGTTAGGCTGAGGCTGAAACGAAAGGTAGGGTTTGCCGTTTCGGATAAATACCTCTCGAAAGCTATACCTATTTTTAGCACCATTACCCATATACTGGCCGGTAAACGGCTTAAAGTAAAGCGAATCAAAAGGCAGGCTGGCTTGAAGGGGCTCTGGGACGAGTGTCGGTAAGGGAGCCGAGACGTTCAACAAGACATCGGCTAGGGCAAAAACTTTCTGTTGGGTATTCTGATAATCCGACTGGTTGGACAAGTAGATCAGATCGAGATCATACGCCGGAAAACGCATCATCAGGGAGGTGTAGCGGTAGTCGTCACCCCCATGACCAATGGAGCGGGTGGTTTTATAGGGTGTCACATTCAGACCGAATGCATAATGAATCGTATCTCCGCTACTCAGTATGTAGGGGGTCTGTAGGGTCTTCACGAACGATTGCTTGCCCAGACCAAGCCGATTGGTAGTGAAGTTCTGATCCCATCGAATCAGGTCATCCACTGACGTAATCAGGTTATTATCGCCGACTACGCCTTGATCGTTGCGGATGGATAGCGGCTTAAACCTCTGCTTCTTGGCGTCGATCAATTGGTAGGGAATCGCCCGACCCGATCTTGAGACGGCCAGCGGATCATTGAAATAAGTATGCGTCATTCCCAGAGGCTTGAAAATGAATTGATCGGCAAATTCGGCTAGGCTAAGCCCACTGACTTTGCGAACGATTTCACCCAGTAAAATATAGTTGATGTTGGTATAGGCGAACTCATGGCCTGGCTCGAAATTAAGCTCTTGTTGCTTAGCCATTAACTGGACTAAATGCGCTGTGGTCTTATACTGCTTTCTTACTTGCCCTTTCAGATTGACTTTCCCGGATAAAGCCGCTAATACATAAGCTTCCCGCAATCCGCTGGTGTGGCTGATCAGGTGTCGGATCGTAATCGTTTTCTTGATTTGAAATTGCGGGAAATAGGTTCGGATGTCATCCTCAAAAGATAGCTTGCCCTGCTCTTCGAGGAGGGCAATACAAGTGGCCGTGAATTGTTTGGCGGTGGAAGCAATGTTAAATAGACTAGCCGTTGTGAGGGGTATTTTGTTGGCTATATTGGCCATGCCATATCCTTTTTTGAGCAGAACGTCTCCTTTGTAGAGCACCGCGATCACGCCACCAGGCGTATTTGAAACGTTCGCATTGGCGAATAATGAATCTGTTTTGCGCTCTAAAACGGTAGACGGTAAGGGAGAGAAAGGGGATTGGGCAACCCCTATCGTTGCGGTTAAATAGCCGAAGCCAAGCAGAAAATGGCTAGTTTTCATCATACACCGTGCGAACCCGTAAGACTTTTTACTTCGTTTAGGGAACGGGTTATTCAAGCATATAGTATTACTGGCTGATACTGAGATAGAGATGACTTTAGTTGACGATTTTCAAGGCTAATTCTTGCTAGTTCACAGTCTCTTCAACCGCCCAAATCTCTAAGCAGACGTATACAAACCCAGTCGTCTCATGTAGGAGCCTTTAGTGAGATGTGGTAATACACCCGCTATTTATTACCGCTCACAAGCCCAAGCTACTGATGCGTTCGCATTTTTACAATTTCTAAGCGCTGGCAATAGTTAGCTTTGCCACATAATCGCTACTGAGTGCTCTATTCATGAATCGGTATTTTCTTTGTCTATTTTTCCTTATCTCTTCTCTGTTCGCTAACGCCCAAACCAAACCGGCGGATAAAGCGAAAGTAAAATACGAGTATTCACTTTATCTACCGAAAGATTATCAAGTCAATAAACGCAGTTACCCCTTAGTCATTTACTTACACGGCGGTTCGCAGCGAGGAAACGACCTTAATAAACTCAACGAGTACGGGCCACCCCAGCTCGTTCAACAAGGAAAAGACTTTCCCTTTATTATCGCTTCGCCTCAATGCCCAGATGGAAAATACTGGTCTACCGACAACTGGCTCGATCCGCTTTATTCGGACCTGCTGGCTAACTACCGAATTGATCCCAAACGGGTTTACCTAACGGGGATTAGTATGGGAGGTAATGGTACTTGGCAGACAGCGGTGGCTTATCCTGATAAGTTTGCTGCTATTGTACCGCTATGTGGTGGGTGCGATGACTCCACCCAAATCTGCCGCATCAAGCACTTGCCGGTGTGGACGTTTCATGGTATGGTAGATGATAAGGTACCTTTTGGCCTTACTGACCGATTAGTTAAACGCTTGCGTTCGTGCCAGGGAAGGGATCAGGTCAGATTTACCCAATTAGTCAAAGAGGGCCATGAAATTCAATACCTCTATCAGCGAAAGAAGATCTACCGATGGCTATTGAAACAGCACCAATAAGGAATTGAGAGCTGACAACATTCGAAGACAAAATCTGAAAGTTCGATAAGCGTCTCTTTCACCGCCCTGGTTAAGAAGTAGATACAAGCAAGTTTTTTCGTCTCAGATGGGAGCCTTTTGTGAGACATCCATTTTTTACACCTAACCAACACCATCCGTTTTATAGGATTCGACGTTCACTTGGATACGCTAAGCCGGCCGCTTCTGACTACTTTCAAAGGGTTGAGTCCACCATTTCTCAAAGACCCGTGAACATTGGCTTACAGTTGATAAAATTGGTAATCAGACCAGATGGGTTCTGCTCGTCAAATTCGTCAAATCCAATCACAAAGGATGGCTCAGCCATAAAAAATTGGATTGAGTTGGTAACTTGCTCAACGTAATCGGTAGCGTGCCCTTGTTGGCCCACTCTCTGGGCAATCTCGGTGTCCCATCGGGGTACTCTGTCTTGTGAATCGACTAAGAAGGGAATCACAAAAGGCGAATACGTCTCGAAGAGGGGATTTTCTTCATAGGTTAAGCGGGTATCTGGCCAAACGTTGACTTCTTTGAAGAGGGGGGATAGATCTAGTGTGCAGATCGCCTTTTGGGTTCGGATCGAGTCAAACACCTCCGCTTTGTTGTCATTAGTGTACACCATCACATAGGCGGCATTCCATACTGTTGTCCCCTTAGGATTTACAATAAAATAAGGATGAAACGAATTGCTGATGGCAATGCCCCCGCTATCCCCGATCACCAGACGGTAGAGTTCACCAAAAAGTTGCTTGTCAGGGGCCACCTGGTTAGGTTGCTGGGTGAAGCCATACAAGTAGTAAGCTCTAAAGCTGGATAAAGCGATTATGGAGTGGTTCCCCTTAAGGGATTTTGTTTTAAAGAAGTCAAATAAGCCCATAGCGTTGCTATCTACTGTCTATCTGAGTATAGGGAGTGGTTGATTGTAAGCTAGGTAGCCAAAAATGTGCAACCTAGTATTAAGCTGTTGGCCTGACTTTGTTAGGTCGCTGAGACTGCGTTGTCAATCGAAAGCAGACAGGTGGTAGAGGTAGGGGACTGATTGCATTGGACAGCTGTTAGAAGTAAGCATTTTATGGCCATGTCCCAATGATGAAGCGGACGCATGATCGTACTTATCGTCTCACCTAGGAGTGTTTTTTGAGAATAAATACCTTGTGGTTACAAATTCATTTTGTGTTTAATGAAGGTGTCAGGTCAACTCATTCTTTTTATGGATTATCGCGTTAGTCACTCCTTAAAGAGTTGACCGGATTCATCAGGGCAGTACCAATCGTTTTACCCCCAATCGATACCAATACCAGCAACAGCACTAACCCGGCTGGCGTAGCGAAAAGCCACCAGCTTAAGTCGATCCGGACCGCGTAATGGCTCAGCCAGTTATTGACCACCACGTAGGTAATGGGTAGACCGATGAGGATCGATATTAGTACCGTTCCGACAAAATCCCTGGCCAGTAAAACCAGTAGGTTTGTGGTGCTGGCTCCGATCACCTTACGAATGCCAATTTCCTTCGTTCGTTTCGACACGGTGAACGTTGCCAGGCCGAACAGACCCAGGCACGAAATCAGGATAGCGAATAGTGTTAAGGCCCCGAAAACCTGCTGAAAACGGTCATCAGCTTTATATTGCTTGTCATACTCACTGTCCATGAAGAAATAGCTGAAGGGCGAATGGGGGAAACGGGCTTCATAAATCTGCTTTAACGTAGCGAGTTGCTGCTCAGCGGTGCCTCCCGTAAACTTTACACTGGCGAACGAATTGAACGAAGGCGAGTACATATGGATGATCGAGATATAGGCCGCCTTGGGCGATTCGTAATGGTAGTTTTTGACAACGCCTCGAATCGTGGCCTGATGTCCCCAGAAGTTTACCCGTCTGCCGATTGCCTCCCCAGCCCTGGGAATTCCCCACAGCCGCAGGGTTTCCTCGTTCACAATGAGCTGTCGATTGGTCGTATCCGAAAAACCCGGCCGCGTCGTCGCATCGAAGTTTTTGCCGGCCAGGAGCCGAATTCCCATCAAGTCGATGAACGAGGTGTCGATCGTGGTCAGGTAATAATTGTAATACGTTTTCTTGACGGCATCGGATAAATTGATGCCCGTTGTGGTTGCCAGTTGAGTGGACCCCAGGCCTGGTACCGTACCGGAAAAAGAGACCGCCTTCACCCGGGCCTGCTGGAGCAGCAGTTGCCGAAACGCACCGTAATCCGGCCGGGCGTTGGCACCCACCGGAGCTTTCACCACCAGCGTATGATCGATGGTTACCCCTAAGTTCTGGTTCCGTAGAAAGCCCACCTGCTGGTAAACAGCAAACAGTTGCACCAGTAAAATCAGCGTAATCGTAAATTGAAAAACCACCAATGACTTCCGTAACCAGCTCCCTTTGATCGAACGGGAGAAATTGCCTTTCAGCACCGTAACCGGATCGAATGCCGACAGCACGAAGGCGGGATAAAACCCCGATAGGCCAATGCTTATGAACAGAAATACGCCGACGCTCTCCCAAAAAAATACGTCTCCCAAAACGGTAAAGCCTTCGGGTAAGCCCGCCATCTGGACAAATACCGATCGAAGACCCGCTACCAACCCCACGGCCAGTACCCCGGCCAGGCTATTGAGCAATACGGTTTCGGTGACTATCTGCGTTCTGATCTGGCCCTGGGTGGAACCGACCACTTTTCTCACCCCAATTTCCCGCGCCCGATCGAGGGATTTGGCGGTGGTTAGATTGACGTAGTTGACCAAAGCACTGACCAATACCAGAAACGCAACCCCCAGCAAAAAATAGACCGACTGCGCTTCCCCGTTGGGTTCAGTCTCAAAGGTTTTATGGGAATACAGGTGGATGTCACCGATTTTCTGGCCAATCACACGCTCATTATTCAGTTTTTTTTCCCGGAGTAATCGATCGGTGAAGGCCGCTAATGATTTGGCAAACCCGTCATCGCTGACATGGTCGGCCAGTTGCACATAGGTGTATGTATTGTTGGTGTTCCAATTGTCTTCTTGTTCGCCAAAGTCCGACAGCATCGTTGGGTAAGAGAGAAGCATGTTAATCTTCAAGTGCGTGTTGACGGGGCTATCCGGTATTACCCCAACGATTTCCAGCAGAACACGGCCTTGCCGCTGCGGAATTTTCAGGGTTTTGCCCACCACATCAAGCGTCTTAAAATAGGTCAGCGCCATCGCTTTGGTTAGAATAGCCTGCCGTGGTCGGGTAAACAGACCGTTTCGGCTTCCCCGGAGCAAGGGATAGTTAAACATGGAGAAAAAAGAGGAATCAACGGCGTAGACGTTATCGACCAGATAATACTGGTCGCTAATCTGAATCGTGGCGGTGGGTTTACGAATGGGGTAGACACGGGTAAAGTTGGCTATTTCATTCATTTCCTGGCTGGCTTTGGCCGCCAGTGGTGGATAGACTTCGGCATCCTGGGCGTCGACCGTACCACCATTCATATAATCGGTGGTAAGCCGCACCAGTCGATTGGCCAGCGGGTAGGCGTTTTCGTAGCTCAACTCGAAGCGCACGTACTGGATAATCAGTAGTGCCATGGCCAAACCCGTGGCCAGTCCAAACAGATTGATCAAGGAATAGCTCTTTTGATGAAGCAGATTTCGGAAAGCGATTTTGAGATAATTGTGTAGCATATCCGTGAGTGCAGGGTTGGGATTGTAATCGATTGACAGGCGTTTGGCCTTTCTTGGCCCGGCTTGGGGTGGGCCAGCCTGGGTTGACCCGGCGGCTTGTCGTTTGGCAAAGAAGGGGGTTAGGCAGTGCAGTACGGCCCATACGTAGTTGCGTTGGGCTCGGTCAATGCCCAACTGGACCACCTGCTTGTGAAAGGTTTCATGTAAGTCCCCCTGCACATAGTCTAGTAAATGGGGAGCTACAAACCACTCCAATAACCGTTCCGCCCAACGGGGCGGTGCGGGTCGATCAGGTTGAGAGAACATTCGCTTGGGGATCATACCTATCGCAAAGGCTTAAAGTCCCAACAGGAGAAGCTTGCCTTGAGGAATAGCGTCCCAAAGCCTAGTTCGCATCTGCTGAATCTGGCGTAGCACCCTTCCCCCTTCGGCCGTCAGGCTAAACAACCGCTTACTGCGTCCTCCCCGCTCCGTGGTTGCTCCCCCCACCGAAGAGGTCAGAAAGCCTTTCTCTTCCAGCCGATATAAGGTAGTGTGCACCGCACTGATGGTAAAGTTTCGTCCGGTTAGTTGGTGCAGTTGCTCCATGACCGGCACACCGTAAACATCCTCCGTGCTGGCCGCTACGACCAGCAGCACTAACTCTTCCAGCTCTCCCAGTACGGTCTTTTTCATAAGCGTGTTAAGCTTGTTGATTAGATACAATATCTTAAATCAAATCTGATGCCAGAATCGAAAAAGAGTCTTTAGCGCTAATCCAGTAATGTCGTAGTGAGAACATTGTCCAGAATCGGACGAATCCGTGTCCATGACTGGACACGGATCACGGCGGTATAACGTTATCCAATCATTGTAAAAAGAAGCTATACTAGGAAGGTAGCTTTTGCCCCCTAAAAAGATTAGTCTGAGGTGTGATAGGTATGTTCTATCCCTCGTGTCATCATCTCTTGAAACGCCCCTTTTTTGAAGCAAATATACACAGCCGTTTTTCGTTTCAATGAGTACCCTCTCTCGAACGATTATTCATGAATCAATACTGCTTTTTTGCAGTTGACTTACTGTAAAAAAGCAGCTACCTTTGTTGGCAAATAATTATTCTTATGGCTACTATCTCTCAGCCACCGGCTCAGGGTTCCTCACCTGCTTCATCAAGGCGACGCGTTACTCAGCCAGCCGGGCCAGCAAAGACCGCTTACCAACCCCAACGAGCCACTAGCTTCGCCATCATTGAACAAGCGCAAAAGGGCGTACCAACTCAGCAAGTGGATCAGCTAGCTGAGCTGCTGGGAATATCCCTTAAAGAGATGGCTATCGTTCTGCAAGTCGCCGAACGAACACTACACCGTTTTCGCAGTGAAGGGCAACTGGACCAGCAAACCTCGGAGCGGTTGTTGTTGCTGGAAAACCTGACGGCTCATGGCCTGCTGGTTTTTGACGGTCGAGCGGAGGCCTTGGCGGATTGGCTACGTTATCCTCTACGAGAGTTGAAAGGCCAAGCGCCCCTTCAGTGGCTGAACACCATCAGTGGGTTTAGTTTGGTGGATGATGTGTTGACCCGGATTGAGTACGGCGTTTATTCGTAGCAGATTAGTTTGTTGATTGATGTTGGTATATCGACTTTACAAGAGCAATTACATTGCTCAGCCCTTGTCGGCAGAAGGTGCGCGTCGGGCGGGTGGACGCTGGAACCCCAAGGGCTACCCTATTCTTTACACGTCGGCTACCCCTGAGCTAGCTTTACTGGAAATAGTCGCTCATCTCAATCCGCTCTATTTGCCCAACTTCCATTTGCTAGTGCTAGACATACCAGAAACGCATCATGTTGTGTCATTAGCTGATCTACCCGCTAACTGGCAAGATGAGCAGCAAATTGATGCTTTACAGTCTTACTTACAGGCCTGGCTTGACAGGCCAGACAGGCTGAGTGTATCCGTGCCTTCAGCGATCGTTGAACGATCCCGAAATTATTTATTGCATACGCTTCATCCCAGCTTTGAGGATGCCGTCAAGATTGTGGAGAATGCGCCTTTCCGAATTGATAGCCGTTTACTAAAGGTTAATGGGTAACAAGCATTTCGCGTAGTTCATTTATTGGAGCGTATTTTGAGACAGTTGTTTTTTTACTAGAGGTAACTCCATCAGTAGCATGTACAAAAACTATGGTTGCAATTGGTTACTTTTCTAAAAGACAAACTATCGACCTGCATCCCGGCTATACTTATCGATCAGAGCGGCTAGCTTCTGCTCATTATTCTTTCCACCTGGAGCATTCATTTGGAGTATTTCGCCTTTAGCATTCAAAATTAGGTAGCGTGGTATGCTGTTAATAGCCAGGTCATTGGCGAATACAGAGTTAAGACCATACGGCACCCAGAGCGAGTTTTCGGGATCAAGTTTTAATTCTTTTATCGCCTTGTCCCATTTGTTTTTGTCCTGGTCGACTGAGATCCAGATGAATTTGACGGATTTATGGGCGCGATACTTTTCTTTCAATGTCCTCATCGCTGGAAAGGATGTTAGACAGGGACCGCACCAGCTTGCCCAGATGTCCACCACGGTCACTGGTGCCAGCTTTTCAGCTAGCAGGACTTCCCGGCCAGACTCCGATGCCATTTGATAAGGTCGTTTTAAACTTGCCGAAGTGGCCGAGGTAACCCTAGCGAGCATTGCTTTTCTGCCTGATTCACTCAAAGAACTTTTGTAAAGCTCGATCAGAGAAGAGATTGAGGGATATTCTGGATTATATGTTCTAGCAAAATGGGTCAATGTTGACAGGTAGTAGTCTAGTAAATAATCGCGTGTCGAACCAGTGAATTTCTTGGTGGCAGTTTCCATCATATAGGCATAAATCCCAACTTCAATACTCCGCATGCTATCCCCATCCATTCGCTGTTTCTGGACATAATAAGTATTTAACCTGGGGAAAAAGAAACGCTTGTTTTCACTGGAAAGCGAATCGACCGGCTCATTCAACTGGCTCATCGTCTTGACGTATTGGTCAAAAAAATGCCGCTTTTCTCTTTCAGAAACCTGTTCCGACTCGACGTAATTCATCAAAACCCGTGGCAAGAAAAAGCGATTATCTTCTTTCTCCATGTCAAAAAATGCCATCAGATCCGGATTATCAGCAATAGTTTTGCCGTAGATCTTTAAATAAGCCTGAAAAACTGAATCTCTCCGCTGCGAAATACGCTCCGCTTTTTTGAAAAACATGATTGGTGGCATGACAGCACCATCTTTCATGACTCTTGGAAAGTCATTTATGTTGATGGCTTGAATGTCGCTCGCGTATGTTTTTTCGAGTTGTCCATCGCCGGACAACTCGTAAGCTTTACCTGGGTCGGCTGGTAATTTGATCTCGGTATGATACCCTGGTGCCACCCATAACCGCACATATTGACCTGGAATGTACAGCCGCACCACCGCTGGTCGCTTGAGTTGCCAGGTCTTAAGGAATCGTCCGTTTATGGGTTTTAACGTGTCGCGTTCGTACCTTTTGCTAATGTTGAAATCGCAAACAATATAAGGCAGCTGAGAGGTTGGCTGGGTGGCGACCATGACCGATGATATTTTGGGAACTGACGAATCGCTAGGCTCATTGACGCCTTGGCAAGCTATCATGCTAAAAAATGTAATAAATCCGGTCAGATTTATAATCATCAGTTTCTTCATCGCTGAGGGGAGTTGGGTCTGGTATCATCTCTAAAGTACAATTAGTTAAATCAATTGTTATAGACTGGTTATAATTTGTTTGCTAATCATAATTAAAGCGTCATCGCCGGTTTTACAAACACTCGATTATTGAAGTATATCTTCTTTGGTAGGTGCAACTCTCTTTGAGCTAAGTACTTTGTAAAGCTGGTGTGAAGCGATTCTCAATCCATCTCGCAAATGCCCCATTTAAGAAGCAGATTCATGGAATTTACCTCGTCTCGCTGGGGAGCGTTTGACGAGAATAGTTGCTCAAATGACAAAGCAACTGTAGTTTACGTTTTTGGACCCGTTGTGACGAGGGGTAGGTAGCTTGGCTAACTGCTCGCCTTTTCAAAACATCACACATTCCTGATCCAATCGATGTATGAAAGCACTTTTACTCTGCTTGGTACACTTGCTCTACTTTTCATCAACCAGCTCAGTCTATGGCCAATCCAAAGAAGTGATCGGGCTACTTGACTCAACCATTGACCTCATGCAGCAGCATTCCGTAAATGCCAGACTGGTCAACTGGAAAAAAATAAGGAAGCAGGCACTCAATGACGCTAAGCTGCTTTCCAATCCCTACCAACTAGGCCCGGTAATAAGAAACCTTTATAAAGCAATTGACGATTATCATGGTGCCTTTTATTACAAAGACAGCACTTTTCGTTGGATGAACAACCAGCCCGTGGTCTCTGATTCAATTATGAACCAATGGAAGAAAGGGGCGGGAATAAAGACAGCGCTCCTTGAGGATGATATTGGCTATTTGAGAATCCCCGGAATGCAGTTTACCGGCAAGCAGGACACAGATAAAAATGCTCAGCAATTAAATGATAGTCTGTGTCATCTGCTACGCCGGAATGTAAAGGGCTTGGTCATTGATCTTAGACTGAATGGCGGTGGAGCGATGTACCCGATGATTTTAGGCGTACAACAGCTTTTGGAAAAAGGTCAGATTGGCTCCTTTCAGTCGAAGAAAAACGAGAAGTGGTATTTAACCGAAGATAGTTTTTCTTTTGATACCACTGTACTGGCTACTATTAAACCAGGATGCGCTATTAACGGGCTAACCATTCCAATTTCGTTTTTGATTAGTCCTCCAACCGGCAGTTCAGCAGAGTTTCTTCTGATTGCCTTTAAGGGAAGGCCCAAGACCATTTTAGTGGGCACTGAAACGGCCGGTTTCATCACCGGTATTGAAGGCTTTCAAATTAATGATGCCACGAGTGTTCTACTATCTACCTCTTACGGAAAAGATAGATTAGGAAGGGTTTACAAAGCAGCCTTCAAGCCGGACATATTAGTTATAGGTGCAGATTCTTTTACCAATCTCAACAAGGATGAGAAAGTTAAGCAAGCGGTAAGGTGGTTGAAACAAGTCAAGGCTGATTAGATATATGAGCCTATTTAGAGATTAGTAATTTCAAGTGTAAGAAATTAAAAAGTATACAGGCGTTCAGCAAAATACGTATATTATTTGATTAGAGGAGCCGTTATTGACTAGATCTTGCAGCTCTGCTCCAGTAAAGTCACCTTTGTCCATAATCATCTCCAGTTATGAAAACTACTTTACTTTTTGGGACGCTTATACTGATGCTAAACGCCCCTTCAGTGGCTCAAAGCCGCTTTTCGCTAGCACCGGCCTATTGGTTCAACTATAATCCCTATTCGTCTAAAACGACTTATACTTATAATGGATCGCCAACCCAAATTTTAGCTTCGGGCCACAGCATCATTTCCTCATTTGGTTTGACGGCACGCTACCGGTTTAACCCTCGGTGGGATGTCTCCGTCGGAGCCCTTTATTATCGTGACGCTAATCATAACAAAAGTCCCCTGGGACCCTATGGTGAATTAGCCCCCTTCATCAGCAAAGGATGGCAACTTCCCCTTTTAGTGAACTTCCGATTGACGGACCGGCGTTTATCGCCCTATTTCTCTACCGGGATCATCTTTGCTCGGAGTAACACGTTTACCGCACGGCCCGTCACTACTGATGGGATTGTGGGTGTTGGGTTGATCTACCGATTTGATGCCGGCTTATCGTTGCTGGTTCAACCCACTGCTAGCTATGGCTTCTACCGCCCATCCAGTGATGCAGTCTATACTCTCACGCAGTACAGCTCTTATAGTTTGGGACTACAAACACAGTTGATTTGGTCTTTTTGAGCCTCCTTGTAAACTCAAGATGCGAATTCATCCACCGTCGCGCTTCAGCAGACGGACGAATGCGCTTCATCTCTCTTTTAAGAGGGTTTTATAAGATTACACCACATTAAATTAGATATATAACTATCCAGCGTCTTGGAGGTATAATTTTGTGCCTGGTCAAACAGTGGCCCAGTCTCGAACAAGGAGCGGGTCGGCGCTCATCAGCCGCAGGTCAGCCTTCACCCCAAACTTAAACCACTTCACCCCATTTTGTTGCCAGAGGCCCATACCTTACCGTGATTTGTCCCATAAATCGCAACCGTATGGCTTTCCCTCGCTTGACAATCTGGCAACAGTGGCTACTGCACGCCTGCCTACTCTGGCTGAGTATGAATCTAGCCGATGCCCTGACGTTCTGGTATGAAGTCTATACGCACGGCAGTTATTTGATCAATTCGGACGGCTCCCCCGTCAGCGTTTGGCAACGGTTTGCCAATCACAATGGGGTTCAACTGCTTTGGCTGGTGATCTTAGGGGGCACCTTACTGATTGAGCTAAATTATCATCGGCTATTTAGGGCTCGTTCGTTGCCCACCTTCCTGCTGGTTTCCTTCGTGGCTTCAGCGGTGTTCGTCCGGTTGCTACTAGCGTTTAATCAGTGGCGATTCGAAGGNTCGCTTCTGGGAGCCTACCCTCACGGTCTTCGGCTACGGCATCGCGTATGCCTTAGTCCGTAGTTTTTTCAACCAACGGATCCAGCAGACGCAGCGCCAGGTGCAACAATCGCAAGCCGAGCTAGCCGCCCTGAAAGCCCAACTGAATCCCCATTTTTTCTTTAATACCCTGAACAGCCTCTACGGAACCGCGCTGCTCGAGCAGGCCACCAACACTGCCCAAAGTATCGAGCAGCTAGCCAATATCATGCGCTATACCCTCGGTGAAGCCCAGCGCGACTTTACCCCAGTGGCTAGTGAGCTGGGCTTCTTACAGGACTATATCCAGTTGCAGGGATTACGGTTGGCCCAGACCGACGCCAACCGCTTGCAGACACATTTGGTGTATGACGAGTTGCCCGCTCAAATCGCTCCGTTGCTGCTCATCACCTTCGTCGAAAATGCCTTTCTCTACGGGGTTAGTACCGACCTGGATTACTTCATTGCCATTCAATTGACCATTGAAAAAGGACAGCTTGACTTGGTGGTGGAGAACCGGCTATTTCCCCAGCGAACGGCCTATGGTCTGGGAACGGGGATCCAGAATGCGCGGAAACGACTCGACCTGCTTTATGCCGGGAAATACAGCCTAACGGCTGGACCCCAGGCCGACCGCTTCCGGGTACACTTACAGATGAATCTTCACTAAATCGAATCGACTATGTTTTTCCGAATGATCCTGTTTTCTGCTTGGCTAGCTAGCCACTCTCTTCAGGCCCAGCTGACCCTCTCCGGCCAGATTGAGGGAGCCAAAGCCGGTGCTTCGGTATCAGTCAATGTTCCCTACGACTGCTACTATTATCCGCAGAACTCAGTCCCGGTTTTGTTTGACGCGAAGGGTCATTTTTCAACTCGGCTCACCCTGACCAAAGCGCAGATTATCTTCTTAGACTATGCGGGGAAGCGCCTTTACCTCTACGCCGAGCCAGGCCGATCGGTTTCGCTGACGGCTCACGTGCAGAGCTGGCCGGGGACCGTGCGATTTAGCGGGGAACTCGGGGCTGAAAATGCGTTCCGTCAGCGATTGGGCCTGACGATGAATCAACTCGGAAAACCAACCTGGAATGATTCACTGTCCGATCCACAACTGATTCTTCGGGCCTTGCAAACCCAGCAGCAAACCGGACTTTCCTTGTTGAAACAACAACCGAAGAAGGGGTCGCTCGCCTTTCAACAGATGACTCAAGCCGACATCACCTACTTTGCCGTCAGTAAACTCTGGGACTTGATTTGGCAAAATGGCGTGTGGACCCAAAAAAATAAGTCGGTGTATGACCGTAACGCCTGGCAGCAAACCTTGATCACGGCCTACCAACGGGTCGATCTGTCGAATCCACTTGCCTTGAGCAGTTATGCCTATCAACAAATCATCACCTATTATCCCCGCTACCTGCAACATCAAGCCAGCACCAAAGACGAATTTGTTCCCATTGCCGAACGCGTTTTTGGCAAACCCTTTGCCCAAATCAATCAAGAGATGAAACAAAAAGGGGAGCGCTACTGGGTGTACAGCGCCCTCCAGTATGGGTTGCAAGGACGGGCTTTAGAACGGGCGCTGGCTTCGTTCTTAATTAATGGCATTGAGCAGGGTGACTTAGCCTACCAGCTGGAAGCCTACACCAATTTCAAACAGCGCTTCCCGCAAAGTCCTTACCTGCCCGATGTGCAGCAGTACATGAAGCCCTACCTGGCCAGTATTGACCCGGCCGCTAATCCGCAAGCCGATATTCAATTACTGGCCAATTCGGCGCGATTCGTAAACCTGGATTCATTGCTGGCCACCCATCGGGGCCGCGTGGTGTACGTGGATATTTGGGGCAGTTGGTGTGGCCCCTGCCGACAAGAGTTTACCTACAACCGCGCCTTGAAAAAACGCTTCAAGAACAAGCCGGTTGACTTTGTCTATGTGGCCGTTGAACACGGGGCTCAACCCGAAAAGCGGTGGCGGGAGGCGATTCATTTTTATGGACTAACGGGCCAGCATGTGTTAGCGGGTTCCAACTTGGAAGCTTATCTTCGTAGTCTGTATCCCGAGCAGGATAATCTCCGCTTCCCCTCGTATATCTTAGTGGATGCCTTGGGCCGAATCACGACTGTAGAAGCCAACCGCCCCTCCCAGAAAGAGGCGTTATATCACCAAATCGAATCGTTGTTATGAATACAGTTGCCGTCCATTCCCTCCGTTGTATCGCGGTGGATGATGAGCCGATTGGGCTGCGTATCATCGAATCCCATGCGGCCAAAGTGCCCTATTTAGCGTTATTGGGTAGTTTCCTGAGCGCAACCGAAGCCTTGGCGTATATGCAGGGTCATCCCGTTGATCTTTTATTTGTCGACATTCAGATGCCGGACTTGTCGGGCCTAGAACTGGTCCGCTTATTGCCCGAGCCAGTGGTCGTCATATTTACCACGGCTCATGCGGGTTATGCACTAGAAGGTTTCGAGGTAGCAGCCCTGGATTATTTATTGAAGCCCATCAGTCTAAGCCGCTTTTTGCAAGCGAGCAGCCGGGCCTTAGAGAAAGTCACCGCTCAAAAGCGGGTCAATGAATCGGTTCAGAGTGTGGCTGGGGCTGAGTTGTTTGTCAAAACAGGGTACGACTGGAGCCGGGTTAATCTAGCCGATCTGCTGTACATTGAAGCCGATGACAATTATCTAACCTTTGTTGAGTTGAGTAAGCAAACGTTGAGCCGCATGAGCCTATCGGAGGTGCTGGCCAAGCTACCGGTCGGCGAGTACCTCCGCATTCATAAGTCGTATGTGATCGCGCTGACTAAAGTCGATAAAGTGGAGCGGCATCAAGTGAGCCTGGGGGGCAAGCGGCTTCCGGTCTCGTCCAGCTACCGGGATGATCTACTGCGACGATTGGCAAAATAGACCTTAACGAGTGGACGATAGATCATCGCTAATACTACTGCCGTTCACTTTATGTTATTTTATGAGGGATTTAACGAGACGGCAGAAATTTCTTAAACAGAGCGTAAATGAGCCTTGACACCCTTGTTTGGTAAGACTGTTAATTTTCCTCACCGACGAGCGTCTTGTCGCCTAGCAGCTAGCTTATTATACAAACCATTCGTCAGTAAAACAGATTATGTTATCATCTATTTCATATTGATGTGTGGTGAGTCGAGCCAGTAGGATTTCACTGAAATCATCAAATGACGCTGCCTTAACAATGTCATCTGCTTCGAGATCACAAGCATGAAAATATTGTATAATCTGGCCTCGGTAACCGTTTCTGCCAGGGTTCAAGTCAATGCAAAGTAAACTTGAGCCACCATTGAAGCCCGCGAATGGAATCCAGCCACGATCCCAATATACAGGTTGTACCTTGTTTTCTACCAGGAAGTCAATTTTTGGATCATCGTCAAACAAGTCCACATAGCATGACCAATTGTTGAGGATCTCATTAACACTGAAGAGATAATTGTAGCCAAGTATCAAAGGTTCAAATGGCGGCTCAATTTGATGCTGTCCGTTAAATGTCTTCAGATATGTTATAAAAGATTGGGGAAGCGATACATTCAATACCTTTTCTAAGAAATCAATCTGATCATCAGAAGCAGGTGGATTGAAACTAGTAGCTAATGCTGGCAAAATGGCATTGACTTGTTCACGTATGGCTATCCAATAATCATTCATGGTAAGAGATCATTTTGCGACAAATTAGCTAATTCTACTGTCGGTACCACTCGGAAGAAATGTTATTCATTGTTAAGTCTACGTTGATTCACTGTTTCCTAAAACGCCCCATTTAGGGTGCAGATAGATGAACGATTAAATGTCTCAATCTGGAGCGTTTTAGGAAGATAAATCAAAATGTGAAAACTGGCTATAATTTGCCTGGCATTACCTTCTTACTGGAAGAAGCCCCAACCTGCTGTCGCTGATGAAAAAGAATGAAGTCTTCCACTTGTTCAAACGGCAATTGACGGGCAATAATCCGTTTGTCTTTGTCTAGAATATAGATCGTCGGCGTCATAGCCACGTCATACACTCGTTGAAAACTTAAGGTGTGGGTCAAATCGTAGCCGTGAATAAAATTGGTTAAGCGAAACTCCCGAATGAACTTCTTCCAATCCGCTTCACTGTCATCCACCGCAATGGCCGCTACTCGAACGCCTTCATTGAAATAGCGATCGGCTAGCTGTTTAAGTTTTGGAGCCGTATCTCGACAATGCCCGCAGTGGGGAGCATAAAAGAAAATGACGGTATAATCGGCCTTCAGGCTTTGTAAGCTAATCGGGTGCTGAAGCGTATCACTCGCCTTGAAAAAGGGGAAGGCTTTGCCTACTTGTAGCGGCTTTAAAATAGCCACCCGTTCCCGCATCGTCTTCAGGGTTGCCGGATCACTTACTGGATACACACCAGTCAGCCAATATTTCTCGGCCATATGAATAAAGACTCCATCGGTCCCTATCACTTTAGGTCGTTCGTATTGACTGGTAATGTACCAGATGATATAGGTTTTAACCTCAGAAGCTTTCGCTTTACCCACCAGCCAATCCGCTTCCTTTACCAGGGAGTCCACGTTTTGGACGGTCAATTCCTGAATATAGCGATTCAGTTTGGTTTGTAAGACGGGGGTGCGAATCAGCCGCTCATCAGTCCAATTGTAGCCGTCCCAGTAGTGCGCTTTGTAGTAGTTGAAGACCCAATTTGAGTCGGCTCTTCCGTTGGCAGCCATAGGCGCTGTCGGGAGAGTCGGCTCCGCCGTCGCTTTGAAAAGTTCGACGGCAAACGAGCCCTTATGCTCCTTCATGAATTGCGCTTGGTAGGCTTTAGCCCGCTTGGTTAGTTCAGCCAATCCATCTTTAGCTGTCGTATTGTCAGCGGATGGACTAGCCGCTTTGTTCTTCAAACTGATCGTCTTGGCTTCCTCATTAAACTGGCCTAATTGCTGCTGGTAAGCGTAGAACAACTCATTCTCTTTCGATTGGCTAACCTTCATATTCTTAATTAGATTAGCCGTATCTGTCTTAAAGGAAAACCGCTGTTGCTCGGTAATGATTAAGTGGAGCCCTATGTCCCGTTTTGAGGGAGGAACGACTAAGTAAAGCCCTTGTGGTAAGGGCTTATCCCCTTCAAAAGAAAAATACCCTTGTGCATTTACAAGAACTGTATCCTTCGGAATGAAGGAGGTAGCTCCATACCAATGAGCTAGTACCAGGGTTGAGTCACGCATTCCATTGATGTATCCCTCTACTTTAAAGCCATTGGTTGAACTGCCCGATTTGGTCTGAGCGGTGGCATTGGCGCAAAGGGTTAGAACTAGAATGAGCTTGAATAAACTGGTCATATATTTTTTGTCGAACCCACTTTTTACCGATAGTATGGAATCAGACCGTACTTAAAATCAAGGAGATAAATTATCCTACTAAGATATAGTAAGATAAGCAAATACATGACCTCTGCTGCTGCTCATTCCGGTAAGCGTTTTTACAAGACGATTAATAAAAATTATTTAACTTAGTTGGTTGCATACGGTCGCAGATTTATAATTAAGAATAGATATAATTACTGCTTAGAACCACAGTTTGATGGATAGTGTCCAACTATGGAGCCACCTCGACAGATTACTGCCGTAGCGCCAAAGAATACCCCGCCCTTAAACGTCCATTTGACAGTGCCACTTGCTACATCAAGGGCATAAAACATACCATCTGATCCGCCTATATATACCATTTCATCAAGTACAACCGGACTAGATAAAAAAAATGCTTTACTTGCCTTATACACCCATTTCTGCTGTCCGGAAGTGGCATCGATGGCATATAAGTTTTGATCGTTACTTCCGACATATAGGATACCCTCAGCGACAACCGGACTTGATGACACATCGTCACCCGTTTCGAATGTCCATCGCTTCAGCCCTGTCGCAGCATCAATAGCATATACGTTATTGTCTTGGCTTCCTACATAAATGATTCCATTCGCCACTTTTGGACTAGAATCTATACCACCACCCGCAGCAAAAGACCACTTTATCGTGCCGTTTACCGCGTCTAATGCGTATAGTTTACCGTCGCCACATCCAAAATAGACAACCCCATTTACAACTACAGGGGAAGAATTGATTTCACGTAATGCCCGGAATGTCCACTTTACATTTCCCGTTAGGGCATCCAAAGCATAGAATTGCCCCTCACTATTACCAAAGAAAACCGAACCGCTACTGATAGCGGCTACACTAAATACACCCCCATACTTATTGCTAAATGACCATTTGGTTTTACCGGTGGCCGTATCAAAAGCGTAAAAGCTGGCACTATTGCTATCGCCGACATATAAAATGTCGTTTGCCAAGGCTAGTCCCTGGAATTCGCTATAAGCTGATAACGATATTTCAGATTGATCATTTCCCGTTTTCAAGTCTAAGATTTGAACGGTATTTGACTTTGGCACGTAAAGCTGCTTACTTGAAGTAATCATGCTGGCATAGGCAGGTCCTTGACTATCTTTTTGCCAGCGAATTGCCCCTGTCTTGGTGTCCAGGGCAGCAATCACTCTCGGATTGTTTATATAAATAGTAGCGTCCTGATTTGAGACATCAGGTTGCTTACACCCGAATAGGAACAGACTGAATAGGCAGTAAAGTAGTAAACTCTTTTCAAGAAAATGCCGGGGACAATAAATCAACATATCGTTTAAAAATACACTTTGTTACATAATCACCTGCATGTTAAGTAATACAAATTGTAAGATAAGATTAACCTACTGTTTTACACGATAAGACAACTTGTAGCCGAAGCTGTAGTAAGTAATTCAGTGAAGCGGTATTTCACAAACCGCCCTTTATAATGAGCAGATGCATGAAATCCCCTAAATCTCATGTGGGAACGTTTTCTTTGGATTAGGTGGGAGGCAATCACTTGAGAATAAATAGCTTATCAAAAATGTCCATTGTAAAATGTATTTTTGCTCAGTTGTGAATCTATAAGTTTATGCGCGTAGAAAAGCCCTACACTACCTAATGAAGTATTTTTTACAAATCGTTCTCATTGGGCTATCCCTCGTGATAAATGTCAACGTTAATGCTCAACTCCTTGACACAATCGTTGACGCTCATCCTTATCGGCTTCATTTTAGACTAGTAAAAGGGGAGAAGCCACCTATTCTCTTTGAATCAGGGGGCGGACAGGACGCCTCCCAATGGGACTCTATTGCTCTAATCGTGCATCAGCGTCTGCAAGCAACCGTCATCACCTATGATCGGGCGGGCTTTGGCCAAAGTAGCTTTGACACAGCGGGCTATACCATTCTCCAAGAAATCAAAAGCCTAGAGACGGCTTTACAACAACTTGGATACAGTAATAAGAATCTGTTACTGATTGGCCACTCATTAGGTGCTTTTTACAACCGGGTCTATGCTGCTCGGCATCCGGCTCAGGTGAAGGGCATTATTCTCGTCGACCCTAGACTACCTTCCTACGCTGACATGCGATTCGCTAGAATCTATTTTCAGAGCCTTAATCGCAAAGATTATGAAGCGGAATATATGAGCTTGTACTATTTGCTGGCCCGAATGGAGCGGACTAGTGATTATGTCAGGCAAGTGCCGTTACCTTTTACTATACCTTTACTCGATATTATGGCGGAGCGGGGTCCTTTTTTGGACGCGAAGGAGAACGAGCGATTTAAAGCGGACCAGCGCAACTTGGTAAAGGGCCATCGAAATCGGCGTTTACTTTATGTGGAAGGCACTTCTCACAACATTCCTCATGATAAGCCAGCCTTACTGATTGAGCAGATTGTAAGTTTCTACAGGCAACATTTGTAATCTATAGGATAAAAGGGGCTATTCATTTTAGAATCAGTTTTACAGCAGCTAACACCTATTTCTTAGACGAGGCTTGAAGTTCGATTAGTCTCACTCTAGGGAGCGTTTCGAGAGATAACAAGTTTTAGAAGCTTAGTATATTGATTACCTCCCTACCAGCGAAGAATTATGCTTGCTCATTTTTCAGCAATACTAGATGAGGACGAATGAATTGTTCGAAGTACTGGAGTAGCGTCAACCGGCATCAGGGCTGGTAGAATTGGAAATGGTAGTTGTTGAGGTACTTCAGCGTTTGAATGAACTGCTTACGCTCTACCCCGTGCAGATCGGCCAGTACGCTGTTAGGGATCTGCTCAAACTGCTCATAGACCCGTTTGATCATGGCTTGTCCCTGGTCGGTCAGCGATAGGCGTTTAGCCCGGCCGTCACGCTCGTCGGGCGTTTCCTGAATCAGCCCGTTTTTACCAAGTCGGCGAAGCATATCCATGCCGGTGGTCAGTTCCGTGGCGTTGGCGATGCACACTTCTTTCTTCGTTGGCTGATCCATACGGGCAATTAGCGATAGAAACAGAAACTCATCGGAGCTGGCGAAACCGTGCTCGTCCATGATCGACTTGCCGTAGGACTTGGCGTACCGGCCGAGGCGTCCGATGAAAAAACCAGCCAGAAAATCCTCATTATCGAAGGCTTCCGACAGGCGCTGCCCCGATTTCATAATGGGTTCGGAGTCGGGTGGCGACGGGCTCTGCCGCAACGGATCAAGGTGGTTGAGTAGCCAGCTGGCAAACTCACGGAGACTCCCCTGGGGCTGCTCGTCGCAGAAGCGCTCCCAGGCCGTCAGGACAGGAATAACTGATATATAAGGCATATTTACTTTATTTTCGTACTAAACAAACAATAATAATACGAAATAGTTATTTTGTTGATTAGTATTCCTGCTGGGCTCAAAGCTGCAATGTCTCAAAAATCAACACTTAATTTTTTAGCATGTCTACAGTAGTAGCAAAGAAAGTATTGATATCCGGGGCCAGCATTGCTGGTCCGACGCTAGCTTTCTGGCTGGCTAAATATGGATTCGCCGTTACCGTTGTCGAGCGGGCACCGGCCCTGCGCCTGGGTGGGCAGAACATCGACGTCAATGGGCCAGCCCGGAAGGTAGTCCGAAAAATGGGCGTCGAGGCCGCTATTCTGGCCCAAAATACCACTGAAGTCGGTTTGCAGATCATCGGCCAGAATGGCGAAGTAGCCGGTGAGTTTCCCAAAGAGGCATCGCTCACCGGAACCCGTGAACTGGAAATTCTTCGGGGCGATTTAGTTAGGATCCTTTATGATTGTTCGAAGGAGCACGTCGATTACCGCTTCGGCGATTCGATAACAGATCTGGAGCGGCACCCAGACGAGGTATCCGTAACGTTCGCCAGTGGCATAACTGAAACGTTTCATTTGGTCATTGCGGCCGACGGGGTCCGGTCGAAGACCCGGCAACTGATGTTTGGCGATGAGCCTCAGTTCAAATCGCTTGGCCTCTACATCGCCTACATGACTATTCCCCGACTGTCAACCGACAACGACTGGTGGCGCTGGTACACCGCCGTCGACCGCCGGGTGCTCATGCTCCGCCCTGATAATAAAGGCACGATTCGGGCGTCGGTGGCTTTCCTGGAAGACAGCAGTGAAACTGACCAGAAACGCCAGCCCGACGAGCAAAAAAGCCTATTGAAGGCCAAACTAGCTGGCGCGGGCTGGGAAGCCGACCGTATCCGTCAGGCCATCGACGAGACGGATGACCTGTATTTCGACGAAGTCGGTCAGATTAAAGCGCCACGCTGGTCAGACGGGCGGGTCGCGATGATTGGCGACGCAGCGTATTGCCCCACGCCCATCAGTGGAAAAGGTACGACTCTGGCCATTGTGGGGGCTTATGTGCTGGCTGGTGAACTGTCGCGACACGAACGGCATGGGGACGCCTTTGCGGCCTACGAAAAGCTGATGCGCCCTTACGTAGATGAGGTACAGAAGTTGCCACCGGGCACTCCCAAGCTGGTGTACCCGGAAACGAAATTTGGTGTGTCAGTGCTTAATACGGTGGCTGGGATCGTGGCCAGCAAATCGGTTCAGAAAGTGGTCGGCCTATTCAGTTCCGACGATGCCGATGAAGAAAAAGAAGGGATCGATTTGCCCAACTATTAGAACCGAACAAGGTGCTGGTGCCTGAGTCCATGTTATTTTCCGTTGGCTCAACTCATTAGTTTGAACTACTTTCTGGCTGGTCAATAGCTAGGTCAAATCAATCCTGCTTCTTAGTTAGATCCACACCGATGGTCGATGACTCTGCTTACGGTCGCTAAGCAGAGTCATCCTTGCTTTCAGGCCCGAGAAAAGCACCTTGAAAAACGTCCTACTTATGGAACAGACTCATGTAGGCTCATTAGTCTCGTGTACGAGCCTTTTATGGGATGATTATTTTACCTAACTGCTAAGTGGCCCGAATCGGCTAAGCGTCGCCACCCCGGTATAATTCCTCGTGAACGGGCTAAAGTTTCTCCGCCAGAAACAAATAGGGTGTAGGCCAGTGGTGCTGCCAAATATTAGGGTTATTAGGATCATTACTGAACAGGTTGAAGTAGGCTTCATCGGCATTCAAGACGATAATGTTCCCGGTTCTAACGTAGTAATTACTGTTGTAGTAAGTCGGAGTAATAAACCCAGGAATGCTCTTCTTTACGGCTTGCGAAATCATTTTCCCTAAAAACCGTTGGTAGTTCTTACTCGCTTTTTCACTGGGTTTACTCAATTGATTGTATACATGCTTAAGGAATAGATTCTTAGGAAATTTTTGCTTTTTGATTAAGGTCTTTGCCCCATGGAATGGGTTGACTGACGTAAAATCAGACACCGTTTGAACCGTGAAGGGAACATCAGGCACCCAATCGGCTGAGTTGACGACATTGTAAGCCCAGCCCCCTTGGGTCATGATCTCATAGTCATAAGCATAGGCTAAATTACCCGGTTTGGGTCCGGCACTGCAATAGGTCTTGAAACGAATGTCTTTGGCCAATTTTCCCTCCGCCTTTAAGTTTTCCAAGTAGGAGGTAAGTAGAAACGCAATGCCCCCGCCCTGGCTATGGCCCGTTAAAATGAAGTCCTTGATGCCGGATTGGTAACAGGAATCTATTTTATGTTCAATCGTTTTGGAGAGATAGGCCATGGCCACAAACCAGCCAATATGGACAGCTGCGGTCGGATTTTTCGCTAAGGTGTAAGTGAACTTAAACTCTTTATCCAGTTGTAATTCACCTTTTGCCGGGATCATGGCGGCATATAAATTGGCCAAAAAGCTTGCTTGAGTTGGAATACTGCCCTGCACGGCAATCATCGCAATACGTTTTTCTTTGTGAATCCATAAATCCCAGAGATTATCAAATGCTACTACGGGTGAACGGTAAGCAAAGTTGAACTGGGTGGGATTTGGAACAACTGTATTTTCGGCCCATTTATTAAGGGCTAAATGGGTCTTCTGATTAATTTTCAACGTTTCGATGTACTCCTGCTTATCAAAGCCAGGTGTAAGGATTTGACTAAACGTGGTAGGGGCAATTAATAAGCCACCTACCAAAACCTGAAAGAAAAGCAGTTTAGTCGTCATCGGTTCGTCTTGTTTAACTAACTAAAGATAGTAGAGAATAAGTACCCCCCATTTATTAGTGACGAGGTATCTCAATCCATCACACTTAGGTGCGCAAGAAATCTGGGCAAAGACCCACAGGCCCAAAAAAATGATCTTTTTACCCTTCAGCTACCGGCTTTCAACAGTTGTACCGTGTTTTATGTTTTATGCAATACAAAATGTGGGACAAGAATAAGCGCTGTCATACAACTGCAAGATAGAAGGTGAGGTTAGTAAGTTGACGTTTTCTACGCAATCAAGAAAAGCTGTGTTCCGAAAAATGCCCATTTTTTGACGCAGATACATGAAGACTCTATCGTCTCAAGTAAGAGCGTATTTTAGAACTTAAATTCTGGAGGTGCAATCTGTTAGTGAACCTGAGAAGGTGTCAGAAAAAGTTATCACTTACTCTATTATTTGCTGGCTGTTCCGGCCTCTTCAAAAAGACGCATCGCCATTAAACCCGTACCCACGGCTCCACCAGCCCGTAAAGCGGCTGCGATAAAGACCGTTTCGGCTATTTCCTCGCGGCTAGCGCCCGCCTGTACAGCGTTGTTAATATGAGATTCAATACAGTAGGCGCATTGAGTGGTCAGAGCAACGGCCACTGACATGAGCTCCCGATACTTGATCGGAATGACGCCATCGGTTCGCTCGGCGGTATGCTTCAGATTCATGAAGGCAGCGGCCTCTTTAGGTGCGGCATTTAGCAGCGTATTGGTATAGGCACGGTCTTTGGGGGTCTGATATTCAGTCATTATGATTGATAAAACGGTTTAAGATAGTCGGCACTCTGACGTAAGGAAAATGAGCGCTTTTGTTACTCTTTAAATGACTGACCTAAGGAGCGTTTTCGTGAGAACAGCTGGTTCGTGATGCTATTCACTTCGTAAAGACTTCACTGGATTCATCAGAGCGGCTTTGATGCTCTGGAAACTGATCGTCAACAGAGCAATCACAACCGCTAGCAGACCCGCTACGACGAACACCCACCACTCAATGCTCACCTTATAAGCGAAGTTCTCTAACCAGCGATGCATGGTGTACCACCCCAGCGGTGAACTAATCACGATGGCGATAAACACCAATCTGAGAAAATCTGTACTGAGCAGACCAATGATGCTCTGCACGCTGGCGCCCAGCACTTTGCGAACCCCAATTTCTTTGGTGCGTTGCTCGGCGGTGAACGTGGCCAGGCCAAACAGACCTAAGCAGGCAATGAAGATGGCCAGACCCGCAAAGACGCTAGCCAGTGTCTCAACGATGGTTTCGCTTTTATATACTTGTTGGTAGGCGGCATCCACGAATAGGTATGTAAACGGTGTGTTCGGGTCCAGTTGCCGACTTAATTGTTCCAGACTGGCCAACGCTTGTTTGGTTTGACCCGGTTGGGTGCGGACCAGAATCTGGCCGTAGTGATTCGTTTTTTGTAGCCGCAGAACCATCGGTCGGATGGCTACGTGCAGGGAGTTGAAGTGATAATCTTTCAATACCCCGACAATCGTTCCGGGCTTGTTCCAGAAGGTGAGGGGTTTGCCAATAGGGTCTTTATAGCCGATTCGTTTGGCGGCTGCTTCGTTGATGAGGTAGTTGGTTGAATCACTGCCAAACGCTGGGGAGAAATCGCGACCACCCCGAAGGCTGAGACCCATCGTTTCAACGAAGTCGTAGCCGATGGCCGAATTATGAAACGAGATCGTATGGGTGGGGTCTTTGCCGATCCAACTCACGCCCTCCGTTGTATTGCCGTTGCCTAAGGGACTAGTTTGCGAAAACGTAACGCTTTTAATACCCGGCATCTTAAGCAACCGCTCTTTTAAGGTTCCGTATTTTGCGCCCAACGCGCTGTTGTTGCTGGAGAGTTGAATCAGATTTTGGCGGTCGTAGCCCAAATTTTTGGTCTGGATGTACTGAAGTTGACGGTAGATAACCAGCGTCCCAATAATCATCAGCATTGACAGCCCAAACTGAAAGACCACCAATCCCCGTCGAAACAACTGCGCTCCCGCCCCAAACCGCAAGCCTCCTTTTAGCACCCGCACTGGATTGAGCGACGACAGAAAAAAGGCCGGATAACTGCCCGCCAAACTGCCCATGATCAGCAGTAGGACCAATAGCACTGCCCAGAACGAAGGTTGGGCCAAGGGTAGATTCAGTTGCTTGCCGGTGAGTTGATTAAACGTGGGCAGCACTACCGTAACTAGGGCCACAGCCAGCACCAGCGCAAGGGCGGTCAGCAGCAGAGCCTCGCCCATGAACTGCCCAATCAGAGCTGATCGTTCGGCCCCGACCACTTTCCGTACGCCTACCTCGCGTGCCCGTTTGATGGAGCGGGCGGTGGCTAAATTCATAAAATTGATGCTGGCAATCAGCAGCAGAAAGCTGGCAACAATAATAAACAGCCGCACGTAGTCGATGCGCCCGCCGTCACGTTGGCCGTCTTTAAAGTTGGAATAGAGATAGGCTTCGGTTTCGGGTTGCAGAAATAACTCGATGTTGAAGCTAGGGCCAATGTCTTTGTTGCGGCCTTTGAGAAATGTTTTCAGTTTTGCACTCACCTTATCTGGGTCCGCATCGGGTCGGAGTTGCAACCGGGTTCCCGGCCCGGCGTTGCTCCAGTCGTTGAGCCAGGGTTCGTGTTTAAGATATGCGCTCCAGTTGAGTAGGAAATCGTACTGCTCAGGTGCGTTCGACGGCAGGTTCTCGAAGACGGCCGTCACTTGATAGTCGGTGTGGTTGTCCAACCGAATTGATTTGCCGATGGCCTGCTGAGGTGTGCCGAAATAAACGTGGGCCAATTTACGAGAGATAGCTATGCCATTGGGCGCAGTGAGGGCGGTCGCCGGTGGGCCAACCACCAGCGGAATGCCGTACATGCGTAACCAGTCGGCTCCTACGGTACGGCCGGTTTGCCGTTCTACTTTGTCTTTTACGGTCAGCACGTGCTCTTCCCAGCCCGACGACGCGGCTGCGTAAATGACTTCGGGAAATTGTTTTTTGAGTTCATCGGCTAGAATGCCCGGCGTGTCTTCATCGGTCACAATGTGCCCGTCGGCCATTTCGTGTTCCATCACGCGGTAGAGCTGAGCCGCCTTGGGATAGTGGGTTCCAATGCTGAGCTCATCCTGTACCCACAGCCCAATCAGCAGACTACTAGCCATGCCCAGTGCCAGCCCCAATAAATTGATAACCGAAAATGTTTTGTTGCGAACCAGGTTCCGCCAAGCAATCGTAAGGTAGTTTCGTAGCATAGGGACACGGCTTAACCAATCAAGTTAATTTGTGTCGTCCAATTATCGTACCATTGTGTCAAATCCGGTCTAGCACGCTTTAATCACTTTGTCACGGAACGTAGCTGTACGATTTCGGACATCCCTGTCCGATGTTGGCTCGTTGAATAATTTCTTTTAGAGAGTCTATATCTAGTAGTCTCAATTGTTGGTCCCACCTGCACATAATAGCCTGTATCCAAGTGTATCCCAAAAAGCCCACTTCTCGGAGCAGATACATGATGATTCTATCGTCTCAGTTGGGAGCCTTATGTGAGATGGGGTAATTTAATGCCTCGACTGGGACTTCCTAGTTGAAGTGAGGTTGTTTTGTTACGAATACCGTTCCGAGATCAGCTTCTTATTGCCCTTTGTTTGAAGAAAGATAATGGCATGTCATCGGGCCTTTAATACTACGCGCCGTCCGTACATTTGTGGGAGTGCTAGACAACGGTTACGTTGAGCTTTGATCCGATTGTAAGTTGATGAACCCCCCGTTTGAGTACCACGATTTTTTCACCACCCCGCCACTCGACCAAACGATCCGCAAGTTTTGGCTGCTGGATAACGGGGCTAATTCCCAACCCGTTCTTAATCAACATGTCCTGCCCAACGGCTGCTTTAATATAGCCTGTGTCAAAGGCCAGGGGGCCTTGATCAGAACCCGAATGGGAGAGATGCCTATGCCCGCCGAGTATTATTTCTGTGGACAAGCTACGCAAAGCGTCGATGTGCTGATTCGACCGTTTACTCAAGTCCTCATGATTCAGCTCTACCCCTGGTCCTTTTCCGCTTTTACCAATCAGCCCCTAACGGACACCACGGACACCGTAATGCCCCTCAGCACCATACTCCCTCAACTAGCCTCTTTATTGAATAAGCATCAGGCCCAAAAGGCGCCAGGCAATCACTGGCCTAAGGCCGTTATGTCGGTGGTTGAATCGGGCTGGCCCTCCTGGTTGGGCACCGCTCCTCATCCTAGGCTTCAGCAGGCTTGTCAATACCTCATGCAACGCAAAGGCGGGGGCAGCGTTCAAGAACTGGCACAGCTCATCAACTGCTCAACGCGCTTGTTGGAAAAACTCTTTAAGCACTACCTCGGCCTCTCGCCCAAACGCTTTTCAACGATTCTCCGGGTACGAGCGGTCGTGGATGCCATCCGAAGCAAACCAGCCCATCAGCCATTGGCTCAAGTCGCTGCTGATCACGGCTTTTATGATGAGGCCCATTTTAGTCATACTGACTTGTCCGGCTAAATGTTGACCATAAATAGTCAATTTATGGACAGACTTGTTAAACTCCGCATGAAGCAGCCTAAACGAATCATGCGCGAAATGGTGGCCGCCGTGCTCCTCGATCAACTCAACATTGACCAAGCCGCTGAGCGCTATAAGGTCAATCGCTTAACGGTACTTCGATGGATCAGGAAAGTCGAAGAGGAAGCCAAGGCCAGTAAACAATCCACCTCGATTACCTCTGATCAACCCTCCCTGCCGTCCCCAAAATCAACTCGGCGCTCTACCCCGGAGGAGGAAGTTAAACAACTGCGGACTAAGCTGCAGTCGATGGAAAAAGAGCTAGAGACGGCCAACTTCAAAGCCCTTTACTATTCGACCCTGGTACGGGTGGCTAAACACGAGCTGGGGGTCGATGTCGAAAAAAAGTCCGTTACCAAGCCATCCGGTTTATGCTGACGAATCACCCAAACATTTCGATTCGGCAGTTAGAGGGTGTGCTTGGTTTTAGTCGACAGGGCTACTATCAATACTGGCAACGGCAAGCGGACCAGATGAACCATGACGTCGACATTCTGCAACTGGTCAAGAAGGTCCGTCAGGATCATCCGCGCATTGGAGGACGAAAGCTTTATTGGCTGCTAAAGGATGCCTTCTTGGAAAGGGGAATAACGATGGGCCGGGATAGTCTTTTTGAGCTTTTGGGCACTAATAAGCTGTTAATCAGAAGACGAAGACGCAGGGTGAGAACTACTTTTTCGGCTCATGGGTTTCGTAAATACCCCAACCTGATCAAAGAGTTGGTTGTCGAGCGCCCTAACCAATTGTGGGTCGCCGACATTACGTACTGGTTTACTCAGTTTGGCTGTCTCTATATTTCACTAGTAACGGATGATTACTCTAAACGGATTATGGGGCATTGTGTCGCCCCAAGCCTGGACACCGTTCATTGTAAAACAGCGCTACAGATGGCGCTTAACAAAGTCAAAAAGCGGGATGCCAAGTCGTTAATTCATCATTCAGATCGAGGCATCCAGTATTGCAGCAAAAGTTATATTGCATTGCTGGACGCTTATGCTGTACAGATCAGTATGACCCAAACGGGCGATCCGCTGGATAACCCCGTGGCGGAACGAGTGAATGGTATACTAAAGGAAGAGTATCTGGCTCATCGGGCGGTACACTCGTTAGCCCAAGCCGAGTTAGTTCTTGATCAGGCTATTTTCCTCTACAATTACAAGCGCCCTCACCTAAGTTGTGACATGCTGGTGCCAGAACAGGCTCACAAAGGGGAGGGAAAACTAAAGCGAAGGTGGAAGAACTACTATCCTCAAAAGCAACCGGCTACTGTTGTGAAAAATGAAAATAGAGCTTAATTTACTGGTCAATAAAAAAACGGATTACCAAAAAACGGTCAACACTTTTTAGGACGGGTCATACCTTGAAGGAATTGATTCACCACGCACCGGGTAAATTTGATCCTATCCACTATTTGTTGCCGCTTAGCAGCCCAGGTTACTAAACTGTTCGCATTTTTACAATTTCTGAACGGTGGCTCCTGCTAGCTTTGTGGTCTGGTTGTTAGCTGATACGCCTTTCATGAATCGCTTTTTTCTCAGTTTGTTGTTCGTCATCTCGTACGGACTAGCTGGTGCCCAAACCAACCCGGAGGACAAAACAAAAGTAAACTACCCCTACTCACTTTATCTGCCCAAAGATTATCCAGCTACTAAGCGCAGTTACCCACTGGTCATCTACCTGCACGGTGGTTCGCAGCGAGGCAGCGACCTGACGAAGCTGACCGAGTATGGGCCGCCCCAGCTCGTCAGCCAGGGAAAAGAGTTTCCCTTCATTATCGCTTCGCCCCAATGCCCGGACGGTAAATATTGGTCCACCGATAACTGGCTCGATCCGCTCTATTCCGACCTGATAACGACCTATCGAATTGATCCCAAACGAGTCTATCTAACGGGGATTAGCATGGGCGGTTATGGCACCTGGCAGACCGCAATAGCCTATCCTGACAGGTTTGCCGCCATTTTGCCGCTGTGTGGGGGGTGCGACGACTCCACCCAGATTTGCCGCCTTAAGCACCTGCCAGTCTGGACGTTTCATGGTACAGCGGACGACAAAGTTGCCTTTGGTCTGACGGACCGATTAGTCAAACGCTTACGTGGTTGCTCGGGCAAGGATCAAGTCCGCTTTACCCGGTTAATCAATGAGGGGCATGAGATTCAATACCTTTATCAGCAAAAGAAGATCTATCGATGGCTGTTGAAACATCACCAGTAAGCTTGTTAGGGGCTGACACTGGTCAATCCCAAAATCTGGCAGTTCGACAAACCCCACAAAAAACACCCTATCTAATGACATAAAATCCCAGTACGTCTCAGTTTAGAGGATTTCGTGAGACGGTGATATAAACCCGCCCACAACTCGTTCCAATATGAAATGCAACGGGTCGGCGTTGATAATCAAGAACTGATACATTCACGGATAAACCACCCGATTCGAGGCTATCCGCAAAATCTAACCGCCATGAAAGACAGCAGACCCGCACTATCTCTCTTTACAGGGGGCTTGTTAACCCTAGTCGTCTTCATAGCGCTGCCTGGGTTTGGACAAAGCCGGTATGCCCAACCGGATACCTACGCGGGGTTGATCGCTGAATCGGAGACGTACTTCGAAGATAAACTCAAGACCGATAAAATTGTCGGACTCAGCGCAGCCATCATAATGGATGGTAAAGTGATTTGGAAAAAGGGATTTGGCTATGCTGACCAACAAACTAAGACCCCTATGACGGTCAATACGGTCGTAAACATTGGTTCAGTAACCAAAACGTTTACGGCTCTCAGTGTCATGCAGTTGGAGGAACGCGGTTTGCTCGATATTCAGAAACCGCTGACAACCTATTTGCCCACCTTTCATCCCCTAACTCGACCGGGAATACCACTGGACTCAGTCACCGTCAAAACCCTGATTACCCACACCTCCGGCATCCAGTCTGACGTCTGGAAGAATTCCGATCTAGGCTCAGGGCACTATACCGACGTCCTAGGTTTTATCAATCAAACCCACCTGGTTTATCCGGCTGGCTTGGCCGGACTTTATTCAAATGCGGGCTACAACATTCTGGGACACCTGATCCGAGACGTTACCCAGACCGATTATGTCCAGTATGTCCATAAACATATCTTTACTGTCTTGGGGATGACCCATTCAGGCTTTGCCATGGATGGGCTTACGAATCGCACCAAGATTTATGCCTATGGCCAGCAGGCTAACGAGTACGAATTACGGGACATTGCCTCAGGGGGTATTTACACCGATATGAATGACTTCACCACCTATGCCCTCGGCATGTTACAGGCCTACCGGGGTGAGTCTACGGCGTTGCTTAAGCAAGCGACTGCCCAAAAAATGTTTACTCAGCAAAATGCCCAAGTGCCCCTGGAGACCAACAAGAAAGGGCTGGGCTGGTTCATGTTCCGAAACGATTCCACGTTTGCGATGTACCATGCTGGTAGTGCTGGTTTTACCCATGCCAAACTCTTGTTGATTCCTGACCGGAATGCCGCCTTACTCGTACTAACCAACACGGCTGAAGGCGGACAGGCCGCTGAAACGTTCTGCTTTAATGAGCTACCCCGGTTTGGCTTGCGTATTCCAGATCTGTTTCCAACCCCTACCACCCATTTGGTGGGCAAGCCGCAAGACTTGGTTACTCTTGCTGACAGCACATTAACGAGCTACGTCGGCATCTATGCTGAATCCAACTCCTACAACGTGGTGAAACTGACGAACCACCAACTTATCCTGGTAAACGGTGGGCAAAAGCTCGTCCTGAAACCAGTCAGTGAAACCGAATTCCTTCCCTACGACGTTAAAGGTGCGGATACGATTCCACGGGTTGAGCAACGGTTGATCTTTAGAAAGCTCAAGGGTAAAACGTTTCTTTTTCGACGCGTCAACACCCGGGATTACAATCTGGGGTATTGGCTTCGGCCAATTGATCCACACATATGGTCGAACCGGATGGGCATCTACGAGCATTACGGGTATCAGCTGATGATTGGGGACAGTAAGTTCAAGCGTGCTGAGTTGTACATGTCAGCCGACAGCGTGCTGATGCTTAGGCTCAGCACCATGGGTAGTTCCTCTGAAATGCCCCTGGATGCGATTGATGCGAACTACGCCCTGAGCAGTGGGGTAAATTCAGGTTTTGGCGGTGTTAACGTTATCTTCCGGGAGGCCCCCTTGTATCAAACCCTGGAATTTGCCGGACTAAGTTTCCGTAAGCCCCATTAGCCAGGGACAAACCTGGGTTTCATGAAGCATCAGGAATCATAATTGGTTAAAGGAGTTGCCTGATAGCCTTATTGATCCTATCATCTCCTGAAAAGCCCCATTTTACTTTTACGGACAAGAAATCCGCTACGTCTCACTTATGAGCGTTTTTAGAGATAATTGTACCAGTAGCCTTGTCGTGCAGAACAGCCTAAAATTCTCGCGGACACCGAGTCGGTGGTAGTCTGTCTGGCCATAAAGGGTTCGTGGCTGGGTTAAGATCCGGCAGCCAATAACGAGGATGAATCAAAAAGCCTGATCAGCGCCAAAATTGCTACCAGTTTAAAACAAGATAGTGTTAATGGGGGTTGGCGAATTGAGGATTATTAATAAAGGTGCTATCGGTGAACAGCCGTAAAAACGAAATTAAATCCGTTTTTTCGCCCCTTGTCAGATGAAACCCGTTGGGCTGACCAGCTAATTCAGGAGCCAGCATAGGACTAGGCTGAATGTGTTCACTGTAATGGTCCAGCACCTTTTCCAGGCTATCGAACCGGCCATCATGCATGTAGGGGGCGGTCAGGGCGACATTACGTAAGGTCGGCACTCGGAAACGGCCCTGATCAAGGGCTACTCCCGTAATCGCTTGCCGACCCGAATCCGTGGCTTGCTTATCCAACCCGTTATTGTGAAATAATTCCTGGTAGAGTTTCGCCCCCCCATGACAATGGGCACAGTTGCCACCCCGAACGTTGCGTTCCGGCGAAGGCGATCGGTTAAACAGCTGCATCCCCCGCTGTTCCGATTCGGTTAGCTGATACTGCCCCGCTACATACTGGTCATACCGGGAATCAGCCGATATTAACGTCCGTTCGAACTGAGCCAGGGCCTTACCAATCCGACCATCGGTGATGGTGTCGGAACCGAAAACCTGTTTAAATAACATTGGGTACGATTTGGTTTTCTGTAATGCTCGGGCTGCTTCGCCTGGTTTGGAACCCATCTCATCAGTATGCCCCAGCGGAACCAGCGCTTGTTCTTCCAGACTCGTGGACCGGCCATCCCAGAATAACTGACGTACCCAGAGTAAATTTGTCAGTGACATCGAATTTCGCCGAGTTGTTTTCCCATGAACACCGATACTCAAGGGTAGCCCATCGGTAAAAGCCCGTGCCTGCTGATGACAACTCGCACACGAAATCGTTTGGGTAGATGATAACCTGGGCTCGTAAAATAACAATCGCCCCAGGTAAACCCCTTCCTGCATGGTTGGATTGTCGGCAGGAATGGTGAACCGGCCACCAAATGAGGCAGGATAGTGGAACGCGTACGGCCCGGTTGGCACGGGATCATCGACCATCGTCCAGGCAGATACGCCAGCCATCACCACCGCGCCGATAAAATACCCCATCCATGACCGCATAGCCAGTTATCGTTATTTAGCAAATCGTATTTCAATCGCTTTAACCTCCCGAATCCAACGAGCCGGTTTTTTCTCCCCGGGGACGACAATCCGATACGGACCGGTACCGAAGGGTAAAGGAGTGCCATCCACCTGATCGGCCAGCAAGATCGTCCGCGTCGCAAACTCAGGATCGAGCTCAGCCAGCGCAAACAAGACTTCGTATCCATCAATAGCTTTGACGACCACGTACTTCATCAGGTTTTCGCCCCGCAGTTCACCGCCCAGGGTAGCGCCCGCCTGTTTCAGTAGATCGACCAGGGGAATGCCCGTATACTGATGCTCCTTGCCATCCCGATCTTTAGCGCTTACCTGGCTATGGGCCATCGCTTTTAGATCGGACCCTTGTAACGTTAAGGGTTTGGTCACTTCTCCCGAAATGGTCAGCACGGTCTGTGCCTGACTTGACAGCCCGGTAAGCCCAAAGACAAACAGGAACGGTAGTAGCCAGGTAGTTGTCGCACGTACGTGTAGCTTCCTCATGGGGCTTTTTATAAATTACTGATGGCTAGGTTAACAAAGAAATTGCGGCCCGGCTCGGGGAACCCTTCGGCCAGCGCATAGTTTCGGTCAAAGAGATTGTTCACTCCCCCTTCCAGACTCACGTAGCGGTGTAGTCGAACGGAAGCCTTGGCGTTCACAACCATAAAACTGGCCGCCTGGGTGCCGTAACTGGTGCTATAGCGATCCGAGTCATACTCGACATTACCAAGTAGCACCACTCGACGCAGGAGTTGGGCTTGGGCGTAAACGAAGAGTTTGTGATCGGGCACGTCCACAAACTTCAGATCGGGATTGCTCAGATTTTGGCGGTGAATGTAGGAATACTGCACGCCAGCCTGAAACATCGTACTGACTGGTATCTTCAGGGAGACATCGCCTCCGTAGAACTCCGCTTGTCCGGTATTCTGAAACTGATAAATACCCGGCTGCACATTGTTGACCTGTTGAATGGCATCCCTCAAGCGACTGTAGTACGCACTGGCCTGCAGCGATACCAATGGGCTCAGCTGATCGGCATAGGCCGCTTCCAGATGGAGAGCGGATTCCGCTTTCAGGTCCGGGTTGGGAATAGCCGCGCCCATGCGGTACGAATAGCGGTCTTTTACCGTCGCAAATCGGGTTTTCCGGGCTACCGTCAGACTGAGCTGCCGCTGTTGGCTCGGATTGTAGAACAGACCCACCTGGGCATTCAGCGCGTCGCTGTTATTGCCTGGGAAAGCTGAAATGGTTTTGGTCGAACTCTCGTAGTTCTGGGCCCGCAGGCTTTGCCGACGATTGTAGCTGATCCCGGGAACCAGCGATACGCGTTTGCCCGCTGCCCAAACCTCCTCTACACCGGCGGATAGGGTCTGATCAATAAACGTACGCACCGGCTCGCCGGCATTGTTTTCGCGGTGACGATCCTGTTTATAATGAAATGAAGCTTTCAGGTTGTGGCTCGTAGCAAGCCGATTGCCGTATTCAAGCGAACCGCCCTGGGTATCATCGTTGTAATAGCTGTTGAAGGACGAGCCCCGTTGCTGGGTGGTGTACGTATTGTTATCAAAGGCACTCAGCAAATTTTTAAATTTATCGTAGAACAGCCGAACTTTCAGGTAGCTACTCGCCGTCAGGGCCGTTCGGGAGATAAAGTACCAGCTTTCTTTGTTCCAGTAGGGCCACTGCCAGAAGCGGGCGACCTGCCGGGAATCAGCTCCCACGTAGGGCGGGGTTCCCTTGGTTCCCTGCTGATTGATGTAACTGAGGGTGTATTCGTCCATCGCGTTGGGGGTAAAGCCAACTTTCAAACTGTATTTCCGATCATTCCGGTACGAATTCTCCCGATTGCCGCCGTCTTCCTGAGTCTGGGGGACAAAATCCTCCGATAGCGGAAAGGTTTGCTGTTTGAGTTGCGAAGCCGAACCCTGCACGTAAAATTTGCCCAGATTACTGCCCAGGTTCAGGTTGAGCCGGTGGCCCTGCCCACTCAGAAAACCCGCTCGCCCATCGAACTCCAGTTTTTTCTGAGGTCGGCGCGATACCAGGTTGATGGCTCCGCCCAAGGTATTAGGCCCGTACGTCACGGACGAAAATCCTTTCGAGACATTCACTTCAGCCAGATCGAAGGTGGTAAACCGCCCCAGATCCACGTACCCATCATAGGGTACATAGACTGGAATTCCATCAATGAAAACCGGTACCTGCCGCAGATCAAAGCCCCGGACATACACCATGGATTCGTTGCGGGCGCCTACGTTAGAGAGCGTTACACCGGGCAATAAGTTGAGGGCCCGTCCTACATCGAGCCGGTTGAAGGCTTCGATCTGCTGACTCAGCGCTGTATTGGTTGAGTCCAGACTACGACGCCCCAGTACCGTTACTTCCCCTAATCGAAAGGTGCGACTGGAATCCGTGCCCGTAGCGAGTTGAGCAAAAACTGAAGGAGAAAATGCGGTGACCGAAACCAGTAGGCTAAGAAATGATACGTAAACCCGATGTTGCATGTATTGGACTGAGTTGATCGTTATATTTTCACAAATATAACGATTTGGCCTACCCATCAAAGTAGTTATTGGAACAAGGCACTGGCTGTTTATAGCATCGACATTGTTGTTATGGCCTACTGTTTACCCTGGAGATTTCAGGGCTCTTGACCAGTCGATTTCGTAGCAAACTGACCGCGCCACGGCGGCCATCTGGCTTCTCAAAACAATGTAAACCTAACAATAAGATTATCAACTACTTAAATTGGCCGCCGTGGCGCGGTATTTTCGAGGCGAAACAGCCTGCCCGCCTTTTTCGAAATCAGCCGCGGCGGCGGTCCGCTGATCAACCCCTCCGAATTTTCCAAATAAGGACACGCCTGTTGAGACTAACCAAATTAAAGACTTACCAATGTACCCCGTTCGTTAAGGCAGCGGGTGCGTTCATTCTTCAGAAAAAATTAAAACCATGTTTTGACATCTACGTTTATCTAGCCATAAGCTGACGCCCTATACATCCGTAAAGGTCAACAATCAGTTTGTCGTCACCCCTGCAACCCCTCAACCGGTATGAAAAAACCCATCAGCCGTCAGCAGCACGGCTTCACCGATTACTCGTACGTGCCCATGGTGGCGGCAGCTCCCGCCCTGGTGGGCTTTGACGACCAACCAACAGCCGTTGTTCTAACCCGCGTCTTGAGCGGCAGCATTCTGGCCACTAGCCTCTTAACCCGCGCCGAGTGGGGACTAGCCAAAGTTATTCCCTTCAAAGGTCATCTGATTGCTGACACCGCCGTGGGGCTATTCGCCTTGAGCGCTCCCTGGTTGTTTGGCTTTTCAGGCCATGCCAAAGCGCGCAATACCTTTCTGGTAGCGGGCGTTTTTGGCATCATGGCCGGTATGCTCTCTAAGCCGGAGGAAATGCCTTCAGCCAACTAACCCGTTTCTCAATCTTTAGGGCTGTGGCTGGTTCACGCGGTGAATCGACTACGGCTACTAGCTCTAGCCCTCATCCTAGCAATTTAGTATATGACAACCAACCAATCCAATTATGTCCCTTATTCGGACGCGGTTGAAGTGAAACAGCCTAACGAGGACGAACAAACCCGCCAGGTCGTTGACTCGATGGCCCGTGTCAACCGGCTCATGTTCGAGAAGCATCGGCATGCGATTCGCGACGCCCACGCCAAAAGCCATGGTATTTTGCGGGGCGAATTACAGATTTATGACAACCTACCCCAGCCACTAGCCCAGGGCTTGTTCAAAACGCCTGCTACGTATCCAATTATCGTTCGGCTATCGACCGCACCGGGGGCTATCATGCCCGATGGACAGCCCACATTCCGGGGCATGGCTATCAAGGTGATCGGCGTTGAGGGCCCCAAGTTTTTGCCCGACCAGGCGGATGCCCTCACCCAGGACTTTCTGCTGGTCAACCATCCCATCATTCCAACCGGTACGGTGGAAGCCTACCTCAAGCAGCAGCTAAAACTAGAGAAGCAAGCCGGACTACCCGAAGAACTGCAAGAGGCTCAGTCAAAGTTGATCACCAGCGTTCACAAACTGCTGGATGTGGTGGGGCTGGAGCCGGAACCCAATGACCTGGGCATTGGAAAGGCCAATACGCATATTCTAGGGGAAACCTTTTTCAGCATGGCCGCTCTACGTTACGGGGACTATATCGCCAAACTATCGGCGGTACCCCTATCCGAAGCGTTGCAACCCCTGCGGGGCCAAGAGATTGATGCCCGTAACGATTCGGCTCTGCGTGACTTAGTGGTCTCTTTTTTCGTGAACCAAGGGGCCGAGTATGAACTACGCGCCCAGCTGTGCACCGATCTAACCCGTATGCCGGTGGAGGACGGGTCGGTGGAGTGGCCTCAGGATCAAAGTCCTTACCAGCCGATTGGCAAATTGGTGATCCCAGCCCAGAATGCGTACAGCCCGGCCCGGCGGGTGTACGCCGATGATGTGTTGACGTTCAATCCCTTTCACTGCCTGCCCGACCACCGGCCGCTGGGTAGCATCATGCGGGCTCGTCAACTGGCGTATGAGACCTCGAGTCAGTATCGCCACCAGATGAATGCCCAGCCTAGGATCGAGCCACGCAGTATCGACGAACTACCGGACTGAGGGCCGCTACCGAGGCTATCCCGTTCCCACCGGCTCCGTTGGATGGGAACGGGATACCCAAACTGAACAATCCTAGTAACAAGATTTTGCCGTAACTCCTAAATCAGTTGTTCCTTTACACACTCTACTGATGAAGCGGGCCCGTGTACGCTTCTTCGTCTTATGAGGGAGCGAATTGTGCGACGGTGATTTTTTAACATCTGTTCAATCTAATCAGTAGCTTAGGCCAAACAACTCTGATTGTTTGGCATTAAACTTTTCTTGTCATATAGCTTCTATAGAAATCTATTTTTTTTCTTTTAAGTCTAACTCATATACCTTCTTCTTCCCACTTAGATCATACACCTCGAAGTGAGGGATGTTATTATCGTCTACGTAAAGCTTAATGGCATTGGCCCCTGCCTTATTACGAATAAATAAGCCTGCCTCGTTGTATGACTTTTGGCTTTTAACCCCATGTTCAATACCGACAAATAGTCTACGTCGACTCGTTACACCTTGAGTAGCATAATAGGTTCGCAAAGAATCTTTTTGAGCGGTAGTTTGCATCAGTTTATCAATTTCTTCGTACTTCTTATATTCATCACGTCGTTTGGTGTAGTCAGGGCGCTGAATTACAGTTAGCCCATCTTTGATCGAAGATTCAGCACGATCTACTGTCTCATTGTGTTCGATCACTACGTTTTGATCTTGGTTGTACTGGTCTAAAGTTAAACCTGCATCAGCCGATTGGCCTGTCTTTGTCTTTTTTCCATTGAAAATTAGCCCGCCACATTCTTCGCCTTCTTCGTTCCGAAATAACATACCTGAGTAAGTGAATCCTTCACTTACTCCCGGATCTTTGGAATCCTTGCGTAGCATGTCTTGACTAGCAATGACCATTTTGGTGACACCTTTTTTGTCCACTATGTTGATTCGGTCCACGCTAATTTCCTCAAACTTCTCATGTTTAGATTCTTTGGGCTTATAAGAGGTGACTAGGAAGAACAAATTCAAGCTAATTAGAGCAACTACAGCCATCTGTAATTTCTTAACTTTCGATACTAGGTTTTCCATGTCTTTGATGTCGTATGAATGAACGTTATGTAAGCCAAAGTACAAAACGTAAGGTTAATTACTGTTTCAGAAATCGCCCGTTCAAAGAGATATGTAAAGTAGCTGTCCTAGCAAAGTCATTCTGTTCGAGCCTCGGTCTCAAATTGTCATCTCACTAAACAAAATCAAAATCTCACATTTTAGATGAGTTTGTGAGACTGATTTTTCTACCAAATGACGAAAAGGTCAGTAAGTTGACGTTTTTCTAAGCAAATGGGTCATAAAGGGGACGAGAAGGTTATAGCTCCGCAAGAATACTCTCCAGGGTGCTTTCTTTCCCGCCGGGAAGACCTACCAACAACAGGGTAACTATCTTTGAATTATGAATGAAGAGAAAGAAGCACTTATAAGCTGGTTTATCAGTAAGCAATGGGCCGCTACGTATCATAAAATATCGGCTTGGGAATCGACTGATAATCTGGCTAAGACCATCAATACCACAATAGAAGCTACACGACAAGGTAATGAAAATTCAGTTGAGGTACTGAAACGCCTTAAAACTTCACTCGACAAACAGCCAGATGAAAATAAGGCATAATGACTGACCGATCTGGCATTCATGGGGTGTCCGGTTTAGAGTAAGTATATCGTCGTGCCCCGCACCATCTGGTCAATGCTCGTGTGGGCGTAGATGTGATTAAAGCCCTCCTCGACAGCAGGGGGCGTCGGGTAGCGGGCCAGCTGCTCACGGCTGACTTGCCGGAGTTGGGCTATCAGCTCGGGCCGCAAACCAATGAATCGTATCCCTTCGATGATATTCGAGTGGGCATTGAGCAAGTAAAGCGTCAAGCCGTTAGCGTCGCTCTTGACCCAGTCCGCGACCGCATCCGGATCGATTTTACGGATATTAAGTGGAACGTCAAAGCTGAAGTGTCCAGGAAACTCGATCAGAAAAAACGGGAGGCCCTCCCGTTCGTAGAGACCGTACCGAAGCAGGCCCCGGTTGAACAGGGCGCGGTCGTCGACGGGGTTGAGCGAGTAAAACAAGATGTCAAACAAGCCGCCCGTCATCAGGGCTTTAATCGATTCCTGCCCAGTGGCCTGGTAGCGATCGATCGGAAATGGCCGACCTATTTCAAAACTCATCATATCGTGTTGCCTAATTTAGCCTATATTGGTTCTGGTATATACCTGTCAATACAATGCACTTAATGGCCCTACTTTACCCGTTCGATCCGGACGCAGTTGACGTATACTTCGACCCGTTCAAGGAGTCGGTAAATCGCAGCTGAATAGGCGGTATTATTCTGCAAATTTCCTTCATATAGGACTTCAGCCATCAGCCTACCTTCAACCAGTTGCTCGGCAATATGCCAATTGACGGCCTCCTGGCTGGCGATATTCAAGTAGTAGAAACTCACCATTAAATTGCCATCGGGCACGGCCCGCCGCAGCGGTTCCGGTTAGCCGAAATTTAACGACATTTTTGATTCCACTATCCGTTCTCATGCAGTTCCATTCTGGGTCGTAACCGTATGAATTGGCGATGGCTGTTCGGGGTAGTTAGGGCGTGGTCTACACGAGTTTATTAGCGGTTGCTTTGGGTTTCCTTCAACGCTCCTTCCAGTGGGTTAAATCTCGGAATAATCCCCTTATGAACCCGAGGCCTTATCAATTTTTGTCGACATCACCTCACCAGCTTCATGAGTAAAGAATGAACGAAACTCGGATGGGCAAGTTGGAATACGTTCGAAATAAAGGCCCTACGGGCCTACTATAACAGGGTAAAGGGTTGAATTTTAGTTAGTTAGCGAAAAGGTCTTAGGGGGTTTCTTGGTCGGCATATGGGTATTTTTATATGCTAAACAACAAAGAGAACACCTAGGAATCGTATGAAATCGCTCAAATCCAAACGCCCGGCAACTTCGCAACAGGGCGCACCCGTTCAACTCAGTTTATTTGACGTATTGCTACAAGTTGCACCCGAACTGGTTCCTGCTGTTCGAGCGGTTAACCAGATCGTTTCGCCACAAATTCAACGGTTTACCTTACAGCAAGAACCCGCCCCAACGGGGGAAATAGGCCGGATACGCGCTAATCTGGCGGCTATTGCCCTCTGTAAATCGCTTACTGCCAATCAGGAGCAACCCACACCGGAGCAGTGTAACGAATTGGCCCGTTTTAGCGGATGGGGCAGTTTAGCGGCTTTATGGGATGAGATAACCCACAAAGCTACCGACGCAGACGTGCAGACCGAAGAACAAAACCGCTGGCACCGGAAATATAAGAATCTGCGAATGGAGGCCGATTCGTTAATGACACCTTTGGAGCGGGAACGGGCCGGGCAGAGCACATTAAACGCATTCTTTACCAGCATTGAGGTCATTAAACGAATTTGGGCGTTAGTGGAGAAAGTAGGCTTCAAGGGAGGCCGAATTTTAGAGCCAGCCGCCGGTACAGGTCATTTCATCGGGGCTATGCCCGACCATTTACGGCAAGCCTCTACGATTACCGCCGTGGAGAAAGACCCCCTGTCAGCCGCTATTTTAGCGCTGCTTTATCCCGAAGTGATTACCCACGCAACGGGGGTAGAGGTGGCCCCGCTGGAACGAGGCAAGTACGATCTAATTATTGGCAATGTGCCGTTCGGGGATTACACGGTTTTTGATGCCGTGGACAGGGATTGGTGTTCGTTTCACATTCATAATTATTTTATCGGTAAAGCCTCCCGGCTTGTCGTTCCCGGTGGAATGGTTTGTTTCATTACGTCAATGGGCACGCTGGATGCCGGTAGTAAAGCCTTTCGCCTTAAACTGGATGAACAGCGCATGGAACTGTTGGGTGCCATTCGTCTGCCCTCCAGCGCCTTTGATAAAACCGCCAGCACCGAAGTAACGACGGATATTTTACTATTTCAAAAGCGGCCCGAAAATCAGGCTCGTACCTCGTTTGCCCAACCCTTTGTCAATACGGCTACGCTGCGAACACTGATTAGCGAGGGGGAAGACCAGGACGACCCCCCCGTTATGCCAAGCATTCAGGTCAACCAATATTACGTTGAAAACCCCCATAGGATGTTAGGGGAAATGACCTTTGCCAGCGAAGTAGGAAAGGGAGGGCTCTACCGGGGCGACCGCCAGACGTTATTTCTGGAACGCAGTAGCGAACTGGCTACCCGCCTGGATGAAGCCGTAACTCACTTAGGTAACCAGCTACAGGGGGCCGCCAGCCGGTTTGGTCAAACAGGGGCAAAGTTGCCCGAAGAACGCACGGAACGTATAAATCCCGCTTTGGGCGGAACCGTGAAAATTCGGGGCCGGATGTGGAGCAAGCAGAGTATATACCGTTCCTATTCGACCCTAAAACGCCTGTTCTTTGATTTGTTAAAGGCGGAACAGAATCAGCCCGATTCCGTTTGTGATTCCTTACGTCAGGAGCTACAAGACCACTATACGTTCTTTGTCACCACGTACGGGCGATTGTCCGCCAATCGGTCGCTAAACTGGATTGAATCCGTAGACGGTCAGTTTTTAAGCGTTCAGGCGCTTGAAATTCAAAAGCTGGATACCCAAGGAAAACCAGTCATTGTTGAATCGGCCATTTTGCGGGAACGGGTTTTTGGAGCCGTTACCACCATTACGCACGTTGATTTAGTAGAGGACGGGTTAGGTCTGTCCTTATTTAACCACGGACGTATTGATCTGGATTATATCAGTACGCTAACGGGCAAGCCTATTGGCGAAGTCCGTACCTACCTTTTAACGAACGCGCTAGCCTTCATTGACCCTGAGCGGGCCGATGAGTTACTAGATGCCGGTACGTATCTGTCGGGGGATATTCGGGAGAAACTAACCCTATTGGAAGGCCGATTGCTGGATGAGCCACAGTTACAGGCCAATGCAGATGCTTTACAAGCCATATTACCGCCCAGTTTACCGATATCGTTGATTAGTTTTCAATTAGGATCGAACTGGTTGCCACTGGCTTGTATAACCGACTGGATACAGACGTTGCTTTCAGTAAAACTAACACTCGTATATAGTCCTCAACGGGCCGAATACAGTATAGCGAATCAAACGGGGTATTCCGCGCTCAATCAGTCACAAGGTACTAAAGAACGTACCGCCCTTGACTTAATCGAAGCGGCGTTGAATCAGCGTACTATTGTCATTACCAAAACGCTGCGGGATGAGGCCGGAAATAAAAAGGAGGTCAAGGACATTGAGGCCATGACAGCCGCCGTACAGCAACAGGAAGTCTTGCAGGTACAATTTAACGAATGGGCGCGGGAGCATTACGCACCCGCCATAGAAAACGCATTTAACGAACAGTTTAATAGCTACGTCGAACGCCAGTTTGCCAAACCGACCATGGCCCATTATCCCGGTGCCTCCCCGTTAATTACCTTACGTGACCATCAGTTTAAAGCCGTTGAGCGGGGAAAACAGGAAGATTGCCTATTGGCTCATTGGGTCGGAACGGGTAAAACCTGGGAAATCATTTCGACCGCCATGGAATTGATACGGCTTGGCAGAGCATCAAAAGCCCTCGTTGCCGTGCAGAATTCAACCGTCGAGGATTTTGCCAAGGCATGGCGCGCGCTATACCCCGGCGCAATTGTTTACCAGCCAACCCCGGCAGACTTAGAGGCATCCAACCGAAAACGGTTTCTGCAACGGATAGCGACGAACCGGTTCGACGGTATTGTTATTCCGCAGTCGTTCTTAAAGCTTATCCCGGATGATGTGGCGATCGAAGAAGAATTAATTCGGGATGAACTAAGCCGCATTGACTACGACGATAGAGACCAGTCCGCCGAGGGCCGGGCCAACCGCCGGAGCGGAAAGCAACGCGTTAAACAAATCAACAAACGGAAAGCCAAAATAGAAGCAAAACGGCTTGAACAGGCCAGCCGCAAAAAAGATAAGATGCTTAATTTCTCTCAATTAGGAATTGATGCGCTGTTTCTGGATGAAGCCCACAAATACAAACGGTTTGGCTTTACAACCAGCCGGTACCAAATTAAAGGCATCGACACAGCCGGGAGTCAGGATGCCTTTCAAGCCATGGTCAAATGCCGGACCATTCTAAATAAAAACGGACGGGTCATTCTGGCTACGGGAACCCCTATTTCAAACACAATGGCCGAAGCCTGGACGATGCTACGCTATATTGCCAGCGACCGACTGGAAAAATTGCAACTAGCCACCTTTGACCAGTTTTGCGGAACATTCTGTAAGGTAGTGCCCGTTTTTGAATTAAGTACGTCGGGTCAGTTTAAGACTGTGGAACGACTGGCGCAGTTTATGAACGTTGCCCAATTGTCAGCCTTATACCGGCAGTCGGTAGACGTTGTATTGGCCGATGATGTACACGAGTTTAAAACCGGCGACTTTTTGCCGGTAATAACCTCGCAACCCGCTACGGAAACCACCCCCGCCAATCCCGGCTTTACCCGTATTTTGCTACCCCAAACGCCGGGCGTTAAGGCTGAACTTTTTGATATTCGGCAAACGCTGCGCTGGTTCGAGCAGTTAACCGGCAAAGAAAAGCGCGAGAACAGTCATATACCGTTAGTGATGTACGGCAGGGCTAAAAAAGCGACGCTGGATATACGCTTGATCGATCCCACCGCCGAGGATGAACCCGGTAATAAAGTGAACCGGGCTGTTACAGAAATACACCGGATTTACCACCAGACCAGCGACGTTAAAGGAACGCAGTTAGTTTTTTGCGATGTATTTAAGTCGTCAGCCAGCTTGTTTGCTGGCGAGGCTGACGAGGAAACCGGCCGGTTCGCCGGTGCGATGGCGACGCCCGGCCGGTCCGCCGGTGCTGTGGTGACGCCTGCTCAATTCAATCTATTCGATGAAATTGCCTGTAAACTGCGCTTTTTGGGCATTCCCGCCGGGGAAATTTGTATCGTTCCCGCCGATAAAAACAAACGGGAGCCCATTTTTGCCAACGTTCGCACCGGCCAGATTCGCGTTCTGATGGGCAGTAGTGAACGCATGGGCGTTGGCGTAAACGTGCAGGAACGGTTAGCCGCAATCCATCATTTAGACGCTCCTAACCGGCCCACCGATTTTGAACAGCGGAACGGGCGAATTATCCGACAGGGTAATTTATTCGCCGTCTGGAAACGATGCGTTGAGGTACTAACCTATGGCGTAGAAAAAACCCTTGACGCGACGAGTTACGGACGGTTAGCCATGAAGCAAAAATTTATCAACCAGGTTCTAAAAGGGGGGGCTACGGTTGAAACAATGGCCGATGTATCGGACGACGACGATTTTTCGTCGATGAATTATGAACAGATGATGGCTACTTTATCCGGCTCTCAGACCGCCTTGCTTTATACGGCTAAAAACCACGAATTAACGCGGCTGAATCAGCAGAAAAAGGCGTGGCAACGGGGTCTAATGAACGCACAATCCATGATTGAAGAAGCCCGGCGCACAAGTGTTCATTTAAACGGGCTTTTGCCAAAATTGAGTTTGGAGGCCGAAATCATAAAAAATAAGTTCGTAGCCGTGCCGACCGATGAGGTTGAAGGAATGATTAAAACGATTGGGTTTAATGGTCAGCAGTTTACCAGTAAAGCCGATTGGAGCGAACCACTAGAGCGGTATTTCTCCGAAATCAAATCCGAAGCCCGGCGCACCAACGGCGCGTATAGTTCAGGTCTGCTTACGGTAAACGGCTTGGATATACAGTTGAAAGGCGAATGGACCGGCCATGATCGGGAAACAGGCCGCGCTATTTACTCCATCAGTTACCAGTGGGGGGTAAATCTAAAGGGTCAGATTAACTACGGATGGGCATTAGGTACGTCCCTGCGAGCGGCCATTAATCGAACGTTAGACGCGCCCGAAGTAGGGAAAAAACAACTGGAACGGGCCATTAGTCAACAGAAAGCCTTTAGTCAGAATTTGAATCAACCTTTCAAAAAACAGAAGCAGTTGACCCAATTAAGCTTGCTGGTTAGTGAATTGAAAAAACAACTGGAAACCGAAGTGATCGAAGCAGTCTAAAGCGTTCGATTTGTTGTTAGCCAACTAAAAAGCCGTTCCCTGCTAGGAAGCGGCTTTTTGCTGACGTCTATCTACTTTACTTCACTTATTCATCCTGGATAAATCGTTATAATTCCAGGAGTTGACGGTGATAAAAAATAGATACCATTGGCCATACGGCTCCACCTACCCACGGCAACCAGAGTTGAATCAACGAGATCCACCCGCCGTTCTGAAGGGCCAGCAAGTCATTATGCTGCATAAAATTTCCGAGCTGTAGCCAGAAGAATGTAACAAAGACCAGCGCAAACACCTCCGGTCGGAACACGTATCGATCCATTTGAAACCAGATCGGTCGATTGGGCCAATCCGGATATTTACCCCGATGCCAGTAAAAAAACTTGGTGAGGTGCAACCGGGTTACGTAGTAGATACCCCATACTTCAATACCCCCAATCACCAATTGAACCAGTAAGATGGCCGTCGTTATAAGCTCGGTAGGTATACAGGTAAACTGACTGAGCCCCTGTAAAAGAAACGATGATATAGAGCCGTGCATTAGCCTGTAATAAAGCCTATCTCTTTTTTACGGAAAAAGGCTTTAACCAGTTTTGGGTCTTGCTCTAAAAGCCGTACCTGTTCCAAAACGGCTACTGCGAGTCCTTTTAAACTGCTAAATACTTGATTTTTTAAACTTCGTTTTAGTTGACTCCAGACCAACTCGACTGGATTAAGTTCAGGGCTGTAGGCCGGTAAACGCTCCAAATGAATCCGACCTGGCCGCTCTTTTAGAAAGGTTTTTACCACCTCACTGCGGTGGATCGATGCGCCGTCCCAAATCACCAACAAGTCTCGTTTTCGATACCGACTGCAAAGCTTGCCCAGAAACCATACAATATCTTCGCTGGTGAAAGGCTGATCTTGCCCAGCTACATACAAGCGCCCATTAGGAGCTATAGCAGCAATTAGGCTCAAGTGTAAACGACCGGCTTGCTCGAGGAGCACTGGTGTTTGGCCACACGGTGCCCAAGTATGAGCTAACAGTGGTAATAGATAGCAAGCTGCTTCATCGACATAAAGAATTACCCGCCCTTCGGCTTTAGCTTTTTTTGAGTTCGGGTAGCCGCTCCTGACGCCATTGAGCCACCGCTCCTGCACCCTGCTGCCGGGCTTTAGGCTGTGGTTTTTGTCGGCTCCAACCTATTTTCTTCAACAGACGACCGACTTGAGAAGGATCATAACTGACATCAAATAATTTCTTGATGACTTCATTAATACGAGGCCGGGTCCAAACTGCCCCCGCAAAACCCTGATGCTCCGCTCCTTTATTAAGTTCTTCAACAAGCTGGCAAAGCTGATCAGGCGTCAACCGGGTGGGTGCTCCAGGGGGCTTGCGCCACTGCAAGGCTAGTGGCCCTTGTTGACGATATTTCTTTAGAGTCTGACTAACCCAGCCTTGAGTTAAGCCCAGGGCTTGGGCAATAGGACCTTGTTTCCAGCCCGCCTGATCGAGCTCGACACAGCGTCGTCGTAATACTTCGTAATCCGCTGGTTTATATTTTGGCATACCGACAACAAGCCATAAGTATTATAAACCTACTCACGGAGCTATAAAATGGTAAGGGTGGGCAAGGCGGCCATCGCTATCGCCCAGATGACAAATAATAAGGTCCAGGGTTGCATGTACTCCCGTTGCACAACCCGTTGGACCCACGGCTTGATCATGGGTGCATACAGAGTAAAGAAAAAAGACTGTTCGAACGGTCGCATATAACTATTGGCGAACAGTACGCGGAAGATTCGTATAAAGCCCATAACAGTAAATAGTTAACTGGTGAAATGTTTCAACAAGGTAACAAGTTAGGGGCTAATAATTGTTTTTTTCTGGTATGTAATTGCCCAATTGGCAGTAGCAGAAACCTATTAAAAGGGGAGAAACTATTTTCTGGCTACGGGACTAAAGCCGCTTTAAAAGGCTTCACCAGGTGAAAATTAAGTAGTTTAGTACACCTCAACAGCAAATTCAGTTGTCATGATAATACCTAGTAATTATGGAAAACAGCCAGACTATAATTAATCTACTAGCTGTTGGCCTAATAGGAATACTCATCATGATCCTTATTGCGCGTCGAAAACAGTATTCTAAATGGACCAGAACAATAATGGATTTGTTAATTGGGATAACAATTAGCGCATTTTTATTAGTACTGATGATGATTATTGCTTCCTAATCAGGGGTTGCTGGTTAAGCCAAGATTTGGTTCATTTTCTGAAGTAAGTATATGGTTGACCATCACGACTGCAAGCGGTCCGCGTTAGGCGATTAAAGGGATGAGTTGGCATAACTAGGAGTAAACAGGCCGCTAATTGGGAAGTTTCTGAAAATACGTTTTTAGGGTTTGTTTTAAGGTATAAAACTGCGTCGTTTCAATGGATTCATGGCGCAGATGCTGCTGCACATACACTAAGTCAACGCCCTCATCCAGCAGGAGTTGGGCGGTCGTATGCCGAAGGCTGTGCGCCGACATCCCTTTCTTTTTAAGCCCATTTATTCGCAGGTGCTTGTTGGTGATGTAGCGAATCTGAGCCGTGGTCAGATTCGTAAATAAAGGTGTTTTTTGATCCTGTTCGGGCAGGGGCCACTGCCGGATACTCCGCAGGTAATCCGCCAGCGGCTCCAGGCAGGCCTCGAAAAGCTTAATGGGCTTTTTGGTGCTTTTTCCTTTTCCCAGCACATGAATCAGGCGACGCTCGACATCCACGTCGGCCAATAGGAGACGCGTGATCTCAACGGTACGTAATCCCTCCAGGCTCAACAGGGCCAGAATAGCCCGGTCGCGGGGCGAGGCTGCCGAGGCCAGCAGGTCGGTTCGCTCCCTGGTTTCCAGGCTCTCTTTGTAAAAGCGACGCTCCACCGTAAAGCCTTTCACGGCCTGCACCTCCTGCAGGGCATCGACCTGATCGGGGGTAAGGGCCAGCTCCTTTCGCTTCAGCACGCACCAGGCGGCGAGTTGCTTCACCGTTGACAGGTAAACGTTGATGGTGAAGGGTGACTTTCCCTGCTGGTTCAGTTGGGTAATGTAGTCGTTGACCGTTATACCGGTCAGCGAGGCTTGCTGGCCCTGCTGCAGCTGCGCATCGATGTAGTGAAAAAAAGCATTCAATGCCTGGGTATAGGTCTGTTTCGAACGCTCCCCTTTCAATCCTTTGTGCTCCCGAATAAAGCGCAGGACCAGTTCGTTGGCTGCGGGAGAGATCTCTTTTTTGGGCGGGTCCGCCACGATCAGCGGATAGCCCAGTTGCTGATAAAAGAAAAGAAACTTGCGCAGGGGCGAGATGCGATTGGGCCGAAAACCAGCCGTGTATATACCCAGGCTAAACCGATCTACGCCATACCCCTGCTGTAAGCAGTAGTCGAGATAGGCCCTGGCATGACGGGGATAGTTACTGGAAGCCGAAAGCGTAGTGGCAAAATAGGCGATCAGGCGCGATACAGTATAGCTCGCCGGGGCGGAGGCCGGTGATTGGGGCTGATCGTCGGGACGTTTGGCAGGTAGTGGCATTCCAGTGGTAGTCAATAGTCATTAAATAGGTCAAGTACAGACACCTTGGTGGGACAGGCTTATCCACCGGGGTTAAAACGGTTCCTGGGTGATGCGTTCACACTCCGTCTGTAAATAGGTGATGAGTTGGGTATACAGGAAGTCTAGGATGGGCGGGTCGAAGGACGGCGCGGGAGGTTGATCTAAAGCCCGCCGGTAAGCCTGACGATCAACGGCGTGCACTAAACTCATGGGTAGTTTGTGGTAGTGCTGTACGTAATTCATGAGCAGGCGAGCCACCCGGCCATTTCCTTCCCCAAAGGGCTGCAGACAGAGCAGGTCGTAATGCGCCTGAAAGGAAAGATCATAAAGCTGTCGCATGGTTTTCGGGGTGGCCAGGTTTGTATTCAGCTGCTTGAGCAGTTTATCCACGGCGGCGGGTAGCTTTTGCGCGTCGATTAACTTACGCTGGGCCGTCATGGGGCTGGCCAGCCGGAATTCGCCCTGGCTGGAATCATAACTTCCCAGTAATGTATGCAGGGGCCCACCCGTCCGGCGCATCAGAGTTGCGCCAATGGATTGAAGCCGGGCGCGGTTCAAGGGTTCCCGGTCGGCGGCCCAGGCCAGCATCTGTTGCTGGGCTTGCTGATAATCGAGCAGCATCCAATGATGGGGGGCGGGTTTAGTGTCGGTGGTTTCGCCATTCTCCAGCAAGACCAGACTTTCGGCAAGTGTCAGACTGCATCCGTCAATAGCGGCCGAGTGATAGACGTGAATCAACCCGTTGTGACCACCCACCGGAAGCGAGTCCCTGGTCAGCTCACGATACCAGCTGAGCAAGGCGGGTAAGGTCAGGCTCGATGATTGGGAAGAGGGCATAGGGACAAACGTGAACAAGCGTCGATGTACAGGTTTGGGTACGTCGTAAAGTACGACGGGTGGTAAACCGATGGCAACTTACAAAATAAAGAGGATTCACCAATTTACACAAAGAAGTCTTTGTGTAACGGTGAACAAATTTGTCTTCTTATTATTTATGAAACGGGTTGTTGTGCATTGTTTATCGAAACGGATTGGGCCACAGGGTGGCCCCTTGCACGGAGGTGGCTTGGGCAAGCCGGGCTTAAACACCGGTTAGGGAAACGCCGAAATCGTCATTCACCGGCCTGGCCCTCTATGAACTGGCATGAGCTGTTTGCCAAGCAAGAAGACTCAGTTAGCTAATTCAATGAATCAGTATCGTGGTTCTATTATTCGGTATAGCTGGCGACACTAAGCAAGCAAGATTTACGACACAAAGCGTTAAAACTACTTGATCGATTCAAAGTCGCAGTAGCAGGCCAATATACAGATAGTTAAACTGATTGTACAATCAACGAAGGGTTTTCATGAACGAAAGCTCAAAAAACTATTTTTGCACTTTTTATAGATAACGAAAACACACATTCGAGATATTTAGGATAATATTTAATTGTATGATTCCTATGAGCCAGAAATAAACTTGGCTAGCTTAACACATGAATGATATCCATCAAAATTTGCTTGGCTATAACCTCTTCCCAATTGTTTTACAAACTCATCTCATAAAACAAAATAAGGCACGGGCCGCCGTTGCGACCGTCCGCGGCTGCGGTTGATTAATGACCGGGTCGCCGGAGCGAATGGCAATTTAACCGGGCCGCCGGGCGGACAGCAACCATTTTCTAAGAACATCCTTATTATCCTGAACAGGTTATCTCAGAAAAACGGGCGATTTTTGAGATGATCAATGAAGCTTAAAGGTGGCAACTTCCAACATAGAGTGAATGATATAATCTAGTCAAGGCAAATACTATGAACAAGTTGAGTGTGCAAATGGCCAGGAATTCATTTCTTTTTAAAGCCATCAAAAGCAGTTTTGATGCTATGGAACCGCTTTCGATGGCTGTTCTACCTATTGAAAGGCTACTAACCAAATTCGTTAATCAACCGTTGGTAGGTTAAAAACCCAGGTTTCGGTGAGTAATCATCCCGCAGAAGTCCAAATTGGTGGAACAGACCGGGATTCGAACTATCCGCATCGCGAAGCGCAAACAACTCATAGTGAGTAATATGCAAGGTTTGCCTCAATTCATAGATACTTCGAATGACGATTTCTAATACCTGAGCCTGCCGTTCATAACTGCGATCGGGGCCTGTAGCCCAACCGTGTTCAGCGATATGAATAGGAACGTTAAAAGGAATGTTTGCTTTCTTCAGAGTAGACTCCCGTAAGTGAGTTAGTACCGCTTGAACGGATTGGCGTAAGTCCATAGGCTGACCATCCTCCGCAACCGGCCTAAACACATCCGGAAAGAAATCTAACCCTACGTAATCCAAAGACGCTAGAAAGGACGCATCAACTAACTCTTTAAGCGAATTCCAGAACGGATCAGTCTCGGCAAAGCTGGGTAAGGTATTGAAACCAATCTTGACCGTTAAGTTCCGTTTGAGGGCTTCTTGCTTGGCCCATTTGACGCCGTCTACGATTACTTGACTAATTTGAGGAAACACGCCATCGCCCGGGAAATGATATAAGTTGGGTTCTTCGGCGATCTGTAAACTATGCAGGAGGGGGCCGTACTGATCGAATAGCTGGCTAAGCCCCTGTTGCCAATCCTGCTTAACATACGAATCAGCATGGTAGCCAACCACTAAATCAACTTGCTGGCATGGTCCCCTATATTGATCCAGTTGATCAACGATGGAGCTACTAACTTCGATGATACCTTGGCCTATATAGTGCACGTAACTTCGGATGATAAACAGCGAAGTCGATCCCTGCAATTGCGCGAGTGCCCGACGGATCTGGATTGGATTGTCGGCTTTACCCACAGCAAAGTCAGCCACGGTTCCTGTATTCCCTGGTGCACCAGCTACACCACCGGGATAAATACCAAATATCATTGGTGGTAAATTTTTTGCTTCGCCTGTCATATTTGTATCTTTTCGGATGTTAATTAATCAAATATACATCCATAAAGATACAAATAGGGACTTTGTGAATGTTTTTTACCCTTATTTACATCGAATGCGATATATTAGGCAATGGCTAATCCAGTAGTTAATCTTGTATCGGCTTGGGCGGAATACGATCAGCAATTCCCCCATCAGCCCATTGAACACTTTTGTCGGTATTATTTAGCGCAAAAACAGCAACCCGAGTCAAAGCCTGATTTAACCCGTAGTCAGCAGCAGGGTAATCTGCTGCGAACCCTAGGGCGTATCTCCAGCGCTTATAGCTTCTACCACCGAGCGGCCATGACTCAAACCAGTTTACCCTCGGCCGACAGTTTCTATTATTTGAATGGGTTAAGCTATTTGGGTGAAGTCCGTAAAACGGAGTTGATCAATTATCTTTTTGCGGAGTACACCACGGGTATGGAAGCCATCAATCGATTGCTGGCCAGCAACTTTATCAGTGAACGGGCCGATCCAAGGGACAAGCGGGCCAAACTCATTCAATTAACCCCTACAGGCCGACAGGCGTTAGAGAAAGCCTATCTGTACGCAGCAAAAGCGGCAGAGATGCTCTTCCATCCAGTAGGAGATGATACCCTAGAACTGGCTGAGTCACTGCTGAAGCCCGTTGAGCAGCGCCATACGCAGGTCATGCCGGAGTTAAAAACAAAAGAATTTGAGAGCCTGTACAACCAACTGATGGGCAATCCTTAGTAGGGATTGATTGAAGAGTATTTAGCCAACGAATCATATAGCTCTTAATCAATGGGGTTCACTATTGTATATGGCTCCTTAATCGTTGGCTAGGCGAGGGGCTGTATAGCGCTTTCATTCAGCCCTCCTATTATTAGATTAGGGCGTCTTATTTTTTTAAACTTTATCCATCTCACGAAAACGCTCCTCCCTGAGACGAAGCGGCCTTCATGTATCTGCTTCTTTAATAGGGCGTTTAAAGAAACGGTACCGTAAGGCTATGTATCTGGGAACAGGGGATAAACCTGAAAAGGTGGTAGCGGTGGCCGACTGTCAAATTAGCAGTCGGCCACCGCCATCACTCGGCTGTAAAACTCTTCTTTCATAAACGATAAATTCAGGAGAAAGCACCTAACTTAGTTGTTTAACAGAACTCCAGATTTGTTAAACTTTTCGTCTAGGTGAACATAACGTAGATTACACAACAAAAAAGCAGACTAACATTGCTAGCCTGCTTTCCGCTTCTATCCACACCATAGGAGACTTGCTCCTTTGATTTTCGAATATAAATAAAACTACAGTAACATATGCTTCTTGATAGGGCTTAACTGAGTATTTTTACTGAGTATATAACATAAGGTGATTACACAGCAGAAAACTGGTTTAATCTAATAGTCAACCAGAAACATCTGTTTAATGAAATCAACACCTGCTTAAATCGCTCGCATGATAACACCAGGTGAGGTGCTAGCCAGTAATCTACAAGAGTTAATCCAGCTCAAGCAGATTACATTAGTTCAGATTTATAGATTCGATTCGGAAAAGTTGTATAGTGAAAGCTCCAGTTGGGTCTTTAGTCACGAATTTATTGAGGTTGACCACTCTTGGTATAATCTGAATCGAATACTCAAATATGAATATACTAACACGACTTTATCTCTCTATTTTTTAGCCTCGTAATTACTTCTGTTTAGCATAATGTTTACTTATACAACAGCAAAAATCGACTTGTTATGACTCTCAAGCCAAATCCATTTAGCCACATTGACCTTTATGTGACTAGCTTTGAAAAGACACTCCCATTTTACGAGAAGCTACTGCCTCAACTGGGTTTCACCAATCGATATGATTCGCCAAAATGGAAGGTATTTGCCACACAAGGTGAGCTTCCAAGTGCGGCTTACTTTGCCATTACCGAGGATAAGGCTCATCAGCCGAATAAAAATTTGGTGGGCTTTTGGGCTGAGAATCAAGAGGAGGTGAATCAGATAGCTGCTTTAGTCAAAGAAGCAGGCGGTACCGTCACGGCTGGACCAGGTTTGTTTCCAATTAGTCCTACCTACTATTCGGTTTACTTTGAAGATCCCTGTGGGAATGGTTATGAGTTTCTGCATCGAACAAATTAAGCTGCTGACAGGACAAGTTTAAGATTAGTTCTGTCGAGGTAAATACAGCAATCCAAGTTAAATCGACTAACATAATCTTAGTTGTGCGATTCGTTCACCTTAAATGATTGCAAGATCAGGGACGGGTGGAAAAAGGGGTAACCCTTTGACAACTTGGTAATTATGTTAATCTAACTGGTAATAAATAAGTTAAATAATTGCTTAACTACCTATCAAAGAGGATTTAACAATACTCTATTGGTGTGGATAGATACGGAAAGCAGACTGACCCTGTTGGTCTGCTTTTTTGTTGTGTATTTTGTTTTACGATAACCTAACATCGGGTCGCTTTGCCGTTTCGGTGTGACTGCTCCGGCAGCCCGGTCGTTCGTCTGAAACCACCAAAAGTGGGGATAGGCGGCAAGGGGAGGGTAACACCGAAACGGCAAAGCGACCCAACTATGTTAACTACCCCAATATGCTCAGTCCGTCTAACAAAACACATCCCAAAGGGCTTATTAATGGCAGGAAGACTTCCGTAAGTCTTCCTGCCATTAATAAGCCGGATTCGGTTAACTCAACGATCAAAAAAAATTATGAAACCAATGAAATCAGTTGCCTTATCAACCGTAGCCCTTCTGGCTGTTGGCCTAACGATGACAGCCTGTAAAAAGGATGATAATCCAGTCACGGCCATCACGACGACCAACTTCATGGCCACACTCAATGGCGCTAACGAGAAGCCAACCTCCACGACATCACCCGCTACGGGTACGTTCATGGGATCGCTCAACGAATCGACCCGCGTACTGAGTTATACCGTTACCTACTCGGGGTTTCCGACTTCATCGACGGTTACCGCTGGCCATCTTCACCGGGTTATCCCGGGCGATGCGGCGGGCGTAAACGGCGCGAACCCGACGCCGGAAATTCCGTTTCCCTCCCTGACTTCGCCCATCGTAGGCACGGCAACTCTGCCGAGTCAAGCGCGGGTTGATAGTATGAAAAATGGGTTTTATTATGCCAACATCCACTCTACTCAATTCCCGTCGGGCGCTATTCGGGGCAATGTAACCCGGCAATAAAGCTAGATCATACAAAGTCGCTACCTGAAGACAACACAAAAACACGCTCACAGCCGGGCGTGTTTTTGTGTTCGTATGCTATGGATTGAATTGGACAGATTTTGAAATCATCGACTGCCAACCTAAAAGGGATTGTTCCATAAAACCCTCTCAGCTTGATACGAGCAAACATTATATATGAGTGTAGTCCAGCGATAAACGATAGTTTTCGTTTCGTAATTTTAGCCTGTTATGAACTGATCATTAATTATGGTTGATGCCGAAACAAAACGACTTTCCCGCTTAGTGGCTATCCAAACCATTCTACAAACTAAACAACTAATTACGGCAACGGAACTGGCTAGCCGGTTTGCCGTCAGCGTCCGCACCATTTACCGCGACATCAAAACCCTGGAAAGCGCCGGAATACCTATCCTGACTGAAGAAGGTAGAGGTTATGCGCTAGTTGAAGGCTACCGACTACCACCTGTTTCCTTCACTCAGACAGAGGCTAATGCCCTCATTACGGTGGAGCAATTGGTCCAGGCCCAGCAAGACACTTCTTTAGCGCAGGCCTACAGTCAGGCTATGATCAAGCTCAAGGCCGTCTTACGAAGCCCTACCCAAGAGAAGGCTAATTTTCTGGCTTCTCGCTTGAAGGTATATGTCAACGACCAGCCCGAGAGCCGCTACCTAGCTACCCTACAAAATGCGCTGACCAGCTTCCATCGGGTACGCATCGACTACCGGGCCGCTTCAGAAGAATTGACCTGTCGAACGCTGGAACCTTTCGCCTTACTGATGAGCACCCAAGAAAACTGGTTGCTGGTGGCTTGGTGTGGGCTGCGCGGTGCCTATCGCATCTTTAGGCTCGACCGCATCGAGCAGCTTGAAGTGCTAGATGAGACATTCGTTCCGCATCCACTCACCTTGAAGCAGTATTTCGAGAGCTTGAGTGAATAAAGTTAGCTACCCCTGACATACCCTTGTCGCAGGGCCACCCTAATTTTGACGGGACAGCCAGTAGTAATCGCTGTCGTTCATCACTCAGCTCGTTAAACTTAAGAACATTATGTACATCATACTGGGTGCTACTGGCCATGTCGGATCGGCAGTAGCTCAATCATTATTGGACCAAGGTGAGGAAGTCACCGTTATTACCCACGATGCCCTGAAAAAGGAAGAGTGGCAGCAGAAAGGAGCAACCGTCGCTATAGCGGACGTGCATGACGCCAACCAGTTACGGACGGTCTTTAAGCGGGGCAAGCGTCTGTTCGTGCTCAATCCGCCCGCCCCGATCACCACCGACACGGCCCAGGAAGAACGCAAAAGTGTCCAATCGATTCTGGCGGCTTTACCGGACTCGGGCATTGAAAAGATCGTCGTTGAATCAACGTACGGTGCGCAGCCTGGCTACCAGATGGGCGATTTGGGAGTGCTCTATGAGTTGGAACAGGGTTTAGTTCAAACCGGCATTCCTACCAGCATTGTTCGAGCGGCTTACTACATGAGTAACTGGGATATGGCCCTGGCAACAGCCCAGCAAGCGGGTCAAGTCCACACGCTGTATCCAGCTAATTTTAAGTTGCCAATGGCTGCCCCGCAGGATTTGGGGGCAGTAGGTGCTCGTCTCTTACAGGAATCGGTTGAAAAAACCGGCTTACACTATGTTGAAGGGCCGGAACGCTACTCGTCAGCCGATGTGGCAGCTGCCTTTGCCGATGCGCTGGGCAAAAAGGTTAAAGCGGTTGAAACTCCGCGTGAGGCCTGGGTGAGCACTTTACAACAGACCGGTTTTTCTAGGCCAGCTGCTGAGTCGATGGCGGCCATGACAGCCATTACGTTGGATCAGACTTACGAGCTACCTGATGCACCCATGCGTGGGACCACTACGTTGCAGGACTACATTTCCGCATTGGTCGCTCACAGTAAGTAGCACCCTTGGAGCAGGCTCTGACTAGTTATTCAGGGCCTGTCCCAAAATGTTTGTCAATTTGAAAGCCCCGGAATGAGCGGTAAATAGTTATTTTGTTCACATACAAACGTTGGTCTACACAGTAACAAGATTATTGGTGAAAGCTACTAAGCTAGGGCTTGAGACTTAGGCACGGTTAAAATATCTTCACCCAGGGCTTCTTCAATCCGAACGATGGTTTTCAGCTCTAGATTATGCGTCCCACTGACCCATTTGCTGATTTCGGATTCTGATTTGTGGAGAGCAACGGCTAAGTCTTTCTGGCTCATGCCCTTTTGCTCAAGAATAGCATGAATGCGATCAGCTACATCTAGCATCTTAGTGACTAAACGCCGGGTCTCATTGGGCGTTCGGGCGGTAATACGGTCGAATGCGTCCATATATAAGTTCAATCAATCGAGTAGTTCAATCGTTTCTAGATTCGCTATCTGTTTGCCATCCAGCACCAGTTCGCCGGATTGGATCAACTCGATTAATTGTTGAGCCATTTTATTGGCAAATCGGAAGTGAGTCATCAGTTCTGGACTATTCTGCACTGTCTGACTCGTTTTTCGTCCACCATTGGCCAAGATGACAATCTCATCCGATAGCCGAATACAATACAAGCGAAATTGGCAATAGCTATTACCCAACTCAGCCATGATCTTAGCCGGAGGTGGTAAAGCCAACGCATCATTCTCAAAGCGGAAGTAGCGACTTTTGGCTCCACGGTTCTGGCCAATTTCCCCAATCCATGCCACTAATAGATTCAAATCGTTGGCTAAAGCAAGGTCATTTTCAAAACGAGCAAAGAAAGTATCAGTTTCAGATTGCTCCCTACCTTCTACCAAAAAGGTATAGTAAGTTACCTGTTTAAACGTTTTGAATAATCGAATCGTTACAAAATTATTCACTTTAAAGTTAAGTATTGGGCGAAGGTAGCGGCTATCTTCAAGTAAATCAACTGAACCCTTCAGCTATCCTCTAAAAGCCATGTCAAGCTACATCTCTTTGTTAGACACAATCAACGCGTTCGTCGCTCACGTAATATTTCCCCTAGTAGTAAGTTGCCGCAGTTGGATGCTTATTATCAAGTATAATTCTTAGTTATATTATGGACCAAAAGCCTCATGATGACCTTGCTGGATATGATGCTCTTAAGATAAAAATCAAAACTGGAGATGAGCACTTTCACTCCAAAGGACGGCTACTGGACACTACGCTTCTTGACTTTTGGCGTTGGTCATCTTCTGACTTAGTCAACAATACATTACGCGGAAAACTGGCTGAATACCTGGTAACTCAAGCGCTGGGTATTGCATCGTCGTTACGAACCGAATGGGATTCATTTGACTTGATGACAAGTACAGGTTTGCAAATTGAAGTTAAATCCGCAGCCTATTTGCAGTCATGGTATCATAAAAAGCTCTCTTCCATCAGTTTTGGTATTCGCCCTACTTTAGGATGGGATGCAGCAGTTGGCTAGTATAGCAACCAAGTAAAACGACAGTCGGATTTATATGTGTTTTGCTTACTTCATCACCAGGATAAACCGACTATCAATCCACTCAATTTGGATCAATGGACATTTTTTACCCTTAATAAATCGATCCTAAACGATGTATGTCCCACTCAGAAAACCATTACGTTGTAACGACTGATGCAAGTGGGGGCTCAACGTGCACAATTTGACGAATTAGCCACAGCTATCAATAAGTACAACTAAGGTTGAAAGTATAAACCATCTCAAAGCCCAAAAAAGAAGTTAGACATCCACTTGAATGTTGCTACTGATACCAATCCCGCTCAAGGTTCAGTCGCAGACTCTGTCGCAACGTCCGTCTATTACTATCTAATTTCGAAAAGATGATTCTCCCTTTTTTAGATTAAATCATTTTCCAGTATAAAAATGACAAACATTGCGCTTGTCCAAGCAGCGTATGTTTTTGCTCCATCATTTTTATTTTGTGTATTATCCATTACAGATTTTATTATTAATGGAATTGTTTTGCCATCATTTATTAATTCACAAGCTCTAGCAATACCATAACTTTCCATTTCTAAAGCAATTGCTTTTCTCTCGATTGTAACGATATTTTCAATAAAAAAAGATTTTTTATTAATCACTTGTCTAACACAGGCTACAGGCTCAAAATGAATATTTATACTATTTTTTCTAGTTGGATCACTATCTTTTATGTAATTAATTATTTTATTTTTGTTCCTGTGAAATGCAGTGATATAAGAGCTATTTGTATTATCAGCTTCAATCTCCCTTTTAAAATCATTTTCATTAAATTTTCCTTTATCAACAGTAAATACCTTGGTTGAAACAACAATATCGCCAATATTAGTATCTTCTGGCTTTCCACCTAAGACTCCTGGCATTATTAAGAACTTAGGATTAAACCGGATAATCATCTCTGCTGCAAGAATAGAAGCATCTACCATACCGGTAGCTTGTTGAGACGACCAAGCAATTCTTTTATCCTTATTCGATGTTAGATACCCATATTCAATTAAATGTCTGTCATTTTTAATATTTCCAACTTTGGTAAAAACTGGTATTATTCTTTCCATTTCATCTTCTTCTAATGCCGTTATGATAACATAATCACATTGACTTGATTCATGGGTCACAGAAATAGTGTCTTTCTTTTTACTTATTTCTTGTTCATTGAGTAAGTTTTCAAAATACTTTTCGAATCCACCTTCAGTGATAAATTTTTTGGCATAAGGCCCAATTTGAAAATACTCTATATTATCATGTCCATGACCTAAATCTTCTAAAAGAAATATATTTAAGTTCGCTATGTACTTCAATTTTTGTTTTAACTGCTATATCGGTACATCATCTGGTTCACCTACAGAAATATTTCCTGTATATATATAATCCTCTGGACGATATTCTTTAAGCTCAATACAAGCTTTTAGTACATCATCTAATTCTTGTGCGGTGTATGGAAATATCATTTTTTTGAGCATTGAATGTATTATGGTATTGAAACTATTTTATAGTGTAGTCGATTTGTAGTGAATTACATTTTCACTCGTTGAAGCAATCGATATATCGCTTTACCATCAAATTGTTTGTTCCGTCTGGTCTGGTAATGTGTCTGGTTCAACTTGTCAGCTATTTCAGCATAGGTCATGCCATTATTCCGGTAGAGTGTAGCCAGCTCCGTAGCTTGAACGTTAGCTTTATGAGTTAGCGCATTTGTTACTCTAATTGCTTCACCCTTTTGAATGGCCTCTAAGGTCAGGTTCTCTGGTTTACCTAGTTTAAAACCTTGCACCTTCTTTTGAGTCAGGGCAGCACGGGTACGTTCGGAAGTGCGCTCCGCTTCATATTGGGCAAACGTAACCATCATACCAACCGTAAGCGTATTGGCATCCGGCAAATCGCAGGCGACAAAATCAACGCCTGAATCCCGTAGCGTCATCACGAAGGCTACATTCCGACTGAGCCGGTCGAGCTTTGCAATCAATAATTTCGCCCCCCCATTGCTGACAAGCTCGGATAGCCTCCTGAAGCTTTGGCCGGTCGCCCTTTTTGCCGGACTCAACTTCGGTAAATTCCAACAAAAGTTTATCCCCATCTTGGAAATACTGATTCACAATAGACCGTTTATCCCCCAGGCCAAGCCCGGAGCGGCCTTGGGCTTTCGTGGATACCCGGTAGTAACAGATGTAATTCATACGATAACCCTTATCACGTAGAAAACAGATGTTCCACGGTCTGATTTCTTAAATATACCCCTTTATGGCATTTTACAAACGGACGTGGCTGTTGCACAACTATACAGTACCTAGAACTTGGAATAGGTTGAGTTTTCGTATCTTCAGCTATGCAAGGCAGAAAAAACGACCGCGAAAAACTCATTACTTCGTTTCAGCTTTCCAACTGTATCCCCAAGCACAACTTTTACCGTCGGTTGAAGGAGACGCTTGACCTTACTTTCCTGTACGAACAGACCAAAGACTGTTATGGCTCAACCGGCAATCCTTCAATTGACCCCGTCGTATTCTTCAAGTTCATGCTCATCGGCTATCTGGAGAATATTACGTCTGACAGAAAGTTGATTGAGCATTGCTCCATGCGCATGGATATGCTGTTTTTCTTGGGCTACAACCTGGATGAGCCTTTACCCTGGCACTCCACGCTGAGCCGTACCCGCCAACTTTACCCAGAAGCACTTTTTGAGCTACTCTTCGACAAAGTATTCAATCTTTGTGTAGCCAACAACATGGTGGCGGGCCGCAGAGTAGCCATTGACTCGGCTCCTGTTAAAGCCAATGCTTCCATGGAAAGTCTACTAGAAAAACAACCCAACTTGCCCGGTCCTAGGCTGGTCCAATCGGTCGAGGATCAGAATCAGGGAGTGGACACGATACTTGAACCCAGCAACCGCCACCCTGGATCGATTATTACGGCGTCCGATCATCAGTTGAGACAGTTGAAAAAGCACCAGCAAAAATTAAAGAGTGCACCTGCTAATCTAGGAGCCAGCAACACAAAAGCTCAATTGCTGAGTAATAAGACGCACTATAGCCCTACCGATCCCGATGCTCGTATCTCGGTCAAGCCCGGCAAAGCCCGCAAACTCAACTACCATTGTAGCTTGGCAGTCGATACGGCCGAAGGCGTCATTAGTCATGTGCAGGCCGATTTTGCTGATGGCCGGGACAGCCAATACTTGCCGGATATTGCCCTCAAGCTTCAGCAGCGGCTGGTAGCCAATGAGCTACGTTTAGAAGAGGTATTGGCTGACACGGGCTACTCAAACGGTAGTAACTACGCCTTGCTGGAAGGATGGAATATAACGGGTTGGATACCTGTCTTCGGCCACTATAAGCCTCAAATCGAAGGCTTTTCTTATGATTCTGAGGGGGATTACTTTACTTGTTCAGCTGGCAAGCGATTGCCTTTCAAGACCTTTGCCAGCTACGCTGAAACCGGGTTGTGGAAGATCTATCGGGCGAATTACCAGGACTGCAAACAGTGTCCGCTCAAAGCCACCTGTGTGCCAAAGAGTCAATACCGACAAATTATCCGAACGGCCTATGATCCCTTCTACCGTCGAGCTCTGGAGCGCCAGCAAAGTCAGCGGGGCAAACGCATGAAACGGCTTCGCCAACGAACGGTGGAGCCGGTCCTAGGTAGTCTGGTAGAGTACAATGGGTTACGAAAGATCAATGTACGGGGTAAAGCGGGGGCTCACAAAGTGATGCTGATGGCGGCTATTGCCTTCAACCTGAAGAAGTATATGAAGTTCACCACCAAGTCCACTCTCAGCCAAGCCATAGCCCTAAAGGTGGAATGGTCATTGTCTTTTCAAGACACTTTTCTAGGCTTTAGCGTGCTTTTTTTCAACTAATAAGGCAGACGATGGTAGAAAATCTTATTCGCCAAGTCAGATGTTGAAAAATCGATTTGGGAAGCAGAGTTGTGCAACAGCCACGGACGTTTGTAAAATGCCATAAGCCTCGACAGACCCTGAAATGTTTAGTAGAAGAATCTCTACTCAATATAAAACAGGAGTTTACTAATCAGCCAAGGACTAGGCAACGGCTTGCCGTCAAACAATTCCCACCCCTTGGTTGTATCTACCCCTGGTGCTGGTGGCCTACTCCCTGCCATCTGGATGAACCCATGCCACAACCACCCAACTGGTCCCCGCTGATCCATGCGGTCGACGACAACGGACTTTTTATGATCTGGCTCTATAACTTGCCCACCTGGCTGTTTGCCTTCTTGACCATGAGTGGCTTCGTGAGCCTGGCCTTGGTAGGCCTACGCCTGATCCACCGTCGCCTGAATGCAGGCACGTTGGCTACCCTAATTGACAACGGCACGGTGGGCTGGTTCTTTTCGGGGGTAACGGTGCTGTATGGTTTATTGCTGGGCCTGCTCACGGTAGCTACCTGGACGAATTACACCCAGGCCACGGGACTAGCTTCCCAAGAAGCGGCTAGTTTGGCGGTGTTGTACCGGGATCTGGCCGGGTATCCCCTCCCGGAGCGAATCCAGCTGCGAACTCAGTTACGGACTTACACCCGGTTTATCATCGAGCAGTCGTGGCCCTTACAGCGGCAGGGCTTTATCCATGACGGCGAGTCGGCGGAATTGGTTGGCTTGCAGGGGCCCTTGATGGCCTTTGAGCCCACCACCGAAACGGGTAAGATCCTTCACCAGGAAGCGATTCGGACGTTTAATTCGTTGGTCGAACTGCGTCGGTTACGGGCTGAGTCCATCAGCGGGAGTGTACCGGGTGTGATTTGGTACGTGGTGTTACTAGGCGCCCTGTTAACGTTAACGTTCGGTTACTTATTTGTGGTCAAGTCCTTCTGGTTTCATGGGGTGCTGGTGAGTTTACTGGCGGCCGTGATTGGACTGCTGATCTTTCTGATCGCGGCGTTAGACCATCCGTATTGGGGTGAAGTGAGCGTTTCTCCCCAGGCGTATGAATTAGTCTTAAGCAAAGTGATGAATCGTCCGGGCAATTAACTAAAAACCTGAACAAATCACCCCGATGGTCACTTTTGTATCGGAATCAATAATTGTACTATTTCTAGGCAGGTTGTATAACTGATGTGGCTGTTGCAAAAGTAACTCATTGAAGGATAGATTAGTTGTTAGCCTATGCTAGGCGTTCACACGATCCAAACTTCGCTGGTGAAACTGGTGCCAGCCCACCACTTTTACCAGCAACTGTTCAAAACTATCGACTTTAGCTTCATAAGGCCACTATTTGAGCCCTTTTATAGTGTCACCGGACGACCATCCATTGATCCGGTGGTGTTTGTTAAACTACTGTTGGTGAGTCATTTTGAAAACATCACCTCAGATCGTAAATTGCTGGAACTAGCCAATTTACACTTGGGTATTCGTGCGTTTTTGGGCTACCAGTTAGAGCAGCCCTTGCCTTGGCACAGTACGCTCTGCCGAACCCGCCAACGCATCCCGGTTTCGGTCTTCGAAACGTGCTTTACGCACATTGTTGGCTTATGCATTCAGAAAGGACTGGTTAGTGGCCATACTCAAGTGATCGATTCCGCCTACATCAAAGCCAATGCATCGATGAGTCGGTTGAAGCTAAAAACGGCCATCTGGCCGTCTGAGACTACTGCTTCCTTAGGTAAACCGAGCGCCCCTCGATTGACGGCTTCTGAAGAACGCATAAAGCACATTCACCGCTTTCATGGCAATATTCGAAAAGCAGCGCCCAACAAAGCGGGCCAACTGCTGAGCAATCTCACTCATTATAGTCCCACAGACCCCGATGCCCGCATTGCCTTCAAAACGGGCAAGCCCCGTCAACTGGCGTATATGGCCAGCGTGAGCGTCGATGTGTCTCAGCACGTGATTACCCACATTCAGGCCAACTCGGCCGACCGGCGCGACAGTCGCAACCTGATGCCTATTGTCGACACGACGCGAGACCGTTTGACCGGGTTTGGCATAGCCGTAAGTACTGTAGTGGCTGACGCCGGGTACAGTTCCGGTGAGAATTACGAACAACTGGAAATCAGAGGGTTAACTGGATTCATTTCACCCCATGGCAAGTACAAGAATGAGCGGCCAGGCTTTCACTACGATACCAAGAGCGACAGCTACACGTGTAGTCAAGGAAAACGCTTGGCCTTTGACAAGTTGCTGGTCGATAAGTAGGGGAATCCCCAAAAACGGTACCTGGCTAAGGCCTCCGATTGCAAGAGTTGTCCCATCCGTGAGCAGTGTAAGGGCAAGAAAGCCAGCGAAAAGCGATTGCATCATACCTACTACAAAGCCCAATACGAGCGAATGGTGAAGCGGTTATCGAGTCGGTTTGGCAAGCGAATGATGCGAATCCGGTCGGCAACGGTAGAGCCCGTCCTTGGGAGCCTAATCAACTATTACGGCTTGCGTCAAATCAATACCCGGAGCCGGGAAGCGGCCGCCAAAGTGATGTATGTGGCGGCCATGGCCTACAATCTAAAGAAGTATTTGCGCTTCACACCCATTGAACAGAGTGGAATGGTAATCGCCCTACCGGTACCTGATCAATTTTATTATATACTGATCTACTTTTGCAACAGCCACTGTGATTATATTAGTTCAAACCCTAAATTTAAGCCTAAATAGGTTTGGTTCTCAACGGTATAAACTTTTCATCTCATGAAAAAGCTATTATTAGTTTCGTTTTTTGTTAGCCTGTTTGCCTGTCGACCTAAAGCACCTATAGCGCCCATTCAGCCTGTTCAACCTACTGTAAACCCAGTCAGACCAACTCAACCTCCATCGCCAGCGACAACTATCGATGGACCTGCGGGACGGTACTTAGTCACGACTTACATTGTCGCTGGAGATACCTTGCACACAGCCAATAAGGCGGGGTTTCCCATAAAGAGTAAATTGGATATTGACAGTTTTGCCCTTGTCATCAAGCAGACGGGTGGCGATCAATACACCCTAACCTATTCCTATTATCATAACCCAACGGGTGAGGTACCTACATTTACCAGGAAGGTCACGGGCAGCGTCTTAAATGATTACTATTATCGGCTTACCGCCACGGATGCACAGGCCGGTACTGTTTTTGACTCAAAACTGTCTCGAGTCAACAAGCAGTTCTATCAACGGACTGTCGGTGGAGGCATTGTTATTCCCTTGAAAGGCTCCTCGTCGCCCCTAGATCAAACCACTGACAAAGAAGTCATCCTTGTGGCTGTTCCTCAAGGGTAATGATGCTAAAGTGGACTTGCTATCTTTTTTAGGACGGTCAGAGAATGTCCAAATCATATGTGTATAATGATCTCTTAATACGCTCAATTTTTAACTTTTAACAAAGCTCACATTGTGTAACTAAATGTTGATGACTAGCAACGTAGAGAACATATCTATTCCTGAATTTAGTTTAGTCATGGACTCAGGTCTTCCTCGAAATCTGAACACTGTAACCTACATAAAGCACAAACTAATGATCCGAAACGATTTAAACCCTACTTGGCTTGACCGCAGCTTGTTTCCCTTTACCAGTCATTCCCTGAGCATTGATGGTAATCTGGTTCATTACGTAGATGAAGGAGAGGGACCCACTTTGTTGTTACTGCATGGCAATCCTACCTGGTCGTTCCTATATCGGCATATAATTCAACAGCTTGCCCCAACGTTCCGCTGTATTGCCTTGGATTACCCCGGTTTCGGGCTCAGCACGGCCAAAGCAGGCTACGGCTTTACGCCCCGTGAGCATTCGATGATTGTAGAGGGATTAGTCGATCAACTAAGGCTCCACAATTTGCGTATTATGGTTCAGGACTGGGGCGGTCCCATTGGCTTGGGTTTCGCTGGTCGTCGGCCCGATTTAGTTCATTCGCTCATCCTGGGTAATACTTGGGCGTGGCCTGCCAGGGGAGGCATGACTGCGTTCTCGGTCGTCTTTGGCAACCCATTGGCCCGTTTGCTAATTACGCGCTATAACACCCTAGCCAAATGGCTCATTCCAGCCGGTACCAATCGAACCCTCACCGAGTCGGAACTAGGGGCTTACCTGGGTCCTTTCTCAACGCCAGCTTCCCGGCTACCTACGTGGATATTTCCCAAAGAGATTCGGGGTAGTACGGCTTATTTAAGGGAAGTAGAAGCCGGTCTGAGCCAGTTACGGGAAAAACCAGTCTTAGTCGTGTGGGGCGAAGCTGACGGGGCCTTTCAAACGTCGGAACGGCTTCGGCTGCTCACCTACTTTCCCATCCATCGAATTCGTTTGTTAGCAGAGGCTAAACATTTCATTCAGGAGAATGCGCCCGATGAAATTTGTGCGGCAATCATAGAATCAATGCTAGGTTAAGTTGAGTGGTATGCTACTAACTGGAGTTGACTGATTGTCTTAAATAACGCTCGTGGCTGTTGCACAACTCCGCTTCCCATATCGGTTGTTCATCCTGTATAGGCTAGTGGTCAGATTTTCTCACCTCGTTGCCCCATCTCAGTTGAGATAAAGCATGGTAAAGCTCAGAAAAGTGTCACCAGAAGCCCATGACCACTCCACTTTTAGGGCTATGGCCTGGCTGACAGTAGACTTGGGCGTGAACTTCATATACTTCTTCAGATTGAAGGCAATAGCCGCCATCAGCATCAGCTTGTGAGCACTGGCTTTGCCTCGTACATTTACCTTCCGTAATCCATAGTATTCCACCAGACTGCCCAAGACCGGTTCCACCGTCTGGTGGCGAAGTCGTTTCATACGCTTTCCCCGCCGACTTTGCTGGCGTTCCACGGCTCGCCGGTAGAAGGGATCATAGGCCGTCCGAATAATCTGTCGGCATTGACTCTTGGGCACACACGCGGGTTTGAGGGGGCACTGTCGGCAGTCTTGGTAATCCGCCCGGTAGACTTTCATCCAGCCGCCATCGACATTCTTGTCAAACGTCTTAAACACTAAACGCTTACCTTGCGAACAGGTAAAGTAATCGCCTTCAGGGGCATAGGGAAAGCCTTCGATTTGGGGTTTGTATTGACCGAAGACAGGTATCCATCCCGTGATGTTCCACCCCTCCAGCAAGGCGTAGTTACTCCCATTGGAATAGCCAGAATCGGCCAGTAGCTCCTCTAGACGCAGTTGATTATGGGCCAACCGTTGCTGAAGCTTCAGCGTAATAGAAGGTAGTGACTGGCTATCCCGACCATCGGCAAAATCGGCCTGCACATGGCTGATAACGCCTTGGGCGGTATCCACTGCCAGGCTACAATGGTAGTTGAGTTTGCGAGCTTTTCCTGGCTTAATGGAAATACGGGCATCGGGATCAGTAGGACTGTAATGAGTTTTGTTACTCAATAATTTTGCTTTTTCGTTGCCAGCGCCCAGGGTAGTTGGTGCACTTTTCAACTTCTGCTGGCGCTTTTTCAACTGTCTTAGCTGATAATCAGTAGCGGTGATCACCGGCGCAGCTTGACGCTTGCTGGGTTTGGGTACCAAATCTACAGATCCATTAGAGTCTTCAGCCTGCGGAAGTAGCTTGGGCCCTGGCCTTTGCGGCTGTTTCTCTACTAGCCTTTCCATCGAGGCATTCGCTTTAACAGGGGCTGAATCGATGGCTACTCGACGGCCAGCCACCATATTGTTGGCGACACACAAGCTGAACACCTGATCAAATAGTAGCTCAAAAAGTGCTTCTGGGTAAAGTTGGCGGGTACGGCTCAACGTAGAGTGCCAGGGAAGCGGTTCATCAACGTTGTAGCCCAGGAAATACAGCATATCCATGCGCATGGAGCAGTGCTCAATCAGCTTACGATCAGAGGTAATATTCTCCAGGTAGCTGATGAGCATGAACTTGAAGAAGACAACTGGGTCAATCGAGGGATTGCCTGTCGAGCCATAACAGGCTTTGGTATGCTCATAAAGGAAAGTCAGATCAAGCGTTTCCTTCAGCCGACGGTAGAAGTTATCTTTCGGAATGCGGCTGGAAAGTTGGAAACGGGTGACGAGTTTTTCGTGATCGTGTTTTCTGCCTTGCATAGTTGAAGATACAAAAACCCAACCTATTCAGCCATTTTATGCACAGGCAGAGTTGTGCAACAGCCACGCTCCCACCTGAGACAAAGGAGTATGTATAAATTTACCCGTATAAAGGGTACCTAGACAGAAAATCCAAGCTTATCTTACTATCCGTTCAAACCGGAGATCATCGTAGGTGTGACTCCTTGGGGAGGTTAGCGCTTGAAGCACAAAGCTGCTCTTTACTTCCCTTGAGGAAGAACCAAAGCGAATCAGCACGCCATCATCTAACTCCGGATTCTGCCACTGCACCACAAACTGAGCATCCCCAAACCAATCCATACGGCCTCGCAACTGGGGCGAGCGTTCGGTGGCAAACCACAATTGATCATGGCGCAAACTAATCCTTACCTTGCCCAACCACTGATCCTGGTAAATGCCTACGTAGGCAGCTAAATCAGCGCTCGATAAAGGCGCTTGCCGGGCCACTTGCCGCTGAATCGAGTCGAGCACGGTCTGCCTCGCTCGGCGTCCAAATTGCTCTCGTTGATCCAATTGAGCCGTTCGATCTTGGCCCCCTATACCCATATAACTATCGACGATCTGATCCGTGATGGTACTAGCCGCCCCACTTTCTGAGTTCGTCAGTACCAGCACACCCAAGCCTAGTTCGGGCAACAGGGTTACCGCCGAGACCATGCCCACATCCTGACCCGAATGCGCAATCTCCTTATAGCCTTTCACATCACTCAGAAACCACCCCAGCCCGTAAGCGGCGAAATGGGTTTGATACGAGCCTGGCTGGCCAACCGGGATGATCGTCTGAGGGGCCACCAGCTCAGCCATCAGCGACTCACTCAGCAAGCGTTTGCTCAGAGAAGGGCTATACCGACCCCAGTTCAGAAAGAGTAGCATCCATTGACTCATTTCCTCGGCGCTGGAATAAATACCCCCGGCAGCATCATTTTTAGTCGAGCCATAGCGAGCAACCACCCGAATTGAGTCATTAATTCGTTTGTGGGCGTCAATCAGATTCGGATTTGTCTGACAGTCTTGGAACGAGGCGGCACTACGGGTCATTCCTAAGGGGTGAAGGATACGTTGCTCAACGAAGGCTTCCCAGCTCATCCCACTGACCTTCGCCACGATAGCGCCTGCGACCAAATACCCGTTGTTGGTATAAGCAAACTGGCTGCGCAAGGAGGAAGTCGGCTTAATGAAGCGTTGATTGAACAAAATCTGCTCGAGACTAAAACTGGTTGAATCGGGATCGTGCATCAAATCGCCAGTGGTCGAGGGCAATCCGCTACGATGGCTTAACAGATCCCGAATCGTGAGGAGTCGAGTAGCCAAGGAGTCATAGAGCCGGAAATCAGGCAGATAGTGGGTCACTAAATCGTCCCAGTGGAGTTTACCTTCCTCTACCAGTAAGCCAACGGCGGCGGCGGTGAATGCTTTACTATTGGAGGCGATCCCAAACAAGGTTTGGGGGGTGACGGCTTGTTTGGTGCGCAGCGAACGCAGGCCATAGCCTTTGTTGAAGATGAGCCGACCATCCTTGATGATGGTAATGGCGATACCAGGAATGTGAAACAAGGCTCGGTTAGGCTGCACTAATTGGTCCACTTGCCGGGCCGTTATGGGCTGAGTCAGGGCCTTGCGGGCTGGGTTGAGGAGTAAGGTAAGCACCAGCATAGCGGTCCGTACATAGTTCATTCTATTCGGTCATCTAGGTTTCAGTGAACGCGTGCCTTGTGGACCTTTACTTTGTTGACTAACCGCTTTCACGTCAGCTAATCTACCAGGATTTCGGATTCTCGCCTAAGGCTCCTCCTTGAGACGACAGGGGGGTATATATCTGCTTCGATAAATGGGCGTTCAAAGAGATAGTAATAAGCGGTTAAACTGTATTGCCCTGGAAAAAAGTTGACTCTTTAGCCGAACCGACCAAGTGTCGGTATCCTAACAACTTGATTCGGTTATCGAGCACCAGGAGCGTAGTATAACAGGCTTTTGGCTTAACCTTTGAGGTCGCTGGGCCGATAACCAAAATAAAGGCGGAAGGCGTGGCTAAAGTGGTCGGCCCGTCCGTAGCCCACTATATCGGCTACGTCAGCGACCGAATGCCCCCCGTCCAGCAGCAACTGGCGAGCATGGTTCAGCCGTAACCCGCTCAGATAACCGAACACCGTTGTCGCAAACAAGATCCGAAAGCCATTCTTTAATTTGAAATCATTTAAGCCAACCAGCCGGGCTAAATAGAATAGGGTAACGGGTTCCAAAAAATGCTCGTCTAACCAGGCTTTGGCCGCCATTAGTTTATCCACATCGTAGGCTTTCAGTCCGGCTGGCCGGGTTGAGGGTTGTTTCTGGGCCTCATCAATCAATAAGGCTAACAGTTCTATTTGTTTGGCTTCCAGAAATAAACGTTTCACTAGACCTTGGTAGGGACAGTGCAACAAAGTGTGCAGGACGCTCTTGATGGCAGGCCTAACGGGCAAGTTACGGGGAGCAAGCATTTGCATCTGCCCATTGGCCATACCCTCCGCTAATCGATTCAGCGAACCTACCTGCTCATCCAGAAACTGGCCAAAAAACAGGGGTGAAAACTGCACAGCAACCGTCGAGATGGCGGGCCCACTCAACCGGAGCTCACCCTCGTAGGCTGGGGTGTAAACCATATTACACTGACCGGATTGATAAGCCCGGTCGACCTGGTCCGTGTGCCGAATCAGGCTCTGACCACTCAACTGCACAAATAAATCAACCGTTGGGCTCGCCTGTTCGGTGAGCAGAATCACGTTCTGCTTGATCTGACTCGTGGCATGAGTAATCTTGATCTGCTGACTGGTCAGGTCCGTAATGGACCAGGGTACAATAGGGCTAGGAACCAGGATTCTGGTTTGCATCACCCCCGCCGGTTCATCCGTCTCGGTCTGATACTGGCTCTCAAAGGGCGCGTACTGACCCGTTTCGTCCTTCGCCCTGATAATCATAGGCTTCGATTATGATTTGCCCAATCGCTGTCGGGTAAATATACCCAAAAGGATTGGCCGCTCAAAATTGGCGTAGCCGCTCAATCAATCAGCACTAATCCGTTTGACGGGGTTAAGAATCCGTTTGACGGGGCAGTTTCCGGGTGTACTGCCGCAATTTTGGTAGTCGATACAACCCCTAACCGCCATCGGTATGATTCGGACTTTCTTTTTATACGGCCTGTTGGCCGCCACGGGACTGATTAGTTTGCCCACCGCCACGCTCGCTCAGCCAGTGATTAACCAAAGGAGCCGTTTTCGCTTCGCGCAACTGCATCTGGGTCTCGACGGGCAGTATATTCCCCCGGTTCAGGGCGGGTATCTAAGTGCAACGGGTGAGCAGCGACTCCTAACGCTGCCCGGCACCTATCATCCCCGGTTTACCATTGGGGCTACGCATTTCTGGGGCCTGGCCGATTTGTTCGTCTCGATACCACTGACCTCGATTCGTCCTAAAATTGACCAGCTTCAGGACTACAGCGTGTCGACCAATGTGGCCACCGGTGCCCGGGTGCATCCGCTGCAACTGCATTACCACCGACTCAATCCGTATGTGGGCGTTAACTGGTCAACGTTGTCCTATAACCAGCGGGTCAATGAAAAATTAGCGGGAACCACGTTTACCAAAGACGTGATTACCCTGGAGGGCGGTTTGAACTGGTTGAGCGGCCCCCATTGGTTTGAGCTGGGCGTGCAGTACCTGCCCGCCCGTACGTTTAGCTATGCTACCTCCCGCCAAACTACGACTCCCGTTCGTTTTCCAACCTTTACCGCTCAGCTATCGTATAAATTCCTGATCGACGTAACCCGTCCGCTGGAAAAAGACAATAAACAAGCCTTCGGTCAGTACCTGCGTCAGCGTGGACAGCTCAGTGGCTTTCACCTGGATGTGGGACCCTCGGCAGCCTTTACGCTGCCCCGTTCGGCATACAATGCCCGTAACCGGCCTTACCTTAATAACCCGTCGGGCAATAACACCTTCCTCGATGCATCGATCGGTTATTATTTTTACAAGCCCGATTTTGACATCCGACTGGCGCACCGCCACATCGTCGCCGATCACACGGCCTACGGTCTGACCCAGCAACTCGACCGCCGCTCCATCAGCCTAGAGGTGTATAAGAACCTGCTGGACTATCACGGGTTTGTGCCCTTTGTGGGTCTTAGCTTTTCGCGGGAACAACTAAGCGTTCGGGAGACAGACGATGACGTTTTGGTAACTGACCAGCGCGACCTACAGTACACCCCCGGTCTGGTCGTGGGCTGGGACATCCGGCCCGTCCGCTACGAGTCCATCCTGCTACGCACCAACCTGCGCTACTCACCTTTTCTCAGGACTCAGGTGAACGGGCAGACTATTTCGTTTCAGCAACTCGAATTCAACTTCATTCAGGCCGTCATTTATCCCCAGCGACTAGTAGCCAGTCGGCGGTTTCATCGCCCGCTATAAACGGGACAGGTAGCCTTTTTCAGGCTTTTTCAACCGACCATAAACGTTTTCGTTATGCACATACGCTTGATTCTATTGTTCTCCCTACTCAACTTTTCACTGGGTCAAGCCCAGCCAGCCAGCCAAACGATCAAAGGGGTGATTATTGACGGTCAGTCGAAATACCCCCTACCGGGCGCTACCGTTATGGTGCTCAACACATCGGCTCTACTCGGCTCAACCAGCGACGAAACCGGCTCGTTCAGCCTCCGTCAGGTGCCCCTGGGCTACCAAACGGTCAGGATCTCATTTCTGGGATACCGGGAACGAATCATTCCCAATGTGCTGGTTACGGCGGGTAAGGAAGTGAGCCTGACGGTTGAACTAACCGAGCAGATGATTACGGCTCAGGAAGTCATTGTCAAAGCCCGTCGGGACCAGACCAGCCCGGTCAATGAACTGGCCCTGGTGAGTGTCCATTCATTTAATCCGGAAGCGACCAACCGATTTGCCGGGAGCCGGGGTGACCCCGCCCGAATGGCCAGCAACTACGCGGGGGTTAGTGGGGCTAATGACAACCGAAACGATATCATCGTGCGGGGAAACTCGCCATTGGGACTTCTCTGGCAGTTGGAAGGCATCAACATTCCCAATCCAAATCACTACGGTGCATTAGGCACCACAGGCGGCCCGGTCAGTATGCTCAACAACAACGTGTTGGACCGGTCTGATTTTCTGACCGCAGCGTTTCCCGCTCAGTATGGTAACGCAATTGCCGGGGTATTTGACCTGAACATGCGTACAGGCAACGCTGACAAGTCCGAGTACCTGGCTCAGATGGGATTTAACGGCTTTGAACTGGGCGCTGAGGGACCCCTGTCAAAAAAAGATAAAGCACGTACTGGTGGAGGAGCCTCTTATTTGGTCAATTACCGGTATTCTACGCTGGCGGTGTTTAATGCCCTGGGCCTGGATCTGGGTCTGGGAACGGCCGTACCCCAGTATCAGGACTTGTCGCTTAAGGTGGACATACCCACCGGGCGGAATGGTCATTTTTCGGTATTTGGACTGGGCGGATTGAGTGGCATTAACTTGCTGGGCAGCACAATGGACACGACCAAACAGGATTTGTTTGGCGATGAAAACCAGGATATGCGTTCGGGCTACCGAACGGGTATAGTCGGCAGTTCGTACCAGCACCATTTGAGCCCAACCACGTTTTATAAACTTACCGTGGCAGGTTCCTACACCGACCAATGGGTGACAACTGATTCGCTGAGCCGACAGAACTGGCAACCCGTCCGGCTCGAGCAAACCCGTCATGCCCAGACTAAATATTCGATTAACGGAATTTTCAACAAGAAACTAAGCGTCAAAGACCTATTTACTGCGGGCTTCACCCTCGACTGGTTTACGTTTTCACTCCATCAAAACCGGTATGAGCCGGCAGCCGCAAACGACCAATCCGTACTGAGGCAGTCCGGGCAAAGCCGCCTGATCCAGTTCTACGGCCAGTGGCAGCACCGTTTTTCGGAACGTCTGGTCGTTAATGGCGGCTTGCATGGGCAGCATTTCGCGCTGACCAACAGCCGGGTAATTGAACCCCGACTGGGTCTGAAATACCAGTTAAATGACCGGCAGTCTGTTCGGTTAGGGTACGGCGAACATAGCCAGTTACAACCGCTGACCAGCTATTTCGTGCAAACACCAGCTACCGACAATGCGTACCGGCTTACGAATACCAGCCTGGATTTTACCCGCAGCCGTCACCTGGCTCTGGCCTATGAACGAAGTCTGTCGGCCAGCCTGCATCTAAAAGTAGAAACCTATTACCAGGGCATTCGTCAGGCTCCAGTTGATCCAACTACCGGGTCATTTTCAATGCTGAACGCGGGCGCCTCGTTTGATCTGCCCGACAACGATAGTTTAGTCAACCGGGGACACGGACGGAATTATGGTTTGGAACTCACGCTGGAGCGGTCCTACCAGCAAGGTTTTTATTTCCTGACGACTGTTTCGCTTTTCGACTCAAACTACCAGGGTAGTGACGGTGTCTGGCGCAACACCGCGTTCAATGGGCACTACGTCGTTAATTTACTGGCCGGGCGGGCGTTTAAAACAGGTCACCGCGATAACACGTTCAACGTGGACTGGAAGCTGACGACGGCCGGTGGTCGGTACGAAACGCCCATCGACTACGCTCGTTCCGTTCGGGCGGGGCGGGCGGTTTATCATAACGAAGCGGCTTACTCTGAGCAGCTAAGGGCTTATTTCCGCACGGATCTGAAATTTTCGTACCGACTCAACCGCCGCCGACTGACGCATGAAATCTCACTGGATTTACAGAATTTCACCGGGCAACAGAATGTGTTTACGCGCACGTACAACAACCGCACGCAGCAGTTAGCCACACAATACCAAATCGGTTTTTTTCCAGTTCCTCAGTACCGACTTTTGTTTTGAGGGTCATTACTGGCCAGCGTCAAGGTAAACTCATGGTTTTCATTTATAGTCTATTGGCTTCTCCAAATCGAGGGGTCAAATTTTGATAAATAGTTAACCCCTTCAATTCGGATAAGCTAAAACTCAATAATCTCACGAAAACGCTCCTACTGGAGACGGTGTATTGGCCCTTATACAAATGTCCGTTAACTAGTGCATAGAGTTGCTAACTACGAGCCAATAGTCAATCTAAATCTATTCTAAAAATAGTATTTTTCCGCTAAAGTAGAAATAAGTAAATCTTCCCTTCCCCTATTCAATATTTGTACTTTTCATAGTAATCGTTCAGAAAAGGCAACCTTTTCGTGAACGATTTCAGGCACAGGAGTTGAACGATATATTATCACTGTAAGTCATGAAAAGCGTTCATAGGTCCAAGGGTTTTCCTGAACGATTTTTTTGACCCTATTTTAATCAAGTAATGTGTTGATTTATAATGCAATACGAGTACATTTAAAGTTGCTTAATAGCCTTTAATTGAACGTATTTAGGCAAAGGGATGACTTGAAGAAATCATTGTAGGATTATTATACCAATTTACATTTTACAATATTTATAGCCATTACGGTTGAATTCTTTTTACATTATTACTAAACTCAATAGTTTCTCCATTATCAAATTTAAAAATAGTTTTATCACTTATCTTACTCAATTCTAGAAATAAATTGAAACGTAAATCTTTTAACTTAAAGGAGACAAATACTTCTGAGCCTTCATAAAAAAAAAGTCTCAATAGTATGATTCCAGATTGATCAGGCGGGTAAAAGTAATATTTAAATACACTAGGGTTTTCACCTTTAATTTTTACAATATTATCCTTATTAAGTGCTTCTTTTTTAAAATTTTTGTTTTCTCTAAATTAGGGTTTTTATATCTTACAAAGCTTATAAAGACGCTACATTCCCCTTCGAATCTTTTTTTATACTCAATAAAATAAAGTCCATAAGCGATATATTCAAAACATTTGGTTAGCCTGTTGATATCAGGAGAGCCTTTAAGTAAAGGAAATTTCAAGCCTTCAATTGTCTTACCAGTAATTTTCTTTGCATTAAAAATTGTAGAGTTGACAAGGTCCTTTTTTCTATCTAACGCGCGTTTTACTTTAGTATTCGTATGAATATACCCAACTATATTATTGCCAACTACACCCGCTAATGTGGCCATTAAAAACTGATCATCTTGTGATTTTTCAATATTATGCAGATCACAAGATGGAACGGTTAGTAAATTTTTTCTTAAGTTAACCCCTTTAAAATCTTTCTCTTCTGGAAATAGACAACGTGGTGGAACATGCTCCGTACTTGTAGCCAGGGAGTTACACATATAACATGTTTTAGTTATTATATTTTTTCCCATTTCAAGTAGCTGTTTAGTTGATAATAGTTTTTACCAAACCTACCTATTTTAAAAATCTGGCACAATGCCCTCAAGAAGTAATTTTTTTATAAATTTATCTTGAACACAGTTCTGAAATTTACATTTCTTTTATGTCCAGTTATTAAGGTAACCAGATACAATAATTATTTTCAAAAGAATACTATTAAAGACCAAATGGCCAAAAGCAATAAGCCCACCTGAGAGTAAAACAAAGGCCATATATAAGCCTCACAGATAAGTATACGTTTAGCAAGTTTAGTTAATTCATTCTTGTAAACTAACCTTTTTTCCTGCGTGAGATTGCTTGTGTTTCTTTTTATATTCCATCTTACTTTCACTTTGTCTTTGGTATAGCGGAAAGCTAAAAGTCTTGCCATAACTGCTCCAACACCTACAGTAGCAGATAAACCAAGTAACACTAAAGTGCCCCGATAAAGTAGGCTGGTTTCAATTACATGCGGTTTAGCCCAAAGATCTTTTTGACTAATTACAAAACTTACCACCCCAATAGTTATTGTGAACACGAGATTTATTGAAAAGGATAAATAATCCATTTGCTTGTCATGCCAACGATTGAATCGACTACGATAAGGGTCATTTTCGGGCATATGAATCGATTTTTAAATTTATAAAATATTCAAGTATTCACTTTAATTTACTAAGTTCTTTATCTATCTTTTTTACTAAATCTAACCTTATATTTGTTGAGGAATAAATTAATGTTTGTTTTGTTGGTCCAAATATGAATTTTGTTATTTCAGGAGCTCCTCCTTGTTTTCTAGAATTGTAGAAATCCTCTATCGTCTTACAGTTTAATAAATAATACTCTTTTTCAATTATTAATAACATATCTATTAAGTATTTTATAGGCTTCTTAAATTCTTCAACTTGAGGCAGTATTGGAAAGAAATCATTTCTTCGTTTCATGTCAACCAAAAGCTTTTTCCTTATTCCTGCGTCTTCTAAAAGCTTTTTTTTGTCAAATTCAAAATAAACTGATGTAGATCCTTTTTTTAATTTTCCGTCTTTTTCTGGCTCTCCACTTAATACTATTTGTGTGATTGGAGAATCAGAATGCTCTGCATAGTTCCTCAATTGATTGAAAAACCTATAGGAGAAATATGTATCATAACAATATCTTTTTGCACTTTCAAATTTCATGTACTGTATTGAATTTTGTCCATACTTATGCTTTAACCTTGCATCCATATGATCTATATAAATTCTTGCAGAATTTATATAACTAATAAATTTTCTATTAATATTAACGTGAATCTCTTCTTTACTGAAATTATATATCTCCTCAAAACTAGTTAGTTTTTTTACTTTTTGTTCATATTCAAAAACTGTTGCATAAAAATCCTCTAAATTTAATTCTATCTCCCATTTTTTTAAATAAAAATATTCGTACTCAATAATAGCTTTATTGCTATCTATAATTGACTGCACATCACTTTGGTTAACTTCACCATAGACATTAGTGTTGTCATAATCACTATGTTCAACATAATAATACTTACCGTTTTCAACGTGTTTTAATACATCAGGATTTGAATACGGCATATTATTTATTTAATTACAGGCTTTATGTCTTCCATTTACTAACTTAGACTACTTTTGTAAGCTCAACTTGATAGCCACACTTTAGTTTCCTAATTCAATAATGATTTTAAATTATTTTCTCAATATGCTGAAGAGTTTTACGGAATGGCTTTCGTGTAGAACTATCATGTGTTTGTCGATCCAATTGTGATTTTTGAATTAAATTAAACTTAGCTTTCAGTGTACTGAAAGCTTCTTGAGATGCCGTTACAATCCACCCGCAACCGGCCTGGCTTCTAAATTGGGGAGGTGTCATACGAATGTTACCATCAACCCAAAAGAAAGATTCTGTCATAATTGAATCGTTTTCATCAATCCATTGGAATTTGAGCGGGTCAGCCAATCGCCATCCTAATAATTGAGCAATTTCTGGATTTATAGCGACCCATTCACTTAAATGGGTTGGTGTATCAATGAAACGGTCTGCATGATTAGCAAAGATTAGTGGGGTAGAAGGAGTCAGAGTGGAGTGAGTTTGGCTCATTTCTACATAGTCAGCTATTAATAGATTTTCTTTTCTATAGAGCACACCAGTTTGAAATTCATAAGATGATTTACCTTCATTAATAGTTAAACAAGATTCACGTGTTTCAGAGGCAAGATCCCAACCCAAGCCTCTAAATATTGTCCTTTCAGCAATTACAATACGGTTCCCCAATTGCTTTGTGAAATGAATAAAGCCATCCTTGATCTGCTCTATCCAGTCCGAAGGCAATGTATAATAGTCTTCAAATCCCCTGACTCCTGGCAGCTCCTCTGGGCGACGATGCTGCTCCAATTGAAAAATTTGTGGATCAACGAGTGAGTTCAACCATGCTACTTCATGTAAATCTGGCAAATAACCTCCTTCCCATAATTCGTTCAGGAGCGTGTCAGTTAAGAAAGAGACTATAACAAAATATGGGGAGTATGTAGTTTCTAACTTAATTTCGCTCCCATTTGCCAGCTTTTTTAAACGACTATCTCCGCGCCCTAATTCGATTATTAATAAATCGACAGTCCGACTGAATAGTGCATATGCATCAAAACTTGTAATCTTACCTACAGTTTCTAAATGATACATCAACATATTGAAAAGCCGCTCCTTTGAAAATCGGGAACCAATCCAAAGCTCGCTCATTGCTTCATTAAACCGATGTAATTCCTTATCTTGGTTTATTCTGCTCGACGGCATTCTTAACCAAGCTAATGGACGTTGAATCAATGGACTTGGTTGAATAGGCTCATTGAGCTTTTGCAGCAAGACATTGGCGGCTATCCGACTGCTTAACAGTGAAGATCTAGATAACTTTTGTAGTTCATTTGTGAATTTAGCTAAAACAACAAGATCAATTTCGCCAACATACAGAACAATTTTGGCAAATATCTCTTGGTCGATGTCCACAGTGATATCTTTGACAAAGCGACGAATCTCTTCTATGTAACCAGTATAGCCCATTGCGGTCTGCTTTGCTAGGTGAACTAAGGCCGTTTCTCTCAAGCCACATTCTGCAATCAGACTGAGGTTGCATGCTAATCTGGCAATCAATGCTTCTGGTTGGTTATCAATTGGAGCAGCGATTAATTCAGGTACATCGGTACTTGCTTCTATGTGTAAAAACATCCGACTCAGGTACGATTCAATTTCTAACCAAATTGAGCGAATGTCAGAAGAAGTTGATAGAACAGGAATGATTTCGTCGAGCTCACGTAGTAATTCAACTGCCGATGATCGTTCAAATTGACGTATAAAATCGAGCCAAGCGGCTTTGCGTGCCAAATCACCTTCAACCTTTATAGCAAATTCAAAAGCTCGTAGCCTTAGTCCACCATCATTAAACGGAGACCAAGATGCATCATCAATCGATAGCAGTTTTGTCGAAATATTTTTAACTGCACTAGTATACACTTTTTGATAGGCTAACTCTCCTAATGCTAATATTAACAAGAATGAACTATGAGTATCTGCGATTATGACAGTTGATGTTTGAATTAACCATGGCTCATCTATCTCATGCACAACTTTTAGTAAACAAGCCTGCCAGTTGAATTTACCTGATGTTTCGTATACCTGACTTATTAAATTCTGTAATTCTGAGGCTGTCGTAAACTTTTCAATAAATGCTGCTTGAGAAATTCGTGTGTCGTTCCTCAAACGCACTGTGGCCTCGCTCTTTTCCTTATGTTCGCGTTGATCCATTGGAAAACCTTTCGCTGGAGAAAAAGAGACATTTGCCTTCCTTAATAAATCATAGTACTCTGGACGATTTTCTTGTAAGGCATAACGCTCAACATCCTCAACTATCTCATTTATCAGTTCTGGCTGTTGATGCTGTTGGAGTAGCAGTATAAGATGGGAAAACGTTTTACTTGAAGCCGACTTGGATGAAAGTAAGAGTACTTTTCCGAACAGATCGGCAATACAAGACAACAAATCCGAACTTACTTCTTCTTGCAATAAATTATCAAGTATAAGTTCGATCCCATCATCAACATCAATATACAGTTTCTTTAGTAACCAGTCGAGCAGATCCAGTCCAGTGGCAGTATCCCATTTAATACAACACTTTAACAATCCATAGGCAGCACGACCTGACGCAGCTTTGCCATCGGTTGTTTGATCAATATGCTTCAAGTAGGAGGCTATCCAACGGATACGCTCCCGAGCTTTCTCTGGTTCGACAACGTTTGCTTTCGTCAACCAAGCAATCCAATCGTTGAACTGATAATCCTTACGAAAACCTACTCCAAACGACTCATCAGCCGACCGCCGTAACCAGAATTGAGCGGTTTCAAATGCGCCCAAGCTTAAATAGGTTTCGCTTAACTTTAGCGCTAGGTTCATCCGGCTGTATAAGTCACCTTGTTCCTCAATAATAGCTCCAGCAATTCCGTTAATCAGTCCCCTTAAACGTTCCTTGTCAAGTCCAAGACGTAGGAATGTTATCCAAACCTCAAATTGGAGTTCAGCAGACCAATATGTAATGTTTTGATTAATTTCAGTTTCAAATAAGGTAGCAGCTTCAGAAAATGCTTTCGAACCATACACTACAATAGATTCAACTATCTGTCGGTAGTAGGAATTTCGCGACCATTCCACACGTGTTTGGCTGGTTTCTGATAGATGTGGTTTAGGTCTATAATAAAACCGAATTATGGGCAATAGATTTCGGCTGTTAAACCGTTCGCCCCTTAGGCCTTCCCCCTTTATTATAGCAGTCCGCGCCATCATCTTAAACCAGTCTGTTACTATAGGATCATAGTATCGATCGCTGGGTGCGTTGGGAAATAAGATTGACAAGTCAACGGTTTTATATTGAACCGTTTCCAGGGCAACATATCTGAAATAAGGTAAATAATAGTCTAGCGAACCATCGGTACGAATATCAGTAGGGATTGATGTTATTGGATTTAAAACAACATCACGAATCCAATCTTGGTATTTTTGCGAGTTTGTGTCGATTTCATACAGCATATTGGCTAGCAATATCCGCTGATCAATGGATAAACTTGCAGGATTCAAACTGCTTAGACAGGTATCTAATAAAAAAACTGCCAATTCGCCTTCATCATCCTGAATCAATATGTCCACTACATCATATAAACGGGGTAAAAAGAAACTAATATTACCAGGATGACCAAAATCAAACCTACTAAAAATCTTTAATAACAGTTGTCTTAGAGATTTGGTGTGAGTAAGCGACTGAATAAGTGCATCCAATAATTGTGTTTGTAGTTTTTGCTCTTCGTATGTGTTATCGGTATTATCGCTTACTATCTTAATGTTTAAAACTTTTTCAAGCATTTCTTCTGGATCAGACCATAAGCATTTTGTTCGAACCCATTCCTTTAATGAATTCGCCTGTTCCTGCCAATGGTGTCCCTTTTCAGAGTCGAGGATCAATTCTTCCACTGCATAAGCTGCGGGTTCAGCAAATGCAAACAATCGACGAGCATCTGTTTCATAACCATTTCGATACAGTAGTCGAACAATCTCCATTGCCCTGCTACGACGTTCGGGCGAATTGATTGGTAAAAGCGCATATTCGGTTATAGCCTCAAAATCAAACAAAGTGGGGAAGTAGTCTAGGAAATTGCTTTCATCCAAATTGTGCTCACGACGGTGAAGTTCACCCATCAAGAAACCATAGCGTAGCATAAGCTGCATATTCTGGTCTTTCGCAGCTAATTGCAAACCCATAATTAGATCATCGCGAATTGCATCGAACGGTCGAAAGTTATAGCGCTGATTATCCACGTAAGCTGGGGTCAACGTTTGATAAAACCGATCAATTTGGGCGGCCTGATGAACATGGTATAAATGTTCGTGGTGAAAGAGACGAATGCTCGATGTTTCTGACCAATCAGCTAAACGGACGTGAAAATTTTCATGAGCCGTTTTGTCATATTGACCACTGAGGGGATCCTCTGCCGTCTTATAAAGTAAAAACTGGCGAAAACTATTATGGAAAAAGACCTTGAAGCCAAACGACTCGTCAAAGAATTGATTAAACCAACGTTTGGCTTTACGAGCAACAGAAGCAGAAACCCCCCACTCGTTTCGCATACCATAATGGAATCCAAAACGAAGTCGACTAACTAATCCAAGTAAATCGGCAATGTCTTCGTCTGTCTCAAACTCCTGCCATATTCGATTATAATACAAGCTGATATCTTGGTCGAATGGAGGCAAGGGGGCTACTATTTCCTCAATCGGCCTATCGTTTGTTTCGTTTTTTATTGTTCGCAGAATGTATTGAAGAAACAATGGGTGGCCTCCCGAAATCTGAAAAAGGAGGTCATGTTGGGTAGGGTTAAGTTGCTCAGCAAGGTAGCTGTCAGCAATTTTGCTTATGGCACTTGGCAACAGAGGTCGAACAACAATATGTCTACCTATTTGCTCAACCTCCTGCCTTACAGAAACGTTTAAACTAGCTAAATCGAATGATTGACTACCTAAAATAATATATACACCTGGCCTAATATCGTTGGGGTGTGGCAAGTGTTCAAGTAACGTTCCCTGTTTAGCATATTCTCTAGGAATATGATCCAAACCATCAATAATAATGATTGTCTTTGTACAGTCCTGCTGATAAATATCTCCTACCTGCTTTAATTGGTTTTGGAAAATCTGCTGAGTTAGTGTCAGATCACGTTGAGCACCCAAAACTGTACTACCGAAAAAGCCGCTTTCAGTGAGTTGAATAGTTAGATCATGAAATAAGTTAACTGCTTCACCCCGAATAGGCTGATTACCATTTGTCTGATTAAGATAAGCAAAATATTTAACCACCCTTTCCGGCCGGCCGGTTGCCCACTTTGTTAAGAGAGATGACTTACCTGAACCAGGGCTACCTTCCAGGAATATATATCCGCCTGGCAACGATTCAATACTTTGAGAAAGGGTTTCAATAGTCGTAATGTTTGGCTGGTATATTTTGGGGTCAACGTAGAAGTCATGTGAAAATATAGCCTTTAAGCGCCCTTCCCACTGCATCTTTCTAATGAGCTCGTCGGCGGTAAAACTCACTTGCCCCATCAATTGGGCAAGTTCATCATGGAAAAATTTATACAAATTCGTGACATCCTGTTGGTAAATATCGTGGTGTCGATGATTTGTCGGTTGCGGAAGAGTTGCGTTAAATTCAAGACGTAGGTGCTGGGAGAACGTTAAAAACTCAGTCTCGGTTAAATTCAACTTGATAAGCTCTTGTTCTAACAATAGCCCCCAATTACCCATGGGCTTGGTACCTGAATTAATATCGGGCCATGCCTGGGAGAGAAAATCACTGAAACTACCTACTGATTTAGCTGGTGCGTCATCAATGATTAATCTATCATGCTCTGAAGATGAGCGATTGGTGAGTAAATAGATATATACAGGTAGTCCTAATTCAGCATTAACTTTTGATAATTTTAGCCAGCTTTGCCTTAACTCGGGAAGTATGTTAATAAATTCTAAATACCTATAAGGTGGTTTTTGAGTTTGTTGTGACCATTTAACTTGGTAAGCATGAACTTCAGTGCGGGTAGCATATTGAATGTCATCAGCATTCCCAGCATCAGCATCCCCTACTTTTATCCAAGCTAAATTATGACGAGTTAACTCTACATAAATTTTGTCCGCAAACAACTCAAATTGAGGGACTTTACCACCAAAATCTCTACGGTCACCAGACGCGGAAGAATTACTTCTTGGCATTTTTGATACACTTAAATAAGTTTTGAATAGGCTGGAAATCTTCTTAAGCCTTATATAGCAGGGTATTAATAGGGCAAGCTGTTTTGAATAAAGATTTTCAGGTATTTAAACTAATTAGATTTCACTAAATACACTGTTGCCTTCAACTCGCCAAGCCGCTCAAGTATCCCCTGTTGGACCATATATTGTAAGTCTTTTTTTAGCGTATTTATTGATACGTCTGGTAGTAGAATAGCCAAATCGCTAATCTTAACGGGTTGATGATCTTGTAGCACTGCCAGTACCTGTTGTTGACGCTCGTTCAGGTACCCTCCTTTATCCTTGTATAAGGCATACTTGCTTTCTAATCGACTTGTCAATGTCAGCAAGCAATCCAGGAAGAATACCATCCATTCTCCGATCACCTCCTTATCTGTACTGCGGTATTGCTGACCTGCCATTAACCCGCGATAGTAATCTACCTTCCGCTGTTCGATGATATTTTCAAAGGAAACATATTGAGCAAAATCATACCCCATTTTTAGCAAAAGCAATGTTGTCATAAGCCTTGACAATCGACCATTGCCATCCTGAAAAGGATGTATTGACAAGAATTCATAGATAAATAGCCCGATGACTAGTAGCGGATGAATTTTACCGTTTTCTAAGGCAACACGAACCCAGTTAACCATTTCATACATCTCAGCTTCGGTCAGATGGGGAGCCGTTGTATTGAAGATGACCCGCTGACTCCCGTCTGGATAATTGGCCACGACTTGGTTCGAGAGCGTTTTATAACCTCCACGATGCCGTTGGTCCTTGTTGCTATAACGGAGTAAGATACCGTGCAGTTGCTTGACATAAGCTTCCGACAGGTCAATCTCTTTGGCATGATCTAGAATCAAATCTAATGCTTCATAGTAGCCGAATACTTCTTGCTCATCCCGGGTTTTGAACTCGGTAATCTTTACATTCCGGACTAACTTTTCAACTTCATCATTGGTGAGGATTGCTCCTTCAATTCGCGTTGATGAACCAATACTTTCGATTGTCGCTACTCTACGCAGCTCTCTTAAGTATCGATTATTTTTTTGCTCAATAGCGCCCCACTTTCCTCTAAAGGCGTCAATCAAGCCAATTCGACGAATTACCTCCTGCGTGGTAGCAAAGTCAAACTGAAGTTTATTCTCGAATGTCATATCTGTATTGTATCTGTATTTTATCTGTAAATCTAGTATATTTAAGTCGCTTCAAGAGCCATACTTTAATATGTCTTGGTCCATACAGTTTATTGGCCGAGAAAAGAATTATGATTAAATGATATTATATAAATACTTATCGCGTTTCGAAGTCTTAACCAGTGGTATGCTCCGATTTACGCAACCGGGCTCCTTTAATGATCCATTTGAAGTAACACCCCACATAGACGCTCTGGTGGAGAGGAGCAAAATAACTTCATTTGGTGAAACGCTCTTCACAGGGTCAAACTTTGAGCAGGAGTTCTTCGCTCACTTTGGTCAAAACATTGACCAAATCATACAGGAACATAATTTACCTGCTGAGATTAGCTCATTGCTTCAATCAACAAAACCTGAAGATGCCTTAGCGATTGTCCAACCCTTATTGATGTCAATCTTTAACGAATTTGTGGGTTTGGAGTCTGAGGGCATGAAAGAACAATTTCAGGATACATTACAGAAAGATATGAATAGCCGGTTTGGCCTCTTGTGTTTAACTGAAAAGTCTGATAACGAATTGATGTGGTCTCACTATGCGGATTCTCATAAAGGTTTTGCTATTGGCTTCAAATCAGACCATCCTTTTTTTAACCAGCGTAAATCGGAGCGCGATCAGACGAATTGTTTACAAAAAGTAATTTATAATAATAGAAGGCCAAGCCTTGCTTTAGTCAATCCAGATTTATCCGAAGAGGAAGCTATCACTACGCTTGTACGCGAAATCTTTTTAAAGAAAAGTATCAAATGGAAGTATGAGAAAGAGTGGCGGATCATTAAATTACTGAATGAGGCTGACTTAGTCAAACAGATACCAGGAGAGCAAATCTATTTATTTAACTACCCAATTGACTGTATTGATCGGATAGTGTTAGGTGCCAAATGCACTACAACACAAAAAATAGAGGTAATTAACTTAATAAAAGACAAAGCTGAATCAACATCCATCAAGCTCTACGAGTGTATACTTGATCGTACCTCCTATAAAATTGGATTAAACGAAATAGATCCTCTATAACCGATTTTAAGCTATCGTAGCGCTATAAAGCTTTGGAAAACTTCATCAATCTTAATCGCTTGTTTAACCAATTACCGATTGACTATATTGATGGGTCAACGGATGATGACATTGATTTAACTGAATTTAATCGCTTTCAGGCAGGCGCTTCGCTCGGCTGGAAAGAACTAGTAAACGAGTATCGTGTTGTAATACTCGCAGAGGCAGGTGCAGGCAAAACACAAGAAATTCGCCATGCCACTCAGACGCTCCGAACAGAGAATAAATTTGCTTTTTTCATGCGCCTGGAGCATGTAGCCGATGATCTGGAGAGCGCTTTTGAAGAGGGTACGTACCAGGAATTTCAGAACTGGTTAAATTCAAACGAAGAAGGATGGTTACTGCTTGATTCCGTAGACGAAGCCCGACTAAAAGATCCAAAGGACTTTGAACGGGCAATTCGTAAACTGTATTCACGCATATCGATAGCTATTCAACGGACACATATTGTCATTACCTCACGAATATCTGCGTGGCGACCAAAAACCGATTTAAAGTTCTGCGAAACTCAATTTCCCGCTGTCTATACAGTTTACAAAGAAAATAAAATTGAGATCGGGGAGGAAGATATTTCGTTAAAAGAAGCCCGTTCATCTTCTCTGCAAAACGGATTGAATAATACACCTGATGAGAAGAAGGAAGGCTTCAAAGTCTATTCACTAGCTGATTTAACGGGCAATCAAATTACTACGTTTGTCACTACGAAAGGGGTAAAAAAAAGTGCTGATTTTTTACGCGAGCTTGAAAGACAGGATGCCTGGGTATTTACCACTCGACCTCAAGATTTAGAGGAACTGTTAGCGTTCTGGAATGATAAACAGCGTCTAGGTACGCGGTTTGAGTTGATGGAGCACAGTGTACAGCGAAGACTGGAGGAACGTGATCAGGACAGACGAGAGTCAAAGCCGTTTACGATAGAAAAAGCGCAAAAGGGTGCTCGCCTGCTGGCTTCAGCGTCCGTTTTGAGGCATGAATCCGCAATTCGAATTCCTGATGGAACTAATAACTTGAGAGGCATCGATGTAAAGTCAATATTAACCGATTGGGATGATACTGACTGTCAGATTTTGTTGAGCCGTCCGATATTTGATGAAGCTATCTATGGTACGGTCCGCTTTCATCACCGATCGGTGCGGGAATACTTAACGGCGGAATGGCTTTCTGAACAATTAAAGAATGAGGGGTCCAGGCAGAAAATTGAACACTTGTTTATTCGCACTCAGTATGAGCAGGAAGTAATCATACCTTCCATGAGGCCAATCCTGTCATGGCTGGTTTTATTCGATCAGCAGTTATTGCTAAAAGTATATAAGCTCGAACCAGAATTGATTCTGGAGGGTGGCGATCCAAGCAGAATTCCTATTGACTTAAGACGAAAAATACTCGCTTCAGTCTGTCAAAAACTAGCTTCTAGCTCATCCTACAGGTCCTTTGAGCAGTTGACTGCTGTAAAACGTTTCGCTCTACCCGATATGGCAAATGATATTATCCATTTGCTGGAAGAATATAAGCATAATTCAGATATTACCTCTTATCTGCTTGATCTGGTTTGGCAGGGGCAAATGAAAACGGCCTTACCAATAGCCCTGGGTTTCGCCTTAGATCATAATGCTGAAAGGCATACCCGGATAGCCGCTATACGAGTGGTAAAGGAAGTGGGTACGAAAGAGGAATTAAATGCCGTTTGTACTTATTTACTCACGGATGAAGCACCCCATGACAGGAGGCTCTTGGCTGAGTTAGTCAATAGTTCAGATGGCTCTCAAGAGTCGGCCGCTTGGCTTTCAAAAGCGTTAGCGAGCACACAGAATGAAAAATTATACGATTCCGATCCGCTTGGTTATTCCTTACTGAATTTTGTTAAGCGTGCAGATCTGGACGCAGTATTTACTTTAGTCAAAGGGATTGATACGCTTTTACGTTGTCAGCCAGTTTTTGAGCGCAGATATTGTGAGATATCGCAGCAATATGGCTGGTTAATGCACATCAGCCTAAAAGCAATCGAGAAGTTAATTTTCAACAAGCATTCAACTGTATTCACTTCAGCCAGTTTATTTGCCCTCACTCAGGCTCCCTCATTTAGTTCGCATGAAAGTTATAGGACTTGGGCACCCAGTCACACTATTCCAGCGCTCCTATCTGACTGGCAGGAACTGAACCATGCTCTGTTTTGGAAGGATGTTGAAGAGACTCGTAATTATTTTGAACGGCATGAAAAAGAACCGCTGACTAACTTTTGGCAAGTCTCTGGTATTGACGGGTTTTGGAAGTTTTCGAGTACTGATTTTCAGCTTATACTAACTGATATTTCCAACCGTTCACTTTTGGCTGATCGACTAGTCGCTTTATCACTAGCATTTAAATTATATAAAGAAAATGGAAGTCCAGCGAACTGGCTAAACGGGCTTAAAAAGGCAGTAGAACATGAAGATGAGCTAAAGAAAAGACTAGACGAATTTGTGAATCCACCAGCTCCGTCTGAAGAATATAAAAAATGGCAAAAAAGAGAAGCTCAGTGGAAGCGTCAAGAAAAAGGGCAAGAGAAGAAGCGTCAGCTGGTTCACGACCAAAACATAAAATGGCTGAACGAGAATTGTGAAAAACTGCGTGCAAATGATTTAAATGAGGGGGCAGTCTCTAAAGCTCAGTATTACCTGTATGAACGCCTACGAAGTCTTTCTAAAGCCGATTCAGCAAAACCAGCTAGCCGAAATTGGCAAAGTTTAATAAAAGACTACGGCATAGAAGTTGCCAACGCTTTTCATGATGGCTTGTTAAGTTTTTGGCGGACTTATACCCCTTCGCTCCGATCAGAAAAAGGCAAAAAAGATACCAATTCAGTTGGAATTGAATTTGGGTTGTCAGGACTTGTATTAGAATCAACTGAAATGACGGACTGGCCACAAAACCTGAGTAGTGAAGAGGCTGAGAGAGCTTGCCGGTACGCTTTTCACACATTTGGTGGGTTTCCAAGCTGGTTTCCAAAGCTTTATAAGTACTTTCCCTTGCTCATTAATCAATTAATTATTCAAGAAATTAGCTGGGAATTGGCACTAGAAAAAATTCCAGAAGGAGAGGATTATACTTATATATTAAATAAAGTTAGCTGGGATTGTGAGTGGCTATGGGATAGTATAGCTAGACCGCTTCTGGAAAGGCTGGAAAAAGAACCTACGAACATAGTTAATCTACAATACATGTTAAAAGTAGTTCAGGGAAGTTCAAAGATCCCAGATATTGAACTCGCTCGACTAGCTGACAAAAAATGTAATACACTAACCTCTTTGCAACATCTTCCTTATTGGTATTCCACCTGGATAAGCCTGGAGCCTGAATCGGCGGTAAGGACCTTTTCGGATCGTCTGGCTGAGCTTTATGCCGAAAATCAGAAAGAAGCCACAAAGCTGGCCATGCAAACAATTGTGGCCCTTCTCGGGGGAAGGCGTTCAGGGGCTAGCGTAAGAGAAACCTTTAAATCACCAACGCACCTGAAGAACCTGTATCAGTTGATGCATCATTATATCCGGGTTTAAGCGGATATTGATAGAGCCAACAAAGGAGTCTATTCTCCTGGATTACGCGATGATGCACAGGATGCCCGTGACAACTTGTTCTCCATGCTTAAACCTATGCCGGGTAAAGAATCCTATTTAGCCATGATGGAATTGGCCCAAATACACCCGGCTGAAGGCTATCGAAAGTGGATGAAAAAAAATGCCAAAGAGCGGGCAGAAATGGATGCAGATAGTTCGCCCTGGACAGTTAAGCAATTCAGCGAATTCGCGAAAACATTGGACTGCACACCCGCCAACCACCGTGAACTATTTGATTTAGGGGTTCAACGGCTGTTAGATCTTAAGCATAATCTTGAAGAAAGTGATAGCAGCGATTCATCAACACTGGCATTGGAAGAGGAGGAAGTTGGTATTAGACGAGTTATAGCCAACTGGTGCCGAGGCCGTTCCATGGGTAAATACCTGATTACGCAGGAGGAAGAATTTGCCGACGCAAAACGGCCAGACTGTCGTTTTCATAGTTCTCTCTTTGATGCTCCGGTTCCGGTCGAACTCAAGCTAGCCGATAATTGGAGTGGACCAGATTTCTTCGAAAGATTAGAGAACCAGTTATGTGGAGACTATTTACGGGACAATCAATCTAATCGAGGCATATTCGTGCTGGTATATCGGGGGCAAAAAACAAGTTGGCAATTACCAGATAGCAGGATAGAAGCGACATTTTCAGAGCTTGTTACCGCATTGCAAGAACATTGGGAAAAACTATCAGCTAGTTATCCTAAGATTGAGCAAATTACAGTAATCGGTATTGATCTGACAAGACGGATGAACAAAGTGAAAACCAAAAGAAAGAAATCAAAGATTACTTCTGACTCTTCGGTCGAGATTTAAACTCTTTAAGGTCAACTAAAATGCTCAGGCGCTTACACACACGGCCAGAACCAAAAATGGGAAAAATCGAGATGACGTGAGGAATTATTGCATAAATAATCCTGTCGCCGATATTGGATGGCGAGTTAATAAGGTTTGAACGTGCTTAAATTTTGCAATGTTAAAAACATCATTCGAGCATTCACTTTAAGTAATTGAAAATAAAAAGATTGGAGTATGATTAAAATTGATAATGATACTGCTCGACTATTAAATACTATCTTAGGTCTAACTGTACCTTCTACTACGTTTCCTCGTAATCTAATGAAAACAGATTTTGGAGGAGAAGACTGGTCAGCTTATCCCGCCACATTAGTCTTTGATGATCAAGTACCAAAGCTCAATTATATTCTACCAGTTGAAGCACAGGGTTCAGTGCAACAAAACACTGATAATAAGTTATGGGGAGCCCCGTTGTATGCGGCTACAGAGAATGGTGAAACCTTTTTCTCTAAGTTGACCTATTACTCGGATTCAACAACTGAATACGGTGGACCTAATAAAGGGTTTAGAGTTAATTTAGAATCTTTGTACTGGCAGTTATTCCAAGATGAAATTTTCCTTTGGGTTGGCCAACTTTCTGAAAAAATCCCTTTTTCACGTGGTAATCTACGTTTGGAAGTGGAAAACTTTTCCGCTTCTCAAGGGCATTACTATTTAAAGGGTGATATCTATACCTATTATATATTAAGACAAAAGGATACTAACCTATTTGTAATAGAAGCTCCCTCGGCTATTCTAAATCACGCAATAGTTGACCGCGATTTATGGGGAATCAGTTTCTGTTTGGGCTTTCCAATTACCTGTAAATTACTTACAGGCTTTAATCGAGAAGGGAAAATAATAGGATACGCTGGTAGTAATTTTGGTTTCAATAAGATCAAAAAAAATAGCCAACGCCCGCCTATCCCGTACAAGCAGAATGTATTTTGCTTACCCGAATTATTTGAGAAAATAACTCAAAAATTAAGTGAAGTAGCCAAAAAGGATAATGCTACCAATTATTTACTAGATGTACTTTGGTTATACGTCGAATCAACAGCGGAGACGTGGAATACAAGCAGAGAATTAAAACTATTTTATGCCTGTTTGAATGCCGCAATTTGCATTGTGTATTCAAATTTAGATGGTCTGAAAAATAACGAGTCTAAAGTCAGAGATGTAGAGGAGTTGTTAACTCAATTTACAGATAAACAGTCCACTGGTCTCTCTTCTTTACAGCCGATCCGAATTTTTCAAGTGGCGGCATCTTTTGCAAATATCGAAAATGTAACAGACCTAATACAATCGGCTAGAATGAGCTATTCGGCTTTAATGAATGGGCAGCCAGAGGATTTAGAGGCAAGCAAGGAGCGACAAGACAAGCTAATTAATTTATGCATAGCATTGCTCGCTCATTACGTTGGATATACAGGCCCAATCTATAATGGGTTGCCTCAACCAATAATCCCACTCCCCACATATGAAATGACTGATTCGACTCTAGAAACATATATTGCACACACGGCCAATCTGATGCCATTAGAGGAGATAACGAATTTATGGCCTGTTTTTCAGGAGCCTACAATTCCCAAAAACTCGCTAGTTGGCTTAGTCAATAATTTTGCTAAAAGCCTGGCCCCCCGCACTGAAAATCGAGTTAGGGCTCGACTTGTTCCCCTTCCATCCTTTGGCCAAGACCAACCAAAATTGTTTGATTTTATTATAGAGTCAACTAGATATACTTTGGCCAGCAATATTCTATTTACTATTCGTCAGATATCAAATACAGCCCCATTAGAAATAACAAACTGGGATGAGGATGTCCCTACGATTGCCACAGAACAGCAATTAATACCCTTTTTAACCTCTGTAGCTTCCTCTGAACGGACAAAAGAACTAATCGAAAGATTACTACTAGCAATCCCTAATGAGTAAAGTATATATTTCGATCTTACAATGGAATATGGGAGATAGTCCTCATGCAACTAAAAAGCGAGGAAACTATCAAGAACGAGCCCAAATTCTTACCGACTTATTAACCGGGCATAATCCGACATTTGTAACCTTACAGGAAGCCGATCGTGTCGTTCTCTCATATGCGAATTTAAGAAGTTACGAACTTTATAACGGACCACCTGGGCTGGTAACACTAGTTACGAAAGATAAATATAAAACAAATGAAAATTTGACTCGTAATGATCGATACCAATTACTCGCATTAGATTCAATAAGCCGTACAGATAAAGGTATTAAGATTATTAACTTACATTTACCTGCTTTGCACAAAAGCGATGACCAAAAGCGAGAATTCCTGCGAAAGGATATGCCATTTATTAATGCATGGCGTACGAAACATGAATCACTATATGAAATATTGTCAGGGGACTTTAATTTGCCTCCTTATGATATTGTAATTATGGAAGAAACGGGGGTATTTGCTAACCGAGACTTGAAGCATACAATAAAAACTACTAGCACGTTCGGGTTTGGAAGAGCATTATACAATACTAGTTGGCAAGTATTTGGGGGAACTTGTGGGGCATTAGGAACATATTATTATAAGACGCTACCGCATGGGCCTTGGCATATTCCTGATCAAATCCTAATCGATCCTAAACTGATCGGGGATGCGTTAGTACAAGTTAAAATTCTTACTGATGCGAATGGTCAATCGCTTGCCACAAAAAAAGTATTTGCCCCTAATCGAGATAACTCTTCTGATCACTTTCCAGTATTGGTATCGATCTATGCCAAATCCTAAATATTCTCTTTTTAAACGTCTACAACTTAGAGCGGAAATAGTGGTAGATTTTAAATGATGTTTTAGCCGTGCTATACTATATACCCCACTTTGAATGCAGTAAAATATGCTCATATAAAATTATTATGGTGAGAACTAGAAAGCTAATTGGCCCTAACGCCTTTTTAGATTTATTAGCAGAAAACGTTCATTAAAACATCATCTTGACCAAAAACGCTGAACGATTAAAATGAACGGGTTTATTGAACGCAAAAAGAGCCTTTTCAGCCCCTACCCTCCTGCTCAGCCACCGGTCAGAAAAACCTCCGAATAAAAGTAGGACAAGTCAGTTGATGAGCGTTCCGTTCATACTTGGCCAATCTGCGCCACATAGGTTCCGATCTGTTCCAGTTCTTCCAAGCGTCAGGTAGCGAGGTGGTCTCGTCGGCGGGCCAGATCCCGGTAGTGTTGTAGACCCTGCAAGCGACGAAATGCCACCAGCGGAATAGGCGAGTGTTGCAGTCGGGTAAATAACCCGTTGACTCGACATGAGTGCTTAAGGCGGACGAAGCTTCCTTATTTTTATCCCTATGAAGTTAAACAGAATACTCATTTTCCTGCTGCTCGTTAGCGGTTTTAGCCAGTGTAAGCAATCAGCGGTTTCCCCTCCGGTTACCACCAGCCCAACCCGAGATGATAATCTGGCGATGGGCAATCCCGATGGGGCCAGACCGCTGGAGTCCAGTCCAAACGCCTACTTGATTACCCGGCCAACCTACAGTGTTTCCTATAACCAGTCAACCGGTATTGCCAACTGGTGCAGCTGGCATCTGAGTGCAGCATGGAAGGGGTCTGCTTTACGGTATGGCGGTAGTTTCATTCCGGATCAAAGCTTGCCCACTACCTGGTATCAGGCTCGCCATACGGACTATACCAATAGCGGCTTCGACCGAGGTCATCTCTGCCCCTCTGATGATCGGGATAGTACGGCCCAAGAGAACCAGACTACCTTTATTCTAACCAACATCGTCCCTCAAGCCCCTCAACACAATCGGCAGGCCTGGAAGAATCTGGAAGATTACACGCGTGGTTTGTTGGCTCAAGGGAATGAGGTCTATATCATAGCGGGCACTTATGGGAAAGGGGGCGAAGGTGATAACGGCAAAGTAAGTAGTATTGCCAACGGTAAGCTGACAGTTCCTGCTGTACTGTGGAAAATAGTGGTTGTGTTGCCGGTCGGTTCAGGGGATGTGAATCGAATTAGCGCGCAGACGCGGGTGATAGCCGTCTGGATGCCCAATACCAATACGACGGGCCTGCAGCCCTGGACGCGATACCGAGTTAGCATCGATGAGGTCGAAAAGCAGACGGGTTATAACTTCCTGTCGAATGTGGCGGAAAGTATTCAGCGAGTGGTTGAAGCGAAAGTAGATCTTGAAGGAATATAGAACGAAGAGAATGCAGGGACAGATAAGAGAATACAACATTTCACTTCTGCTACGAACTGGATTCCGGTGGTAGGTCATGCGACGGACGCCGAACCGTGCCGTTGCGGAACCGCTTAACTGTTACGAGGGCTTCTAAATGATTAACCCTTATATCTAGTCAACTAACTTTGAATGACCAAGTCAATCCTTCCTTAGCGTATAGGTTTTCCAATTAATTGTTCCAGGCCGAACACGAAACTGGTGAAATCCTCAGGGTATGCGTTTGAGCCAACGCATTCTAGCAGCATGGTCTGGATGTAGATGAATAAACTCCATTTTATACCATTAAGGTATGTACTCTTAACCCATTGAGCTTTAATTATAGTTTACATATCTTAATAAAATTTGACCGAAAAAAAACTAAATTTACTATCCAGATTGAAAGTATTATGAATAGTCCTGTGCTTATATAATCCCTTAAATGCCATGGCGACAATCAAAGTACGCTATTTCCCTGCGTTGACAGGTTTGAGAGCCTGGGCAATATGGCTCGTCATCCTTGATCATTGGGTTGACGGGATGCATGATTATGGCATGGTAGGAAACGCAGGGGTTTCACTGTTCTTTGTTTTAAGCGGCTTTTTAATAAGTCGCATCTTATTAATTGAAAAACAACGGGTTGATCTAAGTGAGGAGCCGACTTCTCTTCGAAGGTTTATAACTCCCTTTTTAAGACGACGAGCCTGGCGTATTTTTCCAATTTATTTTCTTGCTTTGACAGTCTTATTGGTGACGGGTGACTCAGTGATCTGGCATCAAGGGATACCTTTTTTTACGTATACCGCCAATTTTTTTCTGGTCATTCACCCAGTACCTCATCTGGATCACCTGTGGTCTTTGTCGGTTGAGGAACAATTATATATTCTAATGCCTTTCTTAATCTGGCTGACGCCCAGCCAGCAGCTACCGAAGCTCGGATTGATCCTGATTATCATTAGCTTATTCTACCGGGGCAGCAGTTACCTTCTTTTCCCTGCAGCGATTTGGTGGCCAGCCAGCTATTGCTTGCTACCAGGCTGTTTGGATGGGTACGGAATAGGCTTACTCGTTGCCTGGTACTGGCTCTACAAACCTGAAAAGAGCCAATCGTTTTTCAACTCATCGATACTCCTGAACAGTTTATTTATCGCCTGGCCATCGGTTATTCTGGCTGGCCTGCTTTGGCAGCTTACCGGTCGGGGGTTATTTTATTCGCCAGGCATGGCCGCTGGCCTACGCTTTACGGTATCGCTCTACGGGGGATACTTGGTTGGCTATTGCCATCAACCCCTTGGCGTGCTGGGCCGGCTGCTTCTGCTGAATCCCGTTTGTCAATACATTGGCCGGATCAGCTACGGGTTGTATTTGTATCATAATCTAATCTTTACTATTCATACCCCGCAGCAAAGCTATGGCCGGCTGGCCTGGTTGAGAGCGGCTGACATTCTGCACATTAGCTCCGCTAATGGATTGACAGAAATTGTATTCTACTCGGTGCTACTCATCTGTATAGCCACGTTATCCTGGTTCTTAATTGAAAAACCATTGTTAGGTCATACCCACAAAAAAAGCATTTCGATCAAAGCCACGCTGACTACTAGTGTAGACTAACTGAAAATCAATTTGCGCTCCTTAAAACTATAAATGGGATACCGATGTGTCGGTATCCCATTTATTTACTCTAAATATAAGCTACAGCTAATACGAAGCTTTTTTCCAGATCATTGGCAGGCCGATGCTAACGGTAAATGCAGCGATTAATACTAAGCGGATCGTGAAGGAGTACGTTTGATCTTGAAGTGAAGAAACGGCGCTAACCATAAACAATAGAAAACCAAGCGAGACGGCTAACGCAATAGAATCCGCCGTCAGAATTCCTTTGGCATCGAGTGGAATAACCCAGGTAAACAGCAGACGGATTCCATACCAGACATTCCAGAACCAACAACCGTATTGGATCATTTCCAACGCGAGAAACAGGTAATATTGCCAGGTATCATCCAGGGGACTGCCTAATATCGACTGCCCTAGTGTGACCAATGCTCCAATCGATTGAGTGGTCAGAAAAGCAATAATCAGGCGGAAAAAAAACGGCCGGAGCGGAATGTCCGGGATAATCAAGTTGAGCAGCGGTGCCAGCCGGGTGTAAATGATAGAACGATCAAAAGGTTTCATAGAAGATCAAATAAGTAGACTTGATGACTGACTACAATTGCCTGATACCCATCCGGAACAGCGTACTCTTCCCTGTTTTGAAAAGTAAAGTAGCACTAATGAATGGGGCGTCGAGTTTTAACAAACCATAAAGTGTATATTGCCATTACTCTGAATTATTTGCTGTGAACTGCTTAGCAATAGCTGTTATGTCAGCCTCGTATGAATGAGCGTTTGACATATCTTTTATAATTGGTTTGTGAGCAGTTGGCTGTCCGAGAAAATCGTTCAACCGTGTATAGGTAAAGTAAACGTCCTCCCCTGTTTTTATTCGAAGAACTTCCAAATCGGTCATGCCAAGCTTTTGACACAGTGCCAGCGACTCCTCCCCATTAATCGTCTCTTGCCAGCCAGGAATTAACCCATTTTCCAACACGAACTGCGCCGATCGGGCCAAGTGATACATTCCCTGCGCATGCGGAGTTAACTCACGGGTGCAGATCACCGAAAAGAAAATAGTAAAAGCCGCGCTGTTCAGGACACTCCCCTGAACATGCGTTATGTGATGATTGGCATTAATCAGCGCACTAATTCGTTTGGCCTGAAAGACGTTACCTCCGTTGGAGCAAAGATGAATCTGCAGTTTGGCATCTGGTGTGTCAGCGGTATAATCCGCGTAAAAAGCTTCGTATAATAAAGCAAGGTCCTTATAAGCTTTTTCGTCAATCTGATCTAAACTAATAAAATAGCAGCGCCTTTTCCAGCAAGATACTTTTAAGGATTCCAGTCGTTTAAGACCGGCAATTTTATCAGTTATTAGCTGGGTAAGGTGACGTCGGTGTTTGGTGACGGCAATATGGGGATCAGCCGTGTAGTTTTCATCATAAAAAGGTACGTAAGCCGGCCGCACGCGTTTGCGACACGCTGAGCAGTAATGAGTGCCTTCATCTGTTTCTTTTTTCCGTTCAGCTAACGCCCGGCTAAAACAGTTGGGGCAGGCCTGAATGGAATGCCAAGGTAAACTACTTAGTAAATCGATGTCAGATTCAGCTAATCGATTGATCAACTCCTCCGTAGTAAATCGGTTAAGATTCGCTAAGCTGCCCTGTTTGATTGACGTATCTTCTTCAGGAGCCGACAGGGGAGCATTGAAATCAAGTGGATCGAATGTGCCAACTAAATTTAGGCTGATTTTTTTCAGAAATTTGTTGGGCGTAACCTGGTTACTTGCTACCAGCAGTGATCCTACATCCGGTGGGCGCTCATCTGTTTTTCCCTTGGTTGCCGGAGCCAATGGGCTAAACTCACAACCCTCATCAAATGTGTCTTCGTAAAGCTCACTCGGTATACTCAGGGTCGGTTCCAGTTCGACATTCCCCGCATTGATGCATTCAGCTTCTTCATCTGCCGGCATTTTTTTATAGGGTATTAATTGACAGCAAATGGTAGAGTCAACAAAGCGGAGCAGAGCCAAATCCATTTCTGCCTCGAAGGTAGGAGCCCCCAAACCATTAATTTGCTTCTTATAGTGAGCGTCGAATAGAGGTTTTGATTCTAAAAGGATACGATATAATTCCTCACTAGTTTCATCAGGGTGCAAGCCCCAGTTATCCATGAGATAGGTTAGCAGAAAGGCCGTGAAATAGCGAATATTAAATTCGACAAAATAGGTGTGACGAGCAGTATGTTCCATGAACTGATCGTGCCAATACCGGGTATAGGCAGAATCAAATAGTCCAGGCTTAAATGAGTCAACCGGGCGCGTTTGGGAAGAAAAAATTCCACGCTCACGACACGTTTCAACAACGAGGACAGCTTGGGTCAGTTGTTCATCCGTTAACGTTAAATACTGACGATAAAGGTCATTGGGTAGTTTTATCGTATCGACTTTCATAGTTTATGATGTTTGAAACGGACATGTTGATCAGTGGTAGTGGAGAAACCCCCGCCATTTTTCGACTACTAGCCAGATTACCTCTATCACTGGGCTAACCCATTGCCACAGTAACCCTAGAAAAACGTATCCAAAGAATAGCCATATCCAGGTGGAATCCACTACACTCTCAATCGACAGAGACCTCATTTTTTTTCGGTCATCTAGGTTAGCTACTACCTTATGTTGAGCGACCATACTGTTCATTTGTTTTAGTGTTCGTTAAGCTACGATTCAAGTCCATCAAGAATGGCTAACAGTTCGCCTCCTGTCAAAATGACAACTGGTGACACGGGTGCGGATGTCAAGGGTGAGGTACCCAGGTAGATTAAAAGTCCCATCAGGTTTTCCAACTCACACGCTTTATTAAGTCGACTAAAACCATAGCGGGAGTAGGTATTCCCCTCTAGCTGAATGGATACCAGAACCGGTCGGCCGTCTGCTGTAAATACATTACCCGACTCAATGCGTGGTTCAAGATTCATCATGACCTCTTTCATGGGTCGGCTTAACCGCCCTTTATAGGACGGTTTGGTCAGCGCCTCCGTTTTGTCGAGTATCACAAAATCACGGTTAGGTTCAGTCTCCTTCAGGGGAGGCAGCTCGTAGCGCAGAGCCGGTTCATCCATGCGAACGACGTAATTTACCGCCGAGAGGGCCAGCAGAATCAGGTCGTGTAAAACCGTTGCATCCAGTTGACGCAGAAAATTTAACCGGGCGGATTCTAGAATAGGTTGCTGCTGAAACTCTTGCAGGGAAAGCAGTGCCTGGTTTAAGCGGCTGTTGGATTGGTTATCCAAGTTACAGGATGTAGGCTGCCGTTTTGATGGATGCCGGCCACCGGCTAACATCCACCAATAATAGATGAGCCAACCGATCAGGCCAGTAAAAACCAGAAGCATAATGCCGCGCTGGTTGGGTGTTATATCCATAGCCGTGACTACTTAATTTTTAAAAAAAGGTTAAACGCAGTAAGTTTAGAAGAAATAGGGTACGCGGTGCGAGCTACGGAGTAGCATGACTTATAGAGGAGCCGTATGCCTGGTCGAGGAGGTACTTAGGTTGGCCGAACGGCCAAACACACTGGTCGCAACGTAAGCCTCATGTTTTTCCTGTTGCACGTAACCTGCTTCGACGTAAGCGTCGGCCCTGAGGAACAAGTCCAGTAATTTCCGCTCCACCAGGATACGATCTTTTTGCCACGGCTGGAGCTTAGGGTAATATTCCTGGAGTGTCTTGGCGGTGAACGTCAGCTTATCAGCATAACTCATTGTATTTATGACACCAAGAAGCTTTTCCAACCGGGCTTTTGCCGCCGGATCGTCATCATTGACCTGCTTGGCCGCTGTTGAGCAGATGGTGAACTGAATGTGGGTTACCTGACGATTGACTGATTGTACCTGGTAGGTAATCTTCATATCTCCCAGCAGTTGTATTTCGTCTATGGCCGGTTCAATCATCCGTCGTTTAATGTTCGCAAATCGATCGTAACTCCCTTTGTAGTCACTTTTTCTGTCGTTTTGATTGGGTACGTCCATTAATTTCCGGAAATCCTCAATAGCGATCGTCCACTTCCCGCGCCACTGATGTCGGGACAAGTAGCTATACATAAGCTGCGAATACTCTTTTTTAAGTAAGAGCGCTTTCTGGAGATTAAACTGAGCAAAATCATTACCCAGCTTCAGGAAGGCCTCCGTCAGTTTCGGATTCAATTCCAAAACCATCAGTCCTTCGCCCATCAGGTACTGCGTATCAAAGATGTGAACCGACACCTGATCGCCTTTGGGATTAACCCATTTAATTCGCTTCTCAGACAAAGAACCCAGCGTCTTTTTGACATCGGTTACGCTAATATTCACCGTTGCGGTTTCATCCTTACAAGGCCGCAGGCGTGATCGGTGAAACTGAAAAGACAATCGTTGTTCAAGTAGTGGTTCACTCTGGGGGGTTGCCTGCTGGAGATATTGATAATTCTTTAAGGCCCCCAGTACAAGCCAGTATAATCGTCGTTCCAGCACATTGAGTTTGGGCAGCGCCTGGAGTAAGCGCATGGGTTCCCGAAACATCTGTTGACGAAAGGCCTGGTTTAACTCGACGGAGTAATTCGCTTTGGTGTTATTTGGCGTATACCCCTGCTCGAAAAACTCGAACAGATTTAGCTGAACCGCTGAGGAAACCACCACCGGGGGACTGCTTCGCTTTTGCTTAACGGGACGCTTCTGGGATTCAGCCAGGATCTGCTTCAGCGGCAAAGGCAGGGATGTGATATCAGATTTTGATGACATACGCACAAGAGAATATTTCTTTAACCCCTTTATGTATGGTCAAATATAATTTTTTTTTCGGCTCATAAAAGTCAAACTAGAATATTTACCACTATAAATATTTCAGAAACCTAACATTGTGAAGATTAAATGATTTTTTTTTCGGTTAGATTTTGTGTAATTGGTTGATGTACCCTGTGCGCCCGGAACCAGCATGTGTGCTTTTATCGCGGTAGACCAGGGTCCTTACAAGTCAAGCAAATATGTGGATAAACCGGATTTTGCTTAGCGGATTTGTCATTCTAGTTATTCAGTTTCTAGCGAATCTGTCGCGTGAAATGAGCGAATTTGTCACCTGAGATTAGCGAATCTGTCGTTTGAAGCTAGCGAAACTGTCGCTTGAGGTTAGCGGATCTGTCTTGTGAACCCGGTAAAACTTAGCGAATTAGTCACTGAACTATGAATTTAGTTATTATATAGCGTTCAACATCAATTAGTTAGCACGATGTTTTTTTCCCTGTATTATCTATTCAATCAGTACAAAGTAGTAAAAAGTAAGTTTAAACTATAAAAAGACTGGCGGCTTAGAAAAAAAACTAAAAGATCGGTGGATAAATAAGGCCATTACTTAACTGGTTGGAGGAGATCAGATAAAATTGTCAGACATCGATTAGTATTGCTTGGTAATATTTACCTTCAAGTGTAATATTGCGCAACATACTAAAATCAGTTGGCCAACAATAGTCAAGCAATCATGGAAAATGAGGAACAAAAGCCAAAGCGGAAACCAAAACGGAAAGTCTATGAAAGCGATCATTATTTGTATATGAGCGCTGAACTGCTAAAATGCATTCAGCAAGTACCACACCTGCGGCCCGAAGGCTGGAACCTGGAAGGGCCAGAACCCGATGATTGCGAGCTTCGCTACATAAGCCGTGAACATGCACCCCTTTTTTACCCCTGGGAAGAATTTGATTGCCGGACTATTAAATTAATCAATCTGCGAAAACCCGCCTGCCGGCTCACCTTCTTTCGAACACATCGGTATTTTCTCAAAAAAGCCGAAAAAATTACCCGTCAAACCAAACTCGATACGATTCAGGAGGTGATTCAGAAATTGCAGCAGGATCTGGACAAACTCGATACACAAACGTTGTTCGATGTACCCACCGATCAGCACAGAGTCGTGCAGGATGAACTTAATGAGTGGAAACAAATTGCCCAGCATCCGGATCGGTATGACATAGCCCTGTCAAACTATCATAAGGAGTATATTTACAACACGTTGAACTATAAGTATTTAGTGGAGGACCCAACGGATGGCTACCGAATGGCTAACGAAACGGTTCATTTACTAAAAAACCAGTACGAAAAAGATCGTAGTAAAGGCCGGGCCCAGGCCGTAGCGCAGATTCGCTACAATATCGTTTTCATCGATCTGGAATCCATCGTCCAGCCTGATCCGTATCAAAACAAAGTAATTCATCGCTACCTGGAGGGCTTTCCTATTCGCACCGACATGTACTTGCATCACGTGTACGTTCGTCCCTCATCCGAAGAGAGGATGGATTGAGGCAACAACCTCACCAACTCATCTAAATTATATAACAGGGAAAAGAAGTTAGGCCATTCTTAGATGTGACCAAAAAAAAAGCAGAAACCTTTCAAAAAATTCCTGCTTTATGCGTATTTTACTGCCTGATACAACGAGAAAACAATGGTCTCAGCGACGTCCCTACCGATTCAGCAGCGTCCCCGTCGATCGACGCGTAAAGGTAAAATGGCCCCACGGGTTGAGGTTACGGGGGTTCGACGTGGGGTCCGACTGCCCCGTGATATTCATCGCGATCTGACCATAGTCGGCCCTGGACTTATCCAGTATACGGCACAAGGTCATACCGTAACTCAACTCGGTTTTAGTGGCATATCCCATGCGGGCAACATGAATCTGATTCAAATCGAGGGCACTGCCAAACTGCCAGCTATCCAGGGTATACCCAGTGGCCTCATCTCCCGACTTGGTACGGTTAAAAACCTGAGTTACTTTAAAACGACCCAAATTTCGTTTAGGAATCTCACCGCCGTACCCGTTCCCCCAAAACGTAAGCTGAATAGAATCTTTGCCGATGGTGGGATCTACCTGCAAGTAATAGTTGCTTTCGATGCCTGGTGTATCGTAAGTCAGAAAGCCTTCATCCTTATAGTCCGAATTGTTGAATCGTTCCCAGCGGATGACGACTGCCTGGTAAGTACCCGACACAGCGACTGGCAAACTGGCATCATTGAGCAATTCTGTTTGCTGGGCTTTCAGCGTCAGCGCGTCAGGATCGCCGTCCGGGGAAACCCCTCCCTTTTTGCAGGCCGTTAATTGACCCATCAGCAGTAGCATCAACAGGGGGGCGATAAAGGGGTTGACTTTAGTAATTAGGACGTTGAGCATAGGTAAATAAAGCGAAAGTAGGTAAACACGGAAATACGACTTGAAAATTGGCGTGAATGTATATTTTTTTTCAAAATGTCAACCGTTAAGGAGTCAATTACGGAAAATAATCACCCGACCCGGTCTGGCGTGACCCGGATACTTTTAAAGCGATAAGGATATGGATACTTGGAACTGGCCCCTACTCGACCGATATGCCGGCGTAAGCTTCGGATCGGTTAACCGCCCCCCTACCCCTCGGTTAGCGCTGAAGTCTCAGGCAAATGGGTATGCCCTAACGCAGGAACAGGAAGCGATTGTCGACTGTCAAACCAATATGAAGATAAACGCCGTGGCTGGATCGGGAAAGACAACGACTTTGATTGAGTATGCGAGACGTCAAAAAACGGGTAGCCGCGGCCTATATTTAGCCTTCAACCGAACCGTGCGCGAGCAGGCTCAGCAAGCTTTTGCGCGTAAAGGCGTACGGGGCGTTACCATCCATACGGCGCATTCCCTGGCCTACGGACGAGTTATCAAACAAAACAGTGAACTGCTGGCCAGTGGCAGCTACTCGGCTTTTGATCTGGCCAATCGAATGCAAAAGGAATCGCTCGTTGTCCGCTGCATGCCCCCAACCCGTCGCAAAGCACCCTGGACGGCCGTAGCCGCCCACAGCTTACGGCTGCTAGACTGGTACTGTAATGAACCCGTTACCCGGATCGAGGACCTTAACTACAATCACCTCCTTCGCTATGATCCCCTGATATCCCGCCGGTTCGCCGATTATTTTGGGGCGGTAATCCAAGCCGGTGCCATTTGGCTCTGGAATCAAATGGACGAGCGAAGCCTGAAAGTAACCCATGATTATTACCTGAAGAAATTTCAGTTGTTAGCGCCTCAGTTGCGCTACGACTATATTCTTTTCGATGAAGGGCAGGATGCCTCTCCAACAATGCTGGATGTCTTCAGCCAACAGCCGCACGCACGCCGGGTCATTGTAGGGGATAGCCATCAACAAATTTATGGGTTCCGCCACGCTGTCAACAGCCTGAATCAGGTAGATTTTGCGGCTTATGGGTTAACGCAGAGCTTCCGGTTCCCACCCGGTATTGCTCGTCAGGCCCGGCGCGCTTTATCCTTGAAACAGCATATTCATCCCTTCCTGGGTGAAACCTATACCCCTCAGGCCATTGAGGGCATGGGCGTTGACGATGCGACAATTTTAGCAGAACCTACCTGCCTACAGGCCTTGATCGGACGAACCAATCTGCAGCTGGTCAGCGCCGCTATTGACCTCTTATGCATTCAGGAAGTGATCGGCAGCGTTTATTTCGAAGGTAACTTCGATACATACACCTTTATGGAGAACGGAGCGGGATTGTTGGATATGGTCTTATTACAGCAAAACCGGCCGCGTGAAATAAAAAATCCACTTCTACGCTCCATGGGTTCCCTGGAAGAGCTGGGTGATTACATCGATCAAACAGGGGATGGCCAGATGAAAACGGCCCTAGAACTCGTGCTCACGTATGGCGATGACTTACCCCATTTCATCGAACAGATCCGGACGGCCCACCTGGCCCAGCGTTTTCGGCCGCACGCGGATTTGATCTTTTCAACGGTGCACCGCAGCAAAGGCCTGGAATATGACCAAGTCACTTTATGCGACGATTTCATTGATCAGCGTAAATTAGCGGATTATATCGGTCTATTGAATCAGCAGCAAAAGGCTGAAGCGGGCGGACAACCCAATCATCAGCCGGTGAATCCGGGGAGTATCCTGGAAGAAATCAATATGCTCTACGTTGGATTAACGAGAACAAAACAAGGGCTATCCCTACCCGACAGTCAGTACTATCTCCAGCGAGAAACGCTTAGCGTGTAAGAGAATTGGACGTTCAACTATAATCTGCAGTAAACCGTAAGAATCAATGCACACCTTTTACCTTCAAACCTGTGATGGCGACCTAATCGCTGAAGTAAGTATAGCCGAGAATTCCCTGACCATGGCTGTTCAGCAGGCCATAGATAACAACATCGATCTATCAGATGCTGACTTTCAGGGGAAAAACCTGGATAGCCTGCTGGCTGCCGGCGCTCAGTTAAATCGGGCAAACTTTTCACAAAGCTCACTGGTAGGTGCAGATTTTAGTGGAGCTCAGTTAAAAGATACTTCTTTTGCTTATGCTGATCTGACGGGAGCCATCTTTTCTAACTCTTCGCTTAATCTATTGACCGATTTCACCGGCTCCATCATGATGAATACCATTTACGAAACCGGTTAGTCCTAAAAGAAAGAACCCTTACGCTTACGTATATGTACAAAATTTTGGACATGCGAATTAGGATGCATCATGGTTTATCAATCGACAAGTAATAGGAAAAGCACTACAGTACAAACAAAGTCAATTTACTGCACACCAAACACTTTTGCTGTGTAGGCACCAATGTTTTTAATTTGTCCATCACTAATCATTTTTTCAATCTCGTAAATCTTTTTATTGATAAGCTTCTGATCATATTTTTCGATAACTGCATCCCGTTGATCAGTCCGTAAACCAAACCGGCTAACAAGTTTTTCCGATAGTATGCCAATGGAATCGGTTGGTGTTGGCAGAAACAATTCCTGCTCTATGGTGTTTCTGCTGATCTTAAACCGAAGTCCAGTATATTTTCGACCCTGCTTGATAAGTTCATACCGAACCAATAATTCCGTATGTTGATTAATTTCATTAATTGAGGGATCAATAACACGCTCCATGAACATACCAATCATTGAGTACAGTTCTTTTCCAGTTTCAGTATCAACTAAGGCTAGACGTGATCGCAACTCGGATATAGTGATACTAAATATCCCTATATCCTTCCACTGAGAAATCATTTCATAAAGCCGCTTCGAGTATTTACCGGTCACCTTCATTGCGGATTCTTTCCCTAGCGTAGTATAGTTACCCCCTTTTAGGTTAGTTAACATACCTCGCATGATAGGATCTATAGTAACCCGCATCGTCCCTTCACCTTCGTTATATATAAAGCGGGAAAAGGGGACTACCTGCACATACTCTCCGTTAATGAACATCTCCATTTTGATGTCCATCATACCCCAAGAAGCCTTCTTTAAATTGGTATATCCGTTACTAGGATCTCGATCCAGATCAATAATAATATCGCGTACACGCAGGATATACTCCTGATCAGCCGCATCATTCGACTTGATCGCTGATTGGAGTACATATAATATGTCCTTTTGTAGGGCAGACATTTCATACCGCGCCGTCGTCAGTGTATTACCCTGATAAATAAGTGTCTGTGTTTTATGCCCGCGTGCCATGTTCACAAAAATAAACCAACTACACACATAACGCAATCGAAACTTATCCACTTCTCCACCGTACTTTTTGTTATAGGGTATCGTACATTTTGTTATACTTGTTCTTCCACCACGTACTTTTTGTTATATCAGAGGCTAAACAAAACGTATAAACTGTTATAGAAAACGTATAAACTGTTATAGAAAACGTATAAACTGTTATAGAAACCGTACTTTTTGTTATAGTTATACTGGATAATCTGCTGATAATCATAAAGTTATAGAGCTCTCAAAGATCAAAATAAATCTACAAATAAAAGAATTGATTTTTCACAAATCTTTGATAACAGGGTTTAGAAAGAAAAAAATAAGGCTATTTCACAAAAGTACCCAACGAAAAAAACAAAAAATCAAATACTATTTATGAAAAAGTCTCGCAAACGTACTTTTTGTTATAATTAGTATAAATATCTGAAAATCAATTGGTTACATGCTAAAAATAGCCTCGTTAGGCAAAAGAATTTTGACTTATACGTATTTTTTGTTATAGTTAAGCAGTTAACTGCCTGATTATGAGGGTAAATTGAGTTAAATCCGAATTAGCACTTCAGCAACAAACAAAATAAACAAACGTATTTTTTGTTATACTTCGAGCCTAACTTATTAGTAATCAATACATAAGCTTTTTCAGAGTTTAACTATAACCACTAAAATCAGTAATATATACCGTACTTTTTGTTATAGTTGGCGCTTTACTATGCTGATTTACAGTAGATTACCTAAAATCACTACTGAAATAAATTCGAGCGCTTTAGATCAAAAAAACGTACTTTTTGTTATAGTTGGCGGGTTATCTGTCTGATTAGCAGATATGTAGCAACGAAAAGATTAAACTGGCAAATAAATAGCGTCATACTTTTTGTTATAGTTAAGCGATCAGAAGAATTTCTAAAAAACAAAGCCTTTACCAAGCTGACCGAAGCCAGGACACATCAAATAAGCATCTCGATAGGCTTTAGACTAGGAGGGCAAGCGCCCTTATTAAACCGAAAAAGTTGGCGATTACTGTAGGGTTAAGCCCCCTCCTTATTGTGAGTGGGATATTAGTATTACATTATCAGGGGAACCTATAATAAAACCGGATCTGACGATAAGAATGATATAACTGCAGGGCTGATAGCCATCTAAGCGTTTCTACAGCCTTGTGGAAGGAGATTTTAATGCTTCCTATAGTATTGAAGGATACAGATAGGATCAACGCTCAGACGCGAGTTATTACTGTCTGAATACCCACCAGGGTGCATTTGCCGTTTTGGTACAAAATTCGTCACTTGGCAGTCTACGATGTATCATTAACTCACACTCATCGTTGAAAATGATACGTTGATTTGCGAGACGGCAATTTGAGATTGAGCAGCGGTAAAACTTGGAAAGCTTATTTACATTCGGATATCGTCGCTTAAAATGGGCGTGGCTGTTGCACAACTCGAAATGTAGGACAGTCCGCTATTCATGATTTGCTGTAAGAGCCGTTTTAGCCTTCCATTAGCACAGAATTTTGACCGGCTAGCAGCTTTTCCTACTATGATCTTAACCTAAAATGAGTTGTGCAACAGCCACGGGCGTTTAAAAAGACAATCGATCCACCATTTCTAAGTACTGAGTTCACATATGGGTACCGCTATGCTTGACGGTTCACCAGAATAGCACGAAGCGGTAGTCTACCTCCGGAGCGAGAAAGGGTTTACCGGTTAGTACGTTTTAATTTAATGACTAGTAGGCCTTTATCACTAACTCTATTCGCTCTCAAATCAACTTGTAAAGCCAAGAACATTTCCTCGATATCTAGATTTTTATCATCAATCACATAAAGGTTGCCCGCCTGCCCCTTAAAGATAGTAAGGTCGCTGACTTCGAACCCGCAGCAAAAGCTGGTTCTCTATAAAATAAATAATGGGAAATCTACTCTTGCAGGATTCGAACATAGAGGCGATTTTTAACCAGCGTGCCGGCTTTTTGAGTCGCCGCCTTACAAAAGCTTTACCTGCAAACATCAATGAACAGAACGTTTACCGCCAGCTTACGAGTGCTCATTGGCATTTTTATTCCCATCAGTAAGAAAGGACTTATCTTACTCGGTATTCATTGGAACCAATTATCCGTTCGCATTTTACTGAAGGATTTTTTATCGGTTGCTTCCAGTATTGGCTTTGTCATCTTACCCGCCTTTCTGACGGGTGTTCTTTTTATTTTCTTGCCCCAAGGTAGGGATACGCTGCTAATCGTGGTGGAAAAGCTTAAAGAGGGCAATATCCTCCAATTGATGTTTCTGCTTCTTAGCCTTTTTGGCTGGAGTGTAGCCGCTGAACTAGGCGTTCGCTATGCCATTGCTATTAGCGATAATTCGGGCAAAAATTTAAGTGATGCCCGGGTCGAATGGCGCAAATCGGTACAAAAAGGTCTAGCTGCTTTTTTTCTCCTATGGCCGTATCTATTAATCATGTCAGGCTTAAGCTGGTGCTTTGCCCAAACCAAATATCAGCTATTTTCCCTTGAATTTGGCTATTTTAGTGGCTGTCTTGTGCTTGTTTACGGCCTGATGCTAGTCACAGCCAACCTGTATTTTCGAAAATTTGGTCAGGCCAAACCGGGTAATCCGTTTCGAACGGCGTTTGGCGCCCGATCATTACCACCCCAAGAGTTATTCTGGCTCAGTAAACTAAACGGTATATATGAGGACTATATCTACACGCTGCCCAAAGCGTCGACTTTTAAAGCCGATTACAAAACGACTCTATCCAGCTTTACCCAGTTATTTGTAGGTGATACGCACACGCTGACATCGTTTTTGCAGAATCCGGACGTAGTAAAGAATGACCGCCTCATTCCTCGGTCCTTCACCTTATTAAATCCCGACTCGATTCTTTTCATCCGAGGGCGGCAGCGAGGAGGAGTCTACAAATGGATTTACTTCGTCCCTACATCGTTTTACCGGGGGCTTCACCGGCAAGTTAACGGTATTGCTTTAGGAGCCCTAGTCCTCTTTACAGGCATTAGTCTACTAACGGTTGAGTCCGGGATTTATGGAAGCATTGGCTCACCGGCTCTGGTATGCCTGGCTTTTGGGTGCTATTCGGGAATGTATACTGGACTGCTGTATCTAGATCATGCCCTGCTGCGAAAATGGTTTATTTCCGTGCGTTTTAGCCTATTGATCTTGCTGATAGTTTCCTCCTGTTTCAATAACGATCATCCTGCCCGGATAGGGAATCAACCAGCCCAAAAGCGATTAACCATAGCCGCTCAGTTTAAAACGTGGTTTCACCAGTATAAAGCGCAAATCGAAGGGCAAAATTCGGCGACTTCGTCAACCAAAAAATATCCGGTTATTTTTATTTGTTCAGAAGGGGGCGCCTTTCGCACAGGTGCCTATACGGGTTTATACTTAACCCGGCTGGACGATACGCTGACCAAAACAGGAAAGCTGAATCTGCGACAATCCATTTTTGCGATGTCCGGCGTTTCAGGGGGAGCCATTGGTTTAGGTTTGTACAACGCCTTAGCGTACCGGTCTAAGTCAAGTTCGGATCAGGCAAGCGGGCTGGCGAAACGCTTCTTTGCTTATGACGCGCTTTCCCCCATTATTGGTAAACTCCTTTATGGGGAACTGCTTAACCTATTTATTCCCGTAAATATCGACCGCTTTAACCGGGCAACGGCGTTGGAAAAAGCCTGGGAAGTGGCCTACGGGCAGACGCTGAACCGGTCAACAGATAACACGTTTGGGCAAGATTTTTTATCCCCTATCCCCAGGCCGCTCGACCCCTTATTTATTATTAATACAACCGAAGTCGAGACTGGGCTACAGTGTTGGATTAGTACAGCTCAAGCCGATAGTATGGCCTTTGCGACCGATCGGGATCTATTACAACGAAAGATTCGCAACCGGTTTCGGTATAGTACCGCCCTTAATTTCAGCAGTCGTTTCCCGCTTTTTTCGCCGGGTGCCGCCGTTGATCCCGCTCGGTGGCAAACGGCTCTTCATGGGTCTTCCCCAACGTCCTATCTTCATTACGTCGATGGGGGATACGTCGAGAATACCGGTGCCAGCTCTCTTTTAGACGTGCTTACCATGTTGAAAGCTAAAGCGGCGGAGGAATTCAAGCAAGTTATTCCGATCATCATTTTTCTCAAATTCAGTGATGATACACAGTCGCAAATTCATCCCGTCCGTTTTGCCAATGAACTGGCCGAAGTTCTGTTTGGTATTTATAATACTCGTCAGGGCCGCAGCCGGACCAGCGAGGAGCAACTTCGCCAGTTTGTGACGAATCATCAGGGTTGGCTTATTGCGCAGCCTATCCGGGCTGGCTCTAGCTCAGTACCCATGAGCTGGGTACTGTCCACCAAAAGTATTGACAGCCTTTCCAAAGATATCCAGGACAAATTAATTGATTCTTCGGGCGTTTTAAAACAACTTCTTCGACCGGATCTTAGCTATTTGCTAGCTCATTCCACCCAGTAATGCTTATTTAGCTAACCGGACAACTACCGGCTCCTTAAACACCCCATCTTGTGAAGTAGACAGGTTACAGATTTATGCTCTTATGTATGGGTCGATTAGGTAAATAGCCGGCTTGCGGGCATCACCGCTTGTTGTTTTACAGTAAGCTGACCAATTTTTGGAAAGAGCTGTAACCTGATTGCATTATAGGAGTAAACAGTCCTTTACCGTGATCGCATCTACCTATACCGAAATTCTAAGCCGGATCGAGGCCAACGATTCGACGGCAGTTACGCTGCTCTACAAGCGGTATGGTCGGCAGTTATATCAGTATGCGCATGTCCAGTGGTCTCTGGATGAAGATGCTATCTGGGAAGTGATCTATCAGACACTGGAGCAACTCCAACTCCGCTTGCTAAGCTACCAGTTTGAGAACCAGACCATGTTTGATCGATTGGTTTTTAAGGTGTTCCTGAACTTTCTCCGCCAGCGGTACCGGAAAGAACACCAGGCCAGTCGGCTTACTACGGTTCCTCTATTGGAGGTCTACCCCGACGAAGCGCAAACGGAACTAAACGATCAGCGCCAGCGGGTTATAACGGATTGGCTGATTGACAGCCAGTCCGAGTTGTGCGAGCCCGCGGAGTCTGAATCACCTCTGCTGGGCAAACTTCAGCGGGCTTTAGACCAGTTAGAACCTCTAGAGCGCGATCTGCTGTTGCTACGCGCTCAGGAATTTAGCTATGATGAAATTGCTCAAATGCTAGGCACGGTCAATAATCAGCTAAAAGTGAAACATCTGCGCGCGAAGAAAAAACTTATCAACCTCATTAATCAACTCGTATGAACCGGCTCCCCACTTCTCCCAATGTACTGGACAACACGCTCCGGTTAATGGCTTTCACGGCCAGCGATTCAGAAATTGACCGGTTGGCAGACTGGGTATTTTCCGCTCCCATCCATCTGGAGCCCAACCCGCAACGGGAACAACAACTGCTTGGGATGTTCACACAACTGCCCTCGCCTACGCTGGGTAGCGTCTTACAGCAGGCCATTCAGCAGCAAGCCATCGAGCTTCCGCAACTGGTTAGCCAGACCCGTTTCCCCGAAGGTTTACTGACTAAATTGCTGGTAGATGCGCTTTTTATCAGTAATGTTCCCGTCGTTTTACTGAAAAACCTACTGCTCCGACTGCAGATCCCTTTTAGCGTCGCCCAATCCGCTATTGAGCAAACCCTTCAGCAGCTTCGAATGGCGGCTACCCAGGAGGCCAATCAATCCGCAGGTAGTTTGGCCTTCCGGCGGGAAAACGGGGAAGCTAGATCCGCCGAAAGCCGGCAAGAAGGCCGTTCGCTGTTTGAAAATGACGAAGCGGTGGCTATGTATTTACACCGGCTGGAAAACCTGATGGCATCTGCCTAATAAACTAGAAAACCGTATCCACCCCTACATAGTAAGTCGAATGAGTGAGTTTATTAAATGGTCATTAAGTACCATACTTACCTACCGGGTTTGTCCCCGAAAATTTTATTTGTCGCACATTTTAGCGGACGGCCGGGCCAAAGATCCACTGCGAAAGCAGGCCCACTGGTTGAAAAAAACAATCAACTTGGAGATGTGGGCGGGTGTATTGGTTGATAAAGCCATCAACGCCTGGGTCATCCCCCCGTTAAGCTTAAAGCAGATTCCTGACTTTAACCAGGTGGAGGAACTGACAATCGATATGGCCAGGCGGCAGTTTGCCTTCTCTAAACAGCACCGCTACCAGACTGAATCGGAATCAAAAGCCGGGGACAATTTTCTCATTCTGGATATTCATGAATTAGGAACTGCCTATGAGAAAGCCGATTTAGAGTTGGTGAGTCAGCGCGTTCGGCAAGCCATTCGCAACCTACCCACCTTAACCCTACCCGATGGTCAGCTCCTACTGGATTTTCTGCTCGAAGCAGATTGGCTAAAAGCCAATGTTCAGGACCGGCATATCATTATCGGCAAAGCCAATCTCAATCCCCAGATTGATTTGCTGGTTGGCTACCCTATGCGTCAGATCGTTTTAGACTGGAAAGTCTCGGAGGCAAAAACGAGCGATTACGCCCGGCAACTGTTGGTAATTGGTAGTCTTATTTACCGCAAACGAAAACAAGAAGGGGGATGGGCTTACCAATTTAGTGATATTCAACTCCTGGAAGCAAACCTGCTGAAAGGTAAAGTGCAGGAGCACGTGCTGAGCGAGGATACCTACCAGCAAACGGTAGATTACATCACCCTAACGGCTACGGATGTAGACCTGATGCGGGCTGGTCGAAAGCCGACTCAAATTTCGATTGACGAGTTCGCTTTTTCCGAAAGTGATTACGCCTGTAATACCTGCCCATTTTACGCTTTGTGCAACCATTTATATCAACAACCGGATGAATTCGACCCAGCCCACTACGCAGAATCTGTTTCCCTGGCTCAATCCCTCAGCAATTGATTTTTCCTACCGCCGAATCCCGGTTGATCTTCCTTGTTTAGCCGGTCGCCAGGAGGATTACCACCGACAACTTCAAAAAGTGGTTCGTCACGTCAGCTCACATATCAAAGGACCGGCCGCCCTACTGCGGGGAGCAAACGGGCAAACGTACGTGGCCATTCCTGCGGACCGGAGCGTAGCGGGCCTACTCGTTAAGACGCGCCCGAAACCCCTTCAATTAAGCTCGCTGGATACGGTCGAGAAGTTGCAATTTACGGGATGCTCCGAGCAGGAACGGGCACTCATCCTTCAATTTGTTGAGTTTGAGGTTCGTCACCAGATCAAAAGTAAGTGGCAACTGGTCGAGGACGGAGCCGGTCGGTTTTTCTTTAAGAATCCCCTGAAAGCGACCGAGCAGCTCAGCGTTTGGATGCTGCCGGGCTTTAGTTTCCGGCTCGTCGCCGACGGTCCTGATTTGGTCCATTTCTGCCTCGATATTACCTATCGCTACCTGGATAGTAAGCGGTTAAACCAACGGATTAATCCAACCAATGCAGCTTATATCAAGCGTCGGCTGTTGAAAGGCTGGGGTAAGCGGGGCTTACCCTGTTTGTATCAGATGGGCGATCGTTGGTTTCCGATCCGGGTCGTTGGCTTCGGAGGTAAAGTAGGTGATGAAAAAATTACGGATCCGGCTACCGGCAAGGTGTGGTCGCTGATTGATTACCTTAAGGCCAAAACGCAGGGTGATAAGTTTAAGGTAGCCCCCTATCTGTCCCCCGATGATGTGGTAGTGTACTTTGTTTACCCCAACAAAGAAATGGAGCCGCTCAGCGCTCCAGCGGGGCTGGTACGTCAGCTTTTTAAAACAGGTGATGCCCAGGTAAAAAGTTTACACAACAAAACTATCGTCGAATCAACCGAACGATTCAACTACATCGGCCACAACATCAAGCGATTTTTTGCCAATCTGAGCTTTAACAAGGTGGCCTTGCAAGTTAGTGAAAAGCCACTGGAAGAGAAGTTACCCGTGCTGGAAATGAAGGCCCTCAAATTTAATTTCAGCCGGTACTTAACGCCAGCCATCACCCCTGAATCAGGGAACACCCCCCTGTATGAGTACGGAAAGCGAAGACGGAGTCTGCTGGAAAGCGTGGGCATTCTAGACCAGACCCGTTTTGATGCCCAATATTTGATAGTACCGGATACCATGACGATGGCCTCGGCGCTACGGGATGTCTTTCAAAAACAGCTTGAAAAGCAACTAAAAGCACTAGCGCCCGCCTTCCCTGGCTTCACGAAAGTAATTCCCTACCGGGCTGATACGAGCATTCCCGCAACGGATTTGGTCGACAAGGTTAGCGCTCTATTGGAAAAATATGGCGCTCAGCAGGGCTACGCGCTGTTGGTGCTACCGGACTGGAACAAAGGGGATGAGCGAGCGGCCGCCTTTCACGATATTATGATGAAGCGGCACTACCCAAATCTGAAGTTCCAGTGCGCGAATTTCGGCGCCATAGACGACTACTTCAGTTATAAGCTCGATGAAGTAGAAGGATTAATTTACCATCATCCTGATGATAAACAGGCGCGCCTGTTTAAATCCTACGCGTTCTATCTAGGGCTGGAGTATTTGAAGCTAAATCGCAAATTTCCGTATGCGTTGAAGGATCCTCTGCATTATGACGTGTACATCGGCATTGATGTACACGACCGGTACGCAGGCTTTCTGTTTTTTTATCGCAATGGGGAGCGCATTGTGTTCGATTATTTAGATGTGCCTAAGAAACCCACTCAACAGCGGGCGGAAAAGCTATCGGCGGAACAGATTTTTAAGGGATTATACCCTAATTTAAAAAAACACCTGGGTGAGCGGGGTTACTGTCTGAATCCCAATGGGATCGTGCTGCTGCGGGACGGGCGAAGCCACGGAGGAGAAGGCGTTGCGCTGCAACAGGTCATTGCGCAGCTGCAGGCGGATGGCTTACTGAATCATCCGGATTTTAACTGGGGAATTGTAGACGTGCATAAGACGAGCCAGCTGCCCTTTCGCTCGGCGACACCCGGCCGCCGTCCCTTAGAGCGGCCCACGGCGGGTACTTACCGGCTACTGGGCCATCAGCACCGCGACGCGTTTTTGTTCCCGACTGGAGAGCCTTTCCAAACAAGGGGCTCTTCCAAACCCTTACAACTTTCCTTTATTGAGGGAACGCTTGATTTTGACAAGGTAATTGAAGACGTTTTTGCGCAGAGTCTACTAGCCTTCTCCGCTCCGGACCGGCCCAGTGCCTTACCAATCGTCATTAAATTGCTGGATGCCTTTTTAGCACCCCTGGCCGTTTCAGAATCCCTCTGGCAGGAGGAACCCGGGGAAGAAGAGGATGATATAGATGATAATGTACAGGCGTGGGATGAAAGCTTTATGCACCAACTGGAACAAATGCCATGAGTGATATCAGTTTGCTTTCAAGCCGGTATCAACGGCTTTCCGAGCTGACCCAGCAGATCAACCGGTCGATCTTAACGCTTAAAAAACAGCGGGCCCTTGCCATGAATGCCATGAACATAACGGCTCAACTATACCCGGCCGTAGTGGTTACCCTGGAAGAAGTAACCGAAGCCAAAGCTTTGTTGAGTCGATTTTTAGAAGGAGTCGAACAACTTCTACGGAGTAGCGAAACCGCCAGCTTGCTGGAGCAGGATTACTCGCACCGGCTAAAAGAGCGGGTCGTCACCGACGATCAAGTGCTAGAGGTAAGGCAATCGCTGATGAGTGCTTCCCCACTCAATGAGCGGCAGCTGAATCTGCTGGATCTGTTGCTTTATTTGTTAGACGACGAACGAACAAACTTGTTTCATCAGTTAAGAACGAGCCGCCGGGGATGATTCGATCACTATTGAAAGAATTAGTCAATCGCATTGAACATCTGCGGGAAGTCCTATCGAGGGATGATTTTAATCCCCACCTGAATCAACTGTTTTTAAAGCAAACCGAAACCCGGTTACATAGCCTAAAAATGGACGTATTGAGGACGATGAATGATTCGTCGTGGGGAATTCCGGGTACCAATGCCAACTTTTATAGTGACTACCAACGCTCCAACGAACATCTGCTGCAACTGGAATATTATGGGGTACAGGTGCTAAAGCACTTTGGTGAGCCAGAGCTCTATTTCAATGCGCTTATGCGCCAGCTGTGGCAGGAGATGGGCGTTTCAGGAACTCCCCCACTGGTAACAACAATTTCAACCAACAGTAATCATTTTTGGGCCTTAGCAGCTTATGATTTAATTGGCGCCCCCCCAGGGGAAGAAGCTCATTTATTAAACATCCCTGATTTGCTGCATGAAACGGGTCATGTTTTGCTCAACTACCATAACGTGTCCTATCCAAATTTGACGGGTTCCATTAATGAGGTTATTGATCAGGTATATCAGACCGAATGCTGGGCTGTAGAAGACCAGGAACGATCAAAAGAACTGTTGACCACGCTCAACCAGTGGAAAACCCGCTGGCATAAAGCTTGGCAGGCCGAATTTGCCTGCGATTTAATCGCCACGTATTTCTTAGGGCCAGCTTACGCCTGGACCAACGTAAAATTATCAGTCTCAGAACGGTTAGGAGACGTCTACGATACACAGTCCGAATCTCATCCCTCGCACGAAGCCCGGATGCGGTGTATTAACGGAATGCTGATGCGCATGGGCCACGTGCAGGAAGCGGATCAGATTGCCAAATTGTGGCAGGAATTTCTGACCTTACCCGCTTATAACCAGCCCCTTCACTACGATATGGCCTTTCCTGACGAATTAATTAGTCAGTTGACGCAAAATGTTTATGAAGGCTGTCGAAACCAGGATTGGCTTTCCTATGGCGATCAATGCCAGCAGGTAGATCAGCCAATAGCTTCTTTACTCAACGAGGCCTGGGAAATCTTACTAAACCGGCCGGAAGAGTACAGTCAATTTGAGCAAAAAACAGTAGCCCGTTTGTGGGAATCGTTCAGAGCCTGAGCACGCGGTCAAAATAGCGTACCATACCCGCAAAGGGCGCTTTAGGCTGTTTCATGAGCTCAATAGCGGCTTCATTCTCTTGCCGAGTACTGAGCTTGATGCCTTCGTCGGTCAGTGTCCGGCGAAAGGTATCGTATATAGAGAAAAAAAAGTGCCGCAGGCTCAGCAACTCCACCCGGTTTAACCCATACACCCGAACGGTTTCATTGACAGAGGGTGCCACCTGGCTTGTCAACGGAATAATCGAAACTTCCTGCAAAAACTCATCGACTTCGTAGGCGAAATACGTTTCTGGATCGCACAGGTAAGGATTAAGCAACATGGGCTGTTCCTGGTCTAAATCCCCGAAGAACTGAGTCCGGGATTTGCCTTTTTTTTCATGCAAGGGATCAGGGGTCACCCAGGGCGCTAACGCCTTTAACTCCGCATCAGTAGCCGTTGGTAACAGGGCAGGTTGTGGTAAAGCCGCTACTCCGGTGGGAAATTCATCTTTTTTGTGCACCTCATTACAAACCGCGCAGGACACCAGGTAATTATCGTAGCAGTAAGCCAGCCACCAGTATATACTTTTGGGGCGGTAATGCTCAACATCCCCGTGGGCTACCACTTTAGTCGAAGCTTCGCAATAGGCGCATTTATCTTTAGTTTCGAAGTAGAGCTGCACTTTGGCTTCTTTCCAACGGCTGCTGATAAAATGAAACCCATCTCGCTGGTGCAGCAGCCGCTGGCGCTGCTGGTTGAGCAGCTCTAAGTTAAACGCGACGCGCTTGGCGCCCCGAAAATTTTTGTGGATGGCCTCCTCCGAATACGTATGTTGAAGAGCAATCATTGAGCGTCCCGTTTAAGTAATTCACGCCGAACCTCATTGAGCAGGGCAACCTGCTGGTTGTCCATGGCGAAATTTGATCGTTGGACGGGGGGCAGCTGTGCCAGTTGATCGGTTAACTGCTCAAAGCGTTGTTGCTCAGATGCCGAGCGCGATTTACGATGCTTGAGCGAACGATATTCTTCTTTGGCCTGTTGGGTAGCTACCGACTCATCGGTGGCTAGTCCAAACAAGGGAGAAAGTAACAATTGATGAATCAGCATTTGCTTAGGAGAACCCTGAAAGGCATCTAAAGCAATACGGCCGTTCTCCGATCGATGTAAGAAAAAAAGCTCCCCCGCGCTGGCCTGTTGAACGGTTAAGGGAGAATGGGTTGTAGCAATCAGTTGAAGACGAGGAAATTTAACGGACAGATAATCTAGAATCAATCGTTGCCATTTGGGGTGTAAATGTAAGTCAATCTCATCGATCAGCAGGACACCTCTTGTTTCGAGGGGGGAGCTAAAATCAGTAAATGTATTCATCATCCGATAGAGCATATCGCCTACCCAGGCAACCACGTTTTGGTAGCCATCACTGAGTTGATGAAGCGGTATTTTTTGCCGACCTACCTTAAAAAGCAGTTGTTTGTTTTTTTTATCAATCGAATCAAATCGTATCGAGGGCAGTAAGTCATTTAGTGTATCCTTCAGTAAAGTCAGTCGGTCTGGCTGTTGGTAGTCGAGTTCCATGGCCCAGGCGGCTATGGGATACAGGGAGGTATCAGCCTCAAACAAACTGGCCACGTTTTGCGCCCGGTCATTTCGATAAACCCGTTCCGTTGACGAAAAATCAGTTCGCTGATTCAGGCGCCGGGAGGCCCCGTAACCCACCACAAAATAATTCCGATTCGCGTGATTTAGCGCGGCATCAATCTCGTTGAGTGCAGCTTGGTTAGTAATAATTATATCTCTTAGGGTATCATGCCGTTTGATGCGTAATGAAATGGACCGTTCCTGCTGCTTTTGGGTAACCAGCGTTGCTTGAATAATGCATTCAGATCGGGAGTGGCTGATCCATTCATCCGGATTAGCTAGTAACGTGCTCAGTGCGTCACTGCCCGAAGTCACTAGAGCAATCGCTCGGAGTAACGTACTTTTGCCCATACCGTTTTCTCCCAGTATTAGTGTTCGTGAACGAGGGATGGAAGTGTCTTCTTGGGTAAACAGAAGCGTTAATTGCTCAATGCCCCGCACGTCCTGTAGGGATATCTTTTTAAGAAACATAATCAGAAAACGACTTGTTAGCGACGCAATTTACCGGATACAGACTATTAAACTAGTGAGTTACTTAAGTTAACCATCGAAGGATTTTTTTGACGATGATTAGCGATTCGATGAGCTAACTATAAGTATGGGTAAGTTAACCGAAATGGAGAGACTACTGCGACGCCGTGTAAAATTGTTAATTACCTGCCTTAGACAGTGTAAAAAGCCATGTCTGGACTTGCTATCTTTTACTGGACAGAAAAGCTAGGAAACATTTCCTTAAAAGAGATAATACGGTTAGAAAATGCACATAGCATATGTGTGTATAATAATCTCTTAATTCGCTCCTATCTGAGACGAAGCTGATTTGGCTGTCCATAACTGAGCATTCATATAATGGGTTCGACAGGAGTTGGGACACTATTTGTCAAACTTCTTAAAGGCTTCCGGGGTAACTGGCGTAAAAAAGTTCACCAGATTGCCATCTGGATCTTTGAACAGCAATGAACGATTACCCCACGGCATGGTAGTCGGCTTCTGAATGATCAACTCGCCTAAAATGTCGACTAATTTTCGATAATCACTATCAACATCCTCTACCCTGAATTCGATAATGGCGGAGTGGTTACTGGCGGCCTTGGCGATATGATCACCTCCGAACAGTTGCAAGGTGCGTGTGCTGCCGATGGCTAAAGTAGCCGAAGGGGTCTGTAATTCGGCGAAATCATCGGTATACTGAATCACAGGTAGGCCAGTAATCTGCTCGTAGAACCGGACGAGGGGTTTAATATTGGCAGTAATAATGCGAACGGAGGCAAAAATCATGGCGCTTGTGCGTTTGTTTTGAATCACACAAAATAAAGTAGGTTTACTGACAACCGTATGTCAGTAGCGTTCTGCCTAGTACTAGTGTATTATCCATCTCTTCAAACACTCCATTGATCACTACTTGGTTGCATTGGGTGACCAGAAGAGCCAACGATTGAAAACGTTACATCAACCCACAATACGAAATGCGACGTGCGTATTTTATATTGCAGTAATCAATTAGCGTTTTGGAGACAATTATTAGATAACATTGACTAAAGGAAACTAAATGACTGAAATAAATAAGCCCTCCTGGATTAAAAGAATGGAAAATGGAACAATTGGAGAAGCTACAGCTAGAGAGTTCTTAATTGATCGTTTTTGGATATTGGAACGTTCCGTTGATATACACGGTGCTGACTTAATTATTCAAAGACGGTTATCATCCCAAAATATACTTGACAAGAATCCACCAAAATTTGGTGTAATTCAAGTTAAATTTTTTCAAGACGAAGACACAACACAATACATTCCTAAAGAATACATATTAGATGATGACGGTAGCGAGCGAAAAGAGTTTTTCGTTTTAGCAATAAGTGGATATGAGGATAGTAAGAAAATCTTCATTTTGTCTTCAAAAGACATTTTAAGTAATTTCGAATTAATTAAAGAAGAAAGCAAAACTCATTACAACTCATACAGACTGACAGGTAAAAAAATTATTGAAGAAAAAAAGTTTATCGTATCTCATAAAAAGACCGCTCTTGATAAGATTGAAAATACATTAAATCTAAGCTCATTTAATAAAAACCGTCTGTTTATTTCATACATTCTTCCTGAAATAAATACAGAGATAGACACGCCTTATATTATAAATGTAGCTAATGACCGAGCCGATTTTAAAAAATGGCAAAATGAAATCAAAGAGAATATCAAAAAAACAATTTATGCCTTAGAAGATACTATAGAGAAACTAAAAGAGTCATTACAAGAAACTGATCCATTGAAAATAGAAGAAATAATTGAAGATATCGGTTATACAAACAGGCAAGGGGACTTAGTATATACTTTAAGTATTGACAATAATTTTTTTGAAGAGGCAAGGTATTACAAAGCAAAACATGATAATCTTGAAACAAAAGGATTACTTCAAAATTTTATCAAAACTCAGGAAAAATTAACTATATATATAGCAAATGATAAAATCAATGATACGGAGGTTGGTAATGATGAAGTTTATCTAATTACAATCACTTATGATAATTTCTTGGAAAGGGTAAACATTAAAAGTTCAATTAGCTCGGTTTCTCAACTATTTCATTTTACAACAGAAAGAGTTTATTCAGGCTTTATAAATGAAACTATAAATTCATTTACTTACTACTATGTTCCAAATAATCATTCCTATTATGACAACTCAGAAAAAGTTTTCGGAACATATAAACCTAAAAAATGGAAAGAAGTATTATTAAAAATATCAGAAGTTGCGTCAGTCAATGACATTATGAACAAAGTATATGATAATTTAACGAAATAATCATTGCTGACAGGGGGTCTTGTCAGGCGAGCTGATATGTGAAATCCGCAGGTGGTGGTCTCCTAACACAGGGATTGCTTGTCGAATGCTGAGTCGGTGTGGCCAATTATTCTTCAGGTAGCTCCGCCCCTTTGATAGACAAAGCGGTAAATTCTACAGAACTTTTCTTCTATTTGCGTTCACTGTTCACCTGCTCGACTGTGATAGCAGATGATGTGAAATTGGGGCTGTGGACAGTGGTCGGTTCTATCAGTAAACTAATTTATAGAAGAGATGTCAAGCCCGCCTGATATTCCTGTTTAGCTTCATCAATCAGCCCATCAAGCCGCCCCCCCTCAAGATCGGCTACAATCTGATCATCCCACCGACTGAAGTCATGTTTCGTTAACCAGGTGGACAACTGTTTATACTCCTCCGCTGATAAAGCGGCAATAGCCTGTTGAATTTGCTCTACTGTCATAGCCAATCTGATAAAGTATTACTAATTACAATATTACACTATAGTGACCGGAAAAAAAATAATTAATTAACCAATAAAAGAGCCAGACGAAAAGATGTTACTTCAAAGCTTTTTATAGAAGCTAACTTTATGCTTGTTGTAATTCACCCTCTCATTCGGCTCTACCAGCCTAGCCGTCTCCTGTTAATCTGTATCCTTGGATGGCAGTCATTGGCAGCTAACGCACAGGCTGATCAATCTCAGACGGAGATCATTCTTTCGCCAACAGTTAGCTACAATGCGTTGGCATTCCCGCTCCAATATGCGAACCCACAAGGCCTGCTTCAAATTACTCAGAATCCCAATACCCTGCCTCAACAAGTAATTAATTCACAGGGCCAATCTGTTAATATACCATCGATTAAACCATTTCGGTATGGTTTGAATATCGGCCTGAGACATACGGGTCGAACAGGATATGGCTGGGCGTTTGTAGTAGGAGCCGACTGGGGAAGTCAATTCTATGGTTCTCTGTTTAAATCAACTTTTTCGTTTAATGGCTATACCATCAACGGATGGAACGTGTACCTAAACTATTGGCAGCTAAACGCAGCCTTAGGGTACTACTTACCGGTGTCCATACCTGTATTTAAACAGTCATCGGCCAGCCTTTTCTTTCGATTGAACGGGCACCAATCGTTCAACCTACGCTTCATTGAACCTAGGCAGGCCTTTGCTACAGCTTATCCGCTGAATTTTACACAAACTGGGCAGGGAGATCAAGTTGAATTACAAAACTATTCGGCTCGCTCGCTATTTATCGACCCTGAAATTGGCCTTACAGTAACCAAATCAATTGAGGTTTCTGCCTCATTGAGTTTACCCCTGCAAGTTACATTTCAGGAGAAGCATACCTTTTTTCAAGCGAATCAACCCCCGGTTATTAACACTATCGATTACCGGCTCGGGGGTGTTTATCTTAACGCCAGGCTACTGATAGCTGTAAAACGGTTCGCTCGTCGATCAATCTTGTCCCCAACCCAACCGATCTATCAGCCAACACCCAAACCCCCTTACCGTCAGGGGCAGGTAGTGCGACTTAATAATGTTTATTTTAAAGCTTCCTCCACTGATCTGTTACCCGAATCATTTCCGGAGCTGGATAAATTGATTGACCAGATGAGACAGCAAGCCACCTTGCGCATTCGACTCGAAGGCCACACAGATGTAATCGGCGATGCCAAACTTAACCAGGAATTATCGGAAGAACGGGTAGCTGCCATTCAACAGTATATGGCCAGCCAGGGCATTGACCATCGCCGAATCGAATTAAAAGGGTATGGGGATAAACGGCCATTACAACGTAACTGCCCACCACCTACCGGATGTCCAGAGAATCGGCGGGTCGAATTTGTGGTGGTGAACAAGTAAGCTGGCCGGTTATATTAATTGATACCAGATGTTTAATGGGGAAAGTTACTTAACGCTCTTCCAACAGAATTTGGATTAGATAAGAGCAGGCCGAAAAAAAAATAATTCTCTTTCCATAATTATATGCAGACAGAATGATTTTATTTCAGGCTTCCATTGGCCTAAGGTCATAGTTCAGCGTCTCATGATACCTACTAATTACGCCCCCACTGTTCACACGCCAGATGATATTAGATTAGCCCAAAGTAATTTACCTGGAAGCAGGCCAGTTTGTATCGCCGGTTATATTTCACGAACCGGCAAACTGGTGTTACCCAGGAAATCCGTCGAGCAATTAAAGTTAGATGTCAATCTGCTTAGCGTGCGGATGAGAGTTGGGGTCAGCGCTAAAGAGCGACAAAAAATTGACACACTTTACCTGGTCCCAGCCGGAAGTTCGATAGCTGACGCGTTTTCGGTGATACAGGCGGCAAAGGGATACACAATTGAACTGGGTAAGATCTTATTGGAGGAAGGAATTATGTACAAAACCATTAAGTATACGTTTACCATTGAACCATTTTTGCTTGATGATGGAATGGGCGGGTATGAACTACGTTTACACGAACCAATTCCTAAGTTGTTCTATATCTGGAGTGCTTTTAAAGATTTACAGCGTCAATAAATATAATTCAGCAAAGCATCTTCTTTTCAATTGAAAAGGAGAATACGATCATTAAGCAATAGCCAAATAGTAGTCCTCCTGCCTTATTTTACCACGAGAATATCCTTCCACCGGGTAGTGTAGCAGGGTGAACGAAAATTTTGCTTCATAAGCCAGGCCGATTCCGTAAAGCCCTGGCTGGCCAGTCTGACCCGCCCACGTCCGTACCGATGATTGATGCGGTCAACGGCTGAATAAACCCGTTTCCAGCGCTCATCGGGTTCAACGTCAAAGACACTAAACTGCCGATGGTCCCAATCCACCAGATCCGTCAGCATAATACCCACTTTCTGAAAATTGTACCCCTCCCGGTAAATGGACTCCAAAGCGGCCAGCCCGTATCGGATCAGTTCAGCATCGCTGCAGCTGTGATGAGGTAACTTTACCGTGCGACTGTTGGAGTACTGCCGGTCATTGGTACGGAAATAATTCGTGTGTAGAAACACGGTAATGTATCCGGCTGCTGATGCCTGGTTTCGCAGTTTAACGGCCGCTCTGGAGAGATACGTAGTAACCGCCTCACGAAGCGGCTCCAGGCCGCTCACCGGCATGCCGAAGCTGGGAGCCGTGCAAATAGATTTCTTTCTGGCGGGTTCGATCTCCAGCGCTTTACAAGGCTGGCCCCGCAGTTCATACACCAGTCGAAGCCCGGTAACCGTCAGAAACTGCCTGATCCAGTCATCCGGTAAATTACGCAGCTGAGCTGCCGTCTGGATACCGTTCGCTAAAAGCAATCGTTCGTAGCGATCCCCAATGCCCCATAAGTCTCCTATTCCAAACTCATCCAATGCCTGACTGATCTTGGCCGGGGTATCCAGTACGCATATACCTTTATGTTCGGGACATTTTTTGGCAAACCATGTGGCTACCTTGCAGAGTGTTTTGGTGGGCGCAATGCCGATATTTATGGGTATGCGGCTACTACGGTACGTCGTGGACTGGATCGTCTGCGCCAGTTCCCGTAAATCGGGATAGATAGCCTCATAACCCGCCAGATCGAAGAAGCCCTCATCAATCGAATACACCTCCACGCGTTCGATGAACCGGCCAACGATGGCAAAAATTCGTCTCGACATATCTCCGTATAACGGGTACGTGCTTGAGAAGACGTGAATACCCTGCTGACCAACCAACTCCTTAATTTTGAAAAAAGGAGTTCCACGGGTAATCCCTAACTGTTTGGCAATCCCATTTTGCGCCACTACGTTACCGTCGTTGTTGGATAAAACAATAACGGGCTGTTTGCGGAGCGGGTGCTGAAACGAAATGTGACAACTGGCGTAAAACGACAAGGCGTCAAAATGAGCGTACATACTCGAAAAGGTTAGGGCAAGATCGATGGTTTAAAAAATACCCAGACAACGGTTCCAAACACAAAGGAGTCCTCCCCTGGGTCACCCGGGTGCATATAGATTGGCTCGTAGCTTGGATTGTCTGCTTTCAGCAGCAACATCTCCCCTACCCGCTTCATACGCCTGACAACGTATCCCTCATTCACAAACGCCACAATAACCTGACCATCGACAGGCTCAATCAGACAATCCACCACCAGAATATCCCCGTCATCAATCCTGGAATCGAGTCGGGCACGCGGATTGACCATACTGTTTCCTTCAACTCGAACAAAATAGGTATCGTCAGGATGGACGATACACAACTCGTTCAAATCCAAGACGTTTTCCAAATAATCGGTCGCCGGCGAGGGAAACCCGCAGTGGACGCGTGAAAGAAATAACGGTATTCTTAACCGACTTTTTATGCCAGCTTTTCTAATTGTAAATCGGGTTCTGACCCTTGTTTTCATAGGCATCTAATACAAGTAAAATATAATTTCGGGGGCTATTATATGTGTACTGTATTATAAATCCTAATGTTTTCAGGTTTTTACGTAAATTAGAGCTTAAAATTTGGTCATGACCCTCTACGAGTTCAATCGGCTTTCCCACGAAAAGCAGCTGGCAAGTGCCTTCGAAGACGGCACTTTTTTAGTAACCAGACGAGTCGGCATATCGTATTTATGTCTGTATGCCCTGGAAACTTTCTACGTTGAGATCCGCTACAGTCAGGATCTAAATCAGATAACAGCCTGCCGTTCGTTCCGCAGCAGCATTGCTTTAGAGCCTTATCTTGAGCAAATCGGTTTAGATGTCTACCCGATGGCAAATAATTCATAACCACTTCTTCCGTCATGCAGGGTGGCTACGGCCGGTTTTCGATAACGTGTTCAATGACCGAAAAGAAAATGCTCAAACCTGATCAGCCCGAACTGGATCGGCAGTTGCGGGAATTCGAGGCAGCTTTATACCGGATGACCGGGCGTTGGTATAGTCCGGCTGAACAGATAGTAACGGCTCAGACAAGCCGCTTTCAGCAGACTGGTTCATGTAATCTAAGTCATCCGTCCAATTATAAGCCGGAGATCGAATCGGTTTATCCATAGCCTTGAAATCGATGCGTAATGTCCAAAATTTTGGACATTACGCACCTCGGAAAAATAAATTTTTCAACTTAAACGACACCTGGGATTCATTCATGGCGCAGGAACAGACTCAATTTCGTAAAATTATCCACGTCGATATGGACGCCTTTTACGCATCGGTTGAGCAGCGCGATAATCCTGACTTACGCGGAAAGCCTGTGGCCGTTGGCGGCTCCCGTCAGCGGGGTGTTGTCGCGGCAGCCAGCTATGAAGCCCGAACCTATGGCGTACGTTCGGCAATGGCCTCGTCGATCGCGATCCGGAAGTGCCCTGACCTACTATTTGTCAAGCCGCGATTTGAGGTATATAAAGCCGTATCGGCTCAGATTCGGACTGTGTTTGCTCAGTATACGGATTTGATTGAACCGCTCTCACTCGATGAAGCGTATCTGGATGTAACGGCTAGCCTACCCGATGGGTGCACCGCTACGCAACTGGCGCAAACCATTAAGGAGCAGATTAAAGCACGAACCCAATTAACGGCATCAGCGGGGGTTTCCTATAATAAATTCTTAGCTAAATTAGCCTCGGACTATCGAAAACCGGATGGACTATTTGTCATCAAACCACACCAGGGCCTGGCATTTGTCGAAAAACTTCTGGTTGGCCAGTTTCATGGTATTGGCCGCGTAACGGCCGATAAAATGAATCAGCTGGGCATCTTTACGGGGATGGATTTACGGGCGCGGAGCGAACTATTCTTAAACGAGCATTTTGGCAAGGCAGGTGCTTACTTTTATTCCATAGCGCGCGCTATTGATCAGCGGCCGGTTACGCCCAATCGGGAACGGAAGTCAGTGGGCGCTGAAACAACGTTTGAGCAGGATTTGACCGATTATGCCGCTATAGCGGATCAGTTAAGCCCACTAGTCATACGAGTGTGGGCTTACTGTGAACGCACGGGTATGGTAGGCAGAACGGTCACGTTAAAAGTCAAGTACGCGGATTTTCAGCAGATTACCCGAAGTCGGACAATGCTCACGGCCGTCACTAATTTATCTCAGCTACAACAACTGAGTATGGACTTGCTATCGGGAATCCAGGACTTAACAAAAGGGGTACGACTGGTGGGCATCAGTCTGTCCAGCTTTCAAACGATTCAGGCATTACCCAGCGGTCAATTAATGTTAGATTTGTAGCACTATATTACGTTGGTTAAACAACGCCATAAACACCCATAGTGAAGAGGTACGTCGGGGACAGGTATTTTGGGTACTAACTTCACTAATTCGGCGTAAGCCCAATTGCTATTAATAACAGGGTAAAAAGCTGTTAAACAAGGGTTTACTTACTTCTCTGTTAAGTCCGTTGGCGCATCAGCGCGGTGTATCTTGTTGTTGTAAAAAGCTTATCTGGTGGGTATTTACAACAACAGCAGATTATGAATTACCGAGCCATTCCCCGAATTGCTAACTCGGACTTGACCGAGTTTAAAAACAAACTTCTGTTCGGACGTAAGCCGATCCCAATCTTTAGCCAGGCACTGGCATTCGGTACTCTTTTCCATGACCACTTATTACTGACTCCTGGCGTCGAACCCGCTGGTAAGGGGGCTACGGCTATAAAACGGATGCTTGAGGTGATACGAAACGACGCTGATTTTCCTGAACTGCTCAAAAAGGGTATCTGTGAGCAGGCGCACTTTTGGGAGGATGAACGGACAAAACTTCTCTGCAAAGCACGAATTGACTTACGCGTTCCGGCAGAAAGCCTGATCGTTGACGTTAAAACGACGTCGGCTACAAGCTACACAGAATTTTTAACCGCTTGTCAAACGTATGATTACGACCGCCAGGCCGCTTTCTATCTGGATGGTTGCCAACAGGGTGGACAAGGCGTTACCAGGTATCAGATCCTGGGAGTTCAAAAACAGAAGCCCCATCAATTGTTTAAGCTGGAACACGTAATCGACGATTCATTTATTAACTATGGTCGCCGTAAATACCAGTCATTATTGCGGTCCTGGAAACAGCAGCCTTATCAACCAACATCCTGGCAAATCGAGTAAAAATAGCAGCTCAAGCCACCAGCAAAATTCCAATCCAAAAAAACGCATAAACAGACAAACGTAAATGCCTATCCGTGTACAGCGTAAACGAACGAAAGGATACCGGTTACCACCAAACACAATCAGTGTCTGTCGGCCCGGCCGGTTTGGTAATCCGTTCCAACTAACCGACGTTTATGAGCTAGCCGAGCAGCAAGGCGCTAAAGCAGGAATCGTTAATCCGGAACAAATTCACCAACTAGCCCAGCAACTGGTCGTTGACCGGTTCGCTCAACTACTGGCTGATCCCTATGCTTTACCGAGTGATGGGTCTTCTGTTAGCGAAGCCATTCGGCAGCGGTTTGTTTGGATGCGTGGTAACCTGATCTTATTAAAAGGAAAAAATTTAGCCTGCTTTTGCTCCCTTTTAGCAAAGGAAGGGAAGCCTAACCCCTGTCATGCTGATACACTTCTGCTTTATTCGAATGATGAAAGTTTATTTCACCTTGGACTTAAGTTGGAATGATACCGTGTCGATTAATTTATGAACTAGCTAAACCAAGGGCCTCCGTCAGCCGGGTCATCAGGGCTTCCTGGTCAACATATTCTGGTATTAAATCTTGCACTGTGGACCGGAAATCTTCGTACTTTTTAAACACGTGCCTTTGATATTGTTCAGGCGTTTGAGGAACGAACTGATTAATTATGCGGTAACGGGCCTTATATTGATGCATAACTTCTTTGATAGTCAGGTGGCCTGAACGCGCTAAAAATTGAATACTGAGAATGTCTTTCAGATGCATTAAGGTAACATCATGGACGTAGGGCGCAGATATAGGATCATCATTAAATTTTTTGCGAAACTCTTCATTAACAATGAATTGAACACTACTCAAGGAGAAAAAGTCGTCCGTGTGAACAATGATTGGGTAAATCTGCAGCGATTTAGCCAGTTCAGGTGATATGGGGTCGAAGTTAAAACCCCCATTTGCCACAGTCTTTAAGACCGACAATAGCTGGCTTATTCCTTTCTTCTGCTGCTTGCCATCGTTGGTGCTTGCGACTAATTTTTTTAATACAGCCTCTTTAATTTGTGTAGCATCGGCCGAATGTTTAACGCCGGCAGCTATGATGCTATTCTTAAATTCAAACAGAAAAAGCCGGTTCCCATCCCGGACGTAATAATCCGAATATTCTGAATCCGAATAACGATTACCTGGAACAGCAACGAACTGACTTTTAGGCCTAAAACACCCTTCTAAAAACCGGTAAAACAAATTTGTCTCAGCAAATTCCTGGCCTAAATGCTGGAGAAAGTTATCGAATCGTTTGAATTTATCTTGGATTGAAGTTAATTGGTAGAAATCAAAAAGCAGTCCCTGGTAAATCTTGTCAACGTAGAAATTATGAAAAAGGGGGTAATACTGCCTTGGCCCTTCTTTTATTAAAGGCTTTGTGCGAATAAGTTTAAAGTCAGGATCGGGTGAGTACGTGGCGCTTAAGTCTTTAAGCTGGTCCATCGACAAATCATAGGCAAACGAGTCAAAAAAAGCTATGTCTGCCTCTGAGCCTTCCTTAACGCTGAAGTCGAACGATTCAGCTGTAAAGATGCCCGCGTACGTACCGACTAGATGACGGAGATACTCTGCATAATCAGCTACATGTTTTTTAGTTGTAAATTCCAGTAAGTAAGGCTGGAGATCGTTATTCTCAGACAGGTACTCGAAAAAGGCATGGGCCAGCATTGTTTGATAGGCAAAATCCTTTCGGCCCGTAAACTCGTAATGATCGGCCTCATTGACCAGCATCATGTCCGCAATGTCACCGTCCTGTTGTCCTAACGCTTCCTGAACTGCTTCATCTCCGGCGGAATTAATTAGCAGCCAGAGTTTAAACTGAACCCACTCATCGGCTACATCATGGCTATCTTTCGGCGGTAGATCATTAAAGTTTAACAGAATCTGCTCGGTAAGTTGCAAAAGTTGGTGAGCGGTGAAAAGTACGACCTGGCCATTCGATGCATGAACTTGGTGTTTGAATGAAGTATATCGCTCATTCAAATCTGGAAATTCGTCAAAAACGCGAATCCATTTGTAAAAAATTTTCTCTTGCGCAGCTAAATTACGCTGTTTCAGATGGACCTGAGCGTTCAGAAAAGCGGTTGCTTTTAATAAATCGCGGGATGATGCCGTCGCCAGCAAATCCGAAATCTGGGGTCTGGTTTGCTCTGGAAAAAAGTCCTCAAACTTAGGATACACAGCCATTGTCATACAGTGGGCAGGATATGCCGGCGCATCTGGAAGTAAATGCGTTGCCGACGAGTAAAGGAATCACTTAACAGCTCGATACCTTGCTGACTGGCCATCCGGCTGCGATCCAGCCGGCGTAAGGGGAGATTGCCCTGGCCATACAAGGCAATGACTTCACCTGACTCATCAACCAAATCTTCCCACAAAAATGTAGCGTAAAACTCGCTTTCGGTTAGGCCATCGATCCACCGCTGCACCTGCTCATGCGAAACCCCACTCCGGAGATACAAATGCCGGATCACATCCTGATCAACCTGAAGCCGATGTTGTTGACGGCAAACCTGCTGGTGCAGCTGCACACGACGCTGCTGCTCACGGCGTATCCTGCTCAGTAAAATTAAGGCCAGCACCGTAAGGACTGACACCAGTGCGATGAGACCAATGCAGCAGAAGAAAAGAGTCATGAGCGTAAAATCTGATCCATATAGATCGGTAAAGGCGATTGTCTGATTAAAATAATGGATAAAAATTGACTTGTAAAAAAGATGGCGTAAACGCCGGTATAACAGGGAAAAGGGCGGCCCGGACAATACGCGCAGCCAGTACATTTTGGTCATTGCCCCCCCTGAAGAGCTGTATCTTTAGGAAAGAAGAAACAGTGAACTGTCCCCGGATGCTATGGCTAAGCAAAAAGAAAATCCCTTTAGATGTGAAGTGCGCATCAAGGGTCAAACCGAACCATTCGCTACGTTCAAATTCCAGTCAGACGCCAGACATTTCGCGGAATGGTCAAGAGAAGTGTACATGAATAATACCGAACTCTGGCAGGATGGAGAACTGATTCTTGAATTCAAAAAGCCAAGTTGATTGGCTGACTTTAGAGAGAGCCGTCAGACAAGCTTACTAAGGGACGCCTTGCCCCTATGCGCTCTTTAGTCGTGCGGTGGCTCGTTAACCTGTTTATTAATTCTTCCCGGTCATGAATCATCGACCCTTCTCATTGGCTCGACAGGTATGCTATTTGTCAGGCGAACAGAATTATACCTGGACCCATCTTTTATCGGGATACCGGGATCTTCGACGGGGCCCGCTTGCCCTAGTGGCTCAGTATTATCCCAGCTTTCTGCGAATTCATAAACAATACGTTATCAATCCGGAATATCTGCTTCAGATACATCAGCAAACCCGCTCTCAGAAACGCCCTTTGTTTGACGTTGAGCTAGTGGGTGGCGTGCGTTTACCTATTGCCCAAAGCCGGGTATACACGCTTTTACCCGTGTTACAAAGTATGCTGCAACGGAATCAATCCCAGACCTGCAGCAGGTCATGCCGGAAAGCAAAGAAGACAAACCAAATCCTTATATGAGCCAGCTTTCTCTTTTTGCTTCACCTGAAATGTCCGTCCGTTCAACGGACGAGGGTTTTGGCCTGGCCATTGATGACGAAGTCAATCGCCTACTCGCTCAGCAGGCCCCGGTTGCCATTGGCATTAGTGGCGGAAAAGATTCATCGGCCTGTGCCTGGGCCGTAATGGCTTACCTGAACCGGATCGGTCACCGGGGTCCGCGCGTCCTGGTTCATGCAGACCTGGGGCAGATTGAATGGGAGGACTCCGCCCGTATTTGTCAACGGGTAGCTCATCAACTAGGCATTCCGTTAATTACCGTACAACGCCGGCAGGGAGGCATGATCGAGCGTTGGCAACAACGTTGGCAATCTAATGTGGAACGCTACAAAAACCTCTCCTGCGTATCGCTAATTCTGCCCTGGTCGACCCCATCCATGCGGTTCTGCACGAGCGAATTGAAAACAGCCATTATCTGCCAGCGACTAACCGAACTGTTTCCCAATCAGGTAATCATTTCGGTAACCGGCGTTCGCCGGACCGAAAGCAAGGACCGGCAGCGTACGCCCGTCCAGCAGCCCCAGCCGGCCCTGTTGCGTAAGAAAAAGAATACAAGCGGTATTACCTGGAATCCCCTGGTCGACTGGACGCTGGCTCAGGTTTGGGACGCCCACAAGGTAGGAAACTTGCCCATTCACCAAGCCTATCGCCACTACGGTTGCAGCCGGGTTTCGTGTACCTTTTGCATTATGTCTAGTCAGTCCGATTTACGCGGGGCGCTTAAAGCCCTCCACAATCATGCAGCGTATCGTCAGCTGATCGATCTTGAAAATGCATCGGGTTTCTCCTTTCAGGGTTCTACCTGGCTGGCAAGCCTGGCACCAGAGCTTTTATCGGCTGAACAGCAAATGGGCCACCGGCAAGCCAAGTATCGAGCGCAGGAGAGGACCGCCTTACAACAAAGGCTGCCAAAAAGAATCCGCTTTACCAAAGGCTGGCCAACCGAGATGATCGGATTGGACGATGCAAAGGTACTGGCGATGGTGCGACAGCACATCGCGCAGCTGTATGGATGGGCCGACATGCCCTACACGACTGCGGAATCTATTCAACGGCGGTACGCAGAATTGTTACGTCAGAAATCGCTTCGCAAATCGAAAAATCCAGTGGCTGTAGAGGTGGGCCCGGCCAGACGTAGCCGGAACAGACGACAAAAAAGACACGGATAAAACCTGAACAATGTTCGTGAAAATGGCCTAAGACTTGGACGTCTTTGGTAACCGGAAAAGGGTGAAACGCTCCATAGGTGTCATTTACAAAGCTATTCACCCTGCCTGTATCACTTCACCCAATCATTCAAGATAACGGGGGAAAGAAGGCAACACAGCTTTGCAAGCCGTATCAACTAGCGACCATACCCAGGGCTGACGGGCGTATCTTTAGTACATGGAACACGCCTCAACTGCTCCCCGCCTTCGCCAGATTCAGGTGCCGCCCGTCCGCAAAAGCAAGCGGCCCCCAACCCTCCATATTCGCCGGATCAAACTGGCCGGGGGGCGTTTAGAGTACCGCATTCCCATCGAGGTAGACCGGACTTCGTACGCGCAACTTTGGTGCGATAAACGCGATCGAAAAGCCACTGAGCAGCGGCTGATCGAGCAAAACGCCGATAAGCGGGTGAAATTTTATAGCCTAAAATAGACGCCGCCATGGCAAGTAAACAACTGAACCTCTTTAGTTCTCCTGCAGACGTCGCTCTACAACCGCTGCGCGTTACGCCCTTACCGGATGTTGGTAGCCTGATCGAACGCATTGGCAGTGATGAGGACTGGCAGGAGCGGACGCTAAGTGAGGTGCTGGAACTGTGGCCTTGTCTGTATGATGAATACGTCCAAGTACTGCTGGAGCCCCGAAAGCAGGCAGAAGAATGGTTTAAGCAAAATGGAACCCATTATGAGACGGCCAGCCCAGCCACCCGCCAGCATTACCGGCGCGAGCATGCCGCCCTGGCGGACGCAAAAAACCTGTTTCATTCCATCCTTTATGGGTTGTATAGCCAGCGGATGGAAACGTTGTTTGCGCAGGCTAAACAACGGTTAATCAGTAAGGGCCTGACTGGGGTAGCCCTGGAGGGGTGTGAAGAATTTTTCAACGATGTATTTCAACGGCCTGAGTACCCGGATTTAGGTAAACGACTCCCTCAGCTAATGAATGATTTAGCGGTTGAGTACGCCAAATCAGTTACCTGATTAGGATACGTATATAGGTAGCCGTTCGATAATAAAAGAATCACTTCACCTTTTTTATTACGCCTATGGCCAGGCCATAACAGGGGAGAAGGCGCGCTAATATTGCCTTATGATTTTAGTCGTAAGCCAGTCCAATTCCGTATCGAACCCTATTTTTAATAGCGTAAACCAGCAAACGTCTATTAATATGGAAAATGGTCATAACGGTCAGCTACCCAAACACACGCTCCCCAAATACCAGATTTTAGGCTACCCGCAATCAGACGTGCAGTTTCAAATCGACCTGAAAGCCAAGACGCTTTTTCTAATTGATTTGGATCAGGGTGGGCGTAGCCTAACCAATGATATGAATAACGCCCTGTGCCGGTTGATTCATTACCAACGAGTAGCAGGTCAGCCGGTGAAGCTCAATGAGTTTACAATATTTTATTCCGACTCTACCGGAACGGTGGATGGTGTGCGTGTTTCGTTTGGCTTAATGGGTAGCCTGTCACATTCGTTTTACTCAGTTTCTATTTACGACCTGAGCCCGAACCACCGTTCCCGGAACGGAGGTTCCCGGAACGGTGGTTCGGGGCTGGAATAGGCCCTACGGGACGACAATTTTCTGATCGATCCGGCGCATCCGGATTTTTCAACCCTAACCACCGAAGCGCCTTCGATGGTCGTATACCGATCGCATCGCACACAGCGGGCGAGTCGGCTATCTCTACTTTACTTCACCGACTCATCTGTGTTGACCGCGAAGGGGTCGATTCCTGGACCCAGGCAGGCTAACTGGTAACTAGCTAAACATAACAGGGAAAAGGGCTTTCCCCATCCCTTTAACGAACACTTGTTACCCCACCCCATACCCGGCTGAATGGCTATCTTTAGATCAGTAAACAACACACAATTCATTTCCTGAACAGCGTATGGAGTTTTTTCAAAAAGTCCACCAGCTTGGCTTGCAGGGCGATTTAAAAATCGTCTGTCAAACCGTAGGTGAAAAACTCATTGTTAGCGTTCTGCTGACCAACGAGCAATGCGGAGACAAAGCCCAACAGCTAATAAAGCCCCTGTTGTTCAATGGACTTCCAGAAGCTATTGATGAAGCTTTTTTTAGAAAGATTACAGAGCCCTATCAGCAGACTTCCCAATTGCTGGTCAGTATGGAGGACCATCTCAAAAGTGTTGCGCTGGCCAGTGAGCAGTCGGCAATGGCAAAAGCGGCTGAAACCAAACAGAGAAAAGAAGCCGAGGAACAGAAAAAAACCTATGATGGCCTCATGGTCAAAGTGACTGAACTGGAAGAAGCCGGAAAATACCGCGAAGCGTGTGCAAAACTGCCCGACCCGACCCTATTTCCCAACCAGCAGGAAGCCATCACCAAAAAGCGGGAAGAATTAGTTCAGAAGTTCAGTGCCCCTACCCTATTTGAATCAATTAATGCATAAACAACGCGTATGAACCTGATCGCCACAACCTATAAACGGGTATTTATTATTCAGGACAAAGGCCAGCCTGTTGAACTGGCTGACCCTGAACGCTCCTTAAGCCCCCAAGCCGTACTGAATTTTTATGCCAACAGTTATCCTCTTTTAACGACGGCAAAAGTAAGTGAGGGGCAAGTCAGAAACGACCGCATCGAGTACCGTTTTGATAGCGTTATGGGTACGAAAGGTTAATTCCTAGCGATCATGGGCAAACCCGCCAGAGTTATTTCAACGGACTATCCCTATTCCAATCAATGGCAACGCTCCTCGGCAATAGCCGCGTTTCTGCTCTCCCTCAACTCACTCCCCGACGCGGCTCACAGCGTCGTTCAGAAACGACGATCTTTACCGCTGAGTCAGCTACCGATGGTTTTTTAAGATACCGTTTCGAGCCAGTTGTTGAGGAACTGGCCGAATTCCACGATCAGGCGATTATCGAAGCGGAGTTCTTTCAATCCCTGTTGTTTTTATCTCAAGCGTATGGGTTTGGTTTTGACGTAACGGCAATGGAAAATACCAGCGTTTATCCGCATAATGTTTTTCTTGCGTTTTCACAGGCCGAAGCTGCCCTGCAAGCGGCAGACCCCAATGCATCGCTGGCCATTATCGAGGACGATGATACCCTCCGATCAACCCTTGCCGTTTACAAGGTATATGAAACGGGCTTTACCTCGTATTATATACCGCTGGAACCCCTTTACCAGACGCTCAAGGGAAAAAGCAGGTTGTCGGCTTCGGCCCTGTTATGTTCGTTGGTATCGTATCTGCATACGGTGGCCGGTGTGGCCTTCTTTTCCGACGAGAGTAGCTTTGTCTATTACCAATGTGATATGATGGCAGAATCCATGCGGGAGGACGACGAGGAAAACCAGCTGGCTGAATTTGAGACGCTGTTAACCGATACCCGACTGGGCGGCTCTATCCTACAACGGTACATAGGTTGGAACCAGCGGCATCTGGATGCGTTTGAAACGCGTCACCAATCCTTCCGGCCTACCGATGAATGGGAAGAAGCATTACACCGGATCAGCGGCTCATTTTTGAGCTTATATCGTCAGTACCCTGACCGCACCTACTACCGAAGCTATGAGCGGGGATTGGCCCATTCCGACGATGATTATTCCATTGACCCCGACCAGCGCATTGGTTTTTTATGGCAATGGGGGGATTGGGTCCATGATAACATACTGGAATCGTTGGACTGCGATTTTAACGGGGGCGGGTACGTTGAAGAACCATTGGCGTATCATTTGTTTGACCGGCCTTGCGCCGAACCACCGCTTTGTTTAGCCTTTGAGGAGGTATTCTATACCAGCCTTGATGCGTTAGCCGACCTACTAAAAAACCTTGCTGATGAACAACATAACCGCCAATTACGGGAAGTCGTATCTGCCAACGCAGGGACTGCTGGTCTATCGACAGGCGAGCAATAGTCATCATGGGCATGTGCAAGCCTTCGACGTTGACCCTGTTTCTGGTCATCCCATTAATTTTCATCCCTTAACCGAACAAGAGTCAAAGCAGTTAGCCAAAATCCTGACGGTGGAAAAAGAAAAGAAAAAAGGGTTTTTACGACTCAACGGGCTGTTGCCCGAAAACGTACTTTATCTGGATGCCGATCAGGGCCGGGTAATGTGGTACACCCCCCCGCAACAGCGTCACTTATATTTCATCGAGTCGTTAACGATACCGAACGGGATAGCTTCTCTACCCGCGTTGGTATGGTTGGCTTCCAAGAATTATTTATTTCTGTTTGCCCTGCTGAGTGCCGAGAAACCAACGATAGATACCCCCTTGTATTATGCTCCGTTTTTCAATACCAACAAGCAGGGCGGGGTCTGCATGGGAACTGTCAGCGTCGGTATTCGTCAGTCGTCCACGCTCAACGAATTTATGGCGGCATGGGAAGAAAGCTTTTTCAATTCGTACTTCTCACACCTGTTCGATGAACATCAGCCGGTACAGGGTAACATTATTCAACTATGGCAACGACTGATTGATCAGCATACAGATTTCCCTCTTGACGTACTCGTTACCAGCCCCTTCACGTTAAAGCTACTTACTGGTTATACAGATGAAAACAACTAGACCCCGCGTGGATTCGCCCGAACAAGGGCGACCAAGTGTTCATTTTACCGCTTCATACCTGCTGAATCCGACTAATCCTCTGACGGTTAATTTAATCGGGGCCGGGGGGACCGGTTCGCAGGTGTTGACCTTGCTGGCCAGAATGAACCACGCCTTTACCGAATTAGGCCATCCCGGTTTACAGGTTCGGTTATGGGACGGTGATACCGTCAGCCAAGCGAACCTGGGTAGACAGTTATTTGCCCATTCTGAATTGAAACTCAACAAAGCAGTTGCCTTAATTAACCGGGTCAACGGTTTTTTTGGCACCAACTGGAAAGCGGTTCCAACCCCCTACTGTATCAGCCGCCTTCGGGGAAATTCGCGCCAGCACGCATCGGCCAATCTGTTTATTACGTGCGTAGATACCGTATCGGCACGGCGGGAAATCGCGCTGATATTACAGGAACTAAGGGTACAGGCCAAACAGGACCGGGTCGCGCCTGACCGGGTCGCGTTCGACCGCGACAGACCCTATTACTGGCTTGATTACGGGAACAGTCAACAAATCGGTCAGGTCATTTTATCGACTGTTGGCGAAATTGAACAACCCCCTACGCAGGAGTATGTTGCTGTTGGCCAGCTTCCCTTTATTACGGACGAATTTGACCAGTTACTTCTCGAAGCTGACCAGTCCGATAATACGCCCAGCTGTTCACTGGCCGAAGCGTTGCAAAAGCAGGAGTTATTTATTAATTCAACACTGGCCAATCATGGCTGTTCCCTACTTTGGACCCTGTTCCGTAAAGCGATGACACCCCACCGGGGCTGTTTCCTTAATCTGGAAACGGGTCGCACCGCTCCTTTGCCCATCGCCTAACCGGGATGGCTTTACCCTGGTTACTTTACTTCACCTTCTCAAGCCTGTTTGTTCAGTGACTATAAGTAATTAGGCAGAATTAAGCTTGATACTAACTTGGGTATTTTTTACAATAAGGTTTGTAAAGCTGATGGTATATATCGACCCATACTCCTTAAAAATATAAAGAATAGCTTTCTTTAAGGTTGACCAGCTTTTATAATGCGTTTTGTTAAGCCACTTATATTTGCAGAAGCGCCACAGAATTTCAATGGGATTCAGATGAGGACTGTAGGTAGGTAAATAAAAAATGGATAGACCTTGGCTTTCCCAAGTATCAAATTCGGTTTTAACCACTCTAGCTAGCTAGGGCTTAGCCCGCTTGGCCAAATGGCATGAAAAAGTACGCCAAGCGGGATTCAAAACTTTCAACACCGTGGCCCGTTCTATCCAAAATCATTATGAAACGATTCTCAACTACTTTGACAACCGCAGTACCAACGCTTCAGCCGAGTCGTTCAATGCGAAGATCAAAGCATTTCGAAGTCAATTCCGCGGGGTGCGAAACATCGAATTCTTTCTGTACCGCCTAACTCAGTTATATGCTTAATCCTTGATGCTCCACAACTTTTGGAATTGATCCACATTAACTTTATGTATATTAGACGTTTCATCTCCTTCTGCCCTAGAAATGGCCATCTTCAAACTCCAAATTAACGGCCGCAGCTTTCAAGCTGATGTCGAGCCTGACACACCCTTGTTATGGGTTCTACGCGATAATCTCGGTCTGGTCGGTACAAAGTACGGTTGCGGCATTGCTCAATGTGGTGCATGTACGGTGCACCTAAACGGGGAAGCTACCCGTTCATGTGTATTGCCTGTTTCTGCCGTGGGTAAATCGAAAGTAACAACTATAGAAGGTCTGTCCGCTACAGGTACCCATCCCGTTCAGGTTGCCTGGGATAAAATAGACGTACCTCAATGTGGGTATTGTCAGGCAGGTCAAATCATGACCGCAACTGCTTTACTTAAACGAAATCCTAAACCATCCTCAGCCGAAATAGATGAAACAATGACAGGAAATATCTGTCGATGTGGAACCTATCATCGGATTCGGGAAGCTGTGAAGGTCGCTTCAATGTCGATGGGTACATCAGGTGCTATTAAATCTTCTAAAACGAAATAGTCATGAAGAATATAGAGCATACAAATAGAAGGGGCTTTTTAAAATTAGCCACGCTGGCTGGGGGTGGGCTTGTTTTAGGGTTTAGTTGGGTTAAGGCTGAAGCAATTGGGTCAACTGTTGCTAGTGGTGCTATTATAGCTGGTGCCGATTTCAATAGCTATTTGTCCATCAGCCCGGAGGGGATCGTTACCATTCTCTCACCAAATCCCGAAGTGGGACAAGGAATAAAAACGGCTTTCCCAATTATAGTTGCCGAAGAATTAGACGCGGACTGGAGCAAGGTTGTGGTTGAACAGGCACCACTCGATACCAAGAAATTTGAACGCCAGGTAGCAGGTGGAAGTGGTTCAATCCCACACTCCTGGGAGCGTCTTCGCAAAGCGGGAGCCACAGCCCGGATGATGTTAGTTGAAGCGGCTGCTAAACGCTGGAATGTGCCCTCATCAGAATGTACTACAGAAAATGGATTTGTTGCGCATTCTGGCAGCAACCGTAAGGCGAGTTATGGTGAGCTAGCTAACGAAGCGGCCCAACTGGCGGTTCCGACGAATGTTAAACTGAAGGCGATAAAAGACTTCAAACTGATTGGCAGCACAATTCGAAACGTAGATAACCCCAAAATTATCACGGGGAAACCCCTGTTTGGTCTGGACTTTTACCGTGAAGGCATGCTATTTGCCATGATCCAGCGTCCAGCATTTGGTTATAAATTAAAATCGTTGAACGCTGAAGCTGCAAAAGCGATGTCGGGTATTGTCAACGTGGTAACATTCGATAACAATGTGGCCGTGGTTGGTAAGTCAACCTGGCAGGTGAAAAAGGCGAAAGACGCGCTGAAAATAGAGTGGGAGAAGGCAGATGCGTTAGAAAGCACCGCCGATCACAACCGTATATTTAAAGAGTTACTTGATGGATCAGGTGCAACAGTTCGTCGAAAAGATGGTGATGTAGAAACCGCGTTTAAAAATGCGGCAAAAGTCGTCAAGGCAGAATACCAATGCCCGTTCCTGTCGCATGCGCCAATGGAGCCAATGAATTTCTTCGCGCACGTCCGCCCGGATGGTGTTGAACTAGTGGGACCGACACAAACACCCGAATTAGCGAGAAATGAAACGGCTAAATTGCTTGGCATTACGCCCGATAAGGTTTCTGTCCAGTTGACTCGTATGGGTGGAGGTTTTGGCCGTCGGCTAAAAGCAGATTATGTTGTGGAGGCTGTCCAGGTATCGAAGTTGGTTAATGCACCGGTAAAAGTGATCTGGACGCGCGAAGACGACATGACTGGCGGCAGCTATCGCCCGGCGGTTCGATACCGATTTGAAGCGGCTTTGGATGCACAGGGTAACATGATTGGTTATAAGCTGCGTGGTGCTAGTATAAACGCCGGCAATTCAACGAGAGAGGATAATTTTCCGGCGGGGGCTGTCGATAACCTGTTAATTGACAGCGTAGATCACAAATCGCCCATTACCACCGGCCCCTGGCGAGCACCAATTACAAACTTTCTCGCCTTTGCCGAGCAGTCGTTCATAGATGAAGTAGCGCAGGCTGCGGGAAAAGACCCTGTGCGATTTAGATTGGAGCTGTTGGATAAAGCCAAACAAAAGCCAACGGGGGCCATCAAATACGACATTGACCGAATGAAAGGAGTGATTAATCTGGCGGTTGAGAAGTCAGGATGGGGCAAGAAAAAGGGAGCTGATGGTAAGCCTGTCGCCCAGGGCTTTAGCGTTTATTTCTCGCACCGTTCGTATGTGGCTCAAGTTGGCGAGGTTGTTATGCAAAAAGGAAAGCCTGTCTTGCAAAAGGTTTATTCAGCAGCGGATTGTGGCGTCGTTATTAATCAGAGCGGATCACAGCAGCAGGTGCGTGGTTGCATCGTAGATGGGATCGGGCATGCAATGTACGGTAACCTTACCTTTAAAGATGGTGTACCGCAACAGAAAAATTTCAATGAATACCGACTCATTCGCCTGAATGAAATTCCTGAAGTAGATGTACATTTTGTGCAGAATGAAATCGATCCTACAGGGTTAGGAGAACCTTCTCTTCCTCCGGCAGGTGGTGCTGTTGCCAACGCTATCTTTAAGGCAACGGGCAAACGACTAAGAAGCCAACCTTTTGCCGAGCAGGAAGAATTTAAAGGAATATCGTAATCCAACAACACCGACAACTGTACTTAAGCGTTTTTTGATTAGTAAAGAGTACTCACTTTTAACATATCACGCCTATGTATGCAAGGGTTATTCAATTCCCTTTGAAGAGCGAAAGTATTCCTGACGCTATAAATTATTTTCGGGATTCTGTTGGTCCGGCGCTTAAAGAACTTGACGGATTTAAAAACAGTCGAATGCTGACAAATCCCGTCGACAATAAGGGTTTGATGGTAACGATTTGGGAGTCTGAGGCCGCACGTCAGGCCGCTGAATCCAGTGGTTTTCTGCAAGACATCCTTAAACACATGAGTAACTACTTCGCCGGAGCCCCTACCGTCGATTATTACGAAGTGAGTGTTCAGATAGTTTAAAAAGCAGTCTTTTAACAACGAAACCCTGGATGAAAGTCTGGGGTTTCGTTGTTAAAAGATGCCTTCACTGCAAAGCCACGATGCGGGTTACCTGCAATGCAGGTGCTGTCGATAGATTGAATTGTTTGCGTATACTTCCCTCGCTCGAACTTACTTCCAGTTCATATTGTCCATCGGTCAATTCGTTGACATCCAGTTTTACTGCATACGTTGACTCTTTCTTACTGATGTTCTGTCGGAATAAGATCTCATTGTCTTTATTACGTAGCAGCACGACGACAGGGACTTTAGTGTTCTTTTGAACAGCTACCCGAATTTGTTTATTAACTGTGACATAGGCGCTGGCATCAAATGATAATGCTTTAGGGTTCGTTGGATTTGTTAGAGTAGCTGCACTGATTAATACAGAACCGGCTAAGTTGCTTAATAGTGAAAACATGGTAGTGTGTATTTGAATGTTTGTAGTTGTTTACTGTTCATAGTTACTAAGCCAAAGGTTGTGCCAAACAATATATTGTTCTGATAATTAGATAGTTATTTTGATTGCTTAGTTTGGTAGTGTCCATAACTGGACATGCATTGTTCACTTGCGGACAAACTTATAGTGTCATCGAGGTTCAAAAAAGGCTTTAGTTGTGACCTGTCATAACAACGAGTTAAACGGCATATAAACGGGAATGAGTTTAGGGTTCTCTATAAACAAGATGCCCTTAGCACAGTTAAGTTGCTGTAAATGGTGATAATAATATGAGTAGTGCTTTTCTGAAGAATGAGCGTGCCGACGATCCTGTCGTTATTCCGGCTCGGGCTCCTTTGCCACCGGGTACGACGAATTATGTGACGTATAGAGGTTTATCCTTGTTAAGAGAAGAATTGGCTGCGCTTGAGCAGGAACATGCACACACGCAAATTCATGAACTTGACGAAACAGAACGCATGCGCAAATTAGCGTTGCTGAATGGACAAATAGGAGCGCTCAATCAGCGAATTGCAACGGCAAAAGTTGTTGATAATCATGAACAACCACATCATGAAGTGCGCTTTGGAGCAACTGTTCATTTAAAAAGCCAGAGTACTAAACATGGTAAAGCTAATCGCCAGTTAACAATTGTAGGGGTTGATGAAGCCGATGCCACAAACGGACGAATTGCCTTTACGGCCCCAATTGCACGACTTATGCTCGGAAAGAGTGTAGGTGATTCGATAGCGTTACGAACAATAAAGGGCGAAAACGTACTGAAAATTACGGATATCTCGTACGAAGGCTAATTTTTCTACTTCCAGCGTTATTGTTGTGTTTTACGTGTTCAGTAAAACGAGAGCGGCTTGCCCTTTGCCTGTTAGTACTCCAACAAATCATTTAAGCTAAATATGATTAATACCCGTAAGCTCAGTTATCTGGCGCTTGTCGTTGTTGTTTCGGGCGTGTTCCTCGGAGCCTGTCAAAGTAATAAGTCAAAGACGGAAAGTAACGAAAAGGATACAGTAGCCAGTGATACAACAGCTAGTGCCAATGCTTTACCAAAGCCTCTAGTAAGCGATATATACACCGCTGATCCGTCCGCTCATGTTTTCAATGGGAAGATTTACATTTACCCTTCCCACGATATAGATGCGGGGGTAAAAGAGGACGATGAAGGCGCTCACTTCGCCATGCAGGATTACCATATTCTATCAATGGATAGCATTAATGGTAAGGTTACCGATCATGGCGTGGGGCTGGATATAAAGAATATACCCTGGGCTGGTCGTCAATTATGGGCGCCTGATGCTGCCTATAAAAACGGTATGTATTACCTGTATTTTCCGGTCAAGGACAAAAGCGATGTGTTCCGAATGGGTGTTGCGACCAGCAAATCGCCCAGTGGGCCATTTAAGGCAGAACCTACGCCAATTGCGGGCAGTTACAGTATAGATCCGGCTGTTTTTACCGATACGGATGGCCAAGCCTATATGTACTTCGGCGGAATCTGGGGCGGGCAACTGCAACGTTGGGCTACTGGGAAATACGAGAAAAATGGTTCAAAAACAGATCTTGGCACCGATAAAGCGCCTGCTTTGTCGGCTAAGATAGCCCGCTTGAGTAAAGATATGCTGCATTTTGATGAAGTAGCTAAAGATGTAAAAATCATTGATAAAAACGGGAAGCCGCTCTTGGGCGGTGACCATGACCGACGGTTTTTTGAAGGTGGCTGGATGCACAAGTATAAGGACAAATACTACTTCTCATATTCCACAGGCGACACCCATTGGTTGGTTTATGCCGTTGGTAATTCGCCTTATGGGCCTTTCACCTACCAGGGAGTGATTATGAAGCCGGTTAAGGGGTGGACAACGCACCACTCAATTGTTGAATTCAAGGGCAAATGGTACATCTTTTACCATGATACCGAACTATCGGGGAAAACCCACCTGCGGAATGTTAAGGTAACGGAGCTGCATCGTGAGGCAGATGGTACTATTGAGCCTATTGATCCATATTCGACGAAATAGCTGTATTTAATTTGTCGTAAGTTTGCTGCCTGAGTGATTTTACCTCACTCAGGTACTTGTTTAATTGTAACAAACAAAATATGTCTGTAACTACTCAACCTATACGGGTTCTCGTCGTCGGATGCGGCAACATGGGCGCGTCGCATGCCATTGCTTATCAAACAATCGACGGCTTCGAAATTTGTGGTATTGTATCTACCGGGAATAGTAAAGTTGTATTAAATGAACGACTGGGCGGTGGCTATACACTCTATAGTGACTATGCAACGGCCCTGGCTGAAACTAAACCCGATGCGGTTTGTATTTCCACATACCCTGATACACATGAAGCCTTTGCTGTTATGGCGTTCGAACAGGGCTGTCATGTATTCATGGAAAAGCCGATTGCTGATACAGTCGAAGGAGCAACACGCGTAATGGCGGCTGCCCAAAAGGCTGGTAAGAAATTAGTGATTGGCTACATTCTGCGGGTTCATCCATCCTGGGCCAAATTTGTTGAGATAGCACAGACGTTAGGCAAGCCGCTGGTAATGCGGATGAACCTGAATCAGCAAAGTCACGGCACGATGTGGACAGTCCACCGGAACCTGATGAAAAGCCTAAGCCCGATTGTGGATTGTGGTGTGCACTACATTGATGTAATGTGTCAAATGACCCGTTCGAAGCCGTTACAGGTGAACGCCATTGGTGCTCGTTTAACGAATGACATTCCTGCCGGTAATTACAACTATGGCCAGTTACAGATTCGCTTTGAAGATGGCTCTGTAGGCTGGTACGAAGCCGGTTGGGGACCTATGATGAGCGAAACGGCTTTCTTTGTTAAAGATGTAATTGGGCCGGATGGATGCGTATCTATTGTCGCCAAAAACGCCGGTGCCGCCGGAAAGTCAGATAATGTAGATTCGCATACAAAAACAGAATCATTACGCGTACATAAAGCCGCGCTAGATGCCAACGACCAGTTTGTAGAAGAAGACACCTGGATTGATATGCAGGACGAACCCGATCATCAGGAACTTTGCAACCGGGAGCAACGGTATTTTCTGGATTCCATTCTGCAAGATCGCGACCTGACTGATCATATGCAGGACGCCGTTAGTAGTTTGCAAATTGCCTTCGCCTGTGATGAATCTGTACGAACAGGCCAGCCGGTATTGTTATAATATAGCCTACTCATACAAAAATGGCCTTACTGTCTGGTAAGGGCATTTTTGTATGAACCTTACAGTTTTATATATATCGTTGGGTAACGTGTCGGGCCTGCTCCGTTGTTTCAACAAGCAACGGATGGCGTGGCCGACTCAACGCTGTTTCCAGCTCGGCAATCGTGTCTTTGAACAGTAGATTAACAGGTATCTCGTGCGATTCCAGTTTACTTTTAATATACATTAATGATGGAAATACTGTACCAGAAGCAGCAATTTCGTTATACTGCTGTTTGGCAGCTATGAATTCTTCATCACTCGATCCGAAGGAAATTACGCGCTCTGGTAATGGATTAGCTTTGCGAGCGGCTAACTGAGCATCAAGTTCAGCAAGTAAACGTTTAAGATGAAACGTGTCTTTCCCGGTACGAATACGTTCGCGGAGTGATTGGCGGATAAGGTAGGTGAGAGAATTGGCTAGGTTCAAGCCGATTTCGGCCATTTGCTTAAAGATCAACGACGAAGGCGACATTCCCGGAATGGTGTTGGGGTCGTGGAGCAATACATCACCAGCGGGCGTCAAAAAACCGTCAATCCGTGAATACACATTGATACCCAATCGGGAAAATACCTCCGCTACGGCCAGCTGAATTTTGCGGTTATTCTCTAAACTCGTTTCAACCGGAATCCGCTTCTTCGTCGTGTTCAGTTTGTACTTCGATTCAAAATCGAAACTCGTTACGTTATAAATCTCCGTTGGAGGCAAGGCAATGGCAACCTGGTCATCGTCCTGAATTACCCCACAGGAAAATTCCTGTCCGGTAATGAATTCTTCAAACAGGACCTCATCTTCGGCATTAAGAGACGCTAATGATATGGGTTGATTACCAACGGCATCGAGCTTAGCTACAAAGTCGGCAGGGTGTTTGACTACTTCACCCGTTTGCTCAATCACAACGGGAAAACTGATGCCAGCATCCAAACTGACCATTTTCTGCGCCAGCTCGTGTTTTTCTTCCGACGATAAGCCTCCCCACTCACTTAGTTTGCTCCAGCCATCAGGCTGTATGCTCATTGTAAAAAAACACTGTTCTACGGATCGGCAGAAGAGGGTTAAATCGGCCTCTCGCACAATCACAACGCCAATGGATGAGCCTTGATGAGGAGCCTTTACAACAATGGGAAGCCCCAGATGCTCAACAAGTGACTGAAAAAACTGAGCTTTGTCGGCTTGTTCGTAGGCATCCCGGCTAATAGTCGCCGTTTTTTTCTGTTGACCATTGGCCAGTGCAATCAGTTCATTTTGCAGAATTTTATTGATCCCAACCGCTGATCCAACCAGACCGGGGCCAGTATAAGGCATTTTATACCATTCCAACAGTCCCTGAATAGCGCCATCTTCGCAATCGGGTCCGTGCATAGCCAGGAACGCCAAATCGAAATGATCTCGAAACTGTTCTGGTCGTAGCTCAGGCAAACTTGTATCGAGGACATCGGTAGCTAGTGACTCATCATAGACTAAAAAGCCGGATTCGTCCTGTGGCAAGGCTTCGCGCAAAGATGGTGATTGAAGAAATTCCGGCGTGACGAGCCGAAACCGTCCTCGCCCATCGACAAAAACCAGTACGGGCTCGAATAAGCCTTTATCTAAATTAGCTAAGGCGGTACGCCCACCAGCAAACGAAACCTCCCGCTCACGCGCCGGTCCACCGAAGAAAATGCCTATTTTCACTTAATTTGAGGGATAATAAGAATTGCAAAGAAACAAAAAAACGCCTGAATCGGCGTTCTTCTTGTTAATAAACTAGGCGTTCTTGGTATAATTCGAGCGATCAATGTTCAATCACACTCAAACCAAGCCACGCCCTGATCAATTAAAAGGCAGGGGTAATGTTTACCGCTTCGACCTTTGTAATCTCCGGCACTGCTTTCAGAATAGCCTCTTCCAGTCCACCTTTAAATGTCATAGCTGACATGGGGCAAGTGCCGCAGGAGCCAACCAGTTCAAGTCGAACGGTTTTGTCCTCGGTAACTTCCAATATCTTAACATTACCGCCATCGGCAGCCAGATAGGGCCTCATGCTGTCAAGTGCCCGTTCTATTTTACTAATCAGTTGGTCGCTATTAACTACCGTGTCCATTGAATCATTGATTTACGGTAAATTTATACTTTATACGTTGGTTATGCAACCTGTACACGTTCAGTACGGTCGATGGTTGCATTGCGAATGGCTACTTGTTGAGCGAGAGCTTCGGCAGCTGCCTGAAAAGCCTCTGTCGCAACTGGTTCGCCTGCACTGATAGCAGGACGCCCGTCGTCGCCAGCTTCGCGAATACTTTGTACAAGTGGAATCTGACCCAACAAAGGTACATCGAACTGATCGGCCAGAGTCTGACCACCACCCTTGCCAAAAATGTAATATTTATGATCTGGTAACTCAGCAGGAGTGAAATACGACATATTTTCAATCACACCCAGCACCGGCACGTTGATTTGCGGTTGCCGGAACATCGATAGCCCTTTTGTCGCATCGGCCAAAGCAACCTTCTGGGGCGTTGTCACAATAATAGCGCCTGTTACAGGCACCGTTTGCACTAGTGTCAGGTGAATATCGCCAGTGCCGGGTGGCAGGTCGATAAGCAGGTAATCCAGTTCACCCCAATCGGCATCGGAAAAAAACTGCTGTAAAGCCCGACCCGCCATTGTACCCCGCCAGATAATTGCCTGACCCGGTGCTACCAACAAACCCATCGAGAGCATCTTGATGCCGTATTGCTGAATTGGCTCCATCCTCGTTTGGCTATCCACCTGAAAAATACGGGGCTGGATGTTTTCGGCTCCGAACATCGTTGGCATTGAAGGCCCATAAATGTCGGCGTCGATGATGCCAACTTTTGCGCCCGACTTGTGCAGCGCGATAGCCAGGTTCGCTGTAACTGTCGATTTTCCAACGCCCCCTTTTCCTGACGAAACCGCAATAATGTTTTTCACCCCCGGTAGCGTGGGTGCATTGGCTCGCGTTGAGGTCACATCGGAAGTCATATCAATGGTAACCTGAATATCGGCGCCTATGAGCGTATAAATCGCGTCTTCGCAGCGTTTACGAATAACTTCTTTTAACGGGCAGGCAGGTGTGGTCAATACAACCGTAAATCGAACCGAACCAATACCCAGCACAACATCTTTAACCATGTTGAGCGAAACAATATCGCGCTTTAAATCGGGTTCTTCAACGGTACTCAATGCCCGCAGAACGGCTTCTTTATTTAATCGGTAATCAGACATCCAGAAGAGAGAAATGAATAATGGGTAATGATAAATGCAAAATAACTGGGTTCACAGACCATACTGCCTTATGAGCAGTCTCGATTATTCATTTTACATCATACATTGTACATTTTTCTAAACGACTTCGTACCTCTGCCAGTTCCGCAGACACGTCTGCATAGTGTGAGATACCTTCAAGTTGAGAAGCTAACTTGGTTAGAAACTGGACATGAGCCCGACTCCCAGTACTGTAAAGAGACCGATGAACCAGCGATTTCGAGATCTGTGACCACTCATCAACGAAAGCACGAAGGTCGGCATCAAATGCGCTTTCGGCAAATTTGTTGAAAATATAGTCGTGGGCCTGCGTAGTTGGGTGAATCATATCCGCTTCGTAAAAACGGTAATCACGCAGGTCATCCATCATTAGCTCATAAGCCGGGAAATACGATACCCAGCTGTTCCATACCGTCAGTTCATGCGAAATCACCCGGAGTGTGGATTTACTAACGCTATTCAGCGGCAAGGTGTCGCGCGTGTGTCGAACGGGGCTAACCGTGAGCAATATGTTTAACGTAGGATTGGCTTTACGAAGCGTTTTAAACAGACGCGTCATATCGTCACGTAGATGATCGATGTTATAAAGATACTTCTCGAATAGCGAGCCAGGCATTTTATGGCAGTTGGCCACTACATTGCCCGTTTCTATATGCCGATGTACGATAGCCGAGCCAAGTGTCAAAAACAAAAAGTCAGCCTTTCGAATGGCATCGCCCGTCTGCGCCAGACGTATGGTTAACTGGTTGCGTAATGCATCCTGACTTTTAGCCCAGAGTGATGAGTGGAAGTCATAGTGAAACCAGTTACCATCACGCTCAACATAGCCACTCTCGTCGGGGGTAGTTCCCCGTAGCGCCATCGTTAGTAATTTAGCGATGGATACCGGATTGAAGATTGTGCCGAATGGATTAGCCAGCACAGCAAGTTTATTATCAGTTAGCCGACGTCCCATAACATCGGAAAAGCACGACCCAATGGTCACAATTCTACTGTTAAGACCAAGACGTTGGGCGAGTGGTTCGGGCGAAAATTCGGTATGAAACTGCATACTAAATTAACAAAAAAACGGGCTGATTAGGTCCGTTTAATATGAAAGATTTTTGTTATTAATGGCCTGATTATGAGCTAGAAAGTAGCCTTTCGTGTGCGCCCATGCTCGCTTGTTCACCAAACAACGCCAGTACTGAAACACGAAACCCGACGACCTGTTTTGACTCGGTTCCTTTACTATTTAGGAAGGCGCCCACATGCGCATTTGCTTCAAGATCGCGAGGTGGCATATTGAACTTGTTGTCAACCTAATATAATGAAAAAACCGACCAGCCTCGTTCTGCAACGTGCCGGTCGGTTTCCTGAAAATAGTAGGGCTTATTCGGCCGATACTACTTCGAATTTCACTTTGTGCTTCACATCCTTGTGCAGGTCAAGTGCAGCCTCGTAGGTACCTAAAACTTTAACATCTTCAACCGTAATTTTCTTGCGGTCAATGTCAAAGCCTTTTTCGCGAAGGGCTTCAGCCACCTGCGTGTTGGTAACCCGACCGAAGATTTTGCCGCTGTCGCCTGCTTTCGCTGGGATCGTCAACGTCATATCACCAATACCGTCGGCAATGGTTTGCGCTTCGGTTTTGATTTTTTCGGCTTTGTGAGCTGCCTGACGAATATTTTCAGCAACGATCTTCTTATTAGAGTCAGTTGCCATCATTGCAAATCCCTGAGGAATCAGGTAATTGCGACCGTAACCGGGCTTCACCACAACGGTGTCGTTCTTATAGCCCAGGCCGGCAATATCGGTTTTTAAAATGATATCCATTTTGTGAGAGTCGGTAAGTCGATAAGCTGATAAGTCGGTAAGTAATAAATCGCATGTGCGTTACTTACTGATTCACTGGCTTACTAACTGATTAACTTATTTTAAAGAATCGCCTACGTAAGGCAGGATGGCCAAATGACGAGCGCGTTTGACAGCCTGGGCCACTTTGCGCTGGTTCTTCAGGGTCGTTCCGGTTAACCGACGGGGAAGGATTTTACCTTGCTCGTTCAGTAATTTCAACAGGAAGTTGCCATCCTTGTAGTCGATGTATTTAATACCGGCTTTCTTAAAGCGGTCGTATTTTTTGCGGTTCTCGGTTTTCGAGACAGATTCGTTTTGCAGACTCATGATTACTTGGCCTCCCCGGCGTTTTCGGTTTGTTTTTTCTTACCCACTAAGCCATTGCGCTTACGATCGTTGTAAGCAACAGCATGCTTATCGAGCGAAATCGTCAGGTGACGGATGATCCGCTCGTCACGAAGATACTCAGTGTTGAGTTTTTCGATGATCGTGCCGGGGGCCTTAAACTCGAAGAGTTGGTAGTAACCCGTGTTCTTATGCTGAATTGGATAGGCTAGCTTGCGCAAACCCATGTGGTCTTCATGAACAAGTTCCGCACCGTTATCGGTCAGCACTTTGCGGAATTTGTCAACGGCGTCCTTCATCTGAGCATCAGATAAAACGGGAGTTAAAATGAACACCGTCTCGTAGTTATTAGGAAACATTTTTATGTAATTTGTTTGAAATTAGGGCGCAAAGGTAGTGAAAAAAGTGAGAAAAGCAAAGGGACTGTTGAGTTAATAAGTCGGTAAGTCAGTAAGTGTCTACGCCTAAGTAGGTAAGTGGCTGGCTCATGAGATTCTCTTTGCACCAGCCACTTACCTACTTAGGCGTAGACACTTACTGACTTACCGACTATTTCACCGTAAACTCGCCTTCGCCAATACGGAAGCCTTCGCAGTATACTTCAATTATATGCTTGCCTTCTCTAAACGGTTGACCACTGCGGCCGTAAAAGAAGTCAAGTCGTTGACGGCTATTATCGAAAGTAAACTTCTGCATTGCCGTGTAAATCATTCCCTGATTATTGTACGTGAACTCGCCGGAACCAGTGGCCAAATCGGAGATGACAGCACCGTTTGGATCTATGACCCGAATGTAAAGTAGCTTTTCATCCTTTTTTGCCAGGCCATTTGGTGACAGAAGTACCGATACATGAATTTTATCCAGCTTTTTGGCTTTGTATGTACCTCCATCGCTTTCTTTTCCTTTCGAATTAACGGCATTAACGGTCACCGCTTCGGCATGAAGCGCGGCTGCTATAGTGACCTTTTCCGCTAACTCCTGATTTTTTATCGTGACTGACACAACTGAATCACTCAATGATTGCTTCTCCGCTTTGAGGCCGCTGTTTTCCTGAGACAGGGATTCGTTTTTCTCAGAAAGAATCCCATTCTCTTCTTTCAAACGAGCAATTTCCTGATCTTTCTGAACCAAGATTGCCTGGTAGTTTCGTATTTTCTGGTTGTATTTCCTGTTATCGAATGCACCAACGTTTTTCAACTCGCGCTTATCAATTTCAAGCTGAGCTTTTACCTTCATTAACGAATCAACGCTACCGCCTAATTGCTGAATTTCAGCGATTTTAGCATCTAGCTGTGCCGAAATTGAATCGAGTTTTGTTTTAGCAATTAAAACCTCTTCTGTTTTAGCTGCAATTGTGGCATCTTTTGTTTTATTATCCTGACGTTCCTGGTAGTAGAAGTACAGCAGGAGCACATTGAGGGCAGCCAGAATTATTAATGCGGCTAGTAGATAGCTGCGGCTGTTATTCTGGGGTTGGGTTCTGGGTTCCATTGGGGTCATGTGTTTGACTGAAGAGTTGAGGTTAAATCTTTACCAAAACTAAACCACTTTGTGATTTATTGCCTTGTTTGGCTCGTTGGTGGCCAAAAACTACGCGTTCCTGCGTAATTCTCAAACCTATATTTGCACAATATTAATAAACGGTTGTTACAAGACAACTACGTAAGAGACTATGATTGCTGATTCAATTCGCCTGATTGAGAGTGAATTACATGGTAAGGCTACCCTTATTGCAGTTACTAAAACCAAACCGGTTGAGCTACTGCTCGAAGCGTATGAGGCTGGTTGCCGCCAGTTTGGTGAAAATAAAGTGCAGGAAATGGCCGATAAACAGCCACAACTACCCACCGATGTGCAGTGGCATCTAATCGGCCATTTGCAGACAAACAAAGTTAAATACATAGCTTCGTTTGTGGCGATGATTCACTCGATCGATAGCCTGAAGCTTTTGCAGGAGGTGAACAAACAGGCTGCCAAACACAATCGGGTCATCGACTGTCTGCTTCAAATTTACATTGCCGACGAAGAAACCAAGTTTGGACTGTCGGCCGATGAGGCCGAAGCGTTACTTCAGGCACCTGAGCTGAACGAACTTCCAAATGTGCGAATTGTGGGGCTTATGGGCTTGGCGACCAATACGGACGACGAGTCGAAAATTCGCGGGGAATTTCGGGGGTTGAAACTACTGTACGATAAACTGAGTCAGATTCAGCGTCCTATGATTCGTTTTCATGAATTATCGATGGGCATGAGTGGCGATTACCGTATTGCCGTAGAAGAGGGTAGTACGTTGGTTCGGGTTGGGAGTGCTATTTTTGGGAGTAGAAATTAGGGATTTTGCTGATGAAGGAAGCATCTTCGTCAGGTAAACTGAGAAGTACTATACATCAATCACACCCTGATCCGAAGATGCTTCCTTCGTCAGCATGACATACGAAAATGAAATTCTTTATTCAATCAGGGGCTGTATTAGGTCTGCTGGGCGTTGCAATCGGTGCCTTCGGTGCCCATGCATTACGGACTATGCTTGATGCCTCCGGGCGGGCCGCTACCTTCGAAACGGCTGTCAGGTACCAATTCTATCATGCCTTCGCCCTTGTTATAGTGGGCATGCTGATGCACGCATTCGGCAGCAATCCTACTATTGTTAAACTGCTGAACTGGTCAGGTTATTCATTTTTGGGTGGCGTGATTATTTTTTCGGGTTCACTTTACATTTTGTGTTTTACGGGTATTACCTGGCTTGGAGCCATTACCCCAATTGGTGGTTTAGGCATGATAGCGGGCTGGGCATTGCTGCTGTGGGCCTTTTTATAAAAAGGAGTAAAGGGAGGAGGGGAGTGAAGGGAGGAGGGGGATTATACACTAAATTTTCCTCTCTTCCCTTTACTCCCCTTCCTCCCTTTACTCCTTTTTTTGTATCTTTGTAACTTGATTCTGAGAATAATGCAAACGAATACACAGGCCGAAACGGCTCGTCGGCGGACGTTCGCCATCATAAGTCACCCCGATGCCGGTAAAACAACGTTGACTGAAAAGCTACTCCTTTTTGGCGGAGCTATCCAAACGGCTGGTGCTGTTAAGTCCAATAAAATAAAAAAGACCGCTACCTCAGATTTCATGGAAATCGAGAAGCAGCGAGGTATATCCGTGGCCACGTCGGTCATGACGTTTGAGTACGAAAATCTGAAGATTAATATCCTTGATACACCTGGACACAAAGATTTTGCCGAAGATACGTATCGGACGCTTACGGCAGTTGATAGTGTTATTCTGGTGATTGACTGTGTAAAAGGGGTTGAGGAACAGACTGAACGATTGATGGAAGTGTGCCGGATGCGTGATACACCGGTAATCATTTTTATCAATAAACTTGACCGTGAAGGCCGAAATCCATTCGACCTACTGGATGAACTGGAAGAGAAACTCAACATTCGGGTCCGGCCAATGACCTGGCCGGTCAACATGGGTTCTGACTTCAAAGGAGTTTATAGTCTGATCGAGAAAAAGTTATATTTCTTTAAAGCCAATAAAACGAAAGTCGAAGCAGATGTATTAGCAATCGACTTGGCCGACGATTTGCTCGACGAAAAAGTCGGTGCGCGCGATGCCGCCAGCCTTCGGGAGGATGTCGAACTGATTGACGGCGTTTATGACGCCTTTCATGAGAAAGCTTATCTTTATGGCAAGCTTGCTCCCGTATTTTTCGGGTCGGCGGTGAACAACTTTGGTGTCAAAGAATTGCTTGAAGGCTTCTGCCTGATTTCTCCCGAACCTATTGCCCGCCAGACAGATAAGCGCGAAGTGCTGCCCGGCGAAAAAAACTTCAGTGGCTTTGTCTTCAAAATCCATGCGAACCTGGACCCGCGCCACCGCGACCGGATTGCGTTTCTACGCATTTGTTCGGGCGTGTTTGAGCGGAATAAATTTTATCACCATACCCGGCTGGATAAAAATGTTCGCTTTGCCAGTCCATTCAGTTTCATGGCCGACAGTAAGAGCGTTGTGGAAGAAGGTTTCCCCGGCGACGTTGTGGGCCTCTATGACACGGGCACATTTAAAATCGGGGATACCCTGACAGAAGGCGAGGAGTTTCAGTTTCAGGGGATTCCGAGTTTTTCGCCGGAAATCTTCAAAGAACTGGTCAACCTCGACCCTATGAAGTCGAAACAGTTGGATAAAGGTATTCAGCAGTTGACCGATGAGGGTGTGGCACAATTATTTACACTCGAATTGGGTAACCGAAAAATTGTTGGAACCGTTGGAGAACTGCAATTTGAAGTAATCCAGTACCGCCTTGAAAACGAATATGGAGCTAAATGCCGTTGGGTGCCGTTGAATTACACAAAAGCATGCTGGATCACTGCCGAGAACCCGATTAAACTGGCTGAGTTTATTCGTTTGAAAGGCAACCAGATTGCGTATGATAAAGACCAGAACCCTGTTTTTCTGGCCGAATCGGATTGGATGTTGCGCATGAATCAGCAAAATAACCCCGACGTTACATTCCACTTAACATCAGAATTTAAAGTGGCTGCCTAGTTTTAGATGGCCATCTGTTTATATTATTCGCTTTCCTGAAAACTCATAGGCTGCGAGCGAGTTATCAATTGTATTACTCACGTTAACCGAAATACAAATGATTAACTCACTCGCAATCCTTGCGCTGGCTCTGGTACTTGCCGGAACAGCCGTTGCTCAACAGAAGCAACCCCGTCGCACAAGCGACAACAAATCAACAAGTGGTACTATGTCTGCCAATGATGCCGCCCGCTCAAGTACATCGGCGGCTAACACTCACGATGGAACAAACGGAGCCTCTACCGGAACGGGTTTGACCAGCGATCAGCATCAGGCTGATGCCAGTGGATCAAACCGTGGAACGACAAAAGTTGATGCCGCCAGCAGTGTGCGCACTGGTCCATCGAATGTGAAGGCCAAAAAGAAAACCCCTAAGAACACCAATCAATAGTTGTTCGCTTTAGTAGGGCGTAATTTCTTATTTATTTAATTGAGGTTTAATAACCTTCTGATAAGCAGTTCGTTTCATGAATGTGTTAACTACATAAACCATATCAACTCATGAAAAAATTAATGCTCGCTGCTGTTGCTGTCATGATTATGACAGGGGCCGCTTTTGCTCAGGACGACATGAAAAAAGATGCCAAGATGGAGCATAAAAAAATGAAGCACGAAGCCAAAGAAATGAAGAAAGAGGCTAAAAGTGCAGGCGACGATATGAAAGCCGATGCCGCTAAGGATATGAAAAAAGACGCTAAGGCAATGAAGAAAGACGCCAAAAAAGTGTCGAATAAATAACCTTGTCATGATTTTATAGGAAAAAGGCGTCTCGTAACGAGACGCCTTTTTTATGCTCTAAAAATAAATTATCCAGAAAGTTAATTTATAAAAATACTTATCATTACTATTGTAGTGTACTACTTATCTAATACACTATAGCTACTTTTCTTATGATTGACTTAAGAGATGTATCCTTTGGTTACCGTAGCGGTAAACCCATGTTCGAAGGGTTAAATCTAACGCTTTCGGCTGGTTCGATTTATGGCTTACTAGGCCCCAACGGAGCCGGGAAATCAACGCTCTTCCGGCTGCTTTCAGGCTTGCTGTATCCGAGTGCAGGGTCTATTCAGGTTGGCAATTACATACCCGAAAAGCGACGACCTGCGTTTCTGGAAGACTTGTTTCTTGTACCGGAAGAGTTTTTTATGCCTGACGTGCGAATCCGGCAATTTATTGACTCCAATGCACCTTTCTATCCCCGCTTTGACCGGGTACAAATGGCAGGCTATATCCATGAGTTTGGCCTCACCGAATCTCAGAATCTTCATGAGCTGTCGTATGGTCAGAAAAAGAAAATTCTGATTGGGTTTGGGCTAGCGACGAATACGTCGGTACTGCTTATGGATGAACCAACTAACGGGTTAGACATTCCATCCAAGAGCCAGTTTCGGCGGTTAGTTGCCGGGGCGGTTGATGAAAACCGGACGGTCGTAATTTCAACCCATCAGGTTCGTGATCTTGACGCCTTGATTGATCCAATTGTGATTCTGTCGGAGCGAGGTATCGCGTTAAAAGCCAGCGTCGAAGAAATAACAGCAAAACTATGGTTTGGTATGGTTCCCGAATTGGAGAATACCCGGCAAGCGCTGCACGTCGAGCGGGTGGTAGGGGGCTATGCTATTGTAGCTGAGAACCCATTAGGTGAACCTAGTCGTCTGGATTTGGAACGGCTTTTTAATGCTGTACAAACCGAGCCAGCGCGTATTAAACAATTATTTTCATCTAGCCCAACCCTGGCAAACGCATGAACCAGACATTTTCATTCAGCCGCTTTGGACGGCTGCTGCGCAAATATTTTACGGATAACAAAGTGCAGTTATTAGCAAACCTTGGGTTGCTTGTAGGAGCCTTATTCGTAGCGTGTGTTTTTGCATACCAGGGCTCCCCGGCTGTGGTTGACAGGCAGCGAGATTTACTATTCTTTTTATTCGTCTGGCCTTGCTGGTATATTTTCACTGTACAGCAAACGACGGTATTAAATCAAAAAGAACGAGCCGTTAACTATCTGATGCAACCAGCATCACAGTTTGAAAAAATGGCGTTGATCTGGTTTATTTCTGGATTAGGGTTCGTAGTTGTCTATCTGTCTGTATTTGCGTTAATGGATACAATCGGTGTTTCATATGTCAACAATCGAAACTGGACACCTGAGCAATTAGCTACGATTCGTCAACAGGGAGGTCTTTATGTCATTCAATCTATTTTTAATGAAAAGAGCATGGAGGACATTCCAACCCAGTTATGGGCATTTACTGCCCTTCTACACTCATTTACACTTGCTTTTACGTTGCTTATTAGAAAGTATACACTGCCAATAGTCGTTATAATTGCCTTTGCCTTACTCATCTTTGGCTTTTTGGGTAACAACTACTTTTTACAGTCAATAACTGATTCTGGAAGCATTCGGAGTGCTACGCCTTTTTCGGATGCTATAGCCGAATCACCTACGAATCAATACTACTATCGCAAGATTGAGATGATTCAGCCTATCGGAAATCAAATTCGGTATGCTGTGGGAAGTATGGTAGTGGTCTTATTATACATCATGGCCTATTTTCGGCTTAAAGAACGGGAGGTATAACCTATGGATTTTCGAGATAAACAAGCCATATACCTGCAAATTGCCGAGCATGTTAGTGAACAGGTGCTGCTAAACCACTGGCCGGTAGGAGACAAGATCCCATCTGTGCGTGAGTTGGCGGCAGAGCTGGAAGTAAACCCCAATACGGTCATGCGAACCTACGAGTTTTTGAGCCAACAAGGTGTCATTGCAAACAAACGAGGTATCGGTTATTTCCCCACTGAGGAGGCCAGCGACAGAATTCGGTCCTTTCGACGCGAGCAGTTTTTGCAGAATGACCTGCCCCAGTTTTTCAAAAACTTAACTCTGTTGGGGATTGACCTGCGCGAGATCGAAACACGTTATGATGATTACGTAAACGCCATATCGAACACACAATGAAAACAAGTCATATACTCTTAGCCGTCATTTCGATTCTAACATTGACAGGCATGATTGGCACAGATATGCTGCTCAAGCAGCAGTACGATAAAATAGACTGGACAAATCCGTATCAACAGTTCGAACAGCGGACTTTGCCAATAGCAAAACACTGGGTCATTGAAGGTACGCCGACCAGTGAAATCATCATCGAAAAAGCTAACACTAAAGGGCATGCGTTAATTGACCCGGAGCAGATAAAGCATTATCGTATGCATCAACAGGGCGATACCGTATTTATAGCCTTCACTCCAGATTTTAGTGGTTATCAAAACGAACCACGTGCCGATGCCGATCGTGAGCTACGTGTTCTTCTGGTGTTGCGATTACCCACTGTACAAACACTTTCCTTCGAAAACGGACGGTTAACCCTATCCGGACTAATCGCGGATTCGATGGCTGTTTCCCTTCAGAAGAGTCGCCTGAGAACAAATAAGATCACCAGCTCGAAATCCTTCTCCCTGACGTCAAGCCAGAATAGTTTCGCAATATTGGGTGAAGACTATTATCATAACTTACAAACAATAGTAGAGGATTCGAGCGGGGTGCAACTTAACAATTGCCAGGTAGATAGTTTTATTAAGCTAGTATCCCCCAAAGCTGAAATACAATTGCGGGGGAAAGCGTTGACATGGCTTAAATAAGTCGATTTGGGGTGCTTCTTCACACAAAAGCCGGACCATAAGTCCGGCTTTGTGCCTATTCCTATCTATTAAAAATAATTGTTTCCTTTTACAGTCTTCTATGTCGATAGACAAAAGAGCACAGGATTGGGCATTCATAAAAATAAAATAGACTTACAGGCTGTAAACACCGATAGATAGACCGTATTGACCGACAGACTAGGTTTCTACCTTACATATATGTTTGTTATTGGCCTTGTACGATTTCGTGCCGTTGCTGCTCAATAGTTGCTAGCAGTTTATCATACGACGTCACAAATTTTTCAACCCCATCGGCTTCCAGCTTTTGCGTCAGTTCATCAAGATCAATACCAGTTGCCTGGAGTTGTTTCAAGACTTCACTAGCTTTATCAAGATCATCTTCTAATCGAAAAGCCGGATTTCCGTGATCCCGATAGGCGTCTATTGTTTCGAGTGGCAGCGTGTTAACGGTTTTAGGTCCAATTAATGCCTCTACATATTTAGTGTCCGTAAATGCAGGATTTTTGCTGCTGGTACTAGCCCATAACGGCCGTTGTGGGGTTGCACCCTGTTCGGCCAGTTTCTTGAACCGGTCGCTGCTAAACACCCTTTTGTAAATTTCGTAGGCCTTTTTTGCCGAGGCAATGGCTACTTCACCCATGAATTTTTGCAAGCCCTTCTGAGCTAGTATGGGATCAATCAGCACGTCAATTCGACTTAGGAAAAAACTGGCGACAGAGGCAATTTGATTGATTGGCTCCTGGCGGGCAACCCGATCTTCCAGACCACTCAAATAGGCATTCGTAACGGCTTCATATCGATCCAGACCGAATAATAGTGTGACGTTGATGTTAATACCTTCCTTAATGCACTGCCGAATAGCAGGCAATCCAGCGGCAGTACCAGGTATTTTTATCATTACATTTTCACGGTTCACTGCCTTCCATAATGCTCTTGCCTGATCAATCGTAGCGTTTGTATCGTGGGCGAAACGCGGAGACACCTCAAGACTTACGTAGCCATCGGCTCCTTTGATTTCTTCATCAAAAACCGGTTTGAATAAATCGGCAGCCCGTTGAATGTCGCTGATAGCAACACCGTAAAATATATCCTCATTGCTTTTACCCTCATGAGCAAGTCGCTGAATGTCCTCGTCATAATCGGAACTACCCCCAATGGCCTTCTCGAAAATAGTGGGGTTCGATGTTACTCCCCGTATGCCATCCTGATCAATAAGCCTTTGGATCTCACCGGTGTCCATACTCTTACGATCGATGAAATCCAGCCAGATACTCTGACCGAAGTCGTGGATTTTCTTGACGCTAGTCGATTTCATGGTTAATGTATAGTTTGTTTATAGAGAAACAATAAATAAGCAATTTAGCTTTTTAGGAAGGCTGGATATTTTGAAAAGCTATAAGATTCAGTGTTTTATCTGCGCTGTTTGATTCAGCTAATCATCCCGGCGGGTCGAAAATTAATAAGGTTAATCCAGAATTATTTGATAATAAAAAATATATAAATCACTGATATTCAAATGTATGTAATGAAGTGAAATTTTTTTTCAATCTTCTTTTTGCCTTTGCTAGTTAGTCTATATGCACAGGCATTTTATTAAGTGCGGTTAAGTAAATCAGTGTTAATTTTCAATGTTTGCCTTCTTTCCTTATGACTACTAAAACAGTTGATCTCGACCAACTCAGTATTGATACGATCCGACTTCTATCGGTAGATGCTGTTCAGAAAGCTAACTCAGGCCATCCAGGTTTACCGCTTGGTGCTGCGCCAATGGCGTATGTACTCTGGTCGCGCTTTCTGCGTTTCAATCCCAAAGACCCACACTGGCCTGATCGGGATCGGTTCGTATTGTCGGCCGGACATGGTTCGGCCTTGTTGTACAGCCTGCTACATCTGTATGGGTATGATCTGACTCTCGATGATCTGAAGAGTTTTCGCCAGCTTCATTCCCGAACGCCGGGCCACCCCGAGTCGAATTTAACACCGGGCGTTGAAGTAACTACGGGCCCGCTGGGTCAGGGGTTTGCCAACGGAGTGGGTATGGCTATGGCCGAAGCGTTTCTGGCGGCTACGTATAATCGGGAAGGGCATACCGTGATGGATCATTACACCTACTCAATCGTTAGTGACGGTGATTTGATGGAAGGTATTGCTTCCGAAGCAGCTTCGTTGGCGGGTCACCTAAAACTGGGTAAGCTTATCTACTTGTACGACGATAATCTTATCTCGCTGGATGGGCCTACAAACCTGGCTTTTACCGAAGATCGCATGGCTCGTTTTGATGCGTATGGCTGGCACACACAGCATGTCGCCGATGGCAATGACCTCGATGCTATCGACGCAGCTATTCGGGCAGCTCAAGCCGAAACTGAGCGTCCGTCAATTATAGCCGTGCGTACAATTATTGGCTTTGGTAGTCCGCAAGAAGGAACCAGTAAAGTGCACGGCAGTCCACTGGGTGAAGAAAACGTAAGAAAAACCAAAGAGTTTTATGGCTGGGACCCTGATAAGTCATTCGTGGTACCCGATGAAGTAAAATCCCATTTGCTCGAGGCAGGAAAACAGGGAGCCGTTCTGCAACGCGATTGGCAAAAGCGCTTTGGCTCGTACAAAAGCCAATTTGCGGAGGAGGCTGAAGTTTTTACCAACTCATTTGCCGGAAAACTTCCTCAGGATTGGGAAGCCGACCTTCCTACGTTTGCCCCCGCTGATGGCCCACTGGCAACCCGGCAAGCCTCTGGAAAGGCGCTGGAAGCCTTGAAAAAGCGAGTGCCCTATCTCTTTGGTGGCTCGGCCGATCTGGCTTCGTCGAACGATATGCCAACCAAAGGCGATGTTAGTTTTCAGCCTGGTCATTATGGCAATTCAAATATCTGGTTTGGTGTTCGTGAACATGCAATGGGTGCTGCCCTCAATGGCATGGCGCAACATGGTGGAGTCCATCCCTACGGCGGTACATTCCTTAACTTCTCTGATTACATGCGTGGAGCAATCCGCCTAACAGCATTGGCCGAATCGGCGGCAACATTCGTATTCACGCACGATAGTATTGGGTTGGGCGAAGATGGCCCAACGCACCAGCCCGTCGAGCAATATGTTTCGCTGCGAACGATTCCTAATATCGTTGTCATTCGCCCCGCTGATGCCAATGAAACCGTCGAAGCCTGGCGTGTGGCCATGCAACAACCAAAGAGCCCAGTCGTACTCATTCTTTCCCGACAAAAGCTACCCGTTATCGACCAGAACAAATACGGTTCAGCGCGCGGACTCGAAAAAGGGGCCTATGTTTTGAGTGAATCGGAGGGCACCCCTCAACTGATTTTGATTGCAACGGGTTCGGAGGTGTCGCTGGTGCTGGCGGCACAGGCAGAACTGAAGAAGCAGGGTATTGAGGCTCGCGTCGTTAGCATGCCTTCCTGGGAGTTGTTCGAACAACAGGATCGGGCGTATCAGCACGAGGTGCTACCGCCTACTATCAAGAAGCGATTAGCTGTAGAAATGGGGTCGCCAATTGGCTGGCACAAATACGTTACCGATGAGGGCACAACGCTTAGTATGAACCGCTTTGGCCTGTCTGGCCCTGGCGAGGAAGTTATGGCGTATTTTGGCTTCACTGTCGAAAATGTAGTAAAGAAAGCTAAGAGTGTACTCGAAGGTCAGCCAGAAGGAATTGAAAAGAAAGAGGTGTTATCCTGATACGATTTCTTCTAACAAAAAGGACCGCCAGTCAATTGGCGGCCCTTTTTGTTAGAAGAAATCGGGACTTATAGATAATCAATAATACGACGGCCAACAATACCGCTTTGTAACTCCCGCCGTAAAACGGCTTTTCGTCGACGCGGATGCGTTGACACATACATGACCCGCATTTTGAGTGTGAAGCTTACCACCATATATGAACAAAACAGGAAACCCAGGATAATTAAGGATAGGGTATTCGATATGTTTCGGTGTAGAAACAAAAACAGAACCGTATTAAATAAAGATATACCGCAAAGCACTGCCGTTGCACTAGCGTGCGACAGGCCATTATCTAACAAAATATGATGCATGTGATTACGGTCGGCAGAGAAGGGGGACTTGCCCGCTAATATTCTGACTAAAAATACCCGTAACGTGTCGAAAATTGGTACGATCAGAATCACAATGGCAATAATAGGCGCATTGAAAAAGGCAGTGGGCTCATACCGGTAAGCTGCGTTCAGGCTAACGAACCGAACGGCGAAAAAAGCGAGCAGGAAGCCAATAATCAGCGAGCCTGTATTGCCCATGAAAATCTTGCTGGTTTTGGAGAAGTTGAACCTTAGAAAGCCCAATAAAGCACCCGCCAGCGTGAAGGCCAGGCAAGCCATTGTAAAGTGACTTGTCAAGAGAAACCAGCCGCCGAATGTAGCGCTGGCGATTGTGGCGATACCTCCCGCCAAACCGTCGATGCCGTCAATAAGATTAATGGCATTAGTGAGGGCAATGAAGATAAAGCAAGTCAAAATAATACTGATAAAGGGTGCTATATGATGAAAGCCCATGATGCCATACAGGTAATCAACGCGCAGGTCACCGAATAGGATAAGGATCATAGCCGCAAGCACCTGAAACATAAGTTTCTTTGCAGGGTCGATACCTACCAGATCATCTTTGATGCCAATAAAGAAGAGGATAGTCATCCCCGCAATTGATAAATTGGTACTGTAAATATCCGTTTGGTCAATACTGGGCCACAAAAAATAAGCAATAAGAATACCCGCATAAATGGCAATACCACCAAAGGTTGGGGTTGGGGTAGAGTGTGAACGACGAGCGCCGGGCTTCTCCATCAATGATTTCAACTCCGAAATTTTGATAATGACCGGAATAGCCACAACAGCCACAAAACAGGCAACTAAAAAGGAGAGAATACATTGATATAAGCCAAACGTGAATGGCTCATCATTGAATTTATTTTGCAGGTATGCAATCAATAAATCAATATTCATAAGGCGGGTCGTTTAAGGCGGCTAATTTTGCTGAGCCTGGTGGAACGCTCAGTAATTACGCTACTTAACTTGAAACTGGCTACCCAATTTGGGGTGTCAAGAAGCGTAAAGTTTATGGGTTTATTTATTGAAAAAGGTAAAATCTGATTTAACGGTCTAGTTTACCTGGTAAGTATTGCAGGCGGTTTGCTAATGTATTGCTTTATTTTTCGTAAAGGCTTGAGCCAGAATGTAAAAAAATATGGTTTTACGTCATTGAACTGCCACGCCAATTGATCCTCCCGATTAGCGCGAAGGCGGTTCTGAACGCTGCTGTTGCTAATTCCGCCTGCCCGCATAACGATTGTCACTTCATTCATGTAAGCAAGTCTGGCCTTGTTTTTATGAATAAATCGTAACATCAACTCGTAGTCGGCGGCACTTTTCATATCGAGTCGAAATAATCCGTACGCATCATATAGCCATCGCTTGGCAAAAAATGACAGGTGACCGGGCATCCAGCCCCATAAAAATGCATTCTCACTGTACCAACCCGACCGCCAGTACCGTTTGAGTTTTTTGGTGTCGAGCCGGTCAACATACAGCATATCGCCATAAACGGCATCGCTTTCCGTTTTTTCGAATGTAGCGACCATGTTTTCAATGACGAGGTCATGGCGGTAAAAATCATCGGCATTTAATAAACCAATTACATCACCAGTGGCCATTTGAATACCTTTATTCATGGCATCATACAAACCTTTGTCGGGTTCCGATATAAAGCGGGCAACTTTCGTGCCGTACGATTTTACGATGTCAACCGTTCCGTCTGTCGATTGCCCATCGACTATGATGTATTCAATATTTGCATACGTCTGATTCAGAATAGATTCGATGCAATCCCGAATGAATTCCGAGCCATTATAAACAACAGTTATTATCGATACTTTCACGCCCTAATGTTTCGTTGTCGGACCCAAACGGCCGGATTTCCCTGATAAATACCATACGCATCCAATGAGCGTGTGGCCACCGAATTGACAGCCAGAACGGCATGCGATTCGCAATGAACGCCTGCACAAACCACCGCTTTGGCTCCAATCCAAACACCATCAGCTATGGTTATAGGCTGTGTTGTCAAATCGAATGTTGATCGGCTATAGTCATGATTGCCGGTCAGCAACATGGCGCCTTGGGAGAGGCAAACATTACTACCAATCCGAACTTCGCTTAAATTGTCAATCCAAACTTGTTCACCTATCCAGACTTCGTTTTCTACCTGAAGTAACCAAGGGTATTTAATATTTACGCCAGGTTTAATGACAAACTTCTTCCCGATCTTGGCCCCGAATAGCCGAAGCACAATTACTTTAAGGGAAATTGGGATTGGCAAATAAGTATTTATAAAAATCGAGCTTGTCAAAAACCACAGTATTAATTTCCACCGTGGGCCAGGGTTGTACCAACTTATATTAAATTGGGAGAAATCAGTTTGACCCTGAAAAACTGATTCCAATGGTGGATCTATTTTTGGTTCATGACTGACCAACCTGTTCGGGTTGTTTGGGTCTGATATCTTTGCCATACTCCGTTCTGAAATAGTTGATAATTGCGTCTCTGTCATTGCCAACACGAATGTTAACCTCCATCAGCTTGGCATCGACCAGAAAGCGATACCAAAGTGCCTGTAGAAAACACCAGGCGAAGCCTGCTCGCCCGTCCAGAAACCCCATTCGAACAAAGTAGCGATAAATGAAATATAAAACTGGTCGCGTGAACAAGGGCAGCGAAGCATACATTTCTTTTAAATACCGCATGCGCTGGTCCTGTGTTCCAAAAAATCGGGCTTCAACCGTTTCGGCCTGATCGAACTTATAGCGGTAGTTTAGCAGATTAATCATTTCCAAAATGGTGTAATGATTGTGCTTTTGCGTCCACCAGGTGAGGTTGTTAAGGTTGTGATCGACAATATCATGAGAAAACTGGATCGATTCACCCTTAGTCAGTTTAATGTGTTCATCGTGCCAAACCTGTTCACAAAAGCCATCGCCCCGTCGCCAGAGCCGGAGTAACCAAATTGGATAGAACCCCCCATGACGCATCCAGCGATTCAGGAAAAAGACCCGACGTTTAACGTAAATACCCCCAACTGTAGCCGGGATGCCAGAGAGCCGTAGATTGATTTCATCGGCTAAATCGGACATCACATACTCGTCGGCATCCATACGCATGAGCCAGGTTGTTTCAAAGGGAGTGTGCTCAATACCAAAGTTGTATTGAGTTGCGTAATTTACCCAGGCATTTTGAACCACCGTAGCACCGAGTGATCGAGCTATCTCAACGGTTTTGTCGGTTGAAAACGAATCGACAATGAATATTTTATTCGTGAATGGATGAAGACTCTGTAAGCAACGGGTAATGTGCTTTTCCTCGTTGTGTGTCAGAATGATGACGGATACGTCGGTCATACTTAATGTTGCCATTTTCGCAATAAATGCCGTTTATTTCACTTATTTGCGTAAAGGCTATATTTTTACCTGTAGATTGTGTGTTTTCTTTAACATGCAATATTATAACTTTTTTTATATCCAACAAAGCCGATGAAGCGACTTTACTTAGTAGTGATATTGTTTTTGTACTATTTCTCTGTATCTGGCCAAATTATTTTTCAGCAGTTACCCCGTGATCTTCAACTATACCCGCGAGATGCCACTAATCAGGCCGTAGTGACAGTAAGCGGTAAAATGAATGCGAAGGGTTACACTAAAATTGGCCTACAACTATTTAGAGAAGATTCACTCATAAAGGTTAATACTCAATCGCTTGATCCTAAGGATAGTTCAGCCGTATTCAACTTGGCGTCGACTATCAGGGCCGAACGCGCTGACTACTCCTTCAAGGTATTTATCTATAAAGGTGCCGATTCAACGCAAGTTGCAAATCCCAAGCATATCGTTTGCGGTGATGTTTATATTATAGACGGGCAATCAAATGCATTGGCTCTGTCAAACTTCGACGAATTGTACTCATTTAATTTTAACGATAAATACCTGCGCAACGTTTCTTACCCTTACCTCGGGTCTCCGAGTCAAATGAGTTGGTATCCGGCTAAGCAGCCATTTGCCAGTGTGGGCGGTTTCGGTCTGACATTACAACGACTTATTCTGGAAAACTATGGCATTCCAACCTGTTTTATGAATGGTGGTCAGGGAGGGACGTCAATTACAGCGCTAACAGTTCGTGATCCGATCAACCACGCGAATCCAATCACATTTTATGGCGACCTGCTGAATCGGGCGCGATGGGCGGGCGTTGCCAAACAGGTGAAAGCCATTATCTGGAAACAGGGCGAAGAAGAGGCAGGGAGTGGGCCAGAAAACTATGGCGCTAAATTTACAACGCTCTACAATCAGTTTAGAGAAGATTACGGTAATGCCCGCATCTATGTAGGGCAGATCAATATTCTGGCTAACGTAGAGGAAGAAGCAGCTGCTCTGCGCGATTTTCAACGGCGTACGAAATACCTGTTCAATAACGTAGAATCTGTTGCAACCGTCGGGACGCCAGGCTATGATGGAGTACACTACACAGGGAAAGCGCACCAACAACTGGCTTTCGAACAATTCCGGCTTCTGGCCAGAGACATTTACGGGTCAACAGATACCCTTCAAATTAACTCGCCCGACGTTAAGAAATCGTTTTATAATCTTCGGAAAGATTCGATCACATTGGTATATGATGATCAGATGCAGATGGTCTGGAAGAACGATACCACCTTCTATAATTTTGCAACAGGAGCTATAATCGCTCGTAGGGAGCTGAAAGATTACTTTTATCTGGATGGGAAAGCGAGTTTGTTAGCTGGCGGATCGGCCAGCGGGAACCGAGTAACACTTGGTTTGAAACAGACATCGACGGCTACGAAGCTTCGGTACCTTCCTGCTTACTTTTCTGATGCCGCATCTCCATTTTATGATGGCCCCACGCTTCGAAATACACGGGGAATGCGTGCTTTCTCCTTCGACAACGTGTCAATTGCCGATGCCATTCCCCGCGTAACAAATCTGGCAGCAAAACCTATTTCCGAAAATCAAATTCAATTGAACTGGACTGCTTCTGCTGGTGGACAGGTCCAGTTTCTGGAGCGGGCAGATGATACCCCAACTACGTTCAAACAGATTGCATCGCTAAACGGAACAGTTGCCACATTTACAGATACCAATCTGCCCAATATGTTTGGTACGTATTATTATCGGCTAAGGGCTACAAGCGCAACATCGGAATCGACGTATAGCAACCTGATTAGTGCACGCCCGCTGGTGCTGGGTGCGGAACCAACCGCACCTGTTGTACAGCTATATCCAAACCCACTGGCATCAGATCGTACACTGCATGTGGAGGCTGACCTTGTGACCTTCACCGAGTTAACGATGCGCGATCTACTTGGGCAAACCGTAAAAAGCTGGCGTGGGCGTGCTCAAAAAACACTTTCTGTATCGCTGGATAATCTGGCGTCTGGAATCTATATAGCCGATCTACAAACTGCCGATGGGCAAGTACTCCGTCGAAAAGTGATCATTCGCTGACAAACGAGTACTGGCTTTCCGGCCGGAATACGTAGTTTTGTTGCTTTAACGCTAGCTAACAGTTTATGCGCCTTGTGATTCTTACGCAGGATGACCCGTTCTACCTCGCTCGTAATATTGACTATTTACTCAAAAACTTACCGCCTTATGCCGAAGTTGTGGCAACAGTGGTATTCGATGTATCGCCCTTTGGCAAACGGGAAAGCTTCGGGGAGAAAATCAAAAAGACCTATAATATCTTTGGCTTTCCCTTTTTCGTCCGCTATGGATTCAAATTCGTAGCGTCAAAATTAGATAGTCGCAATAACGTTCGGAAGGTTCTGGCTGATCGGAATATTCCGCTGATTCATATTGATGGTAACATCAACAAAGATGAAAACCTGGAGAAGCTAAGGGAATATAAGCCAGACTTGTTTCTTTCCATTGCAGGCAATCAAATTTTCAAGCAGAAGCTACTGGATGTTGCCACGCATGGCTGCGTTAATCTGCATACGGCATTATTACCCAAGTACAGAGGCTTAATGCCTTCGTTCTGGGTTTTGAAAAATAACGAAACTCATACGGGCGTCTCTGTATTTTTTGTCGACGAAGGCATCGACAATGGCCCAATTCTGGTCCAGCATAAGCTTGAGATTGGCAACATGACGCAGGCCGAGCTGATTGATGTTACAAAAAAGATAGGAATGGATTCAATCCTGGAGGCTATCGAGAAGGTTCATACAGGCAAGTATGAGTTAATCGAGAATGATGCAAGCCAGATGACCTACTTCACGTTTCCTACCCGCGACGATGTAAAAGCCTTTTTGGGGGCTGGAAAACGGTTTTATTAATGAGTTAGTAAACAAATGAATATTCTTACGTTCGATATTGAAGAGTGGTTTCATATTCTGGACAATGCTTCAACCCGTACAGAAGCTGATTGGGGTCAGTACGAGAGCCGGATATACCAGAATATGGATCGTATTTTCCAGCTATTGGACGATACTAAAAGCCGGGCAACCTTCTTTTGTCTGGGTTGGGTTGCCGATAAACATCCTGACGTTATTCGGCGAATTGACGCTGCGGGTTATGAAATTGCTACCCATTCATATGCCCACCAATTGGCCTATGAACAAACGCCCGCTGAGTTTCAGACTGATCTGGAACGATCCATTAAACATTTACAGGATTTGACCGGAAAAAAGGTGCGCTCGTATCGGGCACCGGGTTTTTCGATTAAGGAATATAACCGTTGGGTATTTCCAATTTTACTTGAGCAAGGGATTGACATTGATTGCTCTGTATTTTCGGCCCGGCGCTCGCATGGGGGTGATGCCTCATTGAACATGTTTGAACCCGGATATCTGAATGTGGGAGGTACTTTATTGAAAGAATTTCCGATCAATACGGCTGCGGTGTTTGGGCAGGACCTGATATTTTCGGGTGGTGGGTATTTCAGGTTGTTTCCGTACAAAGTCATCAAGGGCTTTATGCGACGTTCGGACTACGTAATGACCTATTTTCATCCGCGCGACTTCGATGCCGGACAGCCTATGATTCCCGGTTTGAGTCGGGCGCGACAATTTAAGTCGTACTATGGCCTTGAGAACTGCCTGCCTAAATTGAAGAAATTGTTGCTTGAGTTTCCATTCGTAGACCTATCTGAAGCCGACCGGCAGGTAGATTGGACGAGCGTAGTGAAACGAGACGTTTAATAACTTCCTTACTAACATCATCTGCTTGTTTATGTAAGCTTCTTTACATAAACCTATCATTGGTATTTACTAGAATGGCGACAGCTTCATTAGGAAACACGATTAGTCGTAGAGGAATAATTATACTATCGAGTGTTCCTATTCTTATTTTTTTCTATACTTTTTTTCAATTTGTCAGCAATATTCCTTTTCAGGATGATTATGATGGACTGCTGGAACCTGTTACCAAATTTGCTCAGTTAACCCATTTTTCCTGGTCTTCATTAGTTGAAATTCTCTGGACGCAGGATGATGAACGTCGTATCGTTGTTGATCGAATTGCGGCTATCAGTGTTTATTTGCTTAATGGGCATTTGGATTTAAGAATTCAGATGTTTTTTGGCTTACTTTCCCTTGTCGGTATATTTTATTTGTTCTACTCAATCATTCGAGATGCAAAACTGCCGATTGCTCTTTTGCTTAGTAGTGCCCTTTTATTATTTACCATTCAATACTACGAAGCCATCTTTTGGGCTATTATTCCATTTCAACAAATTGTTATTTATTTTTTAGCATTCTTATCTTCTTATCATCTCTTTTCAAGTAAGCTCAAACATTTTTCACTAGCTTTACTTTTTGCAGTTGGCTCTATTCTCAGTGATGTAAACGGTACATTTATTTTACCGGTTGGCGTTCTGCTTCTACTACTTCAACACCGCTGGAAAGATACAGGTATCTGGGTGCTGCTTATTGGCGGTATTGTATTGCTTTATTATCACAACCTCACTATTCCTGCCTTCAGACCTAAATTATCTGATAACATTCAATATCCAGGCCTGATTTTTAAAAATCTACTGGTTTTCAGTGGTTTATCTTTCGATTTGAGCACTGTTTTACCCCCTTGGATGCGTATTGGATTGATTGTTACAGTTGGCTTTATACTGGGCATCGTGGTTATTTATTATGGGTTTGTGCTTGTTAAATCTGCCTTTTCTGGCTCTGTAAGGAATTATCCAAGATGGGAGATTACACTATGGGGAGGAATTATTCACTTAACTATCACTATGCTGGCTTTTGCGGTAGGCCGGGCATTGGATGGGACTAATGCAGTACTAATCAGTCGATATAAATACATTGGGTTCATCTGGTTGATATTTGTTATTTTACTGGTATCCAGTAAGCTGGATGATAAAAAAAATAAGTTGTATAGTAAAGTATGGCTGGGGCTAAGTTTTGCTCTTTTTCTATTTAGTTATTTCCAATATGTAGCTCCGCTCGACTATTATTATAAGGAAAGATACACGGATATATACGGTTGGCAGCGAAACCGATCAATACCCAGTACACCTATTTACATGAACATGCGGGGCCCCGTCGACTCGGTTACTGTTCGCGCTATCCGAACAGGTGTTTATGAGCTACCTGATCATTATTTTTTTGATGAGCCTTATGAGAAAGCAACTGAAAAATTTCAATTAGCTGTTGAGCAGGTTGGCGGACATACACTTGTATTTACGAATGATTCATATACTCGAAATATAGGAAAACAGGATGGTGCATATATTATATTGAAAAGCGAAAAGCAACAGCACATGCTTCCGACAAAACAGAATCGCTATTCATTAAAAAATTTTCTTTTTTCGCTTGGGAAAAACTATTACGCAAATGGGTTTTCCGCCACTATATCTAACGGATTTATTCAGGATAATCAGGTTTATACGGTCTATGTCTTGATTATAGATGGAGCCAAAAAACAGATATACCCGACAAACTACCAGCTTCGGTCAAAAGTCAATTCGGTCGACGTAGTTACCTTGTAGTATACGTTTATGATTTGGGTCGAACAATTTTGGTGTATTCGTCCAGAAGTTGTTTAGCAACAACATCAATATTATACCGTTTCTGCACGAGTGCTGTTGCATTTGCAGCTAAACGCTGGCGCAGTTTATCGTCGCCAAGTAACTTCTCCAGCCCAGCCCGAACGCTTTCTGGTGTTAAACTGTCCAGCAATCCAGCGGCTTCGTGTTCCCGGATCGCTTCGCCAAATCCAACCCTGTCCGACACGAGGGCTGGTGTGCCGGTAGCCATTGCTTCGAGCACCGCCATCGAAAAACCTTCTGAATAGGAGGGGAGTGTAAATAAATCGGCGTCGGCCAGAGCCGCTTTTTTATCATCTCCCGTTAACATGCCAACCAGCCGAATGGACTCACTGAGGTTGTGTTGCGCAATAAATTGACGGGCCGTTGCTTCATACCCATCATCGGAACCAGCCAAAGCCAAAACCGTATCGGGATATTGACGAACATATTCCCGAAAACCGGGCAAAAGCAGATCAAGGCCCTTTTTCGCATTCAGGCGGCTCATAAACAAGACTAATTTCTTGTCGAGAGGTAGATTAAATTTCTGGCGAAAACTACCTTTTGGCGGTAGGTCTGTAAAATCACTCATTTTTACCCCATTCGGGATAATAACCGTGTTTGGATGAGGGTGTCCGAGATAACGAAGTATGTCTTCCCGCTCGTCGGTATTATTTATTTGAACCAAATCCGCCCGGTCTAAATACGCTTTTTGGGCAAGCGTATCCATTATCTTTTTCTTCCAGTTATTGTGCGCATATACCCACCGATCCAGCACACCATGAATCGTTATTACCTTGGCTACAGTGCGGTCGATCATGAAAGGCGCCAACACGCCAAAATGCCACAGGCCGTGGCAATGAATAATATCATATTCGTGCGCATGTTGACTAAGAAACTGATATAACTCAACCGAGAATTCACGAAAGAAACGGCTCACAACCGGAGTCCGCTGACACAGAATTAACCGTGCACCAGTAGGCAAAGAATAAGGCTTTTCGCCGGGAGAAATGGGGCTAAGAATATCCACCTGATGCCCATAGCGTAGAACGACTTCTGTATGATCAGCAATAATCTTGGGTGGGCCACCCGCTTGCCAGGTGTAAGCACAAATATTTAAAATTCGCATATATATGCGAAATAACTAATTAATTAGTGATTTCGCGAAAGCCATCAAGCATTTCCTGTGCGACAACATCGGGTGCATATGGGGCAATGTACTGCTGAGCGTAATAAGCCATCCGTTGGGTATCGACCAAATCATCCATAAACTTAACCATCAGTTGTGTGAGCTTGTCGGGTTCTTCGGGGTCGAACACAAAACCGGTTTCGTCAGGGTGAACCAGGTCCTGAACGCACCCGCACCGCTCGGAAACAATTACTGGCAGGCCGCACACCATCGCTTCATTGACCACCAGACCCCAAGGTTCTGAACGGCTCGGTAGTACGAGTACATTGCTCAGGGCCAACACTTCCGGCACCCGGAACCAGGGTCTGCCTGGTAAAAGGGTGACCCGGTCGGTTAGCTTCAGAGACCCAATCTGCTGACTCAGCTCGGCCCATTGGTCACCATCGCCCAACAAAATCAAGCCCCAGTTCAAGGCATTGACCGAGCGCTTGAGGGCCTCGGCAAAGGCATTTAGCAGCATTGGCAGGTTCTTTACTTCGATTAACCGACCCACAAAAACAAAGTTGTTGGTCTGTAAGTGCAGACTTTGCTGCAAGCGGGTGCGGTTTGGCAAAGTCTGCTCATAAACCGCCCGAAGGGCTTCATTATCCACCGCATTTTTACGCAGCAGGATCTTGGCTGGCGGTACACCCAACTGGATGAGGTAATCGGCCGACTGGCTGCCGAAGCAGAAGAAGCCGTCGCAAGCCCGAAATACACTGCGCTTAAAGAGTTCTTTCCAGCCGCTGCGCTGGTGGTCGGCGGCTGTGCTTTCGTTTTGCATCACCACCCGGATGCCATTGAGCTTGGCCCAGGCCAACAGCAGCAGTTGAGCGGGGTCGTAGTAGCCCGTTAGATTAATGACGTCAGGTTTGTAAGCTCTGGCGTGTCGGAGCAGGGCCTGAGCCCGTTCGGTCAGGCTGATGTCTTCCAGGAATCGGTCGAAGAGCAACTCGTACTGGTAGGTGTAGGTGGGGGTGTCGGCATCGGTCGCTGTTTCCAGGCTGGCTCGGGATCGTTCATTACGGGCAATCTGTAAGACCCGGATGGAAAGGTCGGGCTGTTGGTCGACCAGGTGTTGTAAGGCCTGAAATACACTGGCTTTATAATGGGCCCATAGCAGATTGTGGACAATGAGGATACGCATCCTGCTAGACTGGTTGGGTAGGTACAACAACAAGCTGCCCAGTGTTTTGACTGGGCGATGCCGTGGATAGGTAAGCTGGAAATAAATGATCTACGCCTATGAACCGAATCATCAGCGATAGCGGAAACCAGAAGGAGATTTCATTGGGTCGTCCGTTGGTAAACAACTGTACGAAGATAAGTAGATAAAAATAGGCCAGAAAAGTGCTTAAATCATTCGGGTTTGTCCGCATTGTTCGTATTGCATGATAGAAAGCTAATGCGTTAATGCCGCCAAACAACACCAGGCCAAGGATACCATGATTGGTGAATGCCTCCATCAGCGGGACATCCAGATATAAATACTTGTATCCATAGCCCAATATGAGCATGTGCAGGTGACCATATAAAACGTTACGAAGGAAAATTCCGCTTACTGAACGGTTAGCTGCCGAATCATCTAAAACCGCGTTATAATCAACGCCCTGAGCTTTCATTCCCAGAAGTGCATATACGTTTTCCAGATTACGAGTCATAAAGCTGGTTACGTAATCATAGAGAATTAAATAGGCTGTAAAGTACCGCTGGAAAAAATAGATGACACCTAAAAAACCCACGGCCATAATGAAAATAGGAACGGGCTTGACAAGACCTCGAACAGCAATCCTGATTTGAGCCGGCCGGACATTGAAATACATGAACAAAATCACGGCAAGAATCAGAGCAACAATAGCTGATCTGGTCTGTGTAAGCACAAGCACAGCGATATTTACTAAGCCAGCGAAAAAACAGAGCAGTTTGAAAAATATGTTCGTTTGAGGACGGAACAAGCCAATGGCACAGGCCACAACACCAATAAAGGCGTTGCGTGAAAATGCATGTGGGTTTCCTGAGCCCTCATCCCCATTGTTAAGGGTAATGGTTGCCCGCTGGCCGATAGCCCAGGTGGGATCTGTTATTAACGCGTAAATCAAGCCCAGATTAGATACCAGCGTGAACAGAACAACAATCGGGATGAATACCCTGATGATATCGTTTGGTATGTTGATAAGCAAAAACAGGAAAATCAGGACATAAGCAAAATAGATCATGTCCCGCCCTGAATCCTCAAATCCGGGAACTCCATTAAAAAAGAACATATAGAAAATGATCAGCAGCAGGAAACTGACACCCATCCAGAGCATAGTCATATTGGGCCGGTATAATCGACGCAATACCGTGAACGGAATCATCAGCACTAATCCGCCTGCTAACACAACAGCTGTAAAGACTGTACTACCCGGCGCGAGTTTCATGGTTTCCCGGAAGAAAAAAATCAGGGGATAACCATTCACGACAATACAGATACCGACAACCATCCGCATATAGTCGAGTGTCTGCACAAAGCGAATGAAATTGGCCATTTATACTTACTTGTTATGGTTAGTTATGTAAAGGTTTCTTACTTACAAAAAATTATACCGAGATCACTGTTTGGGCTTATTCAAGCGTATCCTATGCCAGACATAGCCAAACTCTCCTTGCAGGACAAAGGCAACTAGTTTACGTAATCGACAGTAACGCTCCCAGAACGATTTTCCCAATGATGACTTTAACAGGGGTTGGTATTTACTTTTCACCAGTTTGTGCTCCTGAAGTCCCACTGTACTGGCAATGGTCGATGATTTAGCATCAGGCTGAACGCGAAAACCGCCCCAAAATCCATTAACATGTCGAAAATTAATCCCTGGCTGTACACCCAAGCGGGTCACAATTTCGTAATCGATGACGAATCGAAGGCTTTCATCCAGCAAACCAAACTGTGTCAGGCGGTCGCGTCGAATGAAAAGAGATTGATTAAAAACCTGCATGCCTTCGTAAATTTGACACTCGACACAAAACGTTGGGGCTCGCATCTCTTCCAGAATAACGTCATCCTCATCCATAATGTACAGATCGCCGAAAAAAACATCGCTATCAGGCGTTTTTCTCCAGGCCTCTGCCAATCGGTTTAAAGCATCAGGTGCAAAGACATCATCAGAGTTCTGAAAGGCAACATAATCGCCCGTTGCGCGTCTGAATCCCTTGTTAATAGCGTCGGTCTGGCCCCCATCTTTTTCACTTACCCAACCTGCCAGATAAGGCTCGTATTTTTTTATGATCTCAAGACTCCCATCCGTCGACCCACCATCCATAATAAAGTATTCAAGATTGGGGTAATGCTGATTGAGTACGCTTAAAATGGTGCGCTCCAGGTATTGTTGTTGATTATAGGAAGGCGTGACAATGGTTAGTTTTGGATACTTTTTTTGATCGACCGTAGTAACTGCCGAAGGAGAATAAGGCTGAGTGACGAATGTACGGAGTGTTTTAGACGAATGAAGCATGCTTTCGGTTAGCAGAGGGATTGATAAACCTCCAGCGTTTGGGAGGCCGTTTTATCGCACGAAAAGTCGAGCAGTCGCTGTGTACCTTTCTGGCGAAGTTCTGCATTGAGTGCGTCGTCGGTCACAATACGTTCGATGGCATCGGCAATAGAGTCATCATTTTCAGGATCAAAATATAACGCAGCGTCTGCGCCTACTTCGGGTAGCGAACTCCGGTTGCTTAATACAGCAGCGCAGCCACCGCTAAAAGCTTCCAGCACCGGGATGCCAAAACCTTCATTTAGTGATGGAAAAACGAAAGCACGGGCGTACTTATAAAGAGCTAACAAACTGGTATCGTCTACAGGGCGATAATGCATGCGGCCGGTGAGACCGGCCGCATAAAACAATCCTTGTTCATGCTGATTGAAGGCTCCACCGCCTGCACAAATAATGTGCAAATCAGGATGTCGATGCAGTACAGGTTGGGCTGCCCGAAAGAAACCATCGAAGTTTTTGTATAACCCACGTTTGCCCACATAGAGCAAATAGGGTGCTGCCAGGGGGGGCAAAAGCTTATCCGTTGAAATCGATTCCCCAAGAGTAGTGCCCAGCGGAATTACTTTTATTTTTTCCGGTTCTATTGGAAAGAAGCGCAGGATTTCCTGTTTAGAAAACTCCGAGACCGAGATAATACTATCGGCCCGGCGCATGAGTTGTTTTTTGAGTTCGTACAGCCCTTCGCCTACTTCCGGATACTGCTTGCCATATCGTTCGCTTGTGGCATCGTGAAATGTCAGCACAAACGGTTTTTTACCAATAGCGTCTAAAAAATATTTATGGTAATAGGTAGGGTGGAAAACGTCGAATTTTCCTGCTTTTACACGCTGTAGGCTATATAGTCGATTCAGTACTGAGGCAATTTTATGCACATTCCGCACCTGTGCCAGACTACGGTAGCGTAAGTGGCTACTAAATGAGGTCTGATCAAGGTATTCGTTATTGGATAATCGAAGCGATAATTCAAATTCAATGTCTGACCACTTGGTGAAGGAACGCATCAATTCGAAAAAATAGCGTGAAACTCCTCCGTATGATACACCTGTAAAGGATTGATGATCGAAAAGTACTTTCATGTAGTGAAATCTACAAAACAGCTTGTGTTTGTATTTTTCTGAGATGATTGATCGACAAAAATAGGGTTATTGCTTGAGAAAACCTTTATGGATATCGATTATTCGGTTAGTTGATTTCAGTTGATAACCGGAATGGGTACCCGATCAATAAAGCGGGTTATGCCCTGTAAAGATTGGCTGACTGCATATCGCCAACCCCGCAAAACAACTGGCTCCAGTTGTTCTCCGTAAGATGGATTAGTAGCTACTAACGTTGATGACTGATAGACAGAAATATGTTGACGATAAGTAGCCAATAAAGCGGCTACTTCTGGACGATCACGAAGTTGGAACCGGTTTTGGTGGGTGAAAAAACCTTCATCTGGATTTGCCAGACCTTTAAAATTAATAAATTGTAGAGGTTGATCCTGACCATCAGGGCCGCTCACCCGTAACTGGTTGCCTTCTTGTAGAAGAGTACGTTCGTGCAGATTCCAGAGGGCAACATGCCAGCCGGGATTTCTGACGACTGCTACATCGGTAAAAAAAACAGGTACGTGCATCAGCCAGAGCTGATCCAGGCAGAGCCCTTCACAAAAGTCAATCTGTGCCCGATCCCTAACCCGATCATCCCACCAGACCAAAAGTCGGTCTGTTTCAGCAGATCGGCAAAATCCCAAAAAATCGGAACTGTATAGGCCAATGTTCTGAAAAAACTTTTCATCCGGCCACCGTGTATCCATTGGCTTAGCCGTGATAAAAGGTGTCAGAATTGTATTTTTTATGGTAAGCTGCTCCCAAATAGGGGAGAGTGAGGTCAAAAATTGAATACTGGGATCAGCATACAGGAGTTTGTCTTCCTCTGGAAATCGTCGAAAAGCTTCAGCAATAAATAAAGGTTTGCAAGCTGCGGCAAACTCTGTTGGCGTATACTTTGCCGATAGTGACGTAAGGTCAGCTATCGTCAATACCTCTTTTACTGGTATAATTGGATAGGGCGAAACAAAGTCAGCAGGCAATTGGGCCGGATCATCAACCAATCCAATCAAGACTAGTGGAGTTTGGGCTGAGGTCGCAGCATGATGACAAAAACTAGTTCCAAGCGCAAGCGCTTGGGGTAGTTGACGGATAGTACAGATGGTTAGTAGCACAGTAGGCGCAAAACTACATTATTCAAATATATCGCCCAAAACAGCTAAGTAGGGGGCGTACCAGTTGGCGGATGCATCGGCATACCGTTTATAATTACCTTGTTGTAAACTGCACAAAACAGGTACAAAGCGTTTGAGACGATTATGGGGCAAACTACTACGCATGGTGAAATGTGCTAGCCGCCTACGCAGTTGAGCAAGGCTAGGCAAATCGGCCGGGACTCGTTCGAGAAGTAATTGGCTTAGTTTTGTTAACAGAAGGTATTTCCCTTCGAGGGGGGCTAGTTTCCTGGCTCGGTGCCTGGTAACTCGGTCACGCAGGCGTATGCGCTCTGATAACTCCTGCACACGAGGCCCTACCCCCACCTGTTGTTGAAGGTGGGTTCTGTAAAGTTGCAGTGGCCTGTCGATATAAGCGATTGACGAATAAGCCGCAGCTACCAATGCGATCCAGCCGTCATAAATGTAATCTCCCGGCAAATCAGTCGGTACAGGAAGTATGATTTTAATGAATGGTTTTCTAATAACTGTTGCACAGCCCATCATCCGATTTCCGTCGAGTAATATTTCCAGGGCTTCACCAGATGCCCACCGTGTTTGAGCGATTGTATCGAAGCGCACAGCTTCCCAAACTCTATCTGTACCTTTTTCTAAATTTTCATCCGTGATGTAGGCATCACAGAAAGCGACCTGAACGCTGGCGTGTTGAGCCATAAATCGGGTCATGGTGGCAATTTTCTCCGGCAACCAAAAATCGTCCTGATCGCAAATGAAAATCAGATCACCCGTACAGGCTGCTAAAGCCAGTTCGAAATTTTTATCGGATCCAAGCCGCACCGGGTTGCTGATAATTCGCACAACAAACGGGGCTTTGGCGGCTAATTCGGCAAGTAATTCGGCGGTGCCATCGGTAGATTGATCATCGCAAATGACAATTTCATCAGGCAATTGTTCCTGATCGAGTAAACTCTGCCATTGCATTGGCAAGTAGGCTATGCCGTTATAAGTACAAAGCGCAATGGAGATTGTAGTGCGTTGGGTCATACGAAAGGTTAGATTTGGTAGCCGTATTGAGCAAAAATAGGACGCCAGAAATCGGTTCCGTGAATGTCCCAGGCATGGCAGCCAAAAGGCAATGTGCCTTGGTTAAAGTGATTTATAGCCCACTCAGGATAAAATTCGACCGAAAAAAGTAAAGCTTTCCGGTAGGATGGTATCCGAAGGTGTGGCCAGTAACGGTTTACTTCAATGCTCCAGAATACATCTTCGTGATACTGGTGCATAGAAATACGTTCATATTCGGCAATTTTTTTTTGAAACCGATCTAGGCAACGGATCATGGCCGATACTCGCCGGAGCGTTAAACCGCCATTGCCAACGCCATTCAGATTAATAATTTCTCGGGGAGTTATTCCATCGGCTTTTTTAAGATTAAGCCAGGTAGCTACCCGTTGCCGGATCGTAAAGTCAAGTTGGTCAAGTCTTCCTGTAAAATCGCGGTCTCGTAGCCAGGGTGCTCCAATGTAGTCGTAGTTCTGTTGGCACCAGTAGGTCAAATCATCTTGAAAGACGAACGCATCCAGCTGGTGAATGAGTATGAATTCCTGATCGGAAAAAGCTTTATAAAATTCGTTGGACAGCATTAGTCGATTATAGCCGTCGATGCTGTTAAAGTAATTGTCATCAAACGTGCGAACCTGCAACGAGGGTCCAATTTGCAGGTAATTAGAAACGTCCAATGAATGAGGAGCTGCTAAAATAATGGGGTAGTTACTTAGCACTCGCAAACATTGTGTGAGTGCAATTGTCTCATAATCTGTGAGCTCCGTTTTATATACAGGCAGTACAACATTTACACTAACTGATTTTGATGAATTCATACAAATTTGGGTTGACCTAGTCGCCGGTTAGTAGCTTCCTGTACCCATATGTAAGGTAAATCAGCGCATGGATGGCCAAAATCATTCAAAATAGTTACGCCTTCTCCCTTTTTATAACGACCTGAGTAGGGTAGGTAATCAACAAAATCGAACAGTTGTCCCAGTAAAATAATGCCATCGGTATTCATTGCATTTGCCATATGGGCCGGGCCGCTGTCGATTCCTATGAACAGGTGAGCTCCCCGAATAACTTCGGCTGTTTCGAGCAAACTAAACTGTCCGCACATGTTCAGAAAGCGCGGATTAGACGTATTGACCGTTGGTGTCTGACCAACTTCAATGATTGGATAAGGGTAAGTATCAAGCAACCATTGTGCCAGTTTATTCCAATTGGCTGCTGGCCAGTCTTTCAAAACATGACTCGACTGACAGTGAATGACAATTGCCTGACTGGGTAAATTTAGAGCCTTTACCGTTTGCCGGATAACCTCGGGAATATACATTTTGGGGGCATCGGTGAGAGCAGGCAAGCCAGCGGCCTGCGAAAAGACATACAGCAAATCACCCCGGTCCAGGTAGTTATCAAACGTAAGACCAATCTGATCGGCGGTAGGGTTTATGGGGTCTTCCGGGCAGTATTTGCACTTCCGATGGGATATGTGCATGTTATAAACCTTGTCGTATATGCCCGAACGAAGCAACTGTACCCGTTCGCCCGGACATTTTTCAAGAATATAACCGTCAAGATTAGGATTATATCTGACCAAATCGACAAACGGCTCACGTACTACCCAGATGATATAAGCATCGGGATGTAACCTTCTTACTTCGCGGGCCACGGGTTCGCAGGCAATAATATCGCCCATCTGCTCCGATAGTATAATAGCCACCAGCGGACGCTTGCCCAGGCGCATTTTTATCAAACGCAGGCGAATGTACTTACTGGCAAAGGACCAGTACTTTCCTATAATGTGCGGAAATTTATGATAACGATGTGTCCAAAGTTCTCGGAAACGAGGTCCCTCTGTCATACCTGGCGAGATTCTAAGAGCCCAATAATTTTAATAAAAGGGGTTTTTAACAATTTACGAACCCGTACATACCGTAATACACTGGGCGGTTTTATATAAACGCAGGGATATTGCCGGTACTGTTCATTGTGGTTTTCCTGCAGTCGACTGCGGTACAAATCGAACAGGGGGCGCACATCGGGTCGTTGCTGTTCTGGCCGGTCACTATAGCGAAGATAGTCAGCCGTTGATGATGTATCCTGATTGCTAAAACCAAATCGTGTTTGGTACTTGGATATTTCATCGGGTTTATTTGGGTTGTAGCCGCTGAAATGAAAAAACTGCAAGGGTTCCGCTGTTGTTTTTTGGTGCTGTTCTTTTTGGTTGCTTACGAGCCATTCTCCATGTTCGTTTTGAGTAATATACCGCTCATGCAGATTCCAGTAAGCCATATTGTAACCCAAATGATGGTCAATCAGAACATTGTTATGATAAACGGGCGCAAAGTTAACCCAGTGTTGATCAACAAAAAGACCTGCGCAAAGGTCGATCCGACATTCATACACCAGGCGATCTTTCCACCAATCAACGAATTGACGGGCGGTAGCATTGTTTTGCAGCCCAATAAAGCCGAGGTTATAAATACCCGTGTTCAGGTGGTGCTGCTCGTTAGGACGTTCCCAATCCGGTGTAGGAGAGAGGGTATGTGGGGTCAGAACCAGACTGTATTCTTCCAGTGACTTATTGAGTTCAAGCAGTGGCTGAAATACAATAATATCAGGGTCAAAATAGATGACCTTGGTTGCGCCGGGATATGTTTTATAGAAATAGTCGATGAAAAAAGGCTTGACGGCTGTGTTTAACTCGGTAATGTCATAGCGGTCGCACATGGCCGCAAAGCCGGGAATGCCGATCTTATCTACCTCGATCATTGGATAACCGGGTATTAACTCATCGGGTAAGTTCGCTTCGCTCAGTTTATCGACCAGCCCGATTATATATTGATAATCAGGGTTGGTCTTTTGAAGAGACTCGCCCAGGGTGCGAGCTTGAGCTAAGTAATTTATAGAACAGATGGTAAATGCAATGGTCATAGATCAGGCACGACATGAGCTACAATACGGTAAAATAGCTCTATTGCCGAGTCAGTTTGTCAAACAAAGTTACGAGAGTTTCGATGCTTTGCTTAGCCGGATGGCGTTCAAGAATTTTTTGACCTAACCGTTTTCCCATTGTTTGCCGTAGTTCGGGCTTATGAAGTAAATTAAGTACCCGGCTGCTCATCGCGTCGAGATCGAGATAGGGAACCACAAAACCACCATCTTCTTCAACCAGTTCGGGCGAACCGCCTGCATCAGCAAAGCATACCACGGGCACATGGCATAAACCAGCCTCAAACACCACAAGCGGGTAGGGGTCTTCGCGGGAACAAAGTACGAAAACATCAAACCGACTCATGTACCGAAGCACATCAGGCGTTGGCGGAATCAGATGCACCCGGTCGGCAAGTCCGGCCTTTCGGATATCCAGTAACAAATCATCGCGCAGGGTGCCTGGCGGAACGCCTACCCAGACAAAGTGAGCGGGATGTGTTGAGTTCATATCCCGGCCAACTACCTGCCGGGCCAGTGTAATGAATAGATCATTTCCTTTGCGCCATTCGGCATTGCCGCAACCACCTACAATAAGCGCATTCGTGGGGAAACCCATAGATGCATAAATGTTGGGTTGCTCACGGGCTACCTTTACGTTACGCTCCAGAGATGGGGTATCAATAAGTGTGTAGAGCGTAATTCGGTTCGGATCAAAACCGTGTTGATGCTCATAATAATGAGCTGTTGCTTTCGAAACGGCCAGTAATTCGCTCGTTCGGCTTAAAAGATGAGCCAACTCGTCAGGTTTGGAATATATCCGCACCGACATATCTAACTCGTGGACGAATGTGACAACGGGAGTTTTGGCAGGAATAGCCAACTGGCCAAACCAGTGTCCGCTCGAAACCGTATTGACGAGGACCAAATCTACTGAATCTACGTTCAATTGTTCCCTGACCGCTTGCTGGCGAATCGCCAGTTGTCGTTTTTGAACCCCCAGCTTTCCAAGTACTTTTTTGGTTAACCCCGCTCCAGCAGCGTGTTCTAAAGTGGGCCAAAGCAAGACTGGGCAAATTGCGCGGTATTCATCTAAAAGAGGGCCACCGCCCCCCAAGAGTAAGTGCATGTCAATACCTTTCCCTTTGAGCAAACGCATCAGATTCAGTAAGACAAGTTGCGCCCCGGCGCGGTTGGCATCGTGGCCAATGAGGAGGAGAGTTTTCAGTTTACGGTGTATGGTTTACAGTTTTTGGTTTCTGTATTACAGGTTTGGCTTTTTGGCATCAACCGAAAGCTGTAGACTGGAAACCATAAACCTTAATAGGCTTCGTAACTAGGCTTGGGTAATTTTTTGGCGGGATTGCCAAGGTATAGACCCCATTCTTCGGTATCTTTATAAACCGCTGAAGCCATTGCAACAAATGTGCCTGTGGCGATGTGTAGAAAGTCGCGAATGGTGCTGTTTACCCCGAAAAAGCAGTAGGGTTCAATGATGCAGTGCCCCGACATAACCACGTGTGACGTAAAAAAAACGTGATCTTTAATCTGGCCGTGATGACCGATGTGGTTACCGCTCCATAGGACAACGTTGTTGCCGATAGTCGTAAATGGCTGAATCGTATTGTCTTCCAGAATAAAGCAGTTCTCGCCAATCTGATTACCAAATAAGGTGGCCTTGGAACTGACATACGAAATGAATTCGTAGCCTTTCGCTTTCGCTTCCAGGTAGATCCGTTCACGATTTCTATTCATGTTCCGACCAGTCATAGGTGCAAAAAACTTGTACTCCTGCGGGGAGAAAAGTGCCTCGACATCTTCAAACGCGACCAGGGGCAAGCCCTGAAATTCGGTGCCGCTTATGTACTCCCGACTAACGGTAAAAGCCGCCACGTCGTGTTCAGAATCGTGTGTGAGGTAGAAGTGGGCCAGCTCAGCCGTATCCATTACTCCGAAAATGATAACTTTTGCCATACTATTTTGACTGATAAATGAGGAATGAGATGGTGTTTCTCATTCAATGTTTACACCAATTCATACTCACCCAAAAGGACCCGAATGCCGGCAATGTCGTTAAACATCAGGGCGTCCAGAATTGATAACCAGGGAATAAAGTCGTTGCGGCCAAACTGTTGGTATTCTACTTCTTTAGCCTTAATAAAACGCAGCTCAATGCCGGTTTCTTCAAATATATGTTTATCATACAGCTCAATTCCACCAATCGGATTGATATAATGAGTTGCGTTTTCCTGCCGACAAATATCCAGAATACGCTCCTGCGCTTTCAAATCTGCATTAGTATAAATCGACGACGAAGCAATCAAACGGGTTGTTAGTCCCAGATATTGATTTAGTTCAACAAGGCTGTTATGCACCAGATCGGCAATAGAATCGGTTGTAAAATTGACGATTTTTTCGGTGAGGGGCATAACCGTTTGATAATAGGGGGCTTTCCGATACCCCTGCTCAATGGTTTTAAGTAATTTATTGCGCCACTTAGGGTCATCGGCCAGATGTACTTCGTTGATACGTTTATTTTGACTGGCATCTTTGAGTGGAATTGTAAAAAGATGCTCCTGTCCATTGATCAGCAGCTTATTACGATTAATCCACCCCCTGTTTATGAACGATACGTCGTCATAGAGAATAAATGTATCAACGGCACTCATCAGTTGCATGTAGCCGATGTAGGGCAGGAAATAAGGCTGCATGATGGCAAGCGTCATAGGCAAATTTATTATCGGTATTCGGTTTATGGTTTACGGTTGGCTGACGCGTAAGCACTACATGGGCGTTAGCCAACCGTAAACCATAAACCGAATACCATACACTATTTTAGTTTACGTAAATAATAATCCTCGCCCGGAACAATCATCATGGCACGCATGGTGGTATCTGTACCCAGGCGAATATCGCCGGGTATGGGTGAGATAATCCGTTTATCAAAGAAAAGGTAATCCGCACCCTTCGGAATGGGTTTTAAACCCTGTTCAAACGGATTGATCGCTATCAACCGACGCGATAGGTTGGGACCATAAAGCGGGTATTCGTAATCGTCGTTAATAGTGGCCAGCGCTACGGTTGCCTTATCGGGCACTAACTCATCGAATCGTTTATAAGGAATATACGTATCCTGGCGACCAATGGTGATTTGCCGAATCCGATCGGAATGAAATGCAGATGGAAAGCGTATCCCGTCGGGAGCGGTCCAGGCAAAGGGCAGGGCTCGTGTGTTCAAAAATACGCACATCAAGGCCGATAAGCATCCCAGCAAGGTAACAATGCCCACATAGGACTTCCAGATGACTCGTCCTGGAACGTCGACGGAAGTACGGGGGTGAAGGAAAATCAACGCCAGAAATGTAACGCCAAACAAACCTGTTTCGATGAAGTAACGTCCTTTAAAGGGGTCATACGGCGCCGAATAGGAGAGGGCTGCAAAATGGAGTAACAAAGCGATACCCAGATACACATGGGCCGTGGAACGGATATAGCCAATCAGTACCAGAAAGAGCAACGGGAAGATGAGTGCAAAGCCAAAAATTCCCCAATAAGGATTGGCATTATAAAAGGCAAACTTCCGGTCGAATGAAAAAGCCTGAATGGAGAAATCAGTTTCCTCATCTAACCGCATATGTAATTTGTCCTCAACAAAAACCAGCGGTAGACGCATGGCATGGTTAATTTTTGCCCCTATGCTGCTGTTTCTGATACCATCGATATTAACATGGTCGAAGCCGTAACGAACCACGTTTCGGCTTCCCTGCTCAAATAAATTAGCTACTGATCCGGCTCGCTCTACCGACTGGTGCTTAAGAGCCGTTGGCGGACCGATAGGATGGCCGAATACTTCAATATTTTTCAGGTAACCCGTTGGTAGCGTCCACAAACATACGCCAACAAGAATAGAGGTACCCAACCGCCATGTTCTGTTAAATGTAATAGCCAAAGACCTCGACAGGAATACTGTGTAGATCATAATAACGAATACGGAAGGCAACAGGAGGGCAAACGTAATTTTATGCCCAAAGGCAATACCAAAAGCCATACCCGCCAGATAGAGATAGCGGTTGTCTGTTGTGTGCTGCGTTCCTGTTGTCCTATACGTAAACAGCATGTATAGCAGCACGCTAAGGTAGGCCGTTAGTACGATGTCTGTTTCGGTTGTGATAGCCTGCATCAGGAAGTCGAGCAATAAGGCATAGGCTAATGCACAAAAAAAACTAGCCGACAACCTGTTTTGCCCAATGCGCTGTACAATCCCGAATACAGCTACGATAGCCGTCCAGTAACTCAGATGATGAATGAATTTGAATCCGTTCTCAAAACGCCCGGTCATTAAAAACGAATAAATCTGGAGTGTACAAACGCTTTTGGGATAGGTATCTATGTTCCAGTTTGTACCCCCGAAGTGCCGCATCGTACCACGCTGAATATACTGCATAACGCGGTTTAAATGGCCGGTCATGCTATCCCACTCGTTCGGTACCGTAAACAGAACCAGTAGCAAATTCAAGCTGGCTATAATGACCAGCGTCGAGAAAAGGATGGAGAACAGAAACCGGGGGAAGGTGGATAATCCTCTGAACCAGCTCAGGGCCGTTTGCCAGCGTTCCAGTAAAAGGAGCCTGATCGAAAAACCTGCCTGAGATGGGGACAGTCGTTTCAGGATTGCGCCCAGTATCGTTACCGTTATAAATACCGAAACTGCCCAAACAGGGGAATTAGCTGTTTGATAAAGTGCTGACAGGATAAAACCTGTCAGAATTACACTTCCTGCCCCTAGTAGAAAGGTTGTTAGCCACCATTCGGTCAAAGACCGGCGGCAAATACGCGTCGAGATCTGACCAGTGTAAACGACAAATAGAACGAGAGAGAGGAAATATAGACTACTCATAATGACTTATGTACCCTGGTGGGCTACCCAACTGAAAAATGGCTTTCTAAATCAATTTGCCAGATTTCAAAGAAATATAGTAACGATCAGCCCACATACTCTAAACAATTTCCGGCACCGAGGCAACGACCATATTTACAATGGAGGCAATACGGTTAACATCTGTTTCTGCCAAATCAGGGTAAAGAGGCAGGCATAGCACTCGAAGCGCCACATCTTCAGATACCGGGCAGGGTTGAGCTGTTGCTGAGCCGGGAGCAAAGGTAAAGTCCAGGGTATTGAGCGAGGGATAAAAATACCGTCGCGGCATAATATGGTCTACTTTCAGAGCGTCCATTACCCGGAGCAGTGTTTCCTCCGAATCAAACACGACGGGGTAGTAAGCATAATTATAGTCCACACCGGGCAAAATCGATGGTCGATAGATTTTTGTAAAATCAAGCTGCCGGTCGTAAAACTCAAAACGCATCTTTCTGGCCGCAATTAATTCAGGCACCTTCGGCAACATGCACAACCCCATAGCAGCATGAAACTCTGAATTTTTAGCGTTGATGCCAATACTAAAATAGGTGTCGTTTTTATGGCCAAATGACCGGAAATTATGCAGTTTTTCGGCCATATCACTATCGTTGGTTACTATGCAGCCGCCCTCGACTGTATGAAAAACCTTCGTGGCATGAAAACTACAGGTACTCAAATCCCCATAACTCAAAATCGACTGGCCATTATAACGAGCGCCGAACGTGTGCGCTGCGTCGTAAATAACTTTTAAATTAAACTTATCGGCTATAGCTTGAATCTGCTCAATTCGGCAGGCGTTTCCATACACGTGAGTTGCCATAATGGCTTGTGTATTTTCAGTAATCAGCGCTTCGATTTTATCAGGATCGATGTTGAAATCGTCCGGACGAATGTCAGCAAAAATGGGTGTGCAACCTTCCCACAGCAACGCATTTGTCGTGGCAACGTAAGAGAATGGTGTGGTAATAACCTCTTTTGTAATATCAAGCGCCTTGAGTGCTAATTGCAGCACTATCGTTCCGTTAGTACAAAACTTCAGGTACTTTACGCCGAGATAGTCCCTTAGCTGATCTTCCAGTTCGCGAACGAGTGGACCATCATTAGTCAGGTGTACGCGCTCCCAGATACCTTTCAAGTAGGTGGTGTACTCATCGAGGTCTGGCAGATATGATTTAGTGACGTTGATCATCAATCAGGTATAAAATGAAAGTTAGCAATAAACAGGAAAATGAGAACAAGTTTTGTAGAAAACGTCCATGAATCACTATTTACTGCTCATTGGTAACTGATTCCAGCATTTTTGTGTGGAAAGGAATTTGGGGGCGTACATAACCTGGCCACTTGCCATACCAGGCAATACCCTCGCGATAATCCTCTACATCAAAGGTAATACCTTCTTCCATAACGTAGAGTGGCGTGACGGTATCCTTCACAATCATAATAGAAATTGTGTAAGAGCCATCGTTCAGGAAATAACCCGGAATTGTGCATTCTCCCGAAATGAGCCCTTTACCGTAAGGCTGCGACAGCGTACCAATGTTAAAGATGCACTCACCCGTCATGGAGTTGAGGTGCAAACTCAAATTTAGGTTGGCATGATCCATCTGGTTCCAGAACTCAAACCGAAAGTTCATTGCCGTCCGAACATCGATGTGGGTAAGTCCCTCCTGATATTCAGGAACCAGTTCAATGCGCCGGATGCGAACCAAATCATTACCCGGAGCTTCTTCAGGTGTGGCCCACTCCCGGGAAAGCCGGGTTTTGGAAACTTTACTGAGGTAATTTGCAATGACCTGGTTCGTTTCTCCCTGTTCTATAAGCTGGCCTTTTTCGAAATAGAGTGTCTTGTTGCAAAGAGCCTGAACGGCAGTAAGGTTGTGGCTCACGAAGATAATAGTCCGACCACTTGCCGAATTGTCCCGCATTTTGCCAAGACTTTTCTTCTGAAATTCGGCATCTCCCACAGCCAGTACTTCATCGACAATCATAATTTCGGGGTCGAGGTGGGCTGAAATAGCAAATCCTAACCGGACATACATACCCGACGAATACCGTTTCACGGGTGTGTCCAGAAATTTTTCTACACCAGCAAAGGCTACTATTTCGTCGAACTGCTTGCGAATTTCATTGCGGCTCATGCCCAGCAATGACCCATTCAGGTAAATATTTTCGCGGCCTGTTAGCTCAGGATGGAAACCGGTACCGACTTCAAGCAAGCTGGCCACCCGTCCTTTAATACGAACTGTGCCACTGCTAGGCTCAATAATTTTACTCAAAATCTTAAGCATTGTCGATTTGCCTGCACCATTGTGACCAACGATGCCGACACGATCGCCCTGCTCAATTGAAAAATTTACATCACGGAGTGCCCAGAACTCTTCATGGGTGACAGCGTTCTGGTCTTTTTTACTGCCGAACATAGCCCGGAGATTTTCCGTAATAACGTCACGCAACGTATTGGCACCTTTGCCCTTCTGGTGGTCAATGATGTAATGCTTGCTTATATTTTCGACAGTAATGACAGACATATGAATTGGCAAATTACGGTTTACGATTTAAGTCTGCTTGTCAGTCAGAAATCGTAATTCTTTAAATATCATCAACAAATGAATTCTCTCGTTTACGGAAAAAGTAAAGCGATAAGATTAAGCAGACCCCAATAATACCAACCGAAATAAGTAAACTCTCCGGATTGAAATACGCTTTTTCGCCAAGTAACGACCAGCGGAAACCATCGATGATACCAACCATGGGATTCATCCAGTAAAAAGGGGTCCACCATTCGCCTGCCTTATCAGCTACCAACCGACTACTGTAAGCAATTGGACAAATGTAAAAGCCAATCTGCACAATAAACGGTATCAGTTGACCGATATCCCGGAAACGAACGTTTACGGCAGCAAAGAATAGTCCAAACGCAAATGATGCCAGCAGTGCTAATACAATAAAGGCAGGCAGTAAGAGCAAGTGCCAGTCTGGCATGAATTTATACCAAATCGATAACACAATAAATAAACCCAGCGATACCAGAAAGTCTATAAAACTAACAGCTACTGAGCTTATGGGCATAATAAGCCGTGGGAAATATACTTTGGTGACAAGGTTCGAATTCATTGTCACGCTGTTGCTGATTTGGGTAAAGGCTGTTGCAAAAAACGTCCATACCGTGATGCCGCCTAATACCATGAGTGGGTAGGGGACACCAGGATCGGCTGGAAGCTTGGCAATTTTACTGAACACAAACACCATTATCAGCATGGTTGTCAATGGGCGAATAAGACCCCAGGCGGTTCCAAGAGCTGTTTGCTTGTAGCGTACAGAAACGTCCCGCATAGACAGAATGTACATCAACTCGCGGTTTCGCCACAGCTCGCGCCAGTAATGCCGCTCAGAGCGGCCCGGCTGTATGATAACTTCGTGCGTTTTCAATAGTGTCAAATAAAGAGCGTCGTTAAACAAATAAACTTGTTATTGTGCTCTCATAATGGAGCGATAGGTTTCTTTTAAGAAAATAACAAGAATCGCTAAAACCAGGCTACAGGCAACACCAATCTGCAAACCGGCTGTTGCCAATACTTCACGGTATAAAGGAAAATATACCGGCTTGATGATTGTAAAGAGGGGCGTTTCGCGAATGAGTGATAAACGCATATTATCTGCCTGTTGCAGGGCTTGATAATACAGGGTAGTCAGGAAGCCGGAGTTTCGGTTTAGCTTATTTTCCTGAATACGAGCCTGTGCCACAATGATCTGCTGGTTTTGATCCAGGTATTTTGCCAGTGAGTTTTCGGTGCCCGTTAGTTTCCTGGCAATGGAATCGGCCCGTGATGTCAGAAGATCGTACATCTCACGGGTCTTTTTAGTTTGTTTTTTCTGATAATCGGCCTCAATCGTTTTAAGGTGAGTGGTAAGAAAGGCAGCCGCTAGTTTTTCATCCTCCATGAAACTGCTTAATTCCATAAACGACGATTTCCGTTCCGGTTGCTTCACTGCCATCTCGGTCCCTATCCGAGTGAAAATATCAGACATAACAAGCTGTTCCATCTTTGTATATTCAGCAGGAACTTTGGCCCGCTTAAAATAAAAAGCTCGCAGCGAATCATTATCTTCCCATTCCTTGTCACGAATCCCGCTGTGGCGAATATAGTAATTTACCAATAAGGTATCTTTACCATCGATGGTATCGGTCTGCATCAGTGTTTTCTCAATGACCGGCCTCGATTTGGCATAGATAAGAAAGTTGTCACCAACAAAAATATTGGCATCCGGAGCTCCTGAACTCAACCCGAAAGCACCAGCCAACTGGCCTAACTCGCCAAATCCACCCCCCGATGAGCCACCACCCAGGTTGAACATAATGGTGCCCGTATAGGTGATTCTTGTCTTGTGAAGCAAGTCATAGGTAAAACCGATGGCTGCCCCAAGCGCGACTATGATGATTAACAGTTTCCAGTTGCGCTGGAAGACGTATTTTAACTCAACAATTCGTAGTACAACAGATTTTGGGGAAATCTGGTCTGGAGGAAGCGGCCGCGAGGCTGCCAGTTGATTTTGATTCGTTGTATCGTTTACGTTTATAGAAGCCATACACGGTGAAGATGCCTGTTTATTGAACCTTTGTAATCAGAAGAAGGGTAGTAACGAGTGTTAACAACGAACCGGCTATGCCAACGGTCGAACTCAACAATTGCTGAGCCGTTAACGGTACGATTGTCCGTCTTGGAACAACGATTTCAGCACCGGGTTCAACACGTGGATAGACGTTGAAGAACATAAACTTTCGGGTTCTGTCAATAGATCCATTTGCATACACAATAAAGGCCCGCCGACGTTGCGACTTAGACGTGAATCCACCGGTTTGCGAAATATAATCCTGAAACGTTTGCTCACTTCTGTATTTAACTGTATTGGGTAGTTGCACTTCGCCCTGAATACGTACTGTTTCAAGTAATTTTGGAATACGAAGTGTATCCCCTTCCTGAAGCAGAATATCTTCCGACGAGCCTGGTTTAGCTAAAATCTTTTTAAGGTTAATGCCAATAGCCTCCGCTAAATTGGGGGTAACCTCTTCTGTTTCAACAACTGCCTTCACAGCACTGTTGGCTACTTCGTCGATTGCCTTTTGCTTGCGTCTTATCTCATCGGCGCTCAATTTCACCGGCCGAATAAGTGTTGCACCTTCTACATAAGCTTGTGGTGTCAGGCCACCCGCCTGTAAAACGAGATCGGAAACTTTCTGATCTTTCGTACGGATCGGATATGAACCTGGAATGATCACTTCACCTGCCACATAGGCATACGTTTGAATAGCGTAATTTGGCGACCGACGCACGATAATCTGGTCGAAGGGCTCTAAGACAAAATCCTTGTTTGTATCGCTATTGATCGAAAGGTCACGGTTTACATTAAACCGGAACGTCTCTGCAATTTGTGCCGAAGGAGAGCGCGGATCTGCATCTTTTTTCCGACGGATGACTTCAACCATAGAAGCCGCTGCCGACTCTTTAAGCCCGCCCGTACGTACTAAGGCATCGTTTAATGTCATATTAGCCATGTACGTCATTCCCGGATCAGGGGCGTTTACTTCGCCCTGAATTGAAATGGTAGCTGGTTGTACAAAATCAAATCGCGATGGAATGATGATTTGATCTTCGCGTTGCAGCGCAATATCGGGTTCCGTACCGGCCAGAATGTTAGCCAGATTGATCGACAGGTTCTCAATCGCCAGATCTTCGCGAGTCCGAACAATCGAGATACGCCCTGTAAAAGCATCTCCTTTTAGACCTTCGGCTGTCTGGATAAGCTGCTTCAACGTCCGGTTATTATCAAGCGAATATTGTCCGGTTCTAAATACGGCTCCTTCTATAGTAACCTGATTTTCGAAGCGATCAAGCAGCCGTTCAACCGTTACAAAATCGCCGTCCTGCATCACAAATGTCTTAAATTCAGGCGCTGTTACATCAACGACTTTAATCTCTCTATCCGTCAGGCGGGTAACTTTAAGGCGATTCTTGTAGGCCTGAGCGGCAAAGTCACCGGCATAGAACAAAAGCCGATCCAGCGTTTCGCCGGGCAACATCTCAAATATGTTAGCCCGCTTAACGGTGCCGCTAATTTCTACCCGTTCAACAAAGGTTGTAAATCGAATGTTGTCATTATCCTGCAACCGCAGGTCATTGCGCTGAATACCATTCAGCAGGAAATCATATAGATCGAGGGTGGCAGCTACTCTATTATTACGAATGAGCTGCACTTTGCGGTACGAGCCAATATCGTTGGGACCACCAGCCTGATAGACTGCGTTCATAACAGTCGATAAAGAGGATAATGTATACGTGCCTGGCCGTACTGCATCGCCTGTTACTGTTACACGTATACTCCGTATCGTTCCGCCAAGAGAAACCTCCAGGAATGTGTTTTGCGGACCAAATGATGTTTTTTGCAGGCCAACGAACCGCTTGGATAAACGATTGATGATTCGCGCTTTTGTCTGTTCAATTGTTAAACCTGATACAGAAACGGGGCCAATGCCCGTAGCCTGAGCAAAATAGATATTGCCATCGGCAGACACTGTCTGACTAAACTCAGCCTCAGAGTAGCCATACATTTGAATATTCAACTGATCGCCGGGACCGACAACGTAATTTCGTGGCGTGGCGATGTTCAGGTTCGGCTCAAACGAAATCTGCATAGACGGATCGTTGAAGAGTGCATAGCCAAATGTTTTTTGGCGTCGTTCTGCTTGTTCACGACGTTGGGCACGTTCGGCTCCGGCTCTAATAATTTCCTCGTTAGTTTGGGGGCCTGCATCCAGTGTATCGTCTGCTGCAACCTGCTGATTAGTCGTTTGATTGGCAGCAGCCTTTTTGCGATCCGTACTGGAAGGAGCAGTTGAGGTCCGACCATTTGGATTCACAGTAGTCTGACCCGAACGTCCTTTGATTTGTTGTTGAACGTTTGTCGGTAGATTATTGATGTTGGCTCCTTGAGGTAATGCAACACCACCAGGCAAACCCGTTGCGGCTCCTGGTCGAGCGGCACCTGGTGCAGAGATAGCGCCACTGCTTGATGGAGCAACGACCTGTCCCTGCACAGTCAGGCCAACTGTACATAGGAATAATATGGTTAATTGAGTGCTAAATTTGCGTTGAACGAAAGCAACAACAAAAAGAAAAAATTTTTGCGGCAAGTCGTGGAAAATTCTTAGATTTTGCATATTTTTAAGATATCGAACGGCTTGGCTTCTACGAAAAAGAAGCCAGTATCTAACATACAGTTGGGTTAGGTAGTATTTCGTGCAGTTCAGTCGGCAAAGTAAGCGAACTTTTGTTGGATTATAAACAGTTTCGTATTGTATGGGATGTTTTGACTCCTTATTAAATCAGGGTATAATTTTTCCGATGTTAAATTTTGGTGGCTAGTTCATCGGGTAGTCTCTTTTAGTCTTTTAGTTAATAATTACACATGGCAGAATTGCTGAATCAGTCTGTTCAATACAACGAAGATAGTATCCGGTCATTGGATTGGCGCGAGCACATTCGTCTTAGACCGGGTATGTATATTGGCAAACTTGGCGATGGCTCAGCCGCCGATGATGGCATATATGTACTAATAAAGGAAACCGTCGATAATTGCATTGATGAGCATGTTATGGGCTTTGGTAAAATCATTGACATTCGTGTGACTGATCACCGGGTCGAGGTTCGTGACTATGGCCGGGGCATTCCACTTGGTAAGGTTGTTGAAGTTGTATCCAAAATTAACACAGGCGGTAAATATGACTCCGGCGCTTTCCAAAAGTCGGTTGGTCTTAACGGTGTCGGTACTAAGGCGGTTAACGCTCTTTCGACTTATTTTCGTGTGCAGGCTTTTCGGGAAGGTCGTACAGTCTGGGCTGAGTTTGAACGGGGCGAACTGAAGCAGCGGGGCGAGGAAATTACCAATGAACGTAACGGAACCCTCATTTGCTTTGAGCCGGATGATACTGTATTTAAGCATTTTCATTTCATTCCTCAGTTTTTAGAGAATATGATCTGGAATTACTGCTACCTGAATGCAGGCTTGACCATTTCGTTCAACAAACAAAAATATATATCGCAAAACGGGTTGCTCGATCTGCTGCGCGATAAGACCAAGAAAGACGAAGATTCGCTGCGCTATCCAATCATCCACCTGAAAGGGAATGATCTTGAGATTGCCATGACGCACGGCAATCAATATGGCGAAGAATACTACTCGTTTGTGAATGGCCAATACACGACGCAGGGCGGTACGCACCTGAACGCGCTCAAAGAGGCTGTTGTGGAAACGGTTCGTCGACACTTCGATAAAAACTACGAGGTATCAGACATTCGGTCATCCATCATTGCCGCTGTTAGTATTCGGGTACAGGAACCCGTTTTTGAATCACAGACAAAAACAAAACTCGGTTCGCAGAATATGTCGCCCGAAACGAACGCTCAATCGGTGAGCTCGTTCGTTAAGGACTTCGTTAAAGAACGCCTGGACGATTTTCTGCACATGAACCCGGCTGTACGGGAAGCCCTTAAAAAGCGCATCGAACAGTCGGAGCGGGAACGAAAGGAACTTGCCGGTATTAAAAAACTGGCGAATGATCGTGCCAAAAAGGCAAGCTTGCACAACAAAAAATTACGTGACTGTCGTAATCACCTGCCCGATCTGAAGGCCGAAGACCGGTATCAGTCTACACTGTTCATAACTGAAGGTGACTCGGCTAGTGGTTCCATTACAAAATCGCGGAACGTGCAGTCGCAAGCCGTATTCAGCCTGCGCGGAAAACCGCTGAACTGCTTTGGTCTGACCAAAAAAGTAGTGTATGAAAACGAGGAGTTTAACCTGCTTCAACACGCTTTAGATATTGAAGATGGTCTCGAAGGGCTGCGTTACAACCGGATTGTAATTGCTACGGATGCCGACGTCGACGGCATGCACATTCGATTACTGATGCTAACGTTCTTTCTGCAATTTTTCCCCGACCTGGTTCGGAATGGCCATTTGTACATTCTCGAAACACCCTTGTTTCGGGTTCGAAATCCAAAAAATCACAAGGAAACCACCTATTGTTATTCGGAAGAAGAAAAACAGGCGGGTATCGACAAATTGACCAAGGGGGGTAAGAAGATCGAAATAACCCGATTTAAGGGTTTAGGAGAAATTTCACCGGATGAATTTGGCCTGTTCATTGGCGAGAATATGCGCCTGGAGCCGGTTATTATGGAAAAAGAAACATCAGTGCCTAAGTTGCTTAGCTATTACATGGGTAAAAACACGCCTGACCGCCAACGCTTCATTATCGACAATTTGCGGGTCGAAAAAGATGTTGACGATGTAGCTTTGGTATAGAAAAGTCGGTGAGTCAGTAAGTCGGTAAGTCAGTAAGTGCTAAGTTTGTGTGTTGGCGGGTGTATGTGGCTAACCAACTGACTTGCTAACTGACCGACTTACTGACTTTTTTTATGACTCTGGAGTCTCTCCGTAACGACATTGACACCCTCGACGACCAATTGCTGGCGTTGCTTAACCAACGTATGGAACTCGTCCGCAAGGTGGGTGAACTAAAGCGTACAACGAACACAGTTATTTACCGTCCAGAACGCGAAAAGCAAATTCTGGATCGGCTTCACGAGCAAAATAACGGCCTGTTGAACCGCCCGGCGATCGAGGCTATTTTTCTGGAAATATTTGCCGTTTCGCGTAATCTGGAACTTCCCGAACGAATTGCTTACTTAGGCCCAGAAGGAACATTCACACACCAGGCCGCCGAAAGCCGGTTTGGGGCTATGAGCACCTATATGGCATTGCCAACAATTCGGTCAGTTTTCGAGAGTGTCGAAACGGGTCGGGTACGATTTGGTGTTGTCCCCATCGAAAATAATCAGGAGGGCGTTGTTGAAGAAGCCATTGATCTGTTGCTTGAAAAAGACCTGCGTATTGTAGCGGAAATTAAGATTCCAGTTCATTTTACGTTTGCCACACAGGCCGAAAATCTGGCTGATATTACCCACATCTATTCCAAAGATATTGCCTTTGGGCAATGCAGCCGGTTCCTTAATGATTATTTCGATGGGTTAAAGGCCGAGATGATACCCGTCGAATCAACGTCGAAAGCGGCTAAACTGGCCTCTCAGCAGCCATATGCCGCAGCCATTTGCTCGGGCATAGCCGCTAAGTTGTTTGATGTGCCCGTTTTGTTCGATAACATTGAAGACAGTGACCTGAACCGGACACGCTTTCTGATTCTGGCCAAAGATTTTGTGAATCAGCCCAGTGGTCATGATAAAACTACCCTGATTGCCCGCTTGCCCAACACCCAGTCGCCGGGGGTACTGGCCGAGTTCTTACAGGAGTTCAACAATCGAAACATCAACCTTACTAAAATAGAAAGCCGCCCATTGCGCGATGGGGCGACTTTCCGGTATTGGTTTCTGCTTGAATGCGAAGGGCACGCCAGCGACCCCGATTTACACGAAATTCTGAATCACCATTCTGCCGAGGTAAAACTGCTGGGAAGCTACGTGCGGGTGTCGTAGAAGTTACTGATGGTGGAAGCTTTTAGTGACTGATTTAGTATTAGACAAGCACGCACCGGCGCTATCCCGTTAGTTTTTCGCTTCCCTAAAACTACAAGACAAAAATTGCGGTTTATAGGAAAAAAGAAAAGCCATTTTTTCTGTAAAGCATACGATGGACGCTAACGAAAAGACCGATAAAATCATTGAGGCCCGCATGAAACTCAAGCGTCGATTTGAGGAAAAAATGGCCCAGACGCCTTCAATGGCAGATCATATTGACGGGCCGGAAAAACCGCGTGGTAGCGGCCCCACTAACCGGCATGGTATGCCTGCTGTTCCGGTTGGGCAAACTGTTACCGCAAAGTGGCCGGTTCTGGATTTGGGGTATCAGCCTGCCATTCCACTCGATAAGTGGCAACTAAATATTGATGGTGAGGTAAATAATCCTGTTCGGCTTAAGTGGGACGATCTAATGGATCTGCCGCAGGTTGAAGATACCAGCGATTTCCATTGCGTCACGACATGGTCGCGACTCAACGTTCCCTGGGTGGGGGTTCGATTTATGGATTTGGCCGCTTTAGTTGATCCCAAGGGTTCAGCTACACATGTCATGTGCTATGGCTACGATGGGTATTGCACGAATGTTGCGCTCGAAGAGGCTCTAAAGCCCGATGTGCTTCTCGTTCATACGGCCGATGGGAACCCCCTAACCCGCGAACATGGGGGACCATTGCGTATGATAACCCCCCAGCTGTATGCCTGGAAAGGATCGAAATGGATTAAACGGATTGAATTTTTGGCTAAAAACCAGCTCGGGTTTTGGGAAGAGCGTGGATATTCCAACACGGCCTACCCCTGGCGGAACGACCGGTATAGTTGATCTTGAGCCCGCACCGACAAAGGATTGTCGGTGCGGGCTCAGCATTACGATTCAATAAACCCGTAACACAGCATGTGGCAGATAGTCATTTGGGCGTCTTCAACCCGGCCGTAGTGTTCATCCTGAATAACGATTGATTCATGAGCGAGGTCGGCGAGTTGCCCGCGCTTTCCACCCACAAGGGCTATGGTCGTCAGCGCATTATCATTGGCCCATTTTACCGCTTTTACGACATTTGGTGAGTTGCCACTCACGCTTAATGTTAGCACCAGATCGCCAGGCCGAGCATAGTTTTGAAGCTGCCGCATATAAATGTCTTCGTAGGCGTAATCATTCCCCAGGGCAGTAATCCACGAAACATTTTCATTGAGCGACATGCAGTGAAAGCGTCGGCCCATTTTGTCTGATGCGCTTTTGCCAAGGTCCGTGATAAAGTGCGAGACGTTGGAGGCACTACCGCCATTTCCAAAGGCGAATAACTGCCGATCTTCTTCCCAGCATTTTTTGATAAGGTTAATGATGTGCTCAACCCGGTCAATCGGGATGGCATCATAAACCTCTTTCTGCCTGTCAATATACGTCTGGAAGTAAGGCTGGTTCATAGGGATTTAGACAATGAAAATGTATAAGGTAAAATGAAAAATGAATTTAGTGGCTCGTATTCATAGAAATGTAATTTTCATTCTACATTCTTCACTAATTCAAGTGCACCAACGGGCACAGCATCTTCGCCCAGTTTGGCGAGTAATACGAGTGGTGCGGGCTGGAATGATTTCATGATAAAGCGAGGGAGGGCCTGACGTACGGCCGCTCGTAAGGGTTCGCCAATAAGCGACAGACCTCCGCCCAGAACAATTGCATCCGGGTGAAATAAATGGGTAACGTGCGAAAGTCCCAGCGCCAGCACCGTACCGATTTGTTCAATCAACATTTTGGCAACGGGGTCACTGGCCTCATATGCCGGATGCAGAAAACGGGCTTCTTTACCAACAGAACCCGAAGCATGGGCTTGTTGTACGGCTATTTTTAAGGCTGAATCGTCAGGCAGTTGGGGCAGAAGGTCCCGAATCTGCTGGTCAACTGCCCAACCCGATACGGTTTGCTCAATCGTTTGGCCTGGCATGGAGGTGCCCGGAATGGACGTGCTGTCTGGGTGATCACTGGGTGGAACGAGCCATAAATGGCCAATTTCGGCTTCACCGGGCATTGCTCCATGATAAAGTTGTCTGTCGATAACCACTCCGCCACCAACTCCACTACCGAGGGTAACGTAAAAGACGTGCTTAAATCCGGTAGCTACCCCCTGACGAGCTTCGCCAAGAGCGGCTGTATTGGCGTCATTCTCTACGTGCACAATGACGCCTGGTACTTGCTCCCGAAGCCAGCTTGCCAGGTCAAAACCAGCCCAGCCGCCAATTTGGTGTGAGGCAGCAATACGACCCGTTTGCCAGTCGACCGGCCCACCAAAGCCCACACCGATAGCTGCCGGTGGTTTGGGGAGTTGTTGAATTGTGGCAGCAATTTGCGCTAGAATACCCTCCGCAGCCTGCTCGGGATCAACAGCATAACGGAAACGCTGGGCAATGTTGCCGCTTCCATCGTCCGTCACCAGCTGCAATTTTGTTCCGCCTATTTCGATACCTAGATTCATACTAAAAAATAATTAATTGACGGTAGGTAATATTAAATACTGAAGCTGTTAAAACTTTTATTACAATGCTGAATTTGTCATGGCTCCGGCCACCCGGTCCGACGCAGGAGGAATCTTCAGTAGGTTGAAAATTAGCCCACCCACCGAAGATTCCTCCTGCGTCGGACCGGGTGGCCGGAGCCATGACAAAAAACATCTTGTTTATACTAAAAAAAGAAAAGTTTAAACAACTTCACTAATTGATAGCACTCACTACAAATGCCTGCCAGTTACTAGATTACGATTTCTTGTCCCGATTCATAGTAGCCCGACCGAGGTAAATTTCATCGCCTTTCAGGGTTAACGTCGTGTAAAACGTATAGCCGTTCTGAACATAGCGCATCATCACCTTATTGGTTTGATTCGACGGCGCATACGCTTTGGTCGCAGCAATCAGAATCTGATCCCCATTGACAATGGCCCGTACAAAAGGCACGTCGTGGGTTTTAATCTGATTCGCGTTGTATTTGTACCATGTTTGGCCATTATCGTACGAGCATTCGGTAGCCTCATTAAGGTAGGTTTCCCGGCCGTTAAACAAGTCGCTATGGTGCTTGAAAAGCCGCCAGAGCCCATGTACATAATGCTCATAACAAGTATAGTTCCGGTCATTGCCAACCCCTTTGGCATTTGGGTCGGTGGGAGAGGGCTGATCTGGTATCAAGTCGGTGTGGTCATCCCAGAACAAAACGCCATAGGCGCCCGTAAACCAGTAAAAAATACCCATGCCCTCGGCTACGGCTGGCGGAGCAGGATGCTCAGCCTGAGCACTGTTGGGCAGTTCACTCTGCGTATTGAATAGCCATTGCCAGGCAATTCGCTTCTTGGGCGATAGTTTCATGTTGACCTCCTGCTCACCCAACAAGGCTGCTAACCAATGCCGGTCGTTATCGCCATTGTGCCGGATCGAGTAGTCGAAGTCAGGATAAACGTAGTAGGTGCCGGGCATTTGAAAATCGGCATAATCACTAAAAGATTTACCCACAATGTCATCGGGCATGCCCCGTTGGCGGCTGCTGGCTGTATGACGCGCCGGGGTGTTCCAAAGCCAATCAGCAGTAGCTTTGTAGTCTTCGGCTCTTGAGTACCCAACGCTATTGTGCAGGACTGGCGCAATGGAACCCACCAGCGTTTGCGGACTGGCGTTCTCCTTCAGGATTTTAATCATATAGGTGTACAGGTTAGCCTGTTCCTGCCGGTTTCCTAAACTAGTGCCATCGTTTTCAATGTCCAGAACAATGAATCCATACGTACTTTTCATGCCACTGGGCGAACAGTCACCAAAGCCAACACAGCCTCCTCTTAACTCCATCGAGGCCTGATACAAGGTGTTTCGATTGACAGGCCCCGGTCGCGCACCAGCCGCGACCGGGGCAGTGCGATATACTGTCTCAGTGGCTTTTTCGCTGTTTTCTGCCCAGCCTAGACTGAACGCATCCCTGAAATAACCCCGGTAAACGATTAACGCACGCTGGATGGGTTGGAGGACACTTTTCCAGCCATTTTGCGGAAAGCCGTCACGCCAAAGTTCAACGCCCGATACCATTCGGCTTTGATCAACGGCCGAGAAACCACGCCTGAAGATTTTTGTACGATCCTGCTGCACATGCAGATTACGACCCGCTCCGCAGAATATAATAGTTTTAGTAGAGGGGATCGAAAAGTCACTCACTATGTCGAGACTGTAAAATCCTTTTCGTGTACTGGGCGTGGGTGTAAAGCGGGATCGGGGCGTGGGTGCAAGTGTCGTTTGGGCGGGAATTGGCCCTTGCAAGTGCACGGCATCAACTGTAGTGGCTGCTGTTGACTGCCAATACCAATAGCCAGTACCCGCCAAACTGACCAAAAAACCTAAGGCAAGTAATTTCATAACTGGCTTCAAACTAGTTGTGTTTACGATTTAAACTAAATCGTGAATGATTATTGGGCCGACCGTATGCCCAATTTATACTGTACATCGTAAGCCAATTTATTCCTGATCAATGTACCGTCTCGTAATGGGCTGATACGAATCAATCCGGCGGTCGCGGAAATAAGGCCAGGTAGTACGGTATTTTTCGGAAAGGGCCAGATCAACCGTCTGAACGTGTACAAGCTCTTCATCGTGGGGCGCCAGATATAGTAGCGTTCCGAATGGATTCGCTATGAACGACCCGCCCCAGAACTGCTGATCGGCCTCGCGCCCCACCCGATTAACGGCCACTACGTGAACGCCGTTGGCAATGGCATGACTCCGTTGAATTGTTTGCCAGGCATTATATTGTTCTGTATTCTGGGCAGGGTCTGGCTCGTTCGTGTCCCAACCAATGGCAGTGGGGTAAAATAGGATTTCAGCACCCATCAGAGCAGTAATACGAGCTGCTTCGGGATACCACTGGTCCCAGCAGATCAATACGCCGATGCGGGCAAACTTCGTATCGAAAACTTTGTAGCCAAGGTCGCCGGGGGTAAAGTAGAATTTCTCGTAATAACCGGGATCATCGGGAATGTGCATTTTCCGGTATTTCCCCAGGTATGTTCCATCGGCATCCAGAACCGCCGTGGTATTGTGGTACAGCCCCTGCGCACGTTTCTCAAATAACGAAGCTATAATGACAACGCCCAGCTCACCTGCCAACTGCGCCAGACGGTCGGTCGATGGGCCTGGAATCGCTTCGGCCAGACTAAAATTGTGATGGTCCTCAACGTCGCAGAAATACAGCGACGTGAATAATTCCTGTAAACAAACGATTTGAGCACCTTTTTGAGCGGCTTCGCGAATGCCGCTGATGGCTTTCTGAATGTTTGCTTCGACATCTGCCGAGCAACTCATCTGCACTAAACCGATATTGACGTTCTTAGACATGGAGCAAAAATAGGGGGTTCTTAATGGATAGCCCCCATTTTCAACAAAAAGCTTATCGGGTGGGTTCGAGATTTGTACTTGAAACATAACACAGAAACACTGAACTTTAGGTGTTGAACCTTTAACATGAACGATACAATGACGTCTCGCAGAACTTTCCTGCATACAACCGCGCTTACCGGCGTTGCTGCAGCGCTTTCGCCTTCTGTAGTTTGGGCTGGTACAAAACCCGCTAAAGATAAACTTGGTGTGGCATTGGTTGGCCTGGGCTATTACAGCACCGACCTGCTTGCCCCGGCCCTTCAAAAAACCAAAAATTGTTACCTCGCCGGTATCGTAACAGGGACACCCGAAAAGGCTGAAAAATGGAAAAAGCAGTATAATATTCCCGACAAGAATATCTATTCGTACCAAACCTTCGACCAGATCGCCAATAACCCGGATATCGACGTGATCTATGTGGTGTTACCCCCATCCATGCACGAAGAATACGTAGTGCGGGCAGCCAAAGCCGGGAAGCATGTCTGGGTTGAAAAGCCAATGGCCGTTACAGCGAAAGAATGCCAGAATATGATTGATGCCTGTGCTAAAAACAAAGTTTCACTGGCGGTTGGTTACCGGCTTCACCACGAGCCGAACACGCAGGAATATGTGAAGGGGCTTCGAGAGGGTAAAATCGGTAAAATCCAGATGGTTAGCTGCTCGGCGGGTTATTACGACAACCGCACAACGCACTGGAAACAGAAGAAAGAAATGGGGGGTGGTGTCATGTACGATATGGGCGTTTATGTGTTGCAGGGAGCGCGGCTGGCAACGGGCGAGGAACCGATTGCCGTGACGGCGCAACAGTACACGGCACGCCCCGATGTCTATAAGAATGGTCTTGATGAAACATCAATGGCACAGCTTATTTTTCCGAGTGGGGCGCGGGCGGCCGTTCAGTCAAGCTACGGCATGAACATGAATTTTTTAGACGTAACAGGCAGCAAAGGCACCTTGCGTATGGAGCCTTACTCAGCTTACAACGGCCAGAACGGGCTCTGGAGCAATGGAGGGAAAATTGAGCATCCGTATGAAGTGCCTATGCAACAAGCAATGCAAATGGACGACGATGCCCACGCCATTATGAACAAGAAACCAATGATGGTGCCGGGTGAAGAAGGACTGCGGGATATAAAAATTGTGGAGGCTATCTATCAGGCAGCCCGAACGGGCCGGGAAGTAAAAATCGGATAAAACTATATAATTCAACGCCAACTGATATAGGCCATAAGTGCACTGTATTATAATTGGTTAATCAGGATAATGTTTTAGTTGTATTCTATTGCTGTTTTTGTTGTGATATATAAAGTCGGGCGGCTCATTTGGTGGGTCGCCCGCTTTTTGTTTATTTCGCTTGTCAACCCCGTATGCCTATGCAACCTGCCGATTTTACCAGCCTATCTGCCGACCAGCAACTCGACACCCTTTATTTTACGGGCGACATTCTCGCAAACCGGTATGAAGGGGAAAACATTTTCCTTCTCTACAACCTTCGCGATTTTTACGTCGAGCTTCGCTACGATGCCTACAACAATAAACTGCATCAGGTGTCGGCCTTTCGGGATACAGGCAAACTAGAGCCGTACTTGCCTTATCTGTCGGTTTAAGGGGCCAAGCTTTCTTACAAATAAGTGAACTCGTTCCCGGACGGGACATAAGTTATCTTGACGCCTGGCAATTGAGGCTTTAGCCAAGATGCTACCCATTCCATACCGGCGGTTTCGCTCATTATGTGACCCAGGATAACCAACGACAACTTCTTCCCCTGGCGACGTGCATCCCGAACATATTCTGGCGTTTCCCATTCGCTGGACTCGCCACAAAAAATAACATCAGGCTTTTCTTTTTCGATGACGGTAATTTGACTGCGTCCGCCAGCAGCACCCGGCATCAGTAAAACGCGCTGACACGACTGCGACGGATCGCCTACAACCCGTACCATTTTGATCCCTAACTTGGCTTTAGCGTGGTTAATGAGTTGGCTGAGGGGTGTAGCGGGCATTGTGAGTACATGCAGATTTCTTGCGCTTGCGTATTGCTTCCAGCCTAAAGCTGCCAACATACCTGCTTGTATGCCGTCGGGGCTGAGCGAATGCACGTAATCATGAAAGCGCCAAAGAGCAATTCCATTTTTTTTCAATAGATCACGCTTGTAGCGAAAAACGTCACTGCTTTCAAGCCAGTCGGTGTCGTCAGCATGGTTATAGAATGTCGGCTCGTGAGCAATGATGAAGTTTGCGCCCAGCGAAATAGTCTTTTCAATGACTTCTACCGTCGCAAACATCGTAGAAACAATGCCGGTCACTTTTTGGGATGAACTTCCCGACTTTAATGTATCGACCGTTTTGGGGAAGGGCGCACCTGGAATTTTCTTTATAATCAAGTCCATGATCTGACCAACGGTAAACGATTGTTGGCTGAGCGCTGTATCCTGACCAAGGCTAAGACCCGGCATAAGTAATGACATACCTGCGGCTTTAGTGATAACGTGTACAAATTTTCTTCTTCCAGGTAGTTCGTGCATGGGTATAGGTTATTTCTAGCTGCCTCAGATAAGAAGCTTGTGTAAATTAGTTGGTTTCATCGTCAATAACTAAGAGTTCGCAGGCATTTAACTACTAAAAAAGAGCACTGGATTTAACATAAAAAAAGGTCGCCGTGGCATTCACAGCGACCTTTTTTTGAGTTTTATCTATTACAACCGCTTAACGTATTCGTTCTCGGCAATTTTATCGATCAGTACTTCTACCAAACTCTGTGCGTGTTCTTTCCGTACTTCGGCTTTATCTTTCGTTTCGACCGTCACATTAATGATGTGATTGTTATAAAGCACGTGCATCGCGCCGGTAGAGGCATTCCAGACCGCTTTGTCGCCAACGTTTGAAACAGCTTCAAAAGAGCCTTTCGTGACCGCAGGTTTGGTAAGGTGAGGAGTTGCCGCCGAAACACCGCCATGTTGAGGTTGCTTGTCGTCGGTCGTATGCTTGGCTTCTTCAGAAACAGTTTCTGAGGCAGATGTTTCTGCGTTAGTGCCTTCTGTTTTGGGACCGTTCAATACCGAATCGGCTGTCGCTTCTACTTCTACAGGCTCTGTCGCAGCGATAGAGGGCTTACCCTGATACATTTTATCAAACGTGTATTCGGCAAGATAGATTGACGAATAAGGGCGCTTGCCACCAAACGAAACCAGAACTTTATTGCCGGCCCATTCAAATTCGCAGCCATCATGTTCAAGAACTTCTTCCAGTTTAGCTGTTTCGTCTAAATTGAACGTTGAACGAACATACTCTTCTCCCAGAATGTTGCAGGGTTCATCGTAATTGGCATCGGTTGAAAGGGCATCAACACCAACGACCTTCTTTGCATAAATTGGACTAGCGTCAATTTGGTTTGCGGGATCGGAGGTGGAGCTTGGGCTGCTGCAGGCTAAACATAGTACAGGGAAAGCCAGTATCAGTGATTTGATTTTCATGAGATGATTTGTGAAAAGCCAAAATTAACGTTTTCTTAAATACCAGATTAGATGTCAGGATGTTTTTGTCAAAACTCCCTATTTTCATCCTGTAAGGTAATGGTAGGTATCGTTGTTTGCCGGGATGTATGATGGTATAATAAAGGCTTTTTTACGAACAGGTACAGAAGTCCACTGAGTGAACGGTAATCGTTGCGTAATTTTACGGCAGAATTACCGTATGATGTCTGATATAGAAACTATTTCCCTGGCTCCGGGCCGTCATGTTTATTTTGCTTCCGATTTTCACCTTGGTACGCCTTCAATCGAGAAAAGCCAGGAACGGGAAAAAGTTATTGTTGCCTGGCTGGAATCGATCCGGCCTCATGCCGATGTTATTTTTCTGGTTGGGGATATATTTGACTTTTGGTTCGAATACAAACATAGTATTCCGAAGGGGTTTATTCGATTACAGGGAAAACTGGCTGAGCTTACCGACGCCGGCATACGTATCATTCTCTTTACGGGCAACCACGATATGTGGATGAATGACTATTTCACGCACGAACTGGGTATTCCTGTTTATCGCAATCCACGGCGATACAAAATAGGGGATAAGCAGTTCCTGATAGGGCATGGGGATGGCCTTGGGCCTGGTGATTTCGTTTATAAGCGTCTTAAAACGGTGTTTGAAAGTGGGCTTGCCCGAGGGTTATTTCGCTGGGTACACCCCGATCTGGGAATCGGACTGGCGCAGGCATGGTCGCGACGGAGTCGGGCCAGCAATCAGGAAAAAGGAGAAGAGCAGTTTTTAGGCGAAGACCGGGAATGGTTGATGCAATATTGCCGGGAAGTAGAAGCGAAGCTGCACCACGACTTTTACATATTCGGGCATCGCCACTTGCCGCTCGATCTAGCCGTTTCGGCCACAAGCCGGTACATAAATCTAGGCGAATGGGTATTTGCTAAAACCTATGCCGTATTTACAGGTGCAACGTTGACATTAAAGGTGTGGCCGTCTGTATAGAAAAGACCGGATACTTAGCCACAAAAGCACCCATGCTTAATTGGCATCCTGCAGTATGTCTTTCCGCGTCATATTCTCGCGCGGGGCTTTATTGAGTTCACTTCGCCATTCTTTCGTTTTCAGGTCACCCCGCTTCACAGAGCGAATAAAGTTGGCCCAGGCAAAGGGATTCGTGAAGGCAAACGTAGGGGTGGCACTTCGCCCAATGAGCGACTCGCGCCCAAAGAATTGCTGATTGACAAAGTTCTGGTGGTTGGCAAGTGCCCCCATAGGCATGGTTGCGGCCATACGCATAATAGCTTCCGGACTCGTATTTCGGGCCAGATTCTCGCGCTCTTTTTCGTCGGGGAGTTTCAGGTTTACGAAGGCTTCTTTAAACAACTCTTCGGTTGCATACGGGTAAACCTTCACTTCGGCCAGTGTTTTCACGTCCTCCTGCAACGCTACGACTGCGGAGTACGTAAGGTCGGTTAACCGGCGCGGAATGATATGGTACTGAGTTCTAAAGCCTACATAACTGAAGATAATACTATCGCCGGGAAAAACAGGCAGTGCAAAATAGCCGTTGGGCGCCGATAGAACGCCCTTGCCCGCTTTAGGAATGTAGATGTACGCACCGGGTAAAGCATCATTTGTTTTACCGCCGGTGATAAAGCCTGTAAACGTGATCTGCCGTTCCTGTCCCTGCGCCTGTACGGTCGTAAAGAGTCCCGCCAGTGCAGATAACACGAGGATAAAGACCAATAACGTCAATGACTTCTTCATAGACAAACTAACCATACTACAAAGTAAACGAGTAAAAGGCAAGATATGATTTGTATTACCCTAATTTTAAGAAAGTTTAGGGTTTTAAATGCATTTTTAATGGTGTTTGCTCTACGCAAACAGCTTTAAAAACGTAATAATAAATGGGGCCGCCAGTAGCAGACCATCGAAACGATCCAGAAACCCACCGTGCCCCGGAATGCTGCTGCCTGAGTCTTTGATGGCAATACTGCGTTTGAATAATGACTCAACCAGATCGCCATAGGTGCCCGTTACAACAATAATACCCCCAACACAATACCATTGCCAGGGCTTTAGTTCAGGTGCCCAAAAGGTGAGACCAAGTGCCACCAGTCCGGCCGCAATAGCGCCACCTACGCTGCCTTCCCACGATTTTTTGGGCGAAACGCGTTCGAAAAGTTTGCGTCGGCCAAACTTGGTACCGGCAAAATAGGCACCGATATCACTGGCCCACAATAGTAATAGGCAGCCCGTAATAATCATCGGATGAAACGTGCCCCCCTGCAATGCAAGGATGATTAACAGGGCAAACGGCATCGCTACATAAATAATACCCAGAAATGTGAAACCAATGTTTGTAAAGGGTTTCATATCCCGTTTTTTATAAAGTTTGATCAGGAAGATCATCGACGATGCCGGGCAGATAAGAAAGTAATTTCCCATGCCGATCTGGTCAGTCTCGATAAAGTAGGCCAGCACACAGATCATCGTGCCCACCACCGTCCCATAAGCCGTTAACGGTTCAAAGCCATCAAGACCAAGAAGCCTGTAAAACTCCCGCTGAGTGAGCGCACTGACAACACAGAAGAGCAAGGCAAATGTCCAGTCGGCATACCAGATCATAAATAGAATAAACGGAACCCCGATTATGGCCGCAATAACCCGCTGTTGGAGATTGTTAAGTTTAGCTAAACGTTGCTTCATTCTCAATAATAACTTTAGCCAGAATAGCGTCCTGGGTCAGTACATGGACCTCACTTTTCCCCAAGCCAATGGTTGGATAACTGCTACTTTGTTTGTTGATAACCACCGCCGAAATGTCATGTTCAAGCAGCAATGCTTTTGCCAGTTCGGCCCGATGGGGCAGAGGTGATGAATAAATTACTTCCCAGTTATCTGTCATATTGTTTTTAGGGAATTAAAAATAAAGCGTGAGTGGGGTGAAAGATAAATGAGCGAATACCGAGTTAGTTAGTTTTCTGCGATTCTCGTCGTCTGCTCCTGATTGTTTTTTCTGAAATAATACAGTAACCCCAGGGTGATAGCTCCCGAAACCAGAACCCCTGCCAGTGGAACCGACTCTGTACTTTCAATATCTACCGAGACCATTTTTTGCTGATGCATGTAGACCATCAATACGGTGAATCCATTATTGACAAAGTGTGCCAGAATAGAAACCCACAGATTACCCGACCATACGTAGAGATAACCAAATAAAGCACCCAGTAGCATACGGGGAAAAAAGCCAAGAAACTGCACGTGAATGGCACTGAACAACGCAGCCGCCAGCCAGATGCCCACATGATGATTTTTGGTCCAATAGATGAAATTCCGCTGAAGCACCCCCCGAAATAGTGTTTCCTCACCAATGGCCGGAATTACGGCAATAACCAGCAGCGCCATCAGCAACTGCCCGATTGAGTTAAATGTTGTGAGGTATTTAGTGATGCCTTCGAGGCCCTTTTCTTTATCCCGAACCCACTGTTCAATAGGGGCAAGCGTTTCGGGTAAATGCAGATTCTGGTTCCATTCGATAATCAGGCCATCGAATGGCATAAAGGCAATGACGATCAAAGCAACCAGACTTAGACCTACGACAGCCGAAATAGGCTGAACGTTGAATTGCGACCATGTCCGGCGTTCGATCAGGTACCAGTAGGCAAGAGCTGGCAGGAAAAAGGTGCCCAGGTGATTAACTGCCTGGAGCACCATCAGTTCATACCAGCTATCTGGTGAGGCCGATGGATTACCCGCCAGTTTAGCCAGGTAAGCTTGCGCTTCGGTAAGTCCCATTCCCTTGCTGACGGCCATAATGCCGAACAGAAGCAGTGTACTGACAACGCCACCAATCAGCACAAAACCGACCAGCATGGTCAGTCCGCCAAGGGTTGGTGGTCGTGATGTAGCGCCTTGTGGCGTATAACTAGGCTGCATAATTTCCGGTAAATTTATTGAAAATCGGGCAACCAGTTGATGTATATCTCATTCGAAAGATGCTGCTGATGAATTACGAAAACAATCATTGGCTTTATTCGCAAATGGCGCAATTTACATCTAAAAAAACAAACCCCGACCGCATTCGGGTTAGGCTGACGTATTCTATCTTGAAAAAGTTATCGAACCAACGTCAAGGCATGCTGTTTTTTTTCGATCGATTTAATGTCCATAGATAAATATGAATTTTTATTGAATGGTATAGAGAATTTCAGTACTGTTTCGTTTCACCTGTGAAGAAGAAACAAACCAACTATGATAAAGTCAAACTGGCTTACTGGGCTTAGCCTGTTAATGATCGGTAGCTTTCTCGCTTGTACCCGCAACACGTTAAGTCTGCCAGAACCAGCTCTTTCTCTGGCCGGTACCTATCAGGGTAAACCGAACAACACCCCATTCTTAATTAACGGCGAGACCGTGGACATCCAGATTTTACCCGTTGCTATAGATAGCGTAGAGGTGGTAATGCGCGGGTATGTGAATGGGCAGCAAACCGATAGTCTTGTTTACGCACGAGATTTGGTTAAACAGGAATTTCAAACAACGGCCCTGTCGAAAGGATGCATAAGTTACCGAATCGATCTGAACACTGGCAAAGAAACAAATCAGCTAACCATGACTTGTAGCGAAGTCAATACGTTAATTTACACATTCGTACCCGCTGGTCAGACTGTAGGCACACGTATCCGGTTCAAAAAAAGTTAATTGCGAAGCGGCCAACTCTGGGTTTATGCACGCGGTTCTAAGTCGAACCGCGCTTGTTTCGGCCCCATATTTTTTGTGATAACAGGCGGGACACGGTATCATCTCCAGACACCGCGTTCCCTTAATTGACTGGACAGACTTACTCAATAAATGAATTACATGTATCGAACATTAAGCAAGAATGCATTAATAGCACTACTCCTGTTCCTGTTGATCGGTTGCCATGATGTTACCCTCCTCGATCGGACGTATCAACAAATTCGTATTACCGATTTTTCGGTACCGGTTCGTACCGTGCTCCCGGCACCCAGGGACAATCCAAGCTCCATGACGATCCGGGTTAGTGGCACCATTAGCCACCCGGTTAGCCTAAAGGTCGATCCATTAGGGTCCAGTCAGGGGCTCTATCCCATCCGGCGCGACTCACTGGCGGCTGGTAGTTATACAAATGAATCCTTTCGTGGCGACTTTTATTCGACAGAAGCAACCGAACTGGTTGTGACGGGAACGCCGGGTACCACTGGCTTCCTGACGATCGAATGGTTCTGCCAATAAACTGACTCATACCCATATGAAACACTATTTTCTTTTGTTCATCGGCTTGTTCTTGTCTGAATTCATGTATGCCCAAACTCCCATTGCGCGCAATTCGGTTCGTTTGGGTGTTGACCTGACCAAACTGGATGCCCCTGATAATATTGGTCCACGTTACGTGGGTCGGTTGGCTCGTCATTTTCATAATGACCGGGTTATGGTTGCGGCTGAACTGGGCTATATGCGCGTTACGTCAATCAATCAACCGTTCAACGACGTTGTGCCTGATCCCAACCGTAGGGAGCGGTTTACCGCTGACGTCAGCCTGTTCGTTGATTTGATGCGAAGCCCACGCCACGCACTGCGAGTGGGTGTGGGGCTTTCCGGATGGTATCGCCGTGAGGATCTGTACCGGGGCGGAGCGGCTCAGTTTTCGCCAGGCGGGTTGCAGTCTGTCGCTATCAATCGGCAGCAATACAGTACGCTGAACACAGGCGGGCATGTTGCTGCCGAATATGAGTGGCTCTTTGATCCGCGCTGGAGTGTCGACGTTCGACTTCGGCTGGCCAATTTCAATGACACCGGCATGGTTTTCATGCTCGGCACAGGAATCAGTCGCCGATTTTAGGCTGGTATTTTTAAGCGTTTCGTTCAGGATGAGGGTATATCCAAGTAATTCGATACAGCAAAGCGCCGGCAGAGAATCTTTGTTTTATATTAGTTAGATCCATTATGAAACCTACAATTTACTTCATTCTAGCCGCCGTCAGTATTCTGTTCAGCCAGTGTTCTGGAAAAGAGGAACCTAAAATAGATTTCGATAAAGCCAGTATTCAACTTATGAGTGAGCTTGAACCTCAGCTAGTGGACACATGGAAAATGCAAAAAGTACAAATCAATTATCAGCCTGATAACTATTATCAGAAGAAAATACCCCTAAATAGAGACACGACTTTTCAGGATTTCGCTATACTTACGGTTGAGTCTGCTTCACCAGCCCGAACATCTCCCAGGGACTTACGCCGTGGTGAATATAATGGAACACTTCAATTCAGAAATAAAACGTACCCCATTCAGTTTGATCTGTTGGCAAATTCGGAATGGCTAATCGATAAAAAAGGGCCACAAGCTTCCTTTACATTTTCATTTAATTTTCCGCCTGGTTTACGATTGACTGAGTCCGAGGAAGAGTTTCTAAATAATATAGGGTTGATGAATGATGGATATTCGTTAAACTTATCTGCTGACCAGCGAACTATGATTTGGCAGGGATATAACCGGGGAGTTGAGCGAATTGACCTGAAAAAACTATAATAAAGTGCCCGGATGTTGATGGTGCATACCTACGGCATACCCTGCTTGTTCACGAGGCCACTTCTCTACAAACACTAGTCCGATACACGGCCAAAAATCTCATAGTTCACGTTAGTTTAGATACTCATACTGTTCTGTAACTTTGCAGACTAGTCCGCAGCCTATATCCAGGGGAACCAATTCGCCCTGTGAATTGTGCTGAAACAATAGATACTCTTCGGGGTATACTTCTCAAATTCAACGTATCTACCAGAAAATCTGTGGCTGTTTTGACCGGCAGCCTCTATATACATTCAGACAATGGTTAATATTGGTACTATACAGCTCCCGGATTTTCCGTTGCTGCTTGCTCCTATGGAGGATGTCAGCGACCCGCCATTTCGCGCGGTTTGTAAAGCAAATGGGGCCGATTTGATGTACACCGAGTTCATTTCGTCGGAAGGACTCATTCGCGACGCGGCCAAAAGCGTTCAGAAGCTAGATATTTTTGAATATGAACGCCCCATTGGCATTCAGCTTTTCGGGTCTGATGTAGAAACGATGGGCGAATGCGCCCGCATCGCTTCCCGCGCTAATCCTGATTTGATTGACATCAATTACGGTTGTCCTGTTAAACAGGTGGCTTGCCGTGGTGCTGGTGCTGCCCTGTTGCAGGATATTCCGAAGATGGTGCGCATGACAGAGGCCGTCGTCAAGGCAACTCACCTGCCCGTAACGGTAAAAACCCGTCTTGGCTGGGATGAAAGCACCAAAAATATTGGTGAAGTCGCCGAACGCTTACAGGATATTGGTATCAAAGCGTTGACCATTCATGGCCGCACGCGTGTACAGATGTATAAAGGCGATGCCGACTGGACATTGATTGGCCGTATCAAAGAAAACTCCCGCATCCAGATTCCAATCTTCGGCAATGGCGATATTGATTCGCCCGAAAAAGCGCTTGAGTACAAAAACCGGTATGGAGTCGATGGGGTAATGATCGGACGGGCCAGCATTGGACATCCCTGGATCTTTAACGAAATCAAGCACTTTGTCCAGACCGGGCAGCATCTGCCCCCGCCAACCGTTGCCGACCGGGTGGCCGTTTGCCGTCAGCACCTCGACTTCTCAATTCGGTGGAAAGGAGAAATAGTCGGGCTGTTTGAAATGCGACGCCATTATGCCAATTATTTCAAAGGTTTACCCGATTTTAAACCCTATCGGATGCGTCTGGTAACAACTGATTCTTATAATAGGGTAAGTGCTATTCTCGACGAAATACAAGAAAATTATATAGTTGAATTCGCTTAACAGAAACGCTGATTAACCGGATTGGGCGGATAAAAACGGATTTCTCATTACATATCTGTTTGTATCCGCCTGTCTGTTAATGATACGTTCTCATCGCTGATGACCATCGAAGAACCCGTTGTTATTGCCCAAAAACGCCCGGTACTGGCGTGGGTGTTATTATGTGCGCTGGCACTGGTTTGGGGAAGTTCATTCATTCTTATCAAGCGAAGTCTCGATATATTTCCGCCCGAACAAGTGGGAGCGGGGCGTCTAGTATTTGCTTTGCTGTTTTTTACCCCTTTTCTGGCTCGACAGAGTCGACAGGCCGATGTCCGGGTGGCTGTTCGGCATCGCTGGGTGGCTCTGCTGGCGTCGGCGATTGTTGGTTTCGTTATTCCCGCGTTCTTATTTGCCGAAGCGGGTGCCCACCTGAATAGTTCGCTGGCGGGGGCACTCAACTCCCTTAGTCCCTTATTTACGCTGATTCTGGGGGCGGTGTTTTTTAGTCAGTCCCTCAAATTTAGACAGGTTGCCGGAATTTTGCTTGGACTCGCAGGTTCCTTACTTCTGGTCTTTTTTAGTGCAACGGGTTCCTTTCAGATTAATGGCTATGCGCTGTTGATTGTTTTGGCAACCATTTGTTACGGACTGAATACCAATCTGATCGGGCGGTATTTAAGTCATTTACCCGCGCTGATATCCACCGCCTGGCTCTTTGCCTTTGCAGGACCTATTGCGCTATTAACCCTCATCCCAACCGATTTCTTAACGCGGGTTGTCAATGCGCAGGGCAATTGGTCATTATGGGCACTGGTTACCCTGGGCGTGTTCGGGTCTGGGCTAATGTCAATTTTCTTCAACCGGGTCATGCAGCTGGCATCGCCCTTATTTGCGGCATCGGTCACCTACCTTATTCCTATTGTGGCTCTATTGTGGGGAGTTCTGGACGGCGAAACGGTTTACCTCGTGCAGTTTGCCGGAATGGGTGTCTGTTTGCTGGGGATTTGGTTAGTAAATAAATCGTAGTTTGCAGACGTTTTTCCATGTAGCGATCCTGATTCCTGTTGAGAATTTACGAACATGGATACTGAAATTCTATGCCTGTAACTTGAGGATTTACAAATTATGTACCAGACAACCCTTAACAACCAGTCACTTACCATTGATTTTACGTTAAATGGGCCTATCGTCAACAACGAACCATTTACCTGGGATCTAATTAAAATTTCGGATCGGACTTTCCATATTCTTCATCAGGACCGCTCATATACTGCCGAGGTGCTGGAAATGAACGCGGTCGAAAAAACGGTGAGTCTGAAAATAAACGGCCATATTCATGTCGTGAATGTGAAAGACCGCTTCGATCTTTTGCTCGAAAAAATGGGCATGAGTAGTGCCGCTACAACAAAGGTTAATGAATTAAAAGCGCCTATGCCGGGTCTTATTGTTGGCATAAGTGTTCAGCCGGGCGACGTGATCAGCAAAGGCGATAGTATGCTGATTCTGGAAGCTATGAAGATGGAAAATAACCTCAAAGCACCCGGCGACGGAACCGTGAAAACGATACGTATTGCCAAAGGCGACCGTGTCGAAAAAGGGCAGGTGTTGGTAGAATTTGCCTGATATCGCTTTTACGGGTATGCATCCTACCTGCTCCCGACGTCAATTCTTAAAGCAAACCGCCCTGGTTGCGGGGGCTCTTCCGCTCGCGTCGGCCAGCTTCGCGGCATCGATGGGGGCGGCAGAATTGCCATTGCCCGATATTCATATTTTTTCGAAACATTTACAGTTTCTGAACTATGCGGATATGGCCGATGCTGCCGCGTCGATGGGGTTTAACGGCGTCGATTTGACCGTTCGGCCCGATGGACATGTTCGGCCGGAGCGCGTGGAGGACGAATTGCCAAAAGCCACAGACGCCCTTAAAAAGGCAGGACTGCCGCCTAAACTCATGACAACCGTTGTGGGTGATGCGGCCAGTGCGACCGATATTCGGGTGCTAAAAACCGCGTCGAATGCAGGCATCCAGCAGTATCGGATGAAATGGTATCAGTACGATGAAAAGAAGTCGATCCCCGATGCTATTACGGGCTTTCAGCACCAATTGAAAGCGCTGGGCGAACTAAACAAATCCCTGAACTTGATAGGTTGTTACCAGAATCATGCTGGTTTGCTGGTTGGTTCGTCGGTTTGGGAACTGTGGGAAATCCTGAAAACAGCTGATTCAACGCATACCGGCGTTCAATATGACATTCGTCACGCTACGGTAGAAGGCGGACAATCATGGCCTAATGGACTGCGCTTGCTTCGGCCCCAAATAAAATCAATTGCCCTTAAAGATTTCAGATGGTCAACCAGGAACGGGGTGACAACGGTGCAGGACGTTCCCTTTGGAGAGGGTATGGTGGACGTCAAAACCTACTTTCGATTCCTGAAGAAATATGCCTTGAATGTGCCTGTCTCTCTGCACATTGAATACCCAACGGGCGGGGCAGAACATGGCGCTACAAAGTTGTCAATTCCGCAGAAAGAAGTTTTCGTAGCCATGCAACGGGATCTAAGACGATTAAAAGAGCTTTGGCTGTCGGCCTGACCAGTAGATTTTATTCGACAGGATTACTCCACCTTTCTTCGTTTACCTTTCCTGCTTCCCCCCTTTTTTATATCTTTGCCCGCAAATTTTCCCTTCATGACATCGCAAACAAAGTATAAACGCATCCTGCTCAAGTTGAGTGGGGAGGCTCTTGCTGGGCCTAACGGATACAACATTGACCCGGTTGTACTGGAGCAATACAGCCAGGAAATTAGACAAATAGTGGACCTGGGTGTTGAAGTAGCTATTGTTATCGGCGGGGGTAATATCTTCCGGGGTGTGTCCGGCGAACGCTCCGGTATCGACCGGGTACAGGGCGATTATATGGGGATGCTTGCCACCGTAATTAACGCGATGGCGCTCCAGAGTTCGTTCGAGAAACACGGCATGTACACCCGCGTTATGTCGGCTATTAAAATGGAGCAGGTTTGCGAACCCTATGTTCGTCGGCGGGCGGTGCGCCACCTCGAAAAAGGACGTGTTGTGATCTTCGCTGCCGGAACAGGAAGCCCTTACTTCACGACAGACACAACGGCCAGTCTGCGGGCTATTGAAATCGAAGCCGATGTGGTGTTAAAGGGTACAAAAGTCGATGGCGTGTACACGGCTGACCCGATGAAAGACAAAACGGCGACCCGGTATACGACCATTACCTTCGACGACGTTTACGAAAAGAAACTAAGCGTTATGGACTTGACGGCCTTTACGCTTTGTCAGGAAAATAACCTGCCAATTATTGTTTTCAATATGAACACAAAGGGGAGTCTGCTTCGCCTTGTTCAGGGCGACGATGATCAGGGAACCCTTATTACAATGAAATTGCCGGAATAAAAAGCTTGAACTAAAGGGCTGAATGATTAGGTGACTGGATTGAATAAGTGACTGTTTCACTAAACCATTCACTCATTTAACCATTCACTCATTCACTCATTAAGACATGGAAGAAATCGAGTTATTCCTCGACGATGCAAAAGATACGATGGAAAAGGCGCTCAAGCACTTAGCCATCGAGTTAACCAAAATTCGTGCTGGCAAAGCCAATGCAGGCATGCTAGACGGTATTCAGATCGAGTATTACGGTATGTTGTCGCCTTTGCATACGGTAGCTTCGGTCAACACGCCCGATGCTCGTACCCTCGTTATCAGGCCTTTCGAGAAAAAATTGATTGGTGAAGTAGAAAAGGCTATCCGTAACTCAAACCTCGGCCTGAACCCCAATAATGACGGGGAGCAAATTCGCCTGAGCATCCCGCCCCTGACCGAAGAACGTCGGCGCGATCTCGTTAAGAAGGTGAAGCAGGAAGTAGAAACGGCGAAAATCAACGTTCGTAATATCCGCAAAGACACCAACGACGACATCCGCAAACTAACTAAAGATGGCGTTTCGGAAGATGCCGTAAAAGTGGGCGAGGAGCGCGTTCAGAAACTCACCGACGCCTTCATTGCCCGCATTGAGGAAACGTTTGTCGCAAAGGAAAAAGATATAATGGTGGTATAGAAATTAATAAATCCATAAAATAAAGCCAGAAGGCTGGACTGATATTGATATCTTCCGGCCTTCTGGCTTTATTTTATGGATTGTACCTCAGTTCGTTTGCCGAATAGCGGCTTTCAAATAATCCGTAGCGGTGCGGCTGATCGTTTCTTCATCTACAGCCACTACACGCTCGCCCCGGTGCTCATAGGGGAACACCTCGCCGGTTAATGCGTCAAAAATTCCGTAGGGCAACAAGTCGTATTCTTCGTAGCCCCAAAATAAAAAATCGATGGCATCGGTGGAGTAGTCGAACCCCACGGCATAACCAATTTCCTGCTGAGCGAAAACAACGATGTAGCGCATGTTCCTCTATACGCAGGAATGATTCGTAGGGTTGCGTCTTTTTTGTGACCAGTTAATAGAATAATGGTCAAAAATAAAAGAAGATATCCCATAGCATTAAGGGTTTAATATGATCATCATTTACTACACTTACCTCGTTTTGTTAGGAATTAGTGCCCTCAATGTTTTATACTGGCTTGTGTTCTCTGTAGCAGGGCGCCTAGGGCGGGCAGATGACAGCGATGTGATTTCATCACCCTCAGTTTTTAGGAAAATAGGTGTTCTTATTCCGGCCTATAAAGAGGATACGGTTATCGTTGACTCAGTTACCGAAAATTTAAAACAAAACTATCCGGCAGATCGATTTGAGCTTATTGTCATTGCCGACTCGTTTCAACCTCAAACACTTGCTAAACTGGCAACTATGCCCGTTAAAGTGCTTCAAGTCTCGTTTGAAGTATCAACTGTGGCTAAAGCTATCAATTCGGCACTTTCCAGACTGCCACTGGATCAGTATGACATTCTGATGGTGTCGGACGCAGATAACCACATGGCACCGGATTTCCTGAGTCGAATTAACAACGCTTTTGCTCAGGGTTGGCGGGCAGTTCAGGGACATCGGGTGGCTAAAAATATCAATACAAGTGTGGCCGTTCTGGATGCCATTAGTGAAGAGATTAACAATCACATTTTTAGAAAAGCAAGCCGGGTATTAGGCTTATCATCAGCAACGATCGGGTCGGGTATGGCCTTCGAGCCCAATAGTATGAAAGCCGCTATGGCTACTCAGAATACAATTGGTGGTTATGATAAAGAACTGGAAACCAATATTGTAATAAGTGGCAATACGATCGCTTACCTTGAAGATGCCTTTATTTACGACGAAAAAGTAGCTAATCGGGCAGTGTTCCAAAATCAGCGAACCCGGTGGGTAGCTGCACAGTGGCAGTTCGTGAAAGTTTACTTTTGGACAGGCATCCGGGAAATATTACGGGGGCACTGGGGGGCCGGTTTCAAAGTGATTCAGGCTGTTTTTCTGCCTAAAATACTGCTCCTTGGCCTGTTAGCTGCCTGTATTGGTATGGGCGGCCTTACTGGTCAGTCGATGTTGTGGAAAATACCCCTTGTTTTACTGCTTGTCTTGTGCGGTAGTCTGGCTATTTCTGTACCTGCTCACTTATGGAAGCGAATTACTTTTCGGGAGTTACTGCTCATTCCGCTGCTATTATTAAGTTTTGTGCGGGCCGTTCTGAATATGCGAAAGGCATTTAAACGGTTTATCCATACACCACATACTAACACATCAAGCACTCGTGTGCCTTAATTGTTTGCATATTGTGACAATCTGGATATAAAAGAGTCAAAAATACAGTACACTCTTCGTTTTAAAGACTAAGTATATTAAATACTTAGTCATGTTTATTTACCCCGCCGTTTAATAAACATTTGCTCGCACAATCGCCATCGACAAGACTTATTTAATAATGATAAGTACCGTGGCATAGGCAGGGAAATGCTTTTGTAAAGTATGTTCAGGATAAATAGTAGTGTATTCACCGTAAAATTTGGCTTTCAAGTCAGGACCAGCCTTTTTTTAATAATTGGACTGCTTGCATTCACAGCCTCATTCGGGCAAAGCAGGGGTGGGCGGGGACTGGTTTCTTTTGGCCCTTCTTCCGGTCTGGCAGACGACACCTTATATCTTGATATCAATCAGGATATAGCCGTTCAATTGATGCCATTTGACGACATTATGAAAGTAGCGGTGGCGCATTCACCACTCATTAAATACCAGAATGAGGTATCTAATTCACTTAGCTCGTCCTATGAGGTTGCCAAAGTTCAGATTCTGCAGAACGTAGCCGGCTTTGCAAATTACTCGACCGGAACTCAGTCGATTATTTCTTCGGGTACCACAACAATTACCGGCCGTGATGCCCTCGGTCAGATCGCCAATGGGTATCGGGTTGGGGTGGATGTCAGGCTACCGCTTTATGAACTGTTTGGGCGAAAACACCAGGTACGGCAGGCCTACTCAAATTACCGGGCATCGGTTGTTCAGAAGGAAATTCTTGAGCTGCAATTGAAACGTGATCTGATTGGTATTTACCAGGATATGATTACGACTCAGCAACTCTTAAAAATCAACCTTATTGATGAACAGGCTTCACTGGCATCGCTTCGGGTGGCTGAAGCAGAAATTCAAAAAGGACGGATTACAGCCGAAAATATGGCAACCATAACCAGCCGGTATGTGCAGGCTAAATCGGCATCGGAACTGGTGAAGGGGAATTTTCTAAAGAACGTACACTATTTTGAAGCGCTGGTGGGTATGCCTATTCAGCGGTTGAAACGTAACTAAACGACTTGTATGTCAACCGAGGTCTTTTTGCGGGTACTAAAACAGCATATTTTCTGGTTTATTCTGATTCCCTGTGTAACAGCAGGTACGGCAGTTTACGTTACGCGCAATGAACCAAAGATTTACAGATCGCAGGCAACACTGTACACAGGTCTGGTATCGCGTTATTCGTTATTGTCAGATAAACAGAATTCCTATACAGATCGGTCGGCCAGCGCCTTTGATAATATACTGACGACCCTGAATTCGCGGGAAACCCTGCTCCAGATCGGTATTGGCCTTCTGAGCGACCATTTGCGTCTTCGGCAACCCGACACACTCATATTAGGTGAGGCTGGTTTTCAGAAACTGCACCAGGTAATAACGCCCGCCTATGAAAGCCTGTTTTACATTGCCGGAGATTCTGCACTCCTGCATCGGACTATAGACAGCCTGGCAAAAGCATCGACCAGTAATCCGATAAAAACCTTATTACTTAAGTCAGACTCCTACTACTCCAGTCAACATTTATCCGAAAACATCAAAGCAACCGCTCGCAAGAATACAAACGATGTGCTGTTGATGGAGTATGAATCTGACGATCCGGCGGTGGCCCAGCGAACGCTTCATTATGCCATCGATATATTAAATCAACGGTACTCGACACTCAAGACGTCTGAAACGAATTCAGTTGTAGGCTATTACGAAGATAAGCTTCAAAAAGCCAAGGAGAAACTGGCTCAGGCTGAAGCGAGCCTGCGGGCTTTTAGTTCAAGGCATCAGGTACTGGATTATGATGAAGAAGCCCGTACTGTAGCGTCATCGCGCGAGGCCTTAAAAAACGAATACAGTCAGGAGTTGATGCGAAAGAATGCGGCTAAAGCATCGCTCGATGCGCTCAATCGGCGTATGGGGCAGCAGGGCAGCATTCGCTCGGCCAATAATGACCTGAATGACAAGCAAAAGAAATTAACCGACGCAGAAAGCAAACTGGCCAATGCCAGGGCATATGGACAGCCTAAACAGGTAATAACCCAGTTGCAGGCCACAGTGGCTCAGGCTCAGGAAGACCTTAAAGTTAGCGCACAAAAGTATGATGCAACGGCTAATTCCGCCGATGCTGTGCCAACACAAACGGTGGCGAATGATCGACTAACTAAATCGCTGGAATACGAAGAATCGTCGGCCAGGTTGGCGTTGTACCAGAATCGCATGGCTGAATTCCAGGCAAAAACGAACGAGTACGGTCCGTTGGGCTCTCAACTTCGCCAATTAAACCGCGATCTGGCCGTTGCCGAAAAAGAATACCTCGACTTATTGCAAAATGTCGATCAGTCGCGCACGCGTCGGCAGGATGTAGCTATTGGCGGCACGCTTGAAATAATGGATGCGCCGGATTTTCCACTTATGCCACTACCGTCTAAACGGGTGCAATTAATAGCGATTGGATTAGGTGTTGGGCTCTTCATTGCGCTGCTGTTGACTGCCCTGCGTTTCTGGCTGGATAAGCGAATTCAGTCACCGGAACAAGCCGAAGCGATGGTGGGCATGCCTGTTACGGCTCTGTTTCCAACGGTTAAAAAGCCGCTCGTTTACTCTCGAACGACCCGTGCATCGAGGAGTATGTTTGAGCAACTTTTCAATGCCATTAATATTGAGGTCTCTCAGAACAACACCAAAGCTTATCCGCCAATTGTTACGCTGTTCAGCATCAGGTCAAAACAGGGCAAAACCTAGATTGCCAATGGCCTCACTCAATTGTATGACATTGCCGACCAGAAAGTTGCTTATTGCTACCCACGGCAGAATAACAGAGAACAACGAGAGCAACTAAAGAACATTACGTTTTTTCCATATACGGTGCGTCCTGATTTTATGAATGTGTCAGGAATTGATTATCTGCTCGACTATTATCAGGGTTTCGATAGCACGAAGTATGACCGCATCATTCTTGAATTACCTGCTCTGATCAATAATCAGATTCCGGTTTATTTGCTGAAAAGCAGTGCCTTGTCGTTGCTGGTTATTGACGCCAACAGCCCCTGGGCAAGAGCGGAGAAACAGTTATTAAGCATGTACGTCCGCGTGACCAATCAACCCGTATTAACGGTATTGAACCGGGTTGAAGGAAATTACGTAGACGTGCCACGCCAGGCTGATGGGATGCAAATGCCCACAGGAACAGATCGTTCTGCGCAACTTCAGCGTACTATTCTGTAAGCTTATTTGTGGGGTAAGGAACTGCTCACACCTCCTTAATCCAGTACGGTATGCATGTCTTTAATGAAAATAACGAGCGGTGGAATATCCTAAATCCACCGCTCGTTCATATGCTTGTTGATCAGGTTGCCCATGCAAATCCAGACCAGATCGCTGTTGTCGCCGGAAAGCATACGTTGACGTATAGCCAGTTAGTTAACCGGGCAGATAACCTTGCTCAGGGTATTCTACAAACTGACTTCGACGCGAAACTGATTGGGGTAAGCACCTACCGCAATCTGGAGATGGTCATTGGTGTGCTGGCTATATTGAAAGCAGGTAAAGCGTATTTACCGCTCGATCCGGCTTATCCAGCGCCACGCCTGACCCAAATTATTCTTGATTCGGGTTTGCATACCAGCGTGACAACCGCCCGGGATAAGCGCCTGTTTGAGCAATTGGGCCTTACTGCAATAGCATCTGATGAGCAGCATGTACCTGCGCTCAATCCTATACCGAATCAGGGGAGTACGGCCTATGTGCTTTACACATCTGGTTCGACGGGAAAATCGAAGGGAGTTTGTATGGGCCACGAGCCCCTTAAGAATCTGTTGCAATGGCAGTCGCAACAGTCGAATGCTGCTCAGAAAACCCGGACATTACAGCTGGCTCCCTTAAGTTTTGATGTTTCCTTTCAGGAAATATTTGCTACGCTAACAACAGGTGGAACCCTGGTTTTATTGGATGAAACGCTGCGTCAGAATTTGAATGCCCTTTTGCAGTTTATTGATGAGCAACGGATCAATCGGCTATTTTTGCCATTTGTAGCGTTGCAATATCTGGCCGAAGCCGCCGAGAATCTTAACCAGTTTCCGGCCAGTTTATACGAAATTATGACGGCAGGAGAGCAGTTAAAGATTACTCCTCAGATTGCCCACTTTTTTTCAAAACTACCCAACTGCATTTTATACAATCAGTATGGCCCGACCGAGTGCCATGTTGTGACGCAACTCAAATTGGTTGGTAATGCTGCTGACTGGCCTCTGCTGCCATCAATTGGTAAACCCATTGATAATGTAAAGCTGGTCATCGTTGATGAAACACTGGCGATTCTGCCCGATGGGGAGATTGGAGAGCTTTGTTTCTTTGGTGCCTGCCTGGCAGAAGGGTATTTGAACCAGCCAGCGTTGACGAAGGAAAAATTCATTGAGTTAGCCATACCCCAAACAAGCGAACCGACGCGTGTTTATCGCACAGGTGATATAGGCCGTTTGTTGCCGGATGGGAGCATTGAGTTTTTGGGCCGCCGGGACGATCAGGTGAAAATCAGGGGGCACCGCGTGGAATTAGGCGAAGTGGAAGTGATTCTGAATCACACCACGGGCATAAAACAGGCCGTGGTGATTGCGCGGGAAGACACTGAGGGGCATAAGCAACTGGTGGCTTATGTGATCGCATCGCCGGGTTATACAGATACGGTATCGGTGCGCCGGGAACTTGAGCAGCGATTGCCGGAATACATGATGCCCACTGCCTTTGTCTGGATGGATGAGTTTCCTGAAACCAGCAGCGGGAAAGTCGATAAGAAACAACTGCCTGCACCGAGTCGTAATCGGCCGGAACAGAGCGTGGCCTACCGGAAGCCCAAAACCAACCTGCAGCAAACGATAGTCAAAGTCTGGAGTAAGTTGCTACAGGTCGATAAGGTTGGTTTGGATGATAACTTCTTTGAGTTGGGTGGAAATTCATTGCTGGCACAGAAAACCGTGGCGGCTTTATACCAGTTGCAGGTTACTCTGCCTGTTACCAAACTCTACCAATATCCAACCATTGCAGGCATCGCCAGCTATATTGATTCTAAATCGACCAGCCAACAGAATCGGGTTTTGGCTGAAGATACGAACAAACTAGCTGCGCAGCATCGTTCTGAAATACCTCAAACCGACATTGCCATTATTGGCATGACTGGTCGTTTTCCGGGAGCAGGAACGGTTGACGAATTGTGGGATATTCTGAAAAAAGGTAAAGAAACAACCCGCTTTTTCACGGATGCCGAACTTGATGCGTCAATACCGGCTACCCTCAAAAACGATCCTCTATATGTAAAAGCAAGGGGTGTACTTGATCAGGCTGACCAATTCGACGGACAGTTTTTGGTCTATCGCCTTTGATTGCGAACGTAATGGACCCCCAGCAACGGGTGTTTCTGGAAATAGCCTGGGAGGCTCTCGAACAAACCGGATACCTGCCGCACCACTATGCCGGTCGGGTTGGTGTGTTTGCGGGTAGTGGTAACAATACCTATTATCTGAACAACATACTGGGGCATAAAGACCTGATTGAACAGGTTGGAGCGTTTCAGGTCATGACTTTGAACGAGAAAGATTACATTGCATCGCGCACGGCCTATCAACTCAATTTAAAAGGCCCGGCGGTAAGTGTCTATTCTGCGTGTTCAACGTCTTTACTGGCCATAACGCAGGCTGTTCAGAGTATTCGAAGCGGGCAGTGCGATGTTGCGCTGGCCGGAGGTGCGAGTATTACCACGCCTATTAATAGTGGCCATCTGTATCAGCAGGGCGTTATGCTCAGTCGCGACGGACATTGCCGGTCGTTTGATGCCGATGCTGAGGGAACCGTTTTTAGCGATGGGGCCGGTGTTGTTCTTTTAAAAAGCCTGGAGGCAGCCCGGCAGGATGGCGATACTATTTATGCGGTCATTAAAGGCATCGGCGTCAATAATGACGGTGGGGGTAAAGGTAGTTTTTCGGCCCCCAATGCCGATGGGCAGGCAGAGGCTGTGCGTATGGCCATTGCCGATGCCGACATCGACGCGGCTACTATTAGTTACGTAGAAGCGCATGGAACAGCCACTCCGCTGGGCGACCCAATTGAGATTGAGGGCTTAACCCAGGCGTTTGGCGAACAGACGCAAAAGCAGTTTTGCGCCATCGGTTCCATAAAAAGTAACATGGGCCACCTGACACAGGCCGCCGGAGTAGCCGGGTTTATTAAAACGGTACTTGCTTTATATTACAAACAAATTCCGGCGTCACTTTATTTTAATGCCCCAAATCCGGTCATTGATTTTGCCAATAGCCCGTTTTTTGTCAATACTACGCTACGTGAGTGGGAACAGCCCGATCAGAATTCGTCGGAATACAGGCCACGTCGGGCGGGGGTGAGTTCGTTTGGCGTTGGCGGTACCAATGTGCATGTCGTGCTTGAAGAGTTTAAGCACGAAACGCCCGGTATTTATAATGACCAGTCAGAAAACGCATCGGTGCTACAGACGACTTCCCGTCCGGTTCAACTCATAACATGGTCGGCCAGAACGTTGACCAGCCAGACTGCTTACGCACAAAAACTGGCCAGCGTAATCGAGCTGGACAAGTCAATAGACTTGGCAGATATTGCATTTACGCTTCAGACAACCCGCCCTGATTTTGCCCAACGCGCCTTTGTTGTCGCGTCGACCCATTGTGAGTTGACTTCTAAACTTCTCACAACTACCCGTACGAACAGGACAGATGGAAGCCCGGAAGAGGTCGTCTTTCTGTTTCCGGGGCAGGGAGCGCAGTTTCTCAATATGGGTCGTTCGCTTTATGAGTGCGAAACCGTATTTCGGCAGGCTGTCGATCAATGTGCCAGCCTGTTAGCGAATTATCTGCCAGTTGATATTCGGCAGGTTATCTACCCGGATGTCGCCAGTGCAGAGGCCGAACAGCGACTTAGAAATACGCGATATACACAACCCGCCCTATTTGTTACCGAGTACGCCTTAGCGCAGTTATGGATGAGTTGGGGTATCGAACCTTCCATATTTTGCGGGCACAGTATCGGTGAGTTTGTGGCTGCCCATCTGGCGGGTGTTTTTACGTTGCCGGATGCCCTGAAACTCGTTGCGGCACGTGGCGAGATGGTGAGCAAATTGCCTCGTGGAGGGATGCTATCAGTACGAATGGATGCGGCTGCTGTGCTGGACATGCTGCCTGCAACGCTCTCAATGGCAGCAATGAACAGCTACACCCTTTGTGTAGTGGCCGGACCCGATGAGCATATCGCTGACTTTGCCCGGCTGCTGGACGAGCGAGAAATACCAAATCAGCCATTAGTAACCAGCCATGCCTTTCATTCGATGATGATGGACCCCATTGTCGACGAATTTGCGCTTATGGTGCAGGAGGTTAGGTTAAACAGGCCCCAAAAACCCGTAGTATCGACGCTGACAGGGGATTGGCTTACCGATGACGAGGCCACCAACCCACACTACTGGGCCAGGCATCTGCGCGAAACTATTCGTTTTTCCGATGCACTCGACACGCTGTTTTCGCTGGATAACCCCCTGCTGCTGGAGATCGGACCAGGCCATGTAACGGCTACACTTGCCCGGCAGCAAGCCGGTAAGAAGCCCGTTATTGTCCTGTCTGGCATAACTAATCAACCTGACACGGCAGTGGCTTATCAGTCCGTTCTGACTACACTTGGCCAGCTTTATGTAAGCGGATTGGAACCCAATTGGGCTGCATTTTACGCTGGACAAAAACGCAACCGAATCAAACTACCAACATATGCCTTCGACCGGAAAAGGCACTGGATTGAGCCTGTCATGGAAGCCGCACGGCCTTACTCTCCTGTGACCCCAAATCAGGTAGAGCCCACATTTGATAAGACAAACGGTGCCAGGGCTGCTCAACAGGAACCCACCATTATGCGAAAAAATACCTTACTCTTAAAAGTAAATCAATTATTGGAAGATGCGTCCGGCATCGACATGGCCGGGGTCGCATCGACTAAACGTTTTCTGGAAATTGGCTTCGACTCCTTGTTACTGACTCAAGTAGCATTACGATTGAAAAAGGAATTTAATCTGCCAATTACGTTTCGTCAACTAACATCTACTTATACAACGCCCGAACTGGTAGCCGGTTATCTGGATCAGATGTTGCCCGCCGATGAGCCGCAACCGATAACTCAACTTACGTCGGCACCATCAACACTAAAATATATAGAAGTCCCTGCTCAGAGTGCCACTACTTTACCCACAGCTAATGATACCGCAATAGGGTTATTTTCCCAGCAGTTGCAGTTGATGGCCAGGCAGGTTTTGCTCTTGCAGGGAAGCGCAGTTCAGGCACCCTTAATTGCCGTTTCTACAGTGCCCGCCCCGGTTGGCAGAGAACCTATTGTTGTACCGAAACTCCCGTTTATAGCGGATAATAGCCTAACACCCGAAGAGGAGGCTGAACGTAGAAAACCGTTTGGAGCTACCGCCCGTATTGAGCGTCAGGCGTCGGAATTGACAGATAAACAGCAGGCGTTTCTGAATCAGCTAACACAACGATATAATCAGAAAACGAAGGGTAGTAAAGCCTACGCGCAACAACACCGGAGCCACATGGCCGACCCTCGGGTCGTGTCAGGTTTCCGTCCGCTCACCAAAGAGATTGTGTATCCATTAGTGGTGAATCGATCTAAAGGAAGTCATTTGTGGGATATTGACGGAAACGAATACATAGACGCACTCAACGGCTTTGGGTCCAATTTATTCGGCTATCAACCTGACTTCATCAAAGCCGTACTACACGAGCAAATCGAGTATGGCTACGAGGTTGGGCCGCAACACGAATTGGCGGGCGAGGTAACCGAGTTGATTTGTGAGCTTACCGGAAGTGAGCGGGCTGCACTTTGCAACACAGGTTCAGAAGCTGTTCTAGGAACGATGCGTATAGCGAGAACCGTAACGGGCCGTTCGCTGATCGTAGCGTTTTCTGGTTCTTACCACGGTATTGCCGATGAAGTGTTGGTAAGAGGCACCAAAAAGTTAACGTCTTATCCGGCTGCACCCGGCATCATGCCCGAATCGGTGCAGAATATGTTGATTTTGGAGTATGGTACGGATGAGAGCCTTCGTATTATTCAAGAGCGGGCGCATGAGCTGGCCGCCGTATTGGTTGAACCTGTGCAAAGCCGACGGCCGGAATTTGTGCCCATTGATTTTTTGAAACAGGTACGGGCTATTACGGCCGCGTCGGGGACGGTGTTAATTTTCGACGAAGTAATTACGGGTTTTCGAATGCATCCCGGTGGCACACAGGCGATGTTTGGTATTAAGGCTGATCTGGCCACATATGGGAAAGTTGTAAGTGCCGGGTTACCTATTGGGGTTATTGCCGGTATGCGGGAGTTCATGGATGCACTTGATGGGGGCTTCTGGCAGTATGGCGATCAATCAATTCCTGAAGTTGGCGTGACGTATTTTGCCGGCACATTTGTTCGCCACCCACTGGCGCTGGCCGCTGCGAAAGCATCTTTACAGTATATGAAGGACGCTGGTCCGCAACTACAGCAAGAATTGACAAAAAAGACGAATCGCTTAGTCAGGACTATGAACGACGTACTCGCTGGCTGGCAATTACCCCTTTTTATAGTTAACTTTGGTTCATTATGGAAGATAAAGTTTACTAAAGAATTTCCTTATTCTGAACTTCTTTTCACTGTAATGCGGGAAAAAGGGATTCATATCTGGGATGGATTCCCTTGTTTCCTGACCGCAGCGCATACGAACCAGGAAATAGATACCATTATTTATCAGTTTAAGGAGAGTGTTCTCGTTTTGTTGGCAGCTGGGTTCTTTCCCGGCTCAGATGCCTCTGGTAGTCGCCCAGCTGAAGACATTAAGGACTACTCCGCTAATATACCACCTGCATACGGGGCTAGACTGGGGCGAGATAAAGATGGAAATCCAGCTTGGTTTATACCAAATCCAGAACTGCCTGGTAAATACCTGCAGGTTGAGAAAATTTGAGTACGAATGACGGGAAGCACGACGAAAGTAAAACTTATTGATGTTGATTTTGACCCGTTTGGGGGGCCAGGTATTGTGCGTCTGGCACCTGCTACTGCACCCCAAATGGAAATATGGGCAGCCTGTCAGTTTGGTGGAAACGACGCTAATAGGGCCTTTAATGAATCGGTATCTCTTCGTTTCACTGGTCCGTTGAACCGACTGGCACTAGAGCGTTCATGGCAGGAGTTGGTCATGCGGCACGAATCATTACACACTGCTTTTAGTGCTGATGGCAAGCAGATGTGTATTTTAGGCGAGTATGCTGACACTATGTCTTATCAGGACTGTTCTGATAAAAATGATGCCGAAAAAGCACAGGTCATTGACGCTTACATTACGCAGGATGCGCTGCATGTATTTGATCTGTTGACTGGCCCTCTGGCCAAAGCAGGACTTATCCGCTTGTCCGATACACAGCACCACTTCACTATAACGGCTCATCATATTATCTGTGATGGCTGGTCGCTCGGTATAGTACTACAGGATTTAGGGCAACTATATTCCGCTTATTCGCAAAATCTGCCTCATACGCTGGCCGAAGCGCCACGGTATAGCCAATATGCTTACAAACAACATCAGCTTTTAGCAGGGGAGGAGCATGCGAAAGTAGAGAAATTCTGGCTCGATCAATACCAGGGAACGATACCCGTGCTTGACTTGCCAACCGATTTTCCCCGGCCCGCCTTACGGACCTATGCCATTGCTCGTCAGGATTATTCACTGGATGAAACGTTGGCATTAGATGTGAAGCAATTGGGTCAAAAGGCCGGATGTAGTTTTGTGACGACCCTGCTCACTTCCTTTGACGTCCTGCTACATCGGATTACCGGGCAACAGGACATCATTCTTGGTTTGCCAACGGCAGGTCAATCTGTTTCTGGTCAGATTCGGCTGGTAGGACATTGTATAAATCTGCTGCCACTGCGGAGCTTTCCCCGGCCAGAACTACCTTTTTATCAATTTCTACAACAGCGGCAGGAAGCTGTTCTCGATGCTTACGAGCATCAGGAATTAACTTTTAGCAGCCTGCTCAAGAAACTGCCCATCACCCGAGATCCCGCCCGAGTGCCGATGGTACCCGTTATTTTTAACGTGGATCTGGGTCTCGATGATGGTGTTTCGTTCGCAGGGCTTGATTACCGGCTCATTAGTAATCCCCGAAAATACGGGGCTGTCGACTTATTCTTGAACATTAGCGGTTCTTCGTCAGCTCAGGATGCTTCGCTTACGTTTGAATGGTCTTATAACACACAGCTCTTCAAACAGACCAGTATTGATCGGATGATGGCCGAGTTTGAACGACTGTTAAAAGAGGTCGTAGCAACTCCAGATATTCGTCTTGACAAGATTCTGTTAACAGACACAGTTGAGCAATACGGAAAGCTGGCTGCCTGGAACGCCACGCAAGCCAATTACCCTGATAAAACAGCCTTACACGACTTATTGACACAAACGGCAAGCACGTATTCGGATAAAGTAGCGCTGGTATTTAACGGACGGTCAATACGCTACCAGGAGCTGGACGAAACGGCTAATCGTATAGCTCATGCCATACAGCGGCAGGGTATTGGAGCGGGGCATATCGTTGGGGTTGTACTGGACCGGTCGCCGGAGATGATCATGACACTCCTGGCGATTTTAAAAGCAGGCGCTGCTTATGTGCCTATTGATCCGGAGTACCCGCATGACCGGATTGCCTTCATGCTGGCCGATTCATCGGCTAGTATGCTCATCACATCGAAGAAATATCATGGAGGGAGCTTAACAGGTTACTATGCTGCTGGTGAGTTGATAAGCCAGACTTCGGTACTGCTCATCGAGACTCTATTGACTGAGTTGGATACGTATTCGAAAGAGACGCCTATAGCCGTTGTTACGGGCGATGATCTGGCGTATGTACTGTATACATCCGGCTCAACCGGCCAGCCGAAAGGCGTATTGATCGAACACCATAATTTGGTTAATCTGCTTTTCAGCATGATAAACATGCCGGGTATAACACCAGATGATGTATTGTTGGCCGTAACAACTGTCTCGTTCGATATTGCCGGGCTTGAACTGTTTTTGCCCCTGTTAGTTGGGGCTACGCTTGTGCTGGCCGATACCGAAACGACCCGGGACGGACGTTCTTTACTGGAGGTAATACCCGAGCAAACTATAACGATTATCCAGGCAACACCGGCCACCTATAAACTGATGCTGGCCGCTGGCTGGGAACAGCGCTTCAAGTTGAAAGCACTCTGCTGTGGCGAACCCATGTCGAAAGACCTGGCACAGAAACTGGTGGCACGCTGCGACACGCTGTGGAATATGTATGGCCCAACAGAAACAACCATCTATTCGACAGGGAAGCAGATTTTAGCCACCGATGAGCTAATTACGATTGGGCGACCTATTCACAATACGCAGGTGTACATTCTGGACGAACACCTGAATCCACTACCAGAAGGTATTGTTGGTGAAATTTATATTGCCGGTGATGGCGTAGCTCGTGGGTACCTGAACCGACCGGAACTGACGCGGGAGAAATTTGTTCCCAACCCATTTGCCAGCTTGCCAAACCGCCAGATGTACCGCACGGGCGACCTTGGCAAGTTTATGCCCAATGGTGAGATACATTGCCTGGGCCGCATTGATCAGCAGGTAAAGATTAGAGGGTATCGGATCGAACTGGGTGAAATTGAGCATGCGCTGGTAACACATGGCGGCATTAAGGATGCTGTTGTCATGGCTCGTGAAGATCGCCCCGGCGACCAGCGATTGGTTGCCTATCTGGTAACTGCCCCACCGCTCATAAACGGAGCTTTTGTAGCACAAGTGCCGATCTGGCGTACGAAACTGAGAGATGTGCTTCCCGAGTATATGGTGCCCACAGAGTTTATGCGTCTGGATCAACTGCCAATTACACCGAATGGAAAGATTGATCGAAAGGCCCTGCCCAAACCTGATTCCCTGCTGGCAAAAAAAGGCGTAAACGGGGAGCCCGTTACGGATAGGGAGAAGCTTATTCATGCCATCTGGACAAGCGTATTGGATACCGATGAGGTTGGCATTGATCATGATTTTTTTGAATTGGGAGGGCATTCGATGATTGCCGTTCAGATGATGGTTCGGCTCGAAAAAGAAACTGGCCGCCGGTTACCCCTGTCGACCTTACTTATCTATCCCACCATTCGCAGGCTGGCTCAGTTTTTTGAAGCCGACAAACAGCCAATAGCCTGGAAATCGCTGGTTCCCATAAAACCAACAGGCACCAAAATGCCCGTTTATATCATTCATGGTATTGGGCTAAATCTCCTCAATTTTAGTAGTTTGATTGCTTATATGGATACAGAGCAACCTATCTACGGCCTCCAGGCATTAGGATTGGATGGCACCGATGAACCTTTAGATAATATGGAGGCTATTGCTGCTCATTATCTGACCGAAGTTCTGGACCAGAATCCGGATGGCCCCTATGCTATAGCCGGGTATTCATTTGGTGGGTATGTGGCGCTCGAAATGGCCAGGCAGCTCAAGGAGATGGGTAAGGACGTGAAAATGCTGGCCATGTTCGATACCAACGCCCAGGAATCGGATACCCATGTAAACCAGAGCCTCCTAACGCGCTTCGGTCGGAAAATACTACGTCAATTTCCTAAGGCAGTGTGGTTTACCCGCTCGTTTATTCAGCATCCGGTTCTGGCACTTCAGCATCAGAAACGCTACATAAAGCGGCAACTAAAATCACTATTGCAACTGGGAGGCCTTCATGTAGCGGATCAGCCCGCAGTGCAGTTTGATCATTTGCAGCGAATAATGGAAAAGCATGAAATTGCTTTTCATGCTTATTCAATGAAATCGTATGATGGCATCATTGATCTCTTTAAAGCAAAGCACCGAATTTACTTTGTCGATGATAGTAAATACCTGGGCTGGAAAAAATATGCCTTAAAAGGAGTACGGGTCCACGACGTTCCCGGCGACCATGAAAAAATGCTATTGCCACCCAACGATAAGGTATTTGCCGAAACACTACAACGGGCTTTGGATGAAAGTTAAACCCACAAAAAAAGCGACCACAACGTGAAATTGTGGTCGCTTTTTTTGTGGTGTGGTTGGTTACTAAGAGGACTTTTTTGTACGAACAAATGGCTTCACGGTCGACTTCGGTTTGCGATACCAAACTGGATTCTGAACTTCTTAATGATTATAGTAAAGCCTGCCGGTAGGCTTTCAATTCGGTAAAGGAAAGTTTATACGCTAGCGTCAGGAGAGCATACGTCATTCCGCCAAGTCCAATTTCAGCCAGCGTATTGACCAGACCTGAACTACCAACAACCACCTTGTAGGTATAAATTACCCCAACCATTATCAGGCAAAAAACAACAGGCTTGGCTATCTCCCGGACGAAATCGCCCACAAAATCCCCAATGAGGGAATGGGCAATGGCAAAATTGGCGATCATGTTTAGTAACGTAGACAGCATAAATGCCAGCGCAATTCCAGTCACGCCCCAATACGTACCGAGAAGATATACTAAAGGTATTTTTATAAGTAGAGTACCCAGATTGAGGTAAAACAATAGGCTTGGCTTTCCCTTGGTAAACACCAGTGTATACAGGGGATGGCTCAGGCAGGTGAAAATGCCAATAAAAACGAAAATGTAGATTAAGTCAATCGTTTTTTCCCAGCCTGGCCCATAAATCAACGGTACGACGCTATCGGCGGTAATGAACAAACCGGCTAGCAGTGGCAGGTTGCAGTAGCTGATGAAGTCCAGAATTTTCAGATACGATTTCTTTAGATCGGCCGTGTTGTCTTTCATTTTCGCCAGAATTGGATAGGCGACCTGCAAAATAATGGGGTTGAGTTTGGCAATCGGGAAAATGGCTAACTGGTAGGCAATGGTGTAATAGCCTAGCATTTTAACCCCAAGCATGCCACCAATAAAGATATTGTCGGAGTTGAATTGAATAAAACCCAACAACCCATCGCCCATGTTGTAAAGGCCGAAGCGGAGGTGATCTTTCACCCTGGCCAGATCAAACGACCACGTAGGGCGAAAGAGTGATCGTCCAAATACTATTTGTAAAGCCGATTTTACGACCTGCATAACCAGAGAGCCGATGATGAGCGACAACTCTCGGTAGCCATTATACGCAAGGGTCACTGTAACAAATGAGCCAATAACGGTGCCGGCAATATCAAGCATCGCTACCGATTTGAACCGAAGTTCTTTCTCCAGCAAAAACATGTATAGTTGCCCGAAATAGGCAATCATAAAGTAAAAAGAAGAGAAGTAGAGTACCTGCTCCAGCTTGGGCTCGTGATAAAACGAGATGATAAACGGAGAGCTGATGTGAATGACAATAAAAATGACAAACCCAACGATCAGGTTCAGGAAATACAGCGTAGACAATATGTTGCGGTCACTTTCCTGCTTATAAATGATAGAGTTGGAAAAGCCGAGATTGGAAAAAATCTGAAAGAAAGTGATAATTAAATTGCTGATACTGACAATGCCAAAATCGGAAGGGTCTAATAATCGGGCAAGTACAGCCACCTGCAAAAACTGAAACAGAGTAGAGATAGCGGTAGATACCGTAATCCACTTTCCCCCGTTCATTGCCTTTTGTGTATTACTCATTGAAAAACGCTATAGGCTAATTCTTTCGGCAAAATGAACTCTTTCTCATTCACCGCTTCCTGATATTTTCTTTACTCGACCTCTCTTGCCCCTGCTCTGAATTAAGCAAATAGGCGATTTGCGGTAGCAAGCTCAAATCGAGTTGTTCATAAAAAACGCTGCTTGACTTCAAATAACTTATCTGGCTATACTTTCGACCCGTGTTATCGTAAACAGTCACATTAACGATATTAATGTAGATATTGTCAGTGCTTGTTTTACATAGGGTCAGTTGGATACTTGTTGTTCATAAATTCAGCGCAGGAGTAAAACGCGGCCTGTTTGGATGTGTTTAGGCGGTTTCTGCCCGGCCAGTTCCGGCTGATAGGTGATAACCCAACTGTAAGTGCCAGATATGCACGGGCTTCCGGCGTAGGAACCGTCCCATTTCTGATTTAGCGTGTTGCTGGTAAATAATTCACTTCCCCAGCGGTCAAATACGGTTAAGTTGAAAGAGGTGACTCTGGGTAAAAAAAACGCCAGTTCATCGTTATGACCGTCATTATTTGGCGTGAAAATATCCGGCACATAAATCTCGTTAGAGGCACATGCTTCACATTGTCTGACCTGAATGTCGTCAATAACCATATCGTTACCGCAGCCGTAGTCGCCTTTCGTATTCACCAGTTTTATAACCAGTTCTTCTGTGATTTTGGGGACAGTGAACAGGGCTGAATATTGTTGCCAGGTGGGTGCATAGGCCAGATCAACCTGGCCTATGTTTGTCGAGCTAACTAGTTGCCCGCTTTTTGTTTCAATGAATACGGCTAGATTTGGGATAATTGGAGTAGGGCAGATACCCGTTTTTAGCAGATTGAAAGCCCAAAAGGAAATTTCGTAGGTCGTTCCACCGCAAAAGCCAGCTACAGATTGTTCATAAAAAGCACCTGGCGTATTGGCCCCATTCACAATCATCATATTGCCGGCTTCGTCGCCGGGCGTATGATCTGAGGCTACGGCATACCATGTGTTACTGAAGCAGCCGCTGTCGATGGCTTCGGTAACCGTATACTGCCCATCGGCAGGGCACATCGGCAGAACGTACTGATAGGTCGTTAAGCCCGAAAGCGAAACAGGTTTACTAACCGTGCCGAACGATTGGTCAATGAGCAGAGGTCCCGATGGATTCGCACAGGATTGAGCAGAAGCTGACTGAAAAAAGGAATAAACTGAATAGGTAATCAACGCAATTACCCAGCGTAGGGTAGGAAGCCATTCATGGCTATTCCTTATTAATTTGTTAAACTTAGCTAGCATGGTTAGTTATTTAGACAATACTCGCGAAATCCGGTCACCGCTTATTTGTCTAGATAGGCTCGTTGTCAATTGATTACATTTAATGCGGTAGAATGGCTCATTTGTTTGTTTTATACAAAAAGAAGAAGCATTTATGTCAGTTCATCATGTTGCATGCAGTGATTTTAAGGACATTTCTTGGCTGAGTCTGCCAGATTGTTCGTATAAGGATGACATAGCTGTATTTCGATTTGACTTGGTGGAAGGCGCTTTTGTCAGCCCGTATTTAACGTCGTTACTACAGCCCGATGAAATTAATCGAGCCGAGCGGTATCATAGGAGTGAAGACCGAAAGCGGTTTATTCATAGCCGTGGGATTCTCCGGATTTTAGCCGGGAATTACACCGCTCAAGCACCTGATCAGATTCGTTTTATAAAAGGACCTAATAAAAAGCCAGCGTTGGCTGGTGATACAGGATGGCATATTAACGTATCCCATTCGGGTGGCTGGGCTTTGTTTGCTATTGGACAAGTAAGCGTTGGCGTCGATGTGGAAAAAATAAATCCAGGGTTCTCTTTTCAGGAAATTCTGCCTGCTAGTTTCAGCCCGGAAGAACAGGCTTACATTAATGGTGAAACAGATGCTTACCAGCGGTTTTATCAATTATGGACTCGTAAAGAAGCCTTTGTAAAGGCGACGGGTAAAGGTATGGATGAAGATTTCTTTCGAATTCCCTCGTTGACTGGATTGCATGCAGCAGAGAGTCGCTTGCTTGGCGGGTCTGGTAACTGGAACGTCGGTAGTTTTGAGGTTGCTTCAGGTTACTCGGCTGCCGTAGCGTATCAGGAATTGCCCGAAATTCCTAAATTTTATGCGTTAAACAGTGTCTTATTCAACCGTTGAAAGTCATAACAAAGAAGAAAATAGTTTAGTATACTATTTTCTATTAAATAAGCGCTTGCCCACATGCAGCCATCTGTGCTGAAATTTCCAGGTGTAGTTACCGCCGTGAACTATTATGGAACCCAACGCGATCTTCGGTATTTCGTATGCGATAACTACTTCGCCCGACTTAATTATGTCCGGTTCATCAGGCCCGATTATTTTGCTGAAAAGATGTACAGAGCCACTGGTTTCGATCAAAATACGGCATGCCGGAGAAATAGCAGAGGTGGTTCAGTACGTAAACAAATATTACATTGAAGACCTATCTTGACAAACGGCCTGGCCTTAAGCGCTTTATTCATTTTCTGCTGATTCCCCGTTATCAAGCCAGACCGCGCCTATGGGTGAGCTGGTTTGTCAATCCGTTTGTACATAAGCGGCACCGTACGTCAATCGTCAGGTCGAGCGTTCGTCTGGATGTGCTGCCGTTCAATCCGTTTACCCTGGGCGAACACAGTATTATCGATGATTTCAGTGTTGTCAATAACGGGGTAGGCGCCGTACTGATTGGCGACAACACACAAGTGGGTATCGGTGCAGTGGTTATTGGCCCGGTAACTATCGGGAGTAAGGTAATTATGGCGCAGCATATCGTTTTATCGGGGCTTAATCATACTTACGAAGATGTAGAACAACCTATACGGGATCAGATAGTTACGGTACGCCCTATCATAATTGACGATGATTGTTGGATAGGGGCTAATGTGACCATAACGGCAGGCGTAACGATTGGACGCCATTCTGTCGTAGCGGGCGGGAGTGTTGTTACCCGCAGTGTGCCTGCCTATTCAGTTGTTGGCGGTAACCCGGCACGCGTTCTTAAATACTATGACAAGGTAATAGAGCAATGGGTAAAAGGAGCCAAAGCCGTTCCGGTTCCCGGCATCTGAATCTGCTCAACAAGAACGTCAAACTCGTTAGTGTTTTTGATAAAATAGACATTTAGTTACAGTCGGGCTTTGAATCGGCAGACGTACCAGAGTCAGGATCGGGTACTGCACATTAACATACAGTCGTGATTGGGTGTGTATCCAGTACTTCAGCATATACATCCAATAATTTTTCTGCGGCCGATTGCCACGAAAATAATTCGGCTCTGGCTAGTCCTTTTCGTCGTAGTTCGGCCCTCAGAGCAGGCTGCTGAATCAAATAAGAAAGCTGCAAGGCTATTGCTTCGACCGAGGTAGGATCGACCAGTATGGCGGCTTCACCAGCTACCTCTGGCATAGAAGACGTGGAGGAGGTTAACACAGGGGTTCCACAGGCCATTGCCTCAAGAATGGGAAGACCAAAGCTTTCACGCAGGGATGGGCACATGAAAACTGTGGCAATATTATAAACCAGCGGTAAAATATAGTTTGGAATATAGCCGCAGAGGATAATATCATTCTTTAGTATCTGCCCATCAATTTCTGTCAAAATGGACTGAAATGCAGAATCCGACAGGTTCGAAATAACGACTGGTAACGAAAGTTGACCTTGTTTTTTCAGGAGAAGCAAGGCTTTCAGAACGTTCCGAACATTCTTTTTTGGATCGGTATTTCCCAGAAAAAAAATAAACTCTTCGGGCAGATTATACTGTAATCGAACATTGGGAGTCTGGATGTCATTATTGATAAGCCGAAACTGGGGGCTAACGGCATTCCATATAGTTACGATACGCTCGGGATCAAGTTTTAGATGATCAATAATGCGTTGACGCTCGAAATTGGAAACCGTTATGATCCGTTCACATTTCGGTACGATCTGAGGTACATTCCATCGGCGGTATTGATTCCCGAATCGTTGATACCAGCTTCCTTCCAGCAAGGGCCGATTCTCCAGGAAAATTATGTCGTGCAGTGTAAGCACAACCGGCACCGGGCAACGCAGTGGAGCAGTATTGGCTGTGCAGTGTAATAGATCAATGCCGTACTGTCTGATCGCTCTGGGCAGAGTATATTGCTCCCAAACCGGATACGGGCCACCCGCCAGTTCAACGAACTCTACATTAGATGCCCTGGGGAGGCTATCACGATCTGTATCGGGCTTGATGAAAACGACGAATTCATGCTGTTTCGACGTCGATAGCGCCCGAATAGTTTCCAGTGCCACGATATCCATACCGTGCTTATGAGGCCTTAAGAGCCGCTGCGCTTCAATTCCGATTCGCATAGTTTAAGTGCTTGGGCGTATCCCAACGATTACAGGTGGTAAATAAAATGCTACTGATAAAAATGATCGTACTGGTTGGAAACTGGCCCAAAATTGGGTTGGTGTAACTTACCGTGGCAATACCAACAAATTCGGCCAGCAACGCGATCATCAGGGTAATGAGCCTGGGATCGTTTAAATGCCAGATTTTATATGTGCCAATCAGGATTATACCCACCAGCATCATCAGGTAAAGTGTGAGCCCCACAACGCCGGTTTCTATCCAGAGCTGAACGTACCAGCTATCGGTAGGAATCTGGGCGGCAAAATGATTGGGCGAGAAGCGATTGCCAGCTCCCGACGAAGTTCCTATGCCTGCCCCAAAAGGCTTTTTCTTCAGGTAATGGCTAAGTTTTTCCTGGTTTTCCAGCCGAACCAGGAACGACGCATCTTCAGTAGGGCGGAGGGCCGAACGGATCCGGAAAATCTGGTAATTGGAATCGCCAATTGATGTAAACATCAACAGAGCAAGTATAGGCGCTGCCACCGCAATGCCCCGCACTATATTCATCAGGTTACGACTTAAGAACAGATAAGTCGGGTAGCCCGGCAGTATGACAAAAAGAGCACCTCGCGTACCAGAAACGGCAAATCCCCAGAAAAGAATAACACCCAGAATCAGGTAGGCAATACGGTGTAGCCAGGATGTTCTCTCAAAGAAAAGGACCAGACAAATTAACGTTACCCCAGCCATCTCAGAGCCAAATTGTCCAGCATCGGAGTAAAACGAGAAACTGCGAAGCTGTCCCCACAAAATATGTGTTCGGGCTCCGCCTTCGGCCAGCCAGGCTAGTTCGGCGGGTTCGAGTCGTATATATTGTTGTTTAAAAGCCCACAGCGCAGCTAAAAAAGACCACACTAACCAGATTGTGATAAAAACGCGAATATCTTTTCGGCTAATTGGGTTAACCATAACGATGATGGCAATAAAAAACCAGCTTAGCGAAAAGGAACGGACATTGTAAAACCAGGCTGGCCGGTGAGGGGCTTCTGGGTTAAAATATTCCAGAATCGTATAGGACAACCATACAATAAGCACCCACAAAACGGGTTGCTTTAATTGTTTCCAGTCCATTTGTTTTCCGTTCAGAAATGTTCCGAGCAGGCTCAGCAATAAAATAGCATCAAGGCCCGTCCCCATTGGGGTATCACGGGGTAAAAAACGGGCAAACCCAATGACAAAACTTAGGTTAACGTAGAGGAACAAGCCAAATTTTGGCTGAACCAGTATGCCAATTCCCAGGCAAATTGCCATGGGTACTGCTACTACCGTGAGGCCGCCCAAAACGCCCTTTGTGCCAATAACCCAGCCAGCCATCAACGCGATCAACAGGCCAAGCACACTAAAAAACCATGAGTTACAACGCCATTGATCAAAGACAAAAAAAGGGCGGTTTATCAGGTTCATTGGTCTTGTAAGATTTGGATTGGAAATCGTATTAGCCTAAGCAATCTAACAGGCTAATAGACGTGTGTAAGAAACCACTGTTACACGTTCTCTTTTTGCCACAAATTGAACATAGTCTTCCAGATGATCTGGATATCGGTTTTAAACGAGAATGTAGTTGAGTATTCGATATCGAGAAGCGTTCGGTCCCGATCCGACATTTGACCTTCGCCTTTACCTCGTTTTTTTACCTGCCATAGACCCGTTAAGCCTGCCGGGCCGGAGAATCGTCTGGCAAATTCATCGGAGGTGAGTTTCTCCGCTTCGTAAAGAGGCAGGGGTCTGTTGCCCACTAATGACATATCGCCAAGCAGAATATTGAAAAGTTGAGGAAGCTCGTCAATGCTGCTGTTGCGCAAAAAAGTACCTAGTCGCGTAACGCGCGGATCATTACGAAACTTCATGAATTTAGCCGTCCCTTTACTTTCTTCTAAATAAAGTTTCTCGCAAATGGGCTGATTCTTGTCGAAAAGTACTAACTGACAGGGCAGACCCTTTAACCGGCATGCATCGCAAAGAAACTTCATTTCGGTTGTTTCTACAGGGACCTCTGTGTCGTAGATATTATAAGATGCAAGCTGGTTGAGAAGTTGATCTGCTTCTGCTTCCATGGTTCGAAACTTATACATATCGAACACATGGAAATTAGCCCCAGCCCGTTTTGATTTATATATGGCTGGTCCTCTGGAGTCAATAATGATAAGAAGTGAAATTACTAACAGTAAGGGAGCTAACAGTATGATAACCAGCAAGGCGACGCTAATGTCAAGTAAACGTTTCCAAAAGGGTAGAGTAAACGACTGGACTGGTGCTAAGAGGCCAGCGCTTTCAATAGAATGAATCTGCTTACTTAAAGTAAGATAATAGCTTATTTTAGCCAGAAGTCGCTGATTATCCTCATTAATAATCAAAATATCTGTAACGCCTGTACTTGTGGATATCGGTTCTACTAATGCTTCGCCAAAGCGGGACAAAACCAGTAAAGGGACCAGCCGATAATCCCGCTTGCTCCGTATCAGGTCGGCCAGACTGTAACCAGTAACGCCATCGGAGATGATCAAGTCTACCTCTTGCCTGTCAGTGAGCCATTCTTCAGCTTCTTTTAATTCTCTAAAGCGAATAATCAGATAGTTCATACCAATCAGGCCCGCAACTCGATTGGCGATCAGGTCATTTTCTATTACCAATAAGACGTAAAGCGTTGCCATGTCGTTGTGTGCACAGAAATTTTTGTACCCTTCGGTGGGTATATACGTTTGCATCAACATTACCGAATGATAGTCTGAAATGACTACTATCATCGAATCAAAGGATCAAAAAAGCCGGAATGCCATACGGGTTTTGCCGAGACTCTGCAAATAGTCTGTGCGAATCCCCAAGGTTTAGTACTATTTGCGAATGACTATGAAATTGCCATATTCATTCACAAATAGACTAAGTATCTGATTAAAAAAGAGGAAAGCTTAGGATACAGCGAAACCGCCGAAGAGTATGGAGAGTATACGGGAAGGGTATGACCAGATGGTCTTACCACCTTTATTTGCGCGGACGGATAATCGTTTTTGAACTTCCTGGTCTGGTGAGTCGGCACGCCGGAGGAGAGCATGAAGTTTAGCTTTCACTTCCAGTGGATTAAATGGTTTAGACAAAAATGCATCTGCTCCCTGTTCCAGACATGTAATCCGAGTGTTACTATCTGATACGCTTGACAAGATTACGACCGGAATTTGAGCTGTCAAACGACTCATTCTGATGAGTTTAGTTAACTCTAAACCACTAAAAGAGGTCAATTCTATTTCAGTGATTACGCTATCAAATCGATAACCCTGAATTAATAAATGAGCAGCTTCCTGTCCTGTACCAGCTATTGTAATCTTAAAGTCTTTACAAAGCGTTTGAACGAGTATATCAACAACGTATGGATTTTCATCTACGATGAGTACATGGCGTTTCATATTCAGTAGGATGTATTAAAGCAATCTATGGGGTTAGATTTTGAATTTTAGACTACTATTAATTGCACTGGGTTACTATTCTTAAAGAAAAAATAAACATATTATGAAAGAAGAACATATATAATAGTATACAAAATTTTTTTAATTGTAGACCTTTGGATCTACCAAATAAAAAAAATAGTTTACTGATACTGAGATGCTTGAGTCTGTTCCGCATGTGTGCCTAATGGGTACCAGTAAGACAGCTTTAGTTCTGAAATTAGTAGCTTAATGTGTAGTAAAATTGATTAAACGGTAGGTAGCTTTGCTGTTTTAGAGGGTAAAATTGTAGAATACCTCTGAATTTGTTCAGTTGCTTTTCTGATTTTTGTTACACATAAAATTTGTTATTCATTGCCATCAGTAACAAAAGTATCTTTCTGTGGTAACGATAGTTATAGTATTTAGAGAGTCAATTGTTTCGGGTTTTATAGATAATTCAACTTAGCCCAACACTTACAGTTGGTCCTGTCAATAATTGTGCCACCTCCCAAAGTGAATTCTCCACGAACAATCAGGCAGACTGTCTATCCGTTTTAGTACAAAGCCGTATCTTTGGGCTATGTACCAGTTGATTTTATGAACCAACCAACCCTTCTTCAACCGCACCGGCAAACCGGTTTGCGCACACACCTGATTGCCGTTCTGGCTTTGTTGGTGCTGGCCATTATCTATTTCTCTCCGGTAATGTCGGGCAAAACGCTTTCCATGCATGATGTGCAGGAGTCAGCGGCTTCCGCTCGGGAAATTCGTGAAATTGCCAAAGAAACAGGCGAAAAGCCCCAATGGACTGATGCTGTTTTTAGTGGTATGCCGGGCTACATGATCGACTATAATTACCCTTATATTTTTGTTTATAAGGCCACAATGGCTGTTATAAGTGTACTGCCAAACACTGCCAGTATTGTATTCATGGTGATGTTGAGTATGTATATATTATTGATTGTGCTGGGGTGTAACTCATGGCTCTCGGTTTTGGGCGCAGCCGCTTATGGATTGGGAACATTTGGGATCGTTAGTCTCGAAGCGGGTCACGTGTCCAAACTTTTTGCTATGGCCTACGGTGCCGGCATGCTGGCCGGTGTCATATTGGCCTTAAGAGGCCGCTATTGGCTGGGAGCCGCCCTGATGGGCTTTTTTATGTGTATGGAATTGGGAGCTAACCATATTCAGATTACCTATTACCTCTTTATGTCTATTGGCTTGTATGTGCTGATTGAAGGTATTTCGCTCGTAAGGGCTGGAAAAACGAAGCAACTAGCTCTCGGTCTGGCCACATTGGCCGTTGTTGGTGGATTGGCTGCCGGGAGTTTCGGCAAACGCTTGTTGATGCTAAATCAATACACTAAAGAAACAATCCGTGGCAAATCCGAACTGACTGCCAAAACAACCAACCCTGACGGAAAATCGCCAAGTAGTGAGTCGAAGGGGGGGTTAGACAAAGACTATGCATTCACCTATAGCTATGGAAAAGCCGAAACGCTCACTCTGCTTATTCCCAATGCATTTGGGGGCGCTTCGGGTGGTGGCCTGACAACCGATTCGGAGTTTTACAAAGCCATGACAGCACGAGGTGTTGACCCCTCTGCCGCCAAACAAATGGCCGAACTGGGCGCACCAACATACTGGGGCGATCAGCCTATGGTGGGTGGCCCCGCTTATGCAGGAGCGGCCCTGTTATTTTTATTCGTGCTGAGTATGTTTGTTCTGCGGGGGGCTGTTCGCTGGTGGTTGCTGAGTGCAACTGTCCTGATGATTATGCTGGCCTGGGGAAAAAATCTGCTGTTTTTTAACGAGTTTTTGTTCGACAATTTGCCTTACTTGAACAAGTTCAGGGCAATGACAATGGCGTTTTGCCTCGCCCAGTTATTCATAGCCGCTGGTGCTGCTCTGGGTATTCAAACGATTGTCAACCAAAAATTGACGTTTAATCAACTAAAGCAACCTTTCTTGATAAGTCTGGGACTTACTGCCGGTTTAGCCGCCGTGTTAGCGTTGCTGAGCAGTACGTTTTTCAACTTTCAGGCACCAAATGATCTGGCCATTTTAGGTCGTTATTTTGGCGAAGGGGCAAAAGACTTTCAAACGGCTCTTATCAATGACCGACAAAGTTTATTCCGGGCCGATGCGTTCCGGTCGGTTATTCTCGTTTTGCTGGCAGCCGGATCTGTTTGGCTGTTTCTAACGGACAAAATAAAGGCAGGCGTTTTTTATCCACTGATTTTGGCCGTTGTTGTGTTCGATCTGTTTTCGGTGGATAAGCGGTTTCTGAATAACGCCGATTTTATATCGAAAACTCAGGCCAGTACCTTGTTCGAACCAACACCTGCCGATCAGCAGATACTACAGGATAAATCACTGGGCTACCGCGTGTTCGACCAGACGGGGTCGTTTATGGAAACCAACCGGACTTCGTATTTCCATCGCTCCATTGGGGGCTACAATACAACACGCCTTCGTCGCTACAATGAATTGATAAACTTCGCTTTTCAGCCGAATACCCTTAATATTCTGAATATGCTGAATGCCAAGTATGTTATTCAGAATGGACCGGCTAACCCTAATGATCCGCAGCAGGCTCCGGCCGGACCAATGGCGTTGCCCAATCCAGAAGTAATGGGAGCGGCCTGGTTTGTTGGAACGATACAGCAGGTAGCTAATGCCGATGAGGAAATGGCCGCTATGAAAACGCTGAACCCTCGCGATTCGGTAGTAGTCGACAAGCGGTTCGCAACACAGTTAGGAAACCTGCCCGCCAAATTGGACCATACTGGCAGCACGATTCAATTGACGAGCTATCGGCCGGATAAACTGCTCTATGAATCGAACGCTGCCCGCGATGGACTAGCTGTTTTTTCCGAAATCTATTATAGGGGTGAAACCGACTGGCAGGCGTTTATAGATGGAAAACCAGCTCCGCATCTACGGGCCAATTATGTGCTTAGAGCCTTGCGAATTCCTGCCGGAAAACACACGATTGAATTCCGATTTGACCCACCCCTTGCCCACACCGGCGATACCATCGATCTCGTATCCAATGTATTGCTGCTGTTACTAATTGCCTTTGTAATATTCCATGAAGGTCGAAAAATAAGATCGAAACAGGTGAGTGAACTGGAGCCGGAAATGCCGTTAATACCCAAATCAGATAGTAGGCCGACGAAATCGAAAACCCGATAAGTTTGTGTAAAGGATAAAGATTGGAATACGGAAATTCAGATTGGTGTAACATCCCGAAAGTTTATACCTTTCGGGATGTTGTTTTTAGGGGTACTGTCAAAAGTTTGGTTAGAATTGTAAACAACCACTTTCTTACTCTAAGATACGATGGAACCGGACTTTCAGGTTGGTATTATTGGCGCCGGATTTGCCGGATTGGTTGCGGCTTTGCGACTGAAAAAAAATCAGAAAGAATCGTTTGTGATTTTTGAGAGAGCCGCCGACGTGGGAGGGACCTGGCGGGACAATCTGTATCCAGGGTGTGCCTGTGATGTGGCCTCGCACCTGTATTCGTTTGCCGATGAACCTAACCCCAACTGGAAAAATTTATATGCGACCCAACCTGATATTCTGGCCTATATACAGACAGTAGTTGACCGGAATAAATTGAGAAATCATATTCGGTTCAATACCGACATTGTGGAGGCACGGTTCATTGAGGAGAATGGTTGCTGGCAACTCACGGATGCTTATAACACAACTACAACGGTTAAAATTTTACTGGCAGCACTGGGTCCGCTGAATCGTCCCCATATTCCTGCTTTCCAGGGCCTGAATACGTTTTTGGGGAAGGTATTTCATTCGGCGCAGTGGGATACTGGTTGCAGCTTGACTGGTAAAAATGTGGCTGTGATTGGTACCGGGGCCAGCGCTGTTCAACTAGTACCCAGCATTGCGGCACAGGTAAAATCCTTACTGGTTTTTCAGCGTACCCCAGCCTGGATCAGCTACCGGCTGGATAGCTCTATTTCTGAAGCCGCCCAACAGCGATTCAAACGCTTTCCTCTTTTTATGAAACTGCAACGGGAGTCGATCTTCTGGTTAAATGAATTGATTGGGCTGGGGTTTATCGGGTCTACCTGGATCAATGCCCTCATGAAGCGAATTTCCATGAAGAAGTTAGCTGATGAAGTAAATGACGCCAACATTAGAAAAAAACTAACCCCTGACTATACAATTGGATGTAAACGTATTTTGAAGTCTGACGATTTTTATCCGACTTTTAATCGACCTAATGTTCAGCTAGTTACGGAAAATATTGATGTGTTTACCGAAACCGGAATCAAAACGAAAACTGGTCAGGAATACCCTGTTGATATCGTTATTTTAGGAACGGGTTTTCATGTAGCCGATCTGAATTTTTCTATTCAAATTATTGGTAAAACGAATGAGAACTTGTTCGACGTTTGGAGAAAGACGGGCGGTGAATCCTATAAAGGCATTACAACGGCCAATTTTCCAAATCTGGCCTTTCTTCTGGGACCAAACACCGGGTTAGGCCATAATTCAGTATTACACATCATGGAATCGCAGATGAATTATATCATGCGTTATATCCGTCAAATAAACTGTTTAGGAGAGCGGGGGTATCTGGATGTGAAAGAGCCTGTTCAAACAGCGTATAATCGACGCCTTCAACAGCAATTTGAAGGAACCGTGTGGAGAACGGGCTGCCGAAGCTGGTACGTCAATGAAGCTGGTAAAAACACGACATTATACCCTCGGTTGAATACCCATTTTCGTAGGCTCACCAGCCGGTTCACCTTATCGGATTATCAGGTAGTCAATTGACCGGATCAAATTCAACATGCGCCTTGCGTAGCGGGTTATTTGCCCACCCTCAAGACGTTATTAACCCAATCAAAGCTTTTTTACATCGGCGCAACTTGGTCAATAACTTCTTTTGTAGCTAATTTCGTTTTAGTTAATTCAATTAGCCTACAAACGAATGTGAGTTGTGTCGAAATAAGGAAGTATACTGTTAAACAGTCCGTAAACGTTTCTAACCTATATTCCACAAACCTTTTTGTGCTTTTTTAGTATATATAAACATCCATATACCTTAATTGACCCGGAAGGCGCAGACAATAATCTAGTAAAAAAAGCCTGTATTCTACTGCTTCTATGTGTTGGGTATATGTCTCTCTTTCTTCTACTGAACCTGATTGGTCTCCTTTTCTACGTGCATGAGTTTACCTGATCAACCGAAACGACCATTGACATCTCTTCCCAAATCCCGGACCGGTATTCGGGGACTGGACGAAATAACATCCGGGGGGCTTCCCGCCGGACGACCTACGCTAATTTGCGGAAGTGCAGGCAGCGGAAAAACGCTGTTCTCTATCGAGTTCATTGTTCGGGGAGCAATGGAGTTCAATGAACCAGGCGTGTTCATGGCGTTTGAAGAAAAAAGTGAGGAACTGGCGTTAAACGTGACGTCGCTGGGCTTCGATCTCGATCAGTTACAGAGAGAGAAACTGATCAAACTCGACCATGTCCGTATTGAACGGAGTGAAATCGAAGAAACCGGCGAATATGATCTGGATGGTTTATTTATTCGACTAGGTTACGCGATCGACAGTATCGGGGCTAAACGGGTTGTGCTGGATACAATTGAGAATCTGTTTGCCGGCCTAACCAATCAGAGCATTCTGCGGGCTGAGTTAAGACGACTTTTTGAGTGGCTTAAAGAAAAAAAGGTAACAACAATTATTACTGGCGAAAAAGGGGAGGGCTCTTTAACCCGACAGGGACTGGAGGAGTATGTATCGGATTGCGTAATTCTGCTCGATCACCGGGTCAAAAATCAAATTTCAACCCGCTTACTACGTATTATCAAGTACCGTGGATCGATTCACGGTACCAATGAATACCCATTCCTGATCGACGAAACGGGCATTTCAGTTCTGCCAGTAACCTCCCTGACACTGAATCATCCCGTATCGTCTGAGCGTATATCATCCGGAATTCAGGCGCTGGATAAAATGCTCGATGGGCAGGGATTTTTCAAAGGAAGCAGCATTCTGGTATCGGGTACGGCAGGTACCGGTAAAACCAGTATTGCCGCTACTTTTGCCGACCAGACCTGCCAGCGAAAGGAACGGTGCATCTATTTTGCGTTTGAGGAGTCTCCGCAGCAAATTACTCGCAACATGCACTCGATCGGGCTTGATCTCCAGCAACATATTGATGATGGTTTGCTGGCCTTTCAGGCGGCCCGTCCAACACTAAATGGGCTGGAGATGCATCTGGTGGCGATTCACAAACAAATTCAGGAATTTAAGCCTACTGTTGTGATAATCGATCCAATAACTAATCTGATTACCGTTGGGTCGGTAAGTGATGTTAAGTCGATGTTGATCCGGTTAATTGATTTTTTGCAGGCTGAACAAATAACCGTTATGTTCACGGCTCTCTCCCTGAACAGTCTAGTTAATGAACAGACCGATGAAGGAGTTTCGTCGTTGGTCGATGCCTGGCTACAGGTTAAAGACATTGAAATGAATGGGGAACGAAACCGGGGATTGTACATCATGAAATCGCGCGGCATGAAACATTCCAATCAGGTTAGGGAGTTTATTATTACCGATCATGGAATTAATCTTGTTGACGTTTATTTGGGGATAGAAGGTGTTCTGACAGGTTCTGCCCGAGTGGCTCAGCAACTGGAAGAAGAAACAGGGCTTGTTCTGCGGAAACACGCTCTGAGCCGTAAAGACCGTGAAATTGAGCGTAAACGCCTGGTTCTGGAAGCAAAAATAGCCAGTCTGCAGGAGGAGTTTGAATCTGTACAGGATGAGTTGAATAAAACCTATGTAGATGATGAACTCCGGAAGGAGGTATTGGCGAAAAACCGGGAGGAGGTAACCCGAAGTCGGCATAATGAATAAGGCAGTTGGTCTGAATGACAAATAGTGAATGGAAACAAACGAAGAAATCTGGGAGCTGCGACTCTACATTGCCGGTAATACGCCCAAATCTCAATTAGCTCTGAGCAATTTGAAAAAGTACTGCGAAGAGCACTTGAAAGGGAAATATGTCATTGAAGTTATTGATTTACGGGTGCAACCGCAGCTGGCTGAGGGTGACCAGATTCTGGCCGTTCCAACGCTGGTTAAAAAGGTGCCTGAGCCTATTCGTAAGATCATAGGCGACTTGTCGAATGAAGAAAAAGTGTTGGTTGGATTAAATATCCGCCCAACTGTTAAGTAAATGAAAGAGCCATCACGATCAGAGGAGTTTCATCCGGATGGCCAGGGCCAGCACTACGTATTGCATTTATTTGTCACGGGGGCGTCGCTGAATTCAATCCGGGCAATTGCCAATCTTAAACACATTTGTGAGCAGTACTTACCTGGTCAATTCGACCTTGAAATTATTGATGTGCATCAGCAAAAAGAACTGGCCGAACGGGAACAACTTATTGCACTGCCCTTGCTGATTAAACGATTTCCTTTACCTGAACGCCGGTTTATAGGTGATTTGTCTAACACCCAAAAGGTACTGAACGGATTAGGAGTCACTAGCCTAGATTAATGAACGGGTCGAAAACATACGAGCAATTAGTAGCGGAAAATGAAGCGCTACGCTGGCAACTCGATGAAGCCACAGAAACTATTCAGGCGATTCGTAGCGGACAAGTTGATGCGCTGGTTGTTCAGGGAGCAGCCGGACATGAGTTGTATACGCTCAAAACAGCCGACCATACCTACCGTGTTTTTATAGAGACGATGAATGAAGGGGCGGTAACGCTCAATCAGGATGGCCTTATTTTATATGGCAACTCCGCTTTTGCCGCTATGATAAAGTTGCCTTTGTCCAGCGTTTTGGGTATAAGTTTTGCCGAGTTTATTGCGCCTACCAGTCGGATAGAGTTCGATTCGTTATTGGCAGATCATTGGACTGGTAAGTGGAAGCTTGATGTAGCACTGATCAGTTCGGGCGGAAATCTGGTTCCCTGCCTGCTTTCGGCAACGGTTCTGGAACTGGATGGCGGAACGTGTCTGAGTGTTATATTGACTGATCTGACCATTCAGAAAGAAACCCAGCAACTATTAAAAGTCAACAATGAACAGCTTACCCAGACGATCACTGCCCTGGAAGTAAGTAACCAGGCACTGAACCGATCCAATACTAACCTTCAGCAATTTGCTTACATAGCTTCCCACGATTTGCAGGAACCCTTACGGAAGGTGCAGCAATTTGGCGACTTGCTGCATCGTCAATATGCTGACCAGTTGGGCGAGGGCGTCGGTTATCTGGAGCGTATGCAGTTGGCGGCCAGTCGAATGTCAACGCTGATTAAAGACTTGCTTAGCTTCTCCCGAATATCTACCCGGCGCGACACAACAACGTCTGTCGATCTGAATCAAGTAGTCAACACGGTTCTTTCCGATTTAGACCTGCGTATCCAGGAAACAAATGCTCTGTTTGAAATAGATGATTTACCGAACATAAAAGGCGACCAGTCTCAATTGGAGCAGCTATTCCAGAATTTGTTCAGCAATGCCCTGAAGTTTCGGCGACTTGATGTTTCTCCAGTCATTCGAGTCGAAAGTGAGCGGATCGAGTCAAGTGAGTTACCTGAACTGATCCGGCCTACTCCATTGGCAAACGTTTATTACAGAATCAGCATAACAGACAATGGAATCGGCTTTGATGAGAAATACATTGACCGAATATTCCATGTTTTTCAGCGGCTTCATGGCAAAAACGAATTTGCAGGAACGGGTATTGGCTTAGCCATCTGCGAGAAAGTTGCCGCTAATCATGGCGGAGGAATTACAGCTACGAGTCAACCGGGCCAGGGCGCAACCTTCACCGTGTATTTTCCTGCTTAAGTCTTTGTACAAGCTTAGTTGGTTGTACCGGAAAGGGGCACAAACTGAGCCGACAGGTCTGGTTTTTTCATGTCGTTATCGAATGGGAACATCGGCCGCTTAATTCGCTTATAGGGCAATCGGGCTAAATCCTGATTCACGCCACCTGGTGTTAAGGCCATAATCCAATCGGCCTGCATGGCATACAGTTCAGGTTCGAGATACCCAATCTTTACCACAACAATATTGGCTTGCCGGGGTTTGAGACCAAGCCGGGTGAAATCAATTTCCTTGTGGTAGGGCTTCCGTTTTTGGGTGACAATAACATGTACGCTTCCCATCTTTACAACCACCTCTACCTCAGCATCTTTGTCTCCGCGAACGATAGATTCTACTGTTCCTTTTAGCTTAACGGGCGGAGCAAAACGGGCATCGACTCGAGCGCCTGCAACACCATCAACATGGCCACCCACACCGGCGGCTATCGCTTTTTTTACCAACTCCGGATCGGGGATGGATGCATAGATCAGCGAAGGGCCGTCTTCCCGCTGAAACTCCGGACGAGCCAATAGCTGCGTGAGCGTCCAGGTCACGTCGCCCGCTCCACCGGCCGTTGGATTGTCGCCGGTATCACTAATAAAGAAAGGGTGTTTTTTGCTGGCCAGCGCATTCGCCAGACACTTCTCCAGCGTACCGGTAGGGGCCACAAAGCCGAACTGATTTCGTACATTCCAGAAATCAAGGGCTAGTTTTTCGGCGGCCTGGGTCACTTTTGCCTTGTCATCGCCGGTAACCATCACAACGGCATGATTGCGGGGCTCATCTGCCCAGGCGTAGCCTATCCAGATGGCTGCGTCGACAATGCCAGGCTGATGATCGGCAAGTGGCTCTACCTCACTGTAAAGACTCTTGCCTGGTTCGATGCGGGTACTCGTTTTTTCGCCCGGCAACAGGATTGGTACCGGTATCCAAACTTTGTAGGCGGGTTTGCCTTTTCCATTCTGAATGCGCTCCAGCAAATGGGCCACCGCACGTTCTTTGGTTTGCATGGCATCTTCATGAGGGGCCATTCGGTAGCAGGTAATCAAATCTGAATTCTGGGCCAATCGCCAGGATACATTACCATGCAAATCCATTGATGTGGAAACGAGTGTTTTGTAGCCAATAACTTTTCGGATTCGGGTAATGAAATCGCCTTCGGGATCGTCGAGACCCACGACACTCATGGCGCCGTGAATGTCGAAATAAAGGCCATCATAAGGGCCGTATTTTTTGAGCGAGTCCAGGGTTTTTTTTACCAGTGATTCATAAGCTTCTCGGGTTACAGCGCCACCGGGAAGCGATTTCCCTACGATAGCAGGAAGCCAGATTGCTTTTTTGCGCAGGGGAGATACGGGCATCATAAACGGATAGGCATTGAACACCTCGGGGCCATAACGCGCGTGAAAGGCTTCCTCGTGGGTAACGGCCGGAGAAAAAGTACTGGATTCGATGCCTAAGCCAGCAATAGCGATTCGTGGTAAAGTTGGTGATGCCGGATTCGCGGTTGATTGAGCAAAACCATACCCAATACCGAAAAAACAAACTACCAGCCCTGAAATGAGTTGTTTCATGGTTACAAACATTATGTAATAAGTAAATGGATAATGTAGAATGGAGAATGTAAAATGTAAAATATTTACATCGTGGCAATTTTTCATTCTACATTATCCATTTTTCATTAATTTAATCCTGATTCTTAACTTATTTTAGTGGCTTCGCGCTAACACCGGTAACTGTAATTTTCACAGGTTTAATAGATCCATCTATATTGAAATACATTTGGTCGATACACGTTTCGCGATGGTTACCATCGGTTTCTGTTAAGGGGCGTCGATGATAAACGATGTACCAGTCGTCCGTACCGGGCACCTGAATAACCGAATGGTGACCAGCACCGGTAGCCACAGCAGGGTCTTGCTGTAATATCTTACCGACTCGTTCAAATGGACCAAAGGGCGAATCGGCAACGGCATAGGCCACCGAGTAATCCGGCCCTGTCCAGCCGCCTTCCGACCACATAAAATAGTACTTACCCTTGCGAACAAATATGGTTGGGCCTTCAACATACCCTTTGGGTGTCATTTCCCGAAAGATTGTGCCGTCGGGAAATGGCAGAAAACCGGTGAAATCATCTTTCAGGCGGGCAATGTTACAGTGGCCCCAGCCGCCGTATAGCAAATAATATTGCCCGTCTTTGTCTTTAAAAACATATTGATCTATGGGTTGTGCGCCATTGCGAATCTGTCCGACCAGGGGTTTTCCTAAATAATCACGGAAGGGTCCGGCGGGGTTATCGGCAACGGCGACGCCAATACCGCCAATTTCTTTCTTCTCATCATGAATATCATTGGCACCGAAGAACAAAAAGTATTTTCCACCCTTCTCGATAATGGCAGGTGCCCACATGGCTTTTTTTGCCCATTTTACGGCTGTCGAGTCAAGGATGCGGCTGTGCTTGGTCCAGGTTACCAGATCGGGTGAAGAGAACGCATCGAAGAAAATCTGTTTTTCGTACGGTGCCGAGTATGTTGGGTAAATCCAGTATTGCTTACCAAAAATGACGCCCTCGGGATCAGCGTACCAACCAGGGAAAACGGGATTTCCACTTTTTTTTGCAGTTGACTGTGTTTGGGCTAAACCAGAAAGAGCCAGTAAACTAAACGAGAGACAAAAAAACGCTTGTCGAAAATTTTGTAGATGGGCAGTCATGGAACGAGAGCAGAATTTAGACTAAGCCATAAAAGTAGGAATTATAAACTAGCCTGAATACCCTCAAACGTACACCACTGCATATTTTTTCCCCGGCAGGGAGCGCACAAATCCCTGAAACTCCAGCGTGAGCAGGAGAGAAGCCAGGCGACCCATCGGTATTTGGCTTTTCCAACTCAACTCGTCAACGTGTAAATCGGCCGATTGGCGAAGCAAAGCCAACACTTGACTTTCTTCCTCTGTGATTCCGACAGGTAAGGCCGGAAGGGTGTTTTTGTGTGGACTGGTATTCGTTGTTTTGTCCCAGTTTAGTGCTTCAATCAGATCTTTAGGGCTGGTGTAAATCTGCGCTTTGTTCTCCCGGATGAGTTTGTTGCAACCTGCCGAAAACGCCTGGTTCAACTGTCCCGGCACCGCAAATACCTCGCGGTGGTAATTATTGGCATATTCTGCCGTAATCAATGCACCTCCTTTGGCGGCCGCTTCGACTACAACAACGACATCGCTCAAGCCCGCAATAATCCGGTTCCGCGCCGGGAAGAGGTGCGCGTCGGGTTTGGTGCCGGGTCGGCTTTCGGTGAGTAGGCCTCCTTGCATAAGCATCTCACCAGCTGTTTTCTGGTGGACATTCGGATAAATAATATCCAGACCACTGGCCATGACGCCGATAGTGGGTAAGCCATTCGACAGACTGGCGCGGTGGGCGGCAATGTCGATGCCATAGGCTAATCCACTAATAACGCTCACATTATAAGGAACCACCGCTTCGATAATTTCATTGGTAATGCGCCGACCATAATCAGTAGCCTGTCGGGTGCCAACCAGCCCGATGGTGCGCGTAGCATTGAGATCGCCGGTTCCCTGAAAATAGAGTAGGGCGGGGGCATCGTACAGTGTTTTAAGGCGGGTTGGATAGGCTTTGTCCGTATAAAAAAGGGCTGTAGCGCCCAACTTTTCAAGCCGTCGTACCACCTGTTCCGCTTCGGCTAAGATTCCGGGTTTTAAGATAGCGCGAGCCGTCACTTCGCCAATGCCCGGCACTTTCATCAGCCGGGCCAAAGGTGCCTGAAACACATCGGCAGCGGAACCGCAATAGCTGATTAATTGACGGATAAGAACACTGCCAACGCCGGGAACAAGCGTCAGGGCAATTTGATGGTGGATATTAATGGGCACGAAACAGGAAAGCTGGTTTGTATACAGTACACAAAATAGTGTGTCTTCTGCAAGCTTACCTATTTCTTACGGGAAAAGCCAACGATAATCAAATAACAGCAGGCTGAAACCGGATAATTGGGTTTCAGTAAATCTCTGTTTACAAAACCTCCTCAGGCTCGTCATCGTCCTGTTTTGGCTGCACTTCCTGTGGTTTTTGTTTGTCGAGACTGGCTCTAAGCTTCTCCAGTCCGGCCTTTATTCGCTTGAGCTTATTGATATAAACGACATGTTCCCGGCGGTTGGCATCGCGGGTTTTGATGTATTCTCTGGCCCCCGGCAGCGTATAGCCTTTATCGTTGATTAACACCAGAATTTCTTTCAGATGATTGATGTCATCCTGCGTATAAACCCGGTCGCCGGAGCGGTTCTTTTTGGGCTGTAGGGTAGGGAATTCCTTTTCATAATACCGCAGTTTGGAGGCATTGATGTCAAACATCTCCGCTACTTCCTTTATCCCGTAATACAACTTGCCCCCGTTTTCCATACTGCAAACTTGGAAAGCTGTCTGAATAAACGCAAGTTTTGCCGTAAATTTGCAGACTCAGTTGAGTAAGGTAGATAGTTAGTCAGTCGGTAAGTAATAGTCGGCGATATAACGTATCGACTTATCAACCGCACGGGCGCCCCCGTTATTGACTTACTGACTAAAAAAAATGACTTCCCACGAAATACGTCGGCATTTTCTCGACTTCTTCCAATCCAAACAACACCTGATTGTACAATCGGCCCCGCTCGTTGCCAAAAACGACCCGACGCTGATGTTCAACAACTCGGGTATGGCGCAGTTCAAAGATTTTTTCCTTGGAAACGGTACTCCGCCATCCAAACGGGTGGCCGACACACAAAAGTGTTTGCGGGTTTCGGGGAAACATAATGACCTGGAAGATGTAGGGTTCGACACCTATCACCACACCATGTTCGAAATGCTTGGCAACTGGTCGTTTGGCGATTACTTCAAAAAAGAAGCCATTACCTGGGCGTGGGAGTTACTGACGGACGTATACAAATTGCCCAAAGATCGGCTCTATGTATCGGTATTTGAAGGGGATAAAAAAGACAACGTCCCCTTTGATCAGGAAGCGTTCGACCTCTGGAAACCCATTGTGGGCGAAGACCGGATCATCTACGGCAACAAAAAAGACAATTTCTGGGAAATGGGCGATACGGGTCCGTGTGGCCCCTGCTCCGAGATCCACGTCGATTTGCGGTCGCCGGAAGAAGTAGCCCAAACACCCGGTAAAAGCCTGGTCAATGCCGACCATCCACAGGTAGTCGAAATATGGAACCTTGTGTTCATGCAGTTCAACCGCAAAGCCGATGGTTCGCTGGAGCCGCTGCCTGCCCGCCATGTCGATACGGGTATGGGTTTCGAGCGATTATGCATGGCCATTCAGGGTAAAAAATCGAACTACGACACCGACGTATTTACGGGCACGATCCGTGTTATTGAAGAGCTATCGGGCAAAGCATACGGCGGCACGATGGACAAAGCCGACGTAGCAATGCGCGTGATCGCCGACCATATTCGGGCGGTATCGTTTGCCATTTCTGACGGACTGGTTCCTTCGAACGCCAAAGCGGGTTATGTTATCCGGCGAATTTTGCGCCGGGCCATTCGCTACGGGTATTCATACCTGAACCTGACCGAGCCGTTCATGACCAAGCTCGTGCCAACACTTGCTCAACAATTTGCCGATGTATTTCCCGAATTGAACGCCCAGCGTGATTTTGTGGCTACCGTTATTCGGGAAGAGGAAATCTCGTTTTTGCGGACGTTGGGAACGGGTTTGGGGCGTCTAGATCAGATAATTAGTGATCTTGACGGAAAAGGCACGAAAGAAATTCCCGGCGAAACCGTCTTCGAACTAAACGATACCTTTGGCTTCCCCGCCGATTTAACGGCCCTTATCGCCCGCGAAAAGGGATTGACAATTGACGAAGCTGGTTTCCAGAAAGCCCTTCAGGAACAGAAAGCCCGGTCCAGAAAAGATGCCACCTCAACGGCAGGCGACTGGATTGATGTCAATGAAACAGACCGTGTTGAATTTGTGGGCTATGATCAGCCCGAAGCCTACACCCACATTGTGAAGTATCGCAAGATTCAGAACAAACAGGGCACGCAAATACAGGTAGTACTCGACAAAACCCCTTTCTACGCGGAATCGGGTGGACAGGTTGGCGATACGGGTGTGCTTCAATTATTCGTTGGCTCGGATAAGATTGCAACGCTGACGGTACTGGATACTAAAAAAGAAAATGACCTGACTATTCATATCGTTCAGGATGTTACGGGAATTGATGAATTGCTGACCGAAGCTGATTCAGTCTACGCCGTTATCAATACTGCCCGTCGAGGTCTCACGAGCAGTAATCACTCGGCAACGCACCTTCTTCACGCGGCTCTGCGCGATGTGTTGGGCAAGCACGTTGGCCAAAAAGGGTCGTATGTTGGGCCTGATGCCCTGCGATTCGACTTCTCTCACTTCAGCAAAGTAACCGACGAGCAACTGGCCGAAGTAGAACGGATCGTGAACAAAAAAATTCGGGAAGACATCAAACTCGATGAGAAGCGGAACGTACCTATCGGGCAGGCTAAAGAATTAGGCGCAACGGCGTTGTTCGGTGAGAAATACGGTGACTTCGTTCGGGTTATCACCTTCGGCCCCAACTATTCTGTTGAGCTTTGCGGAGGTACGCATGTGCCGGCAACAGGACATATTGGTTTGTTCAAGTTTACGGGCGAAGGGTCGGTATCAACGGGTATCCGGCGGGTGGAGGCTAAAACCTCCTCCGGTGCCGAAGCCTTGATAAACGAACAAATGGCGGTTGTGAGCGAACTTAAAGAATTACTTAAAGCGCCGAAAGATGTTGTTAAAGCCGTTCAGGGGTTGATGGATGAACGCGCTGCCTTGCAGAAGCAGGTCGAAGTATTGCAGAATGAGAAGATTCAGCAAGTAAAGAATGAACTGTTGACGAAAATACAGGCCGTAAACGGAAACGTTGGATCGGGTCATATGGTGCTTGTTGAACGGGTAGACGTTCCCAACGCCGATGCCCTCAAGCAACTGGCCTATGACCTGAAAGCGAAAGTCGATAACCTCGCCCTTGTGCTGGGTGCCGATATAAACGGTAAGCCACAACTGGCTGTCATGCTTCCCGATTCACTCATTCAGGACAGGAAACTGAATGCCGGTCAGGTTGTAAAAGAGCTGGCTAAAAACATAAAAGGCGGTGGCGGTGGGCAACCCTTCTTCGCCACAGCGGGCGGCACCGATTTATCGGGATTGGATGCGGCTCTGGCGCAGGGGAAAGAACTGCTGGGATAATATTATTACACAGAGATTCGCAGAGAAAACGGATATACACGGAGGAGTTAACAAAAAACCTCCGTGTATATCCGTTTTCTCTGCGAATCTCTGTGTAACAGCTTTTATTGATTTTATAAAATGCCTATACCCTCTCAACCAATTGGCATATTTGATTCAGGTTATGGCGGCCTGACTGTTCTGCGCGAAATCGTCCAGAAGTTACCCCAATACGATTATATCTACCTCGGCGACAATGCCCGAACGCCTTATGGTACCCGTTCCTTTGAAACAGTTTACCACTACACGCTCGAATGTGTTCAGCATTTATTTGATCGGGGGTGCCGCCTGGTTGTGCTGGCCTGTAATACAGCTTCGGCCAAAGCCTTACGAAACATTCAGCAACTTGATTTGCCCATTCAACATCCCGGACTGGATGGTCCTGATAGACGCGTATTAGGCGTTATTCGGCCTACAACAGAAGTTATTGGCAATTACTCTCAAAGCGGCAACGTTGGTGTTTTGGCCACACGGGGAACGGTTACGTCGGAATCGTACCTGGTCGAGATCGAGAAGTTCTTTCCTGAACTGAACGTTTTTCAGGAAGCCTGCCCTATGTGGGTACCGCTCGTGGAAAACGGTGAATATGACAGTCCCGGAGCCGACTATTTCGTCAAGCAACACATTGATCGACTGTTGAAACAATCGCCTGACATTGACACGATCCTGCTAGCCTGCACCCACTACCCGTTGTTGCTCAATAAGATACGACAGTATGCTCCACAAGGCGCGACCATTCTCAGCCAGGGTGGAATTGTAGCCGATAGCCTGGCCGATTACCTGATTCGTCATCCTGAACTGGAAGCGCAGTGCAGTAAACACAGGCAGCGTACGTTTCTGACTACTGACTCCACCGAAGATTTTGACCGTCAGGCAACTGTATTTTACGGAGAATCGGTTCACTCCGAGCATCTTGCGTTATAACCAGAAGCCTTGTTACGCGTCTGATTTCTGCTAAAGTGTAGATGGGTATTGATTAAAAAATCACGTAATTGATAAGCGACTTAACAAAAACCGTAGCCCTAACGTTAGATATGCAGGTAAAAAGAAGAAGGCGTTGAAGAAAAGGCGTAAAAACGGTATGAGGTTATTTCAGTCAGGTTGCTTTTGGGTATTGTTGATCATTAGTTTTGGACTGGGCGTTGGATCTGTTCAGGCACAAGCACAGGAAGCCTGGAAATTAGCGAAAGACAAGGATCAAATTCAAGTTTATACGCGCAACATACCCGGTAGCCGATCGAGTGAATTGAGAGTTGAGTGCGCTATGGAGGGCACGCAGAGCCAGTTGGTAGCCCTACTGTCTGATATTGCAAATTATAAAAACGTCATCTATAAAACGAAATCCGCCAGGCTGATACGACGCGTCAGTGAAACGGAATTGTTGTATCATGTCGTTACGGCTGTACCATGGCCCGTTAGTGACCGTGATATGGGTGTGAAACTGACATTCACGCAAGACCCTGCAACAAAAATTCTTCATGTTAAAGGAGTGGGTATGCCTGACTTAGTGGCAACCCAGCCGAATACGGTACGTATCGCCGATTGGTTAGCTATATGGCAGGTTCGACCCGTAACAAAGCAACGAATGCAGGTTACCTATACCTGTCGATTAGATCCCGGTGGAGATATTCCTTCCTGGCTTGATAATGTAGCCGCAGCAACAAGTGCGTATCAGTCATTTTTGCTTATCCGTAATAGCTTGTCATTGCCCCGTTATCAGAATAAATCTTTCGCGTTTTTAAGCCAATAGCTATCTACAACCTTTTTACGGGTAATTATAACGTTTTCTCATAAGCCAGAAAGTTTAGTCCCGGCCGAAAACTTAGCGTGATTTCGCCAGCATACCTGTATCCCATTTTTGGGAAAAGTTTCTGGGTAATCTGGTTCTCCGAGTTGGTGTCGATCCGAAGAAAAGCGATGCCTTGTTCGAGGGCAATCTGCTCGGCTTGGGCCAAGAGTGCAGCCGCTACACCCTGTCCGCGAAAAGCCGGGTCAACCGCCAGCCGGTGAGTCACAATAGCCCGCTGACTAAGGTCGAAGCCAACCTGTGCGTATTCGGGTTCCTGATCTTCCGTAATTGCCGCTACCCCGGCCAATAGCCCGTCTATATACACTACCCAAAGCTGATTCTGGGCGATGTCATTGGCAAATACGTCATGGTTCGGGTAGTGCTCATCCCATTGAAAATTACCGGCTTGCCGCATGAGTGGAACAACGTGGTGAATCAGGTGCATCAGTGCTGGAAGGTCGGTAGCGGTGGCTTGGCGGACGGTCATCAGGGGAAATTGTAAAGTTGACGCAAATACGGTATTTTGCATGTAGTTAACCAAACAGAAACGGTTATGGAACTGGAATTTCCGGTCGTGCTTAAGAAATTAGAGGTCATGACAGACGAAGAGTTTTTCGATTTCTGCCGGGCAAACGACCCCCTCGAATTAGAACGTGATAAGAACGGAAATATAATAATAGTGTCACCCACCGGATCAAAAACAGGAAATATTAACCTAACTCTTGCCAGTCGGGTATTTTTGTGGAATGAAGAAAACAGAGCAGGCTATACCTTTGATTCATCCACAGGATTCAGACTTCCCAATGGCGCAACTCGTTCGCCGGATGTGGCCTGGATTCAAAAAGATCGCTGGGAGGCCATTCCTGAAGATCAACAGGAAAAATTCGCGCCCTTTTGCCCTGATTTTGTTATTGAACTTCGCTCTGCCAGTTATGATCTGAACTATCTTCAGAATAAAATGGAGGAGTACCGCTCAGCCGGATGCCGATTGGGTTGGCTAATTGATCGAAAAGCGCAACAGGTTTTCATTTATCGCCCTGATCAGCCTATCGACGTAATTTCTTCATTTGCTCAAATACTCACGGGCGAGGGTGTGCTGCCCGGATTTACGTTTGATCTGGCGTTGCTAACCCGCTAGTTATTTTCCTTCTTTCAGCATCTCGACTATCTGGCTCAACTCGTTCACGGTTGTTTCGGGATTGCCATTATAGCCGATGGTTCGGTAGCGAACACGGCCATCGGGACCAATCACAACTTTAGTCGGAATACCCTGCACTTTATAGGCGTTGGCTACTTTTTGCTGGCTATCGAGTGGCACCACAAAATTGTAGGGGTGCTTATCCATGAACGTATGGACCCGCTGCAAAGGCCCGCCTTCACGCGTGTTCACAAACAAAAACCGTACGTTCGGATCGTTCTGGAAGCGAGTTTGTGCCTGCTGCATGGCCGGGAAAGAAGCTATGCACGGCCCACACCAGGTTGCCCAGAAATCCAGTACAATAACTTTTCCTTTGAAGGCCGAAGATGAGATGGTGCGACCTTGTAGATCGGTGAGCGAGAACGCCGGTGCTGGTTCGTTGATCAGTAATTGCTGGAGTTCTTCGCGTTGCTCGGCCCGTAAATTGGCTTCAAGGTCGGCCAGATAGATATCGGCTGTGGCAATGGAATTGCCCGGTTGTTTGGCATACCAATCGCGAAGGGCGTTTTTTAGAGCTGGGGTAGCTTTCCCAATCTGAACGGCGGCCTCGGTCATCGGGCGGGCTTCGGCAGCATGATTGGTGCGGAGGGCGCAGAGAAAATAACGCTCATTCGTGCGTGGATCGCTATTGTCGATGTCATCAGAGTTCATGAACTCCTGATAAACAGGATATGCCTCAGCGTATTTCCCCTGCTGTTCCAATGTGTGGGCGTAGGTGTTCAGCAACTGCCGCTGTCGAATCTGCTTCTCTGTTTCCCAATTACCAGCGGTCGTTTTAGGTTTAGGTTGTGTTTTTAAAACAGCCATTGCGCGTTTAATCAACAGCTCCGCTTCGGGCAGCGAGCGTCGTTCATCGGCTAGTTGAAACGCCATCGTGTTCAGCATCAGGGGGTCTGTGTGCGATGTGGGTTGTTGTTCAACAAAGGTTATCAATCCTTTAATGTCGTTGTTCTTGAAATAGCCATCAGTCATCAATACCGTTAGAGCAGGTAGGTATGACGACGTTGGAAACTCGGCCAAAAGGGCCTGATAGGCTGCCTTCTTACGTGTCCAGTCCGATTGATTCCGAATGGCCATCGAGCGATCTTTCTGTACCAATGAACTGGTTGGGTCAACGGCTTTCTGACGTTCGCGGAGGGCGTTGGCCTTTGGGAAGTCGCCCATGCTTTCGTACAATTGAGCGGCAGTGGCCAATTCTGCAACAGTTGGCGTAGGGCGGGAGGCCAGATAGGATTCGATACCTGCCTTTACGATTGGGCCATAACCCGGTTTTCTTTGTTTGATCTGAGCGGCAAGTAAGTCCGACCAGTATTGGGGACGCAGATCGGGGTTTTGCGCGATTTCGTGCTGATACAGCGTAACGACCCAGTTAGGATCTGGCTGGGCGTTTAGTTCATAGAGAAAATGACTACGGGTAAATACCGAAGCCTGCCCACCGGTGGCATGAGGAACGATACGTCCGTTGGCATCGCAAACCGGAATGACATAAAATTGCCCTTTGTTCAGATCGGTTCGTTTGGGTTGTACACTGTTCCGAAAGAGGATCATGAGCCCCGCCACCTCTTTTTTAGGAATCGTTAACTTGCCTACATACTCATTACCCGTTCGTATCAGCGACACATTGGCTGGCTGACTCAGACGCATTTCATTAGGTGCCCCATAACGTACATAGCGGCCCTCAATCGTGCTGTCGGTGGCTAACGGTGTGGTTTGAGGAGTGTACGTAAACGACACTACCTGACCCAGTTGTGGGCGTTCGGGTGAGAAACAGAATTGCGCCTTTGCGTTAAAAGAGGCAACAATCAGAAGGAGACAGGAGAAAAATTTATAGTTCATAACGTTCGTAAAAAGGGGTTCTAGGCCACTACCACTTCTTCTTTCACAACAGGCTTTGATACCGCCCACAGGCCAACATAAGTAAATAAACCGTTGAGCAGTAAACGTTCAAAGCCAAACTGGTACCCGCCAAACCAGGCCGCAGAATGCTCATTGATGATGTAGGTGAGTATGGGCGAAGCAAGGCAAATAAACGGCACCACCCAATCTATAACCGGCCGTTTGTTGAACATTCCAAAGGCGTAGAGGCCCAGTAACGGGCCGTAGGTATAACCAGCAATATCAAAAACAGCCGTAATGACTTCTTTACTGTTGACTTGACGGAAGATCAGAATGACGACGTAAAACAGCAGGGAAAAGCCAATGTGAACAATATGCTTGATGCGTGACCGCTCGGTTTCAGGTCGGTTTTCAACATTCATAAAGTCAACGCAGAACGAAGTGGTCAGAGCTGTCAGCGCCGAGTCGGCACTGGCGTAGGTGGCGGCCGTGATTCCCAGCAGGAAGGTAATGCCCACCCATAAACCAAGGTGATTTAAAGCGAGCATTGGGTATAGATCGTCGGTACGGGCCGGAATCTCGATGCCTTCGCGTTTGGCAAAAACGTATAAAAGAACGCCGAGCGACAGGAACATGAAGTTGACGAACACGAGTGTAACTGTAAACCAGAACATGTTTTTCTGGGCTTCGCCAATGTTTTTGCAGGTCAGGTTTTTCTGCATCAAATCCTGATCCAGACCCGTCATGACAATGGCAATGAACGCCCCCGAAATAAACTGCTTAAAAAAGTTCTTAGGGTCGTTGGCATCCCAGAAGAATACCTGCGACATGGAATTGTCTTTCACTGTCTTAACCAAATCGCCGAACGAGTAGCCTAGTTCCTGCGAAATCAGTACGATGGTGAGTACCACTGCGGTAATCAAAAACACGGTTTGTAGGGTATCCGTTACGATAATGGTTTTTACGCCCCCCTTGAACGTGTAGATCCAGATTAATGCGATGGTAATCAGTACGGAGACTTCGAAAGGCACACCCAATGGTGTAAACAAGGCAATTTGTAACACACCGGCGGCCACGTAAAGCCGTACTGCAGAACCAACTGTACGGGCGAGGAGGAAAAAACCGGCACCTGTTTTATACGACCAGAATCCGAAGCGTTTTTCGAGATAGCCATAAATAGAGATCAGATTCAGGCGATAGTATAGGGGCATTAACACAGAACCGATCACAAAATAGCCAACGATGTAGCCCAACACGACCTGAAAATAGGAGAAGCCAATTTTGCCGACGGCACCCGGTACCGAAATAAACGTAACACCCGACAGCGAGGTGCCTATCATGCCAAAAGCGACTAACCACCAGGGTGACTGTCGGTTAGCGGTAAAAAAGGCATTAGTATCGGCTCCTCGGGCGGTGTAGAACGAAACGGCAATCAGCATTCCGAAATAAGCGATCAGAATGACTAAAGCGAGGGTGGTATTCATAGACAATCAGGCAACTTTTCAGGCCAAAAATGGGTTCTTTTATAGCACGGCAATAGGTTTTTAAAAGTGCCCATTTTGCCGTAAATTTGCTAAGTAAACACCATTTTATCTCCTATGCAACCTTTTGAAGAAACCGTTGTGGACGTGCTCGACGAAGTCGTTGAAACCGACGTTCATAACCTTATAGTCTTCAACGACGAAGTCAATACGTTCGAGCATGTGATCGAAACGTTGATTGACGTTTGCGGACATACGGCTGAACAGGCCGAGCAGTGTACACTGCTAATCCACTATAAAGGGAAATGTTCCGTCAAGAATGGATCATGGGAAGAACTTGTGCCCATGCGCAATGAAATCTGTCGGCGCGGCATCTCTGCCGAAGTCTTAAATTAAAGAGCGAAAGAGTGAAACAGTGAATGAGCGAATGAGCGAGAGTTGATGCGCCAGCCAGTCTTTCGCTCTTTCGCTCTTTCACTCTTTAATTTAACTGAAATTGGAATACCCATCCAAACTCATAGAAGACGCGGTGAATGAGGTGTCGAAACTGCCGGGAATCGGGAAGAAAACCGCTCTCCGGCTGGTGCTTCACCTGCTCAAACGTGATGAAGAACAAACCGAAACGCTGGCCCAGAGTTTGACGGCTATGCGGACAAGGGTTAAATATTGCCGCAAATGCCACAACCTGTCCGACCACGATTTGTGTACCATTTGCACGAGTAACAAGCGCGATCAGTCTATTATTTGCGTGGTGGAAGATACCCGTGATGTACTGGCTATCGAAAATACCGCTCAGTTCAAGGGTCTTTATCATGTGCTGGGAGGTATTATCTCGCCCGTAGAAGGCATCGGACCAAGCGACCTGCAAATTGATTCGCTCATTGCCCGGCTGCGAAGTCCGGAAATAGAACAAGTGCGCGAAATAATCCTGGCTATCAGCCCTACGATGGAAGGGGACACCACGGCCTTTTATCTCCAGAAAAAACTAAGGCCGTTTAATCTGAAAATTTCAACCATTGCAAGGGGTATACCCATCGGGGGCGATCTTGAATATGCCGATGAGGTAACACTCGGTCGAAGCATTTTGAGCCGAATCGCGTACGATTAATTGTAGCCAACAGTCTCTGGCTGTTAGTGGATAATTATATGATCGCGACAGCAAGATGCTGTCTGATACAAAAAACTCGTTTCTTTGCGTCTGTGACCTTTAGTTTGTTGAACATTCGTCCATTTGTGGGGTTTTGTTTACTAACTATTTAGGTTGTAGACGCATTTTTATTTCCGTACTAACCAACATTCGCATGAATCGCTCCGAATTTTTGAAATTGGCCTTTGGTGCATCGGCCGGTTTGGTGGCTTTCCAATCATTCGGTTTTGGGCTTTCTCAAGCCGAAGGGCCCTTTAAGCTGGCCCCTTTACCCTACGATGCTGGTGCCCTGGAACCCCACATCGACAAAATGACGATGGAAATTCACCACGACAAACACCACAAAGCCTATGTTGATAATCTCAACAAAGCAGTTGCGGGCACCGACATGGCGAAAATGGACATCGAGGCCTTAGTGAAAAGCGTTAGCAGCACAACACCTCCGGCTGTTCGGAACAACGCAGGTGGCCATTGGAACCACACATTCTTCTGGAATATCATGGGACCAAATGCGGGTGGTGCACCAAAGGGCGCACTGGCCGACGCTATCAATAAAAAATATACGTCGTTCGATAACTTCAAAACCGAATGGGGTAAGGCCGCCACGGGTCGCTTTGGCTCAGGTTGGGTGTGGCTGATCAAAAATGGCAACGACGTCGAAATCGTCTCGACGCCTAATCAGGACAATCCATTAATGGCTCTTGCCGAGAAAAAAGGAACGCCTGTTCTGGGACTCGACGTGTGGGAACACGCTTATTATTTGAAATACCAAAACCGTCGGCCCGAGTATGTTACGGCATTCTGGAACGTGGTTGACTGGACTAAAGTCGGCAAAAATTTCGGAGCGTAAGGGTAATGAATATATGTAGAGACGCAACCGCATCGGCGGCCCGGCCTTACGTCTCCTTTGCGTCAGCAACCTTTTTTCGTATCCTGTACCAGATAGATACAAATTGCTGACGCGAAGGAGACGTAAGGGCCGGGCCGCCGATGCGGTTACGTCTCTATGTTTACAACCGACAGATTTCGCAATATTTTGTATTTTTGTGAAAATCGTTTAGTCCATGGTAGAAGAAGAGTTATATGATGAAATACCGTCATTGGATTTGGCGGATTTCACATCGGGTGATCCCGAGCTAAAAGCGAATTTTGTTCAGAATTTAGGCCGGGCATTTAATCAAATTGGTTTTGTGGCTATTCGTAACCACGGATTAACCAGCGAGTTAACAAAAAAGCTATATGACTCGGCGAAGGGTTTTTTCTCATCGCCTGATGCCTTGAAACAAAAATACGAGCACCCTGAATTAAGCGGCCAGCGGGGCTATATTGGTAAGGGAAAAGAAACCGCCAAAGGATTTAAAGTTGCTGATTTAAAAGAGTTTTATCACATTGGTCAACCGGAACCGGAAGGTGAAATGCCTGCCAATGTGTTGCCGGAGGAATTTCCGGCGTTTAGTCAATCGACCGTTACGGCCTACCGCACACTCGAAAGTGCAGGTAAGCAACTCCTGCGGGCCATTGCCCTATATCTCGAACTTCCCGAAAATTATTTTGACGATAAAGTAAAAAACGGAGATAGTATCCTTCGGGCATTACATTACTTCCCACTTGATCCTGATACAACGCCGGATGGTGCCGTAAGGGCAGCTCCACACGGAGACATTAACCTGATTACGCTGTTGATGGGCGCATCGGCCGATGGACTTGAAGTGCTTCGTCGCGATGGCAAGTGGATTGGTATTACGGCCCTGCCCGATCAGGTTGTCGTGAACGTTGGTGATATGCTCGACCGGTTGACGAATCACAAACTCAAGTCGACTATACATCAGGTGGTAAACCCCCCGCGCGAAAAAATGAATCAGTCTCGGTATTCGATTCCGTTCTTTATGCACCCTCGCTCGGATATGGATCTGACGAGTCTGGAAAGTTGTATTGATACGCAAAATCCGAAGATATACGTGGATATGACGGCTGGCGAATTTTTGAACGAACGGCTAATTGAGCTTGGTCTCAAAAAATAGCCTTCCTTGTTAATAGGTGGTGATTGATCGTCATGCCTTTCAGACCCGAAAATAACGATCAACCACCACTGACAACCCATCCGTATGCTGCCTTACCTGTCCACTGCCCAGCCCGTACGCCGAATTCGTTACATCATCTTTCTGAAAGATGTGCTTATTCTGGCGCTAACGACGTTTGGCGGGCCGCAGGTGCATCTGGCCATGTTTTATGATCGGTTTGTTCAGAAACGTCGATACCTTACCGAAGAAGAATTGCTGGAGTTGAATGCTTTAGGGCAGGTTTTGCCGGGTCCAACCTCGACTCAGACAATTACGGCCATTGGGTTTAAAATTGGTGGCCCTAACCTCGCTTATATCACCCTATTGATTTGGGTATTGCCCGCAGTTAGCCTAATGACTGCCGCCGGGATGGGTATTTATTATATCGAACAACAAAAGCTGTCGCTGCAATTTGCCCGATTTATTCAGCCCATGGCCGTTGGGTTTATGGTAGTAGCTGGGTATCGAATTGGCCAGAAAGTTATCAAGAATAAAGTTAGCCTGGCTTTAGCGCTTACGGCAGCGATTGTGGCTTATATGTTTCGGTCGCCGGTGATGACACCCATTGTATTGCTGGTCGGGGGCCTCACTACGGCGCTCACTTACAAACAACAGGAACGAATGACAAAGAAGCCCCTGCATGTGCAGTGGGCTAATTTTTTTTTATGGTTTGGCGTATTCATCGGAGCGGCCACACTGGGTGCTTACACGCAGTTACTACCGGTTCGGTTATTTGAGAATTTTTACCGGAATGGTAGTTTTGTTTTTGGTGGCGGGCAGGTGCTAACCCCCTTGCTCTACAACGAGTTTGTCGCCTTTAAACACTACCTGACCCGCGAGGAGTTTTTGTCGGGACTGGGGTTGGTCCAAGCCGTTCCGGGGCCTGTCTTTGCCTTTGCATCGTATATCGGGGCCTTATCCATGCGCGATTCCGGGCTTGGTGGTCAATTTTGGGGCAGTTTCATTTCGACTGCCGGAATTTTCCTGCCCGGTACGTTCTTTATTTTCTTTGTCTATCGGTTCTGGGAGCAGCTAAAACGTTACCGCGTGGTGCGGGCGTCGCTGGAAGGCATCAATGCGGCCAGCACGGGCTTAACGGCGGCTGCAGCCATAGCCCTGTTTGAACCAATGGCACCCCACTGGCCGTCGGTTGTAGTTGTGATGGTCACAATTGGGGTTCTCCTATACACCAAGATTCCTCCTTACGTATTGATTATCGTTGGCTTGGTGGCAGGAATTGTATTGTGATATGGCGAATGATTCTGTTTCACTATCTTAGCCAATTAGATACCTTATCCTGTAACCTTGTACCAGTCGAATCAGTATGAATACAACACATCCACCGGCTTATTTATTAAGATCCGGCGAAGGCCAAAACGTGCGTTTTAACGGGGCCGACATTTCCCTTATTAACTCTCGTGACCAATCGGGAGGGTTAATGGAGATCGTTGAGGTGCTGGCACCGCAAGGGTTTAAACTACCCGCTCATACGCATACAAAAACGCATAAAAGCCTTTTTGTGCTGTCGGGCGAACTCCTGTTGTCTTTTTCTGAAAAAACATACCACCTGAAAGAAGGCGATTTTGGCCATATACCCAAAGGGGTTGCTCATCAGATTGAGTGTGTGGTCCCAGCAACAAAGACGTTATATTTTTCGGGAGCGGGTGGCTTAAACTCCTTGTTTGCCGAATTAGCACAAAACGAAAAGGCGGGCAAAAGCGACCTTTATGCCGTTTCGTCAACCGTAGATTTTCAGTTGGTTGACGGGTTTTTGCCTGTACTCCCAGCCGTAGAAGTAACTAATCTGGAGCGCCCTGATGGATGCCAGCCCTACGCGATTGCGAAAGGGGGTGGAGAGCATTTGATCGTGGAAGATCAATTGCAAACCTTTATGGTTAGACAAAATAATACCGATGGACAGTATCTGTTCGTTCTGACCGAAGGCCCCAAAGGAGGAGCAATTATCCAGCATTATCACAAACTTCATTCCGAATGTTTTTACTCGCTGGAAGGGAACATGACCATGTGGAATGATGGGAAGATCGTACCGCTAAATCCCGGCGATTTTTTGTTTGTACCGGCCTATACAAAACATACATACCGGCTGGAAAGTCCGTATACCAAGTTTATCGGGATGTTAAGTCCAGGCGTATTTGAGCCCTTTTTCGATGCTTTATGTACGCCCTACCCGGAGCATACCCTACCTGAAAAACCCGGTCCCGCCCGCTTCGACCGGGTTTTGAAGAATTATGGAAAGCTGGATTTGTACTTTGTGTCGCCCCCTCCCGATAATTCCATGAATCCAGTTCAGGCTACTATGGTCCGGTTTTCCTTTTGGCTGGCCGGTATACTCGCATCCAAAAAGTAACGCCTGGATATTAATGGAAAATCAGTCGTACATACTTCATAAAGACCTTTCCTACCTTCCGGGTGGTCATGAGCGTCAGCATCTCGATTTATATCTGCCCCGACATGGGAACCAATTTCCTCTTATTATCTGGTTTCACGGGGGCGGCTTTATGCGGGGAACTAAAGATCCAAGCCCCAGGAATCAGATTCCACTGGACTATCTTGAAAAAGGCTTTGCGGTGGCAGCTGTAGGCTATCGCCTGAGCCACGAAGCTTTATTTCCGGGAGCTGTTCATGATGCGAAAGCGGCCGTTGGCTGGCTGAGACAGCATGCTGAGGAATATCAGTTAGATGCAAATCGCTTTGTAGCCTGGGGGCACTCAGCTGGCGGTTATTTAAGTACAATGGTTGGTCTTACGGGCTGGAGCGGGCAGTTGCTGGGTGTAGACTATACGCCGTTTCAATCCCGGGTGTCGGGGGTGATCAGTGAATCCAGCCCAATCAATTTCCTGAGTATGGACGACCAGAAACTAGATGATGGTTTAACTCACAATGTCGCTGACTCGTCCGAGTCCCTATTTATGGGTAACCCCATTCAGGCCATACCGGAACTGGTTACAACCTCGAATCCCGTACAATATCTGAATAGTGCTTACGTGCCCCGCTTTCTGGTATTTCACGGAGACCAGGACAAGCATGTTCCATACCAGCAAAGTATGGAACTGGTTGAAGCCCTGACCAACGCCGGTGCATCCGTTGACTGGCACCTGCTGCCAGATGTAGGTCACTTTGATATTAACCGGGAGCAATATGAGCCTCTGATCGATGCTTTTTTGGTCAATCATAGAAGCTGAAAAAAGGATTTCCCCGATCAAAAAATCATCGATATGGTCACTACTGAATAAATTAATCTTGGGCGGTCACCGCCTATCCGGGAAATGGAAAAATTTACAAAACGAAATGCCATTACGGCAACGGTTTTAAACCTGATTATAAACATACTAGCGCCGTTTATTATTTTTCATCAGTATGAAGCCATCAACTTAAAAGGTACCAATCCGACTGTGGTGGATCTGTTAATACCTACAGTGATGATTTCGGTTTTCGCAACAACGATGGCCACGTTTGTTACAATGACTAAACAACGTATGGCTCGTAAGCTGGAGCCATCACTTAATGCAACGACAAACTGGTTTCTGACGGCTCTTTTTACGGCACTAGCTTTGGGGTTTGCTTTTGCCGGTTTAGCGTACCTGTTCATTAAAGTAATTCAATTGTCACAACCCAATTTTAAGTTGACGAAACCAGTTGCGCTGGTTTTGTCTGGCCTGGTTGGTTCACTTGTTGCTCTTGGTACTTCATTTATTGCGGTAAACCGAGCTAGACTTATATTGTAAAAGCACCTTGTTTTCGAAAAATGAAAAACTATTCATTTGCGCTTCTATTTTTAATACTCATCGCGAGCGGTTGCCAACAGGCCGATCAAGGCCCCTGCACCGAGCCAGTTGTTTCGATAAAGGCACATTATGAGGATATCACCACACTGAAACAGTATATAGACTCCAGTCATATTGCCGCTAAATTTGATGAGCGTGGGTTTTATTATACCATCGATGCTCCCGGCTCAGGGAAAAAACCAGATGCGTGTGCAAACGTGACCGTTAATTACAGCGGCAAACTCACCAATGGAAAAACGTTCGATAGTGCTTCAGGCATCAGCTTTTACTTGAACCAACTCATTTTAGGCTGGCAGGAGGGAATCCCCCTGGTGGGACCGGGTGGTAGCATCACGCTCTATCTACCGCCAAGTCTGGCCTATGGTTCGCAGGATCAGAACGATATTCCGGGTAATTCAATTCTGGTGTTTAAGATTGACTTGGTTAAGATTAATTAGTTGTACCCATGGGCTTTAGCCCGTGCTCTTTATTGCATAGAACACGGGCTAAAGCCCATGGGTACAACTAACTCATATCCACTCCCACGCACTCTGGTAGGCATTGAGGTTTTCGGCGTAGGTGATGAAATCGGCATAAAAGGGAAGGCCCGCCAATGTGGCACTATCGCCCACAATCACCAGTTTTTTACGGGCGCGGGTCATGGCTACGTTCATTCGGCGCACGTCTGACAGGAAGCCAATCTCCCCCTGGTCGTTACTGCGAGTCATGGAAATGTACACAATGTCGCGTTCCTGCCCCTGAAAACTATCAATTGTGTTGACCGCTATTTTATGTCGGTATGGCTGTAGTTCGGGGGTGTGTTGCAGTTGTTCATTCAGTATGTTTAGCTGTTGCTTGTAAGGCGATATGATGGCAATACTTGGAAAGTTCTCCGGCGTGTAATGTGGGCCTAGTTCAAGGGTCATCTGGGTTAAATGCTTCATTAACAGGGCGGCCTCTTCCGGGTTTGTTGAGCTTGTGCCTTCCAGTTTCTCGTTAAATCCGCAACCCGCCGTGTCGATAAAGACGAGGGAACTATCGCCCGGAAACAGCGCATGAGCCGCCACAGACGAATGCGCCCGCAACCGATTGTCGTAAAACACCTGCGATGAGTAGCCCATGATGTGCTCATGCATCCGATATTGTTCTTCGAGCAGGGTTACGGCTTCGGGGTGAAGGGTCACGCACTTTTCCAGCAGGGTAGTACTCAGCCCCTTTCGGGCCGCTTCGGTCGACTTAATAGTGGGCGATAACTGACAATGGTCACCGGCCAGTACTAATTTCTGCGCTTTCAGAATAGGTATCCAGCAGGCAGGTTCCAAGGCTTGCCCAGCTTCGTCGATGACGACCGTATGAAAGGTAAGATTACGAATCATGTACTGGTTGGAACCGACAAGTGTTGCCGTAATAACCTGCGCTTTCGCTACCAGATCATCAATGATGTATTGTTCGGTATTACCCACATCTTTCATGATCCGATGGGCCTCATCGAAGAGAGCTTTTCGCTGGTCACGTTCGGCTTTTCCAAAACTGCGCTTGTATTTATGCGCCATGTTTTTGAACTCATTCGCCTGTTTTTTTAGCTTCTTAGCCTCTTTCATCAGGCTGTGATCGGCCATTTTATGATCCAGCGTGAGCGCCATCAACCGCTCGGATACACGGGCCGGATTACCCACCCGGAGCACATTCAAACCTTCCTCATGTAGTTTTTCGCTCAACAGGTCGACTGCCGTATTGCTGGGCGCAACAACCAGTATTTTCTTGTGGTCCTGCTTAATCAGCGCCTTAATGGCTTGGACTAAAGTAGTGGTTTTGCCGGTTCCGGGAGGGCCATGAACAATAGCCAGTTCATTGGCAACCAGAATCTTTTCGACGGCCCGAAGCTGGCTGTCGTTCAACCGGGGAATATTGGTTTTTGGCGTTTCTGGATGAAAGGTAGGGGAGGTCTCACCCGTGAGGATGTTCACCAGTCGGTTTTTTGGATCCTGGCTGAGTGTATTCGCCGTTTTGAGGGCGTCCTGCATCTCGTCATAACTCTTGTCGTCAAAGAGAATTTCGACACCTAATTTGCCATCACTCGACCACTCGGGAAGCTCGTCGGTAAGCAGGGTGATCTTAAGCCGATTCCCACTCTGGTAGGATATCGTGCCTTCGACCCGGTCTTTTTTAGGGTCGTGGTTGCTGAAAAACAATGCGGGCATCCCCGACCGTAACTGGTGTGTTATATCCTGGTGCGTGGTACGTTCCACCTCCACCGTTACATAATCGCCCCGGCTCATTTCTGATCCTCTAATGGCGATAGGATACCAGGTTAGTCCATTGGCCCGCCGTTCGGCAATGGAAGTGGTTTCTGTGAGTCGTCGGTACTGATTACGGTCTTCTTCTCGTTCAGCTTTTAGTAAGTCGAGCAGGTTTTTAAAATAATCCATCCACAAAGGTAGCCAATAAGTAGGGCCGCCTAACTCGAATAGATACCAGTGATCTGGTCTTTATATTTTTCCCGAATCACTTTTCGCTTCAACTTGAGCGTTGGTGTCAGTTCGCCTTTCTCAATCGTCCACTCGTTGGGTAACAGGGCAAACTTTTTCACCTGCTCGACGTGATTGAAAAACGCGTTATAATGGTCGATTTCTTTGGTGAAAAGTGCCAGAATGGACTCGTCGGCAATAACCGTGGCATTGTCGGGATAGGCTTTCCCCTGATGCGTGTACCATTCCTGGAGTGCCTGAAAAGCGGGTACAATCAGGGCACCCACAAACTTTTCGCCTTCGCCCACCACCATAATCTGCTCAATCCAGCGGCTCTCAACCATCTTGTTTTCGATGGGCTGGGGCGCTACATATTTGCCACCACTGGTTTTGAATAGCTCTTTTTTGCGGTCGGTGATTTTCAGGAATTTGCCATCCACCAATGTCCCGATGTCGCCCGTATGCAACCAGCCGTCGATGACAGTTTCCGCGGTTAGATCGGGCCGTTTGTAGTAGCCCATCATGACGTTGGGGCCTTTACAAAGTATTTCGCCATCGTCGGCAAACGCCACCTGAACATCGTTGAGAGGTGGCCCTACCGTGCCGAACATCCGGTTTGCGTCGCTGTGCCGGTTTCCGCTGATGATAGGCGACGCTTCTGTCAGGCCATAGCCTTCCATAACAACAAGCTGAGCTGCGCCGAAGATTTTAAGCAAGCGCACCTGACAGGCTGCCGCCCCCGTTATAATGGCGCGGATTTGACCGCCCAACGCATCCCGCCATTTGCTGAAAACGAGTCGATTGGCCACGGCCAACTGAAGTTTGTAACTTATTGATTGGGGTGCGTTGAGGTCAAAACGTTCGCCCAGTTTTAGCGCCCAGAAGAACAACCGTCGTTTTATGCCAGTCAGCTCAGAACCTTTGGCGATGATGCCTTCATACACTTTTTCGAGTAAGCGGGGCACTGTAGTAAAGAGCGTCGGTTGAACGTCGCGGAGGTTTTCGCCTATCGTGTCCATACTCTCGGCGTAGTAGATAGAGGTTCCGCAGTAAAAATAACAATAGGTAGCCATACGCTCGAACGCGTGGTTCAGCGGCAAAAAACTAAGTGCTCGTTTACCCTGAATCCCGACTTCCTTGAGCAAAAGGGAACTACTAAATACGTTGCTGAGCAGGTTATGATGCGACAGCATAACTCCCTTTGGTGTTCCTGTTGTGCCAGAGGTGTACAGGATAGTTGCCAGATCATTGGGCGTTATTGCCCGTCGTTGCTGAGTAAGTTGAGCCTGAACCACCGGGGTATAGTCAACGAGTAACTCCCGCCAATGTTGAGTGGTTGGTACCTGGTCGAAGGTGAAAAGGTTTTTTAAGTCGGGCAATTCACGTTGAATGGCAGCTACTTTTTTTGCCAGGGTTTCATCGCCGATAAAGATCAGTTTAACGGCTGCATCCTGTAAAATGAATTGCAGTTCTGTCGGATTTATCGTTGGGTAGATGGGCACAGAAACGGCGCCAATCTGTTGGATCGCCATATCCACCAGCATCCACTCGGGCCTATTAGCACTCAAAATGGCAATTTTATCCCGGCCTTCGTCGGTTCGATCACCTTCGTTTAGTCCTAGCGCAAGCAAGCCAGCACTTAGCTGATCAACCAGTTTGCTAACTTCCTGCGTACTATATTTTCGCCATTGATTGGCTTCCCGTGCGCAGAGCATATCATCTAGCGGGAAGTTTTGTAATTGGTACGTCAGGCACTCAAATAACAGATTCGGTTCGTTCATCGAAACCCAGATTTATTCATCGTTTTCAGTTATAACGATTTTCCGGCAAGTAAGGATTTTATCTGGTTAAAGCCATTTTCTATAAAATGCCATTATATCGGTCCGCATGGCTTCTGTTTCCCGATGACCAACATCGTAAATCCGTAACTGCCAGGCATCTGGCGCTCCATCTTTTTTGTAGATTTCTTTTAATGCCTGATCAATTTTTGTGAGTCCGGGCAAAGGTGTTAATGGATCAAACCGGCCCGCTAAACCAAAATGAGGGCGAGGGGAAATAAGACCGTTAATTTGTGAGGTGGTAAAGTGGTTCAATAAGTCGGGCACATAATAGTAGATACCATGTAAGTCAAGTCCTTTGGTCTTAATAAGTTCTTGATAATCAGTCAGGCAGCAAAGGTCAACGCATATCTTGATCCGTTCGTCCAGAGCAGCCAGCCACCACGCCATCGTACTTCCCATCGACATACCCATAGTAGCTATCCGTTTAGTGTCGACATCGGATCGGGTTTCCAGGTAGTCCAGCGCCCGCAAATTGTCGTAGACCATCATGCCCCAAAGTACTTGTCCATGCCAGATCATGTCTTTAAACGTATCTGTTTCCTTTCGTTCCTGCCGTTCGCCGAAGCACCAACTGTCTATGCATAAGCCAGCATAACCCGCTCGGGCCAACGCCAGCGCATAGGGTGGTTTCTGCATTTCGGGCCTTCCTCGTACAAACTCTTCTTTTCCTACTTCGTATTGCCCGAAATGCGAGTGATTGAACAAAACGACAGGTAGTTTGCCGGATTTATTTTTAGGCTTTGTGAAGTAGGCCGGAACCCGCTCCAACCCATTGATATCTAAAAGGAGTTTTTCGATGATCAACTCATCGGTTTCCTGAGTGGAAACTATTTCAACCGCTATCGGTCGATGTCGATCAGGCAATTTCCCTAATAACTGATACAGCTCCTGTCGTTGTTTTTTCTTACTATCGACTGCTGATGCCTGCGAACGTTGAGTAGCCATGAGTGTGGGTGTTGGAGCTAAGATCGGCTTGGGGGTTAGCCCGTTCGGACCTGATAAGGCTGTGGTTGTCAAGGCAAGAGAGAGTATCCACAATTTGTTGAACATACGTTTGGTGTCTGCTTTTAGTAGGACCAAGGATATGAAACAAACTGAAATTTTAATAAAAATTACTCTTCTCGCGAATGCCTTGCTTCAGAGAAACTATAGACTCACATCTACTTCTCCTGTTTAGTCAGTTGTATGGTTTTATTGAATTTTTTAATGGAACTTAGGCAGCTATTAAAATCAAGCCAATGAAACTATACGCACTTATATTGATTATTTGTACGGGTATATTTGACCGTTCACTGGCTCAGGAAAGCCAATATTATAGGCTGAAAGGGGGCAGTGATCCCAATAAAGCAATGCCTGTTGCAAAAAGATATCAGTACCCTGCATTTGCACGCGGGAAGCTGCATTTTAAAAACGGAAGTTTCTCAGAGGCTGTATTCAACTATAATCTTTTGCTGGGTGAAATGCACTTTGTTAGTCCAAAGGGTGATACATTGGCCCTCTCCGAAGATCCAACAATTGAATTGGTTAGTATTGGACAGGATGTATTTTATTACGAATACCCCAAAACGTTCTGGCGCCTTCTTGGTAGTTATTCATCCGTTAAATTAGTGAGTAAACAACGACTGGCTTTAATTGACACCGAAAAACAAGGTGGCTATGGGCAATCTTCGGGCACATCCTCAATCCGGAATACGACAATGTTAAGCAATAGTAATGGGTCATTGGCAAAACTTAATGCACAGTCTGATCTGGTATTATCAAAACGAGTTGACTACGGAATTATGGATCAGAATAATCGGTTTTATGTACCCAAACAAGGAAGTATTCTTGGTTTATTTCCTTTGAAAAAACAAGCTATTAAAACGTATTTGAAAGAAAACGCGATCAATTTCAACGAGGAGGCAGATTTGCAAAAGTTGCTTGCTTTTTGTGTTGAATCCCCTTAGTTAGTTGATGAAAGTTGAATTATTTTTCCTGAATAGGCTAACACTACCTGCCTTACTGAGTTGTCAATTGTATACAACAGTCTAAAACAAGCGCGAAAATAACCAATTTGCCAAGTCGCTGTAAGTCCATTTCAGAAAAAACATACTTCCATGATCATCGAATTGTATGCAAGCCCTAAAATACAGAATCAATCAGAGCACCCTGAATCACCCATTTCCAATACGAAAGGAGAATTGCCCGACGAAGAGCCAGCGCTTGAGTTCGGCGATCTGATTGGTAGTTTTGATTCACGCGAGGAGGCTATTGCCTTTGTTCAAACCCAGGCCAACGAACGAAAACAGCAAGTGATAGACACGCAAAGTGGGCCGTATAATGCCTATACGCATGTAGAATGGCTAACCCTAACGGTTTCAAAAGAAGGTAGCCAAACAGGAAGCGTAAACTATTACCTGGTTTCTGACGAAGGATATTAACTTCAGTTGACTAAGTTTTAACGTGTAGACCTACACATACCAGGTTCCTTCTGAAATCAGTTTGATGCGCCCGCCTACATTTATCTGGAAGGTTTCGTCTATTAGGGTTCCATCAAGATAAATGTATGATTTACGGCCGAGCTGGAATCCCTGTTCAACGGTTGCTTTTATTGGGGTGCTTTCATACCGTAAAAGGTAGGCCAGGAAGCAACCATTTGCACTACCCGTCGCGGCATCTTCTGACAGTTTATTGTTTTCGATCAGCAACATTCTCGTGTTGTATGAACTGTCAGGCTCGTACCCTTCTTTCGTAAAGAAAAACAGGGACGTTGAATGGCCTGTATGGCTATTTGTTTTATACTTATTTCGAGCTAACAAAAATTCTTTAAATGGCTCGTAGGTGAGGGAAAGATTATCAATCGCGGTCAGATTTTTAAGTGGAACAATGATATAGGGAAGTCCCGTGCTTACTTCCTGAATGGGAAGGGCAGTATCAATATCTTCGAGCTTAATTCCTAGCTCCAGGGAAATCTCTTCTTTTGTGAATACATGGCCAAACTCAGGTTGCGCCTGGCGCATGAAAATAATACTTTCATCCAGGTTATCTGGCTCTAAAATGGCTATGTCAATATCAGCATGGGCCAGTGCCAGGGTTAATTCTTTTGGAGGGTCGGGAAGTATAAATTTTGAAATGATATAGCTCGTTCCCAGCGAAGGATGCCCCGCAAAGGGGACTTCATGTTCGGGCGTAAATATGCGAACCACGAACCGATGATTGCCCTGAATTTCTTTTATGAATGTAGTTTCAGCAAAGTTTATTTCCAGCGAAATTTGCTGCATCTGGTTGTCCGAAAGTTGGTTGTCTACATCCAAAAAAACAGCTAGCTGATTCCCTTCATATTTAGTATTAGCAAATACATCAACGATGTAAAATTTGATTTCCTTCATTTGCATTGGCGTGGGGTTCAATCTAATTAAGTAGTTGACAAAAAATAACTATTCCAATACGCTTACCTGTCTATAAGTAATTTACCTACGTGACGATTTATAAAGGCTTCTGGCAACTTGAAAGTTAGCTGAATAAAAAACGCTCCCCATGCTTACAGGCAAAGGGGAGCGTTTTTTATTAGACTTTTTCAATGTTATAAATCTACAATTCGTCAGAAAGAAACTTTCGTATTGTTTGATGAGGGCGCAAGGGGGCCTTGCCGTTTGCTCCATTAACCGCTGGTGTGCCGGCTGGGCGAGTTTCATTCGTCCGGTTGCGATTGCCGTTCTGAAGGGTCAGCATTTCCTTGCGAAGTTGCCGCTGTTCGTCTTCGCTTAAAACTGTCCTTGTAGCTTCTCCCTGACCATACCCGTCGTTGAAATTGCTGATGCGGCTATCGGTTTGAGCAAGTTTCAATTCGGCCAGGAGTTCATTGAGTTCGGCCATGATCGTTTGACGCTGCTCTTTTAACTCGTTCAGGTCGGGTAGCAGATCGAGGTTGTGTTGTAGTACGTTCTGTTGAGTAAGTTGTTCCGCTAGCTCGGCTTCCAGGGGGGCTATTTCGTTGTTAAGACGTTTTAAACGACGGCGCAATTTCCAGAGTTTAATGTCGGCCTGCAACCACCGGAACCAAAAAGCCGAAATAACCGGCAAAGCTATGCCAAGGCAAACAGCCCCTGCCAAAGCAAACAAAATGCCGCTCAACACAAACGATAGGAGCGCCCAGGGGCTGTTTACCAGCGCCAGATTCAACTCGCTCGATTCGCTTAGTTGCTTCTCTATTTTATTGATCGTCGATGGGCTTAATACCTGCGTCGCGGCTGTTGGATCGGTGTTGAGTTGGAGCTGACGGACGGACTTGTTGATTGCCGATTTGAGCTGGTCGGTGCGGTAGGCTTCATACCGGAACCAGCCTAAAACGGCTAGGGTAATAACTGCAAATACCGCCAGAGCCATTTTAAACTGGCCATATTTGCGCCCGTTTTTCACGGGATCTTCCTGATAGGGTTTTTCGATGAGCCGGTCGTAGGCTGGTTTCAGCAGAATCGACACCATCGCCAAACCAACGGCAAACGCCCAGGCTTCGTTAGTGTTACGGATGTTAAGCGCATAAGCCACAATCTCGTGCGAGATAATCAGGTCACCGGCCAGAAACGAAATCCCGGCCACCAAAAACAGTAATCCGGCAAAGAGTGAATAATCAGGTGATGCTTTGGTTCGGCGCTCCCGTAAATTATCGCGGTCCGCTTCTAACCCCTGCCGGTCGGCTTCGCGCTGACCTACCTGTTTGGCCAACCGTTCAACCTGTAGGGTATGCGTTTGTAGCGAGGAAAAAGCCGCCCGATTCGCTTCGGTTGCTTCGGTGAGTTGCTGATTAATGGCCGCAACTTCGGTCCGTTTTTCACCAATTCGCTCCGTTAGCCAGTCGGTATTGATCTGACTTGAGAGGTAGCCTTCGTATGTTTCCCGGTTCACGCCTTCCACACCACTCGTATAGCCGTGATGAAAGTCTGGGTTGTTTGTTGGTTCCATAATCATTGATTAATGGTGAATTACGACTAATGAATCAGGATACCAATCGCGTTGTCGATTCGGTAATCAATCATAATTCATCAATAGTTTACGCTGTTGCTCAGAGAGCCGGTCGCGCAGGCTGCGGGCAAGTTCGAACTCGCTCACAAATAAGTTAACAAGTTCATCGCGTTTGGTGTTCAATCGGGTCATGTCGGTCTGCGTATGGTTGAGGCTTATGACAATGGGCCATTTCTGCATACGAATGGCATCAATTTCACGTCTCAGCCGGTCAATTTCGGTTTCCCAAACGGGTGGACTTTGCACTTTGTTCACTACCATAAGCCTATTTGACTCAATACTGGCAAGATCTGTCTGTAACCTGGTCAACGTGCTCAAAAACAGGCTACCGGCCAAAAGAAACAGGAAAAAAGTAAACGCAAATAAAGCAATTGCCTGACCTACCGACTGTGTTTCCAGGGCTTTTGCCAGAATAAAAACTGATGCCGCCAATGGTAAACCGGCTTCTGCCAGAACGCGCCGAACGGACAAACGAGTGCCTTCTTCGTAGAAGAACGATGTTCGGCCAAACAAATTGAACATGCCTGCCAAAAATACACCCAGAGCTATCAGGCGGTTTGGAAAAATGGGGCGAAGGGTTTCGTCGATCAAATAGAAATTGCAAACGCACATCCCCACTGAAAGAAGCAGACTTACGAGGGTTCGAATCAGGTTGGTTGGGGTGGGTTTGCTGTCGCGTAAATCACTGATCTGCCCGCGAAGGGTGGTTATCCGACTTTCCCGGTGCTCAATCAACAAGTTCAGTTCACCGATTTTCTCCGTGTTTTCCGTTACCAATTCGTCTAAAGAAGCCGTTTGTCCGGCGAAAAAAGCACGAATCTGATTTATTTTTCCATCAGGTCGGGCATCGGATAAACCGAACAAAACCCCTTCATCGCGAAGTGAGTTCTCATCGGCCAGCCAATCGGGTAAGGGTTCTGGTTTGTAAACCGGTGAGGTGTTTAACGTTATCAGTTCGTTCACCTGTTGCATCAGGTAAACGGGTACGGTTGGTACTGCCAACGGTGATGACGTAACCGATGCGTCAACTGAAGCAGATGAAACAGGAACAGAAGAAAACAAACGGCGGATTCGTTGGGGAAACGTCATTATGAAAATCTGACGAAAGGCGAAATATCGGGAAAGAAAGTTACCTAGTCAACGGTTAATATGAGCTGAAACGTACGTCGTTTATAGACTAAAGACACGTTGTAAGGCACTCCAGAGCCGTTTTTTTAGGTTTTGGTCGGCTTCAATGGTGGGGAGTGAGTCGGCCATCAGGAAGGTGATGCCTTCAAATCGAACCGGCGAATACCGATCCATCATAATATCGAGGTTGATACGCTCGAACGGTACCCCAAACGTAATAAAGTGATTGATGTATTTTCCCCGCAGCAACTCGGCGAAATCCATTCCCTGCACCCCGTGCAGATTCAGCAAATCGACGCCATTTACATTCAGGTTAACAGCTTTGAGGATTTTCTCCAGAAAGAGCAGGTTGCTTGGGTCTAATTCTTCATCGGCTAAAAGCAGAACTTTATGATTAAGCTGGGGTATTCGTGGTTGTTTCTGCACAGGGGGAACAATTGAGGGGGTGGTGGGGCGTGGTGGTAACTGAGGCAATAACTCGGGTGCAGCCACAACAAGGGCTGGCTCAGGTGCAAGCGTTATTAACTCCTCAGGTACAACCGTTATCAACTCTGCAACCGGGGCATCTGTCAACAGGATATCTACCGAAAGTGCGGGTGTAATAGCCGACAGTTTATCCAGTTCAGAAAGTAAATCAGGTGTGTCAATAGTCACCCCTGAGACCTGTTCTTCTACAGGCTCCTCGATAACTGACTGAGCCGTTGGCTCCCATGATTCGCCAGCTACCCGGAAAAGCGTGTCGGTTTGATAGACGGTTTGGTAAAAATTTTTTACGGACATAACTGGCAGAACAACTCCGGTTCAATTTGTCAAAAATAGGCAAAAAAGCCGCCCCTACCTGTATGGAGGGGGCGGCTCTCAACTAATTAGTCGTATAAAACGAATTAAGCAATCACAGCCTGCCGGTGAATAATGGCTTCCCGGTCGGGGCTTGTCGAGATGTAATTAATTGGCAAACCCAGCGTGTCTTCCAGGAAGTAGACATAATCGGCTAATTCACTTGGTACGTCAACAAACGAGCGAATGTCAGTTAAATCCGTTTGCCAGCCTTTAAACGATTTGTAAACGGGCGTTACGTCAGTATCGCAAAGGTCATAGGGCATCTGTTCGGTTAGGGTGCCATCGGCAAGTTTATAGTGTGTACACACCTTGATCTCATCGAATATATTCAGCACATCGACTTTCATCATCACCAATTGCGTAACGCCGTTAATCATGATCGCGTATTTCAATGCCGGTAAATCCAGCCAGCCACACCGACGCGGACGTCCGGTGGTGGCGCCAAATTCGCGGCCTTCTTTCCGGATAAGTTCGCCTGTTTCATCGGACAATTCGGTAGGGAAGGGGCCACTGCCCACGCGGGTACAGTAGGCTTTGAAAATGCCGAATACCTCACCAATTTTACGAGGTGCCACCCCTAAACCAGTGCAGGCACCGGCCGCCATTGTGCTGGAGGATGTTACAAAAGGATATGAGCCAAAATCAATGTCAAGAAGTGAACCCTGCGCCCCTTCGGCCAGAATTTTCTTGCCGCTGCTGATGGCTTCGTTTATGGCATATTCGCTGTCGGAAATCTGGAATTGCTTCATGAACTCGACGGCAGCGAAGAATTCGGCTTCTGCCTGGGGCAGCACCGATGCGTAGTCGAAGTTATTTTGATCCAGAATAACTTTATGGACAGCCACTAATTTGGCGTATTTTTCTGTAAAGCTGGGTAACTCAATATCACCGACACGCAAACCCAGTCGTGCCACTTTATCCTGATACGTAGGTCCGATACCCCGGAGCGTCGAGCCAATTTTCGATTCGCCCTTTGCCTGTTCGTAAGCGGCATCCAGGAGTCGGTGTGTTGGGAGAATGATAGAGGCCTTGCGAGAAATCTGTAGCCGGGCCGTCGGACGGTTCTCTGTTAAAGCGAGATTATACTTCGCCAGTCCGTCAATTTCTTTTTTAAACACGATGGGGTCAAGCACTACGCCATTACCAATGATGTTGAGGATATCGTTCCGGAAAATGCCGGATGGAATCTGGTGCAGCACGTGCTTGAACCCGTTGAATTCGAGTGTGTGCCCGGCATTGGGGCCACCCTGAAAGCGGGCTACAACCTGATATTGCGGAGCCAGTACGTCCACAATTTTACCTTTCCCTTCGTCGCCCCACTGGAGGCCTAATAAAACATCGATCATTATAAAAATGAATTTGGATCGCGCTCAAGTAAGCGGTTCCGGTCATTGAAACGAAAAATAGTAGCTGTTACCTTCCCAATTTGGGTTGTAGCCACAATGTGAAACCCTTCGAAATGAAAATGTTCAGACCAAATGTCTGAACGAGGATTATAAAACCGGACTAGTTCATTCCGATCCCAATCTATAGAAGCAAGATCGCTTCCTTTATTTCTGTTACAGTTAAAGCAGGCGTAAGCTAAATTATTACTGGTAGTTGGGCCACTATGTTTTATCCCAATTATATGGTCAACTTCACAAAAAAGTCATGTCTGTCGCTCATCAATCAAACAGTATTCACAACAAAAACCGGCTCTCTGGGCAACGCTGTTTCGCAACTTTGTTGATATGTAATTACCCTCTCGCGCCATGCTGACTGGCGCGGGCTTTGGTCATACGCATTAGGTGTTCAAACTGTTCAAATTCGTTTAATTCGGTTGTTTCATCGGCTGAAATCGTTCCGGTTTTTTCTGCTGTCAAGAGATAGCGTACTCGCTCGCGGGTTTCGTCTGATGGACGAAATGCCAGGATTTGTTGTGGACTTAACCCCTGTACGATAAAATCAACAAATTCGGTGTAAGCTTTCATAGGGGCAGGATGTGTTGTGTACGAGACAGGATACATGTAGTAAAACACAGAAAGTATTCTTTAAAAACCTCAACCATACATCCTACATCAACCCCTATCCTTCTACCGGAATCTGTACCGTATCGACGGACCGCCCCTGTGCATTTTTTTCCGTTATCTGGCGATTCTCGCAGACATCACGGGCACAGGAGCCGTAGAAAATCAGCGAATGGTGCATAACGTTGAACTTCAACATATCACCAACCATGTTCTGAATATTCTGGACGCGCGGGTCGCAGAACTCCATCACCTTATGGCAATCCGTGCAGATCAGGTGGTCGTGCTGACGAAAGCCATACGACTTTTCATACTGAGCCAGGTTACGGCCAAACTGATGTTTTGTAACCAGATCGCAGTCAACCAGCACGTCCAGGGTATTATAGACGGTTGCCCGGCTAACCCGGTACTTTTTGTTTTTCATCGAGATGTATAACTCGTCCACATCGAAGTGGTCTTGCCGGTTATAAATCTCTTCGAGTATGGCAAATCGCTCAGGAGTTTTTCGAAGTCCCTTCCGTTCCAGATAGGCTCGAAAAATTAATTGAGCAGATTCTAAATTTGTTTGCGTCGGAGCAGGCATATCGCAAAATTAGTGAAGAATGAAGAATGAAGCGCATAGAATAAAGAATAAGGTTGGCCACGCAGACATATTCTTCGATCTACACGTTTCATTTTCCCTGTTTAAGAATCAAACCGTACGATCTCAAACACTCCCTGAACGCGTTCGAGTTTCTGCATCAGGGTTTCAAGGTGGCTGGTATCGTGGACATAAAGTCGAATATTTCCTTCAAAGATACCGTCTTTCGAGTCAATCGCCACAGAACGCATGTTAATGTGCAGTTCATTGCTGATAACCCGTGTCACATCGTTTATCAAACCAACGCGATCCGTTCCCGTAATGCGAAGTCCTGCCAGAAAGGCAAGTTCTTTCTGAGAGGTCCATTTCGCTTTGATAATGCGGTTGCCATGATTCGACATCAGCTCAACGGCGTTTGGACAGGTTACCCGGTGAATTTTGATGCCATCGTTGATCGTAACGAAGCCAAAAACGTCGTCGCCCGAAATTGGATTGCAACATTTAGACAGCGTGTAATCAATTTTGTCCATGTCCTCCCCAATAAGGAGCATATCGGCATCGGCTCGCTCGCCGTGCATTTTCTTCAGCTCCTTTACAAACGCCTTGGCGTCAGGCAGGGCATCGGTATTGAGCTTGTGAGTGCGGTTTTCTTTGGCTTCTTTGTCGGATTTAAATTTCTTCAGTTCGCCAACGTCTATGTGCCCTTTACCGACCCGGTAGAAAAAATCGTCGGTGGTTTTCGAGCCAAAATAAGCGCGTAACTGGTTGATGACCTCGTTGGTCATTTCCATTCGAAGCACCTTTAATTTTTTGTTGACCAACTCGCGACCATCGGTCACGAACCGCTTATTATCTTCCTTAATTAAATCCTTGATCTTGGTTCTGGCCTTCGACGTAACGACAAACCGCAGCCAGTCTTCATTGGGCTTTTGCCGGTTTGAGGTAATCACCTCTACCTGATCGCCATTTTGGAGCACATAACTCAGGGGCACCAGGGTGTTGTTAACCTTGGCCGCCATACAGCGTGCGCCAATCTGGGTGTGAATATCAAAGGCGAAATCGAGGGCTGTAGCACCACGCTGCAACACCTGTAAATCGCCTTTGGGAGTGAAGACAAAGACTTCTTCGCTATACAGATTGCTCCGGAAATCATCAACAAACTCAATAGCTGCTTTTTTGTCGCCCTTACCCGCCGACTCAATCATGTCGCGAACCTGGCTGATCCAGGCTTCAATACCCGCACCAGTATGGGTATCGTTACCCTTATATTTCCAGTGAGCCGCGTAGCCTTTCTCCGCAATTTCGTTCATCCGCTCGGTCCGTATCTGGACTTCTACCCATTGGCCCAATCGGCTCATAACCGTCGTATGGAGCGATTCATAGCCATTGGTTCGGGGAGTACTGATCCAGTCTTTCAGACGGTCGGGATTAGGTTTGTAGTGATCCGTTACGATGGAATAGGCACGCCAGCAGGCCGCTTTTTCCTCATCCTGAGGCACGTCCAGAATAATCCGAACGGCAAACAAATCATAAATTTCCTCGAACGGTTTTTTTGATTTGTTCAGTTTCGTCCAGATAGAATAAATAGACTTCGGCCGCCCTTTGATCAAGTATTTGATACCTGTCTCGGCGAGGTCTTTTTCAATTGGTTCGATAAAACGACTGATGAAACGGTCGCGGGCCAGACGGGTGTCCCGTAGTTTTTTTGATATATCTTTATAGGCTTCCGGCTCGACGTGTTTCAGGTATAAATCCTCCAGCTCCGATTTAATGCTGTACAAGCCTAATCGGTGGGCAAGTGGCGCATAGATATAAATCGTTTCCGACGCGATTTTCAACTGCTTGTCGCGGGGCATGGAGTCCAGCGTACGCATGTTGTGCAAGCGATCGGCGAGTTTAATCAGGATTACACGAACATCGTCTGACAGTGTCAGAAGCATCTTGCGGAAGTTCTCGGCCTGTTGCGAGGTTCCGTATTCAAAGTAACCCGAAATCTTCGTCAGACCATCAATGATCTTGGCCACTTTCGGGCCAAACGCCCGGTCAATATCGTCAATGGTTGTATCGGTGTCTTCAACAACATCGTGAAGTAGAGCGGCAACGATACTGGTTGTACCTAATCCAATTTCTTCAACGGCAATCTGGGCAACTGCCAGCGGATGATAAATGTACGGTTCTCCCGACCGCCGACGCATATTCTTGTGTGCTTCGGCCGATGTGTTGAACGCTTTCTTTATCAATTTAGCGTCATTGCCCTTCAACATTGGTTTTGCCGCCCTTAATAATCGACGGTAGCGTTTAAGGATTTCCAGCCGCTCTAATTCCAGGTCAATAACCGGTTCGTCAGTGTCGGAGGATTGTCCAGCTTGATGCTCGATGGCATTCATCATAATGGCTTCTTTGCAGTAATGGCCTGTAGGTTGTACTCTTACTACAAGTTAACAAATTATTAAGCGATAATGGATGGAATAATCACTAAAAATAAATCCTTATGAAAATATGCTTGCAATAGTAAAATCTTTTTGTACTTTTGCACCCTGAATTATCTGAAACACTTCGGCAACTAGTCGAAAGAGAGACAGCATTCAGCGAACAATTCTACTTGTTCGGGCCAACATTTGCGGGCGTGGCGAAATTGGTAGACGTGCCAGACTTAGGATCTGGTGCCGTGAGGCATGGGGGTTCGAGTCCCTCCGCCCGTACAGAAGTTTAATAAGCGAAAGAGTGAAAGAGCGAAAGAGCGTTGTCTGTAACAATTCACTCTTTTATTCTTTCACTCTTTCGCTTTTTGTTTTTAAACCGATACAAACGTGGATATTACCTTAGAAAAAGCCAGCGATACGAATGCCTCGCTGAAAATTATCCTAACCCCGGCTGACTATAAGCCAGAAGTTGATAAGAAACTGAAAGATTATGGCCGTAAGGTTCAGCTGAAAGGGTTCCGGCCTGGTCATGTACCGGCATCGCTCGTGCAGAAAATGTACGGTAAGAGCATTCTGGTTGATGAGATCAACGCTATGTTGAGCAAAACGGTCAGTCAATATATCCGCGAAAACAAACTTCAGGTTGTAGGTGATCCTGTTCCAGATCGCGATTCGGCTGAAGCTATTGACTGGGACAACCAATCTGATTTTGCATTCAGCTATACGCTGGGTCTGGCATCGGAGTTCGATATCGACTTCAGTGATCTGCCAAGCGTTACGCAATACGAAATTGAAGCTGGTGAAACTGAAATCAACTCGACCATTGCCGATCTTCAACAGCGCTTCCATACGCATGGACATGGCGAAGAAGTGAACGATGGCGATACGATTTATGGTGAGTTGAAGCAGGTTGAGGGCGAGTTTACGGCCAAAACCGCGTTCCCGACGAACCAGATGGCTGAAGACGCCAAAGGTCAGTTTGTTGGCAAGAAAAAAGGTGATGTTGTTACGTTTGTACTGGAGCAGGCGTTCCCCGATGAGAAAGCCCGTGCCAATGCAACCGGCGTCAAGAAAGAAGAAGCTGCCGAATTAACCGGTGAGTTTACGTTTGAAGTGGATGACATAACCCGCCACGAACCCGCTGAACTGAATCAGGAGTTTTTTGATAAAGTACTTGGTGTTGGCGCTGTTTCTGATGAAGCGCAATTCCGTGTTAAAGTAGCCGAAATCATCAAAGGTAATTACGGTCGGGAGTCAGCTCAATTGCTGCGTTTAGATATCGAAAAAACACTGATCGACAACACGCCAATTTTGCTGCCCGACGAGTTTTTGAAAAACTGGTTGCTGGAAGTGAACGAAGGCAAGTACACGCCTGAGCAAATTGATGAGCAATATGATGACTTCACAAAGTCGGTTAAACTGCAACTCATCAAAAATAAAATTGCCGAGAAAGCTGACATCAACGTTGAGTTCGACGACGTATTGGCCGTGACCCGTTTGATGGTTCAGGAGCAATTTGGCTTCATGGGTAATGAAGATGACGAGATGAATAAAACCATCGATCGCATTGCCCGTAACTACTTGATGGACGAGAAGAACAACGGTCAGAATTATACAAGTACGTTTAACCGGGTGTATGACGACAAAGTAATTGAGTACGCTAAGACTCAATTAACGATCGTGACGCAGGAGGTTTCGGTTGAAGAGTTCAAAGCTCTGGTTGAGAATCGGTAGTTAATCAAGTTTGATTTAGTAAAAGGGCCCCGTCATTATAGACTGGGCTTTTTTTTGTGTTCAATAGTCAATAGTAGGTAAATGAATGTGATTATATGATTTCCAACCAATTACTCTTTTTGCGGGTCACCCTACAAAATTCAATATGCCATGAAATTGTACGCTTTCCCTTTAGTTTGCCTAGTTCTATTCGTCTTCGGATCTCTTGATGGCCTCGGTTGTAGACTACGAATACAATCACCAAGCCAATTCGAGCCTAACCAGCAAAATCCTGCAACAAATAATAAAGTTCATTACACTGACTTGACGGCTAAGCGGCAAGTTGGATTGATTTATAAACGATTAAAAGCTGGGCAATCGTTTGATAAACTAGCCAGACGATATTCTCAGGATTATGGCACTTATGCTGTTGGTGGTAATTTGGGATGGCAAAAGCCTGATCAGTTTGTTTCTGCTTTTAATGAAATGGTTAGCGGAATGCGGGTTAATCAATTTTCTAAACCATTCAAAACTGATTTCGGATATCACATCGTACAGCTTTTAGACCGGAAAGAAGGAGAGGTTTTAAGCAGACACCTTTTGTTAAGAGTAGAAAATTAACTGCTGATTGTCTGATAGAAAATAGATATACATACTAGTAGTTCAGTAGGTCAAGCATACTATTCAGCAACGTATAAGACCGTTTCTGTAAAATAGACTGTCACTTTAGATAGTGCTACATATATTTCCCTTTGTTAGGTAGGCATCTTGAGATCATGATGAACTATTTATATCATTCTTATCGGTTTATACTATGTTCAGGAAGAAAACTTTGACGGCCAGGAAGCCGTTAAAACCCAGAAAATCGCCCCTGCGGGAATGGCTCGATTCTATTTTCTTTGCCGTAATAGCCGCAACGCTTATCCGTTTCCTGACCGTTGAAGCGTATGCAATTCCCACGCCCTCTATGGAAAATAGCTTGATGGTAGGCGATTTTCTGTTCGTCAGTAAGCTTCATTATGGCATTCGCACCCCTAAAACACCATTGCAGGTGCCCCTTACACATCAGAAAATTTGGGGTACAAACATTCCGTCTTATAGTACGGCTATTCAATTGCCTTCATTTCGGCTACCCGGTTTTACGCATGTGAAAAATGGCGATGTTGTTGTATTCAATTACCCACCCGCAAAGCCAAATGAACCGGCGTATCCAACCGATTTAAAGACCAATTTCATTAAACGATGCATTGGTATTCCAGGAGATGTTCTGGAAATCCGGCAGGAGCAGGTGTATATAAACGGTAAGGTTCTGCCTGTGCCGACCCGATCAGAAACCAGCTACTTCATTAAAACGACCGAGGTACTCGATGAACGATTTTTTCGTAAATACGATATCGTTAATGACTTTAAATCGGAAGAAGGTCCGTTTATTAACTGGCAGCCTCTGGAAGCGTATAATGACTCAACCAAAACGTCGTTTCTGGTTGGCTATCGAGTGAATACGACGCTGGATGTAATCAATAAATTCCGGAGTTTTGATTGGATCAAAGGCATTGACCCTATAGCTGATCAAGCTGGTCAACCCGATGCCCGTATCTACGGAAGCTCTGCATACAATTGGAATCAGGATAATTTTGGCCCGCTGAATGTGCCTAAGAAAGGCACAACTATCCCAATTAACAAACAAACAATTGCTTTGTATGGTCCTCTTATTGAGCGATATGAAGATAACAAAAAGGTAGAATTAACGCCGACCAGCATTCGAATAGATGGACAATCAATAGCGAACTATACCTTTAAGCTGGACTATTACTTCATGATGGGCGATAATCGTCATAATTCGGAGGACTCACGCTATTGGGGCTTCGTGCCGGAAGACCATATTGTGGGAAAAGCTGTTTTTGTGTGGATGTCACTCGACCCTGTACCTGCCGATATCTGGCACAAAATCCGCTGGAGTCGGGTAGGGCGATTGATTAATTAGATAATGAAAAGTTAACAATGAAGAGTGAATAATGAATAAGTATCTGATTATAAGCATTATCTATTATTCATTATTCACTCTTCATTGTTAACTTTTCATTATCTAATTACTGATACTGAATGTACATTGGTTTTGGGTCCAGTGCCAGTACTTCGGCAGGAGTCATAATGCGGGAACCGGGCTTGCGGAAATCATTGTCGTAAAACAGTTTGAAGCCGGTGTATTGGACGGGTTCTTTCTGGATATACGCTTTGTAAGAATCTTTTTTGAGTACCGGTGGTCCCCAGCCATCCATATCCATAATGATTTGGACATTCGGATCGAGTTTAATGTTTTTATAGTTCTTGATCATTCCCTGAGTAAAGCGATGAACGACCAGCAGCTTAGGAGGTAGATTGTTCTCCTTCACGACACGGCTCAGAAACTGCACGGCCTGATTAACATCAGCAGCATCATATGAGCCAATTTTAGAGCCTGGTTTCGCACCCGTCACCATAGAGAATTCGGGATCGATACCCAGGTGAACGAAGGGTAGTTTAAGGTACTTTTTCATGAATTCCATTTCAGGTCCCAGTGGTGCATGACCCCGCTGAATGTCCAGAAATACAATGGCTTTGTGTTCATTACCCCACTTCAGTACTTTCTTGATGGTTTTATCGGACATGCGCATACGATAACCGCCATCTTTACCGGGTAATCCCTGTGCTGAAATGGCTACCAGGTGCAGGGCAGGCTGAATAGGGGTGGCCGGATCTGCTTTTTGCCAGTTCTCAATTTCTTTATCTAACCGATTCAGCATCTCCTCTTTCGGATACTTACCCAATACCCCCATTTTCTTGGAGTGCGGATTACCGTAATAGGCGAATATGCGGTGTTTAGGCAAAAGTGCACCGGTAGGAGCGTAAGTCAGCGAATCAAGTGTGGAATCGCCCGTTGATACAGCGTTTTTGTTCGTCTCAGAAGATGTTGCAACGGCGGCCGGTTTTTCGGAAGAATCAGCAGTGGCTGCGGAAGTTACTTGATTTTTAGCTGATGTTTCGACGGTCGTTTTACCGACTTTCGACGAATCTTCCTGTTTCGATTGAGTTGAGCAGCCAGTTAGCTGGCAAAGAGCCAGCACAGGTAGTGCGGCTAAAGATAAGCGCATATAGACCAAGTTGAGTACTAAAAAATTCACAAAAAAAGGGTCAGATTCCATAGAGAAGGAATGCTAACCCCAGGGTGCAAGTATAGTACCAATTCCTAAGCTTTCAAAGGACTAATTCCCCTAGGCCTTGACGTATGATCGAAAAATCGTCGTCAGTAGCGTCAACAATCGTAGACGGGATATTGCCGCCATACCCACCATCGATAACAATATCGACCTGGTTTTGGAACTTCTCAAAAATCAATTCCGGATCGGTCGAATACTCGATGATTTCGTCTTCATCGCGAATAGAGGTAGTAATGATCGGGTTCCCCAGTACATGCACAATCTGTCGGGGTATATCATTATCGGGTATCCGAATACCAACTGTTTTTTTATTGGTATTCAGTAATTTAGGCACGTTTCCGGTTGTTTGTAGAATAAACGTAAACGGGCCGGGCAACAAACTTTTCATCACTTTAAATGCCTGATTACTGACTCTGGCATAATCGGCAATGTGGCTCAGATCGTAGCAGATAAAAGAAAAATCGTTCTTTGCCGGCTTAATACCCTTAATTCGGGCTACACGCTCCACAGCACGGGTGTTATGAATATCACAGCCCATCCCATAAATCGTATCGGTTGGGTAAATAATGACTGCCCCATCGCGGAGGGCATTAACAACATGCTCAATTCGACGCGGATCTGGGTTTTTAGGATACAGTTTAATGAATTCGGCGGCCATAGTAAAAGATTACAGGTTTGGTTTACGGTGAGTCTATGCAATTATTCTGCGAATTCAGCCTCAAGTTTACCATAAACTAGTAACCAAAAACGGCCTAAACCAGTTTCGCTGACTGACCTGCCGGACACCATTGCAGATACTTCCTGTAAATTCCATTGACTGGAAAATGTAGCCGACTTAATTCCAGAATAAGGAAGCTGGAAAGGCCCGGTTGCTCGATATGACGAAGTAGATCGCCAAACTGTAGTGCTAAATCAAACTGTTCAGCATAAAAAGCTTTGCGGATAAATGTACGAATGCGCCCGGCTAAAGCGCTGTACTCGTCGGGAGTAGTACACCGCTCAAACGCTTTTTTACAAACTGCTAATGTTGATCGAAGTAAATTATTATCGGGTAATGCCACCTGGGTTGACAGTGAACCGGGGCATTGGCGTTTCAGCGTTAGCACTTCGTCCAGATAAGCGTAATGGTAAAGTCGGGCTGAACGGACCCAGAAGTCAAAATCTTCATAAGCCAGGGTTTCGTCGTAGCCACCAAGTTCGTTCAACACATCCCGACGCATCATCATGGTTGGTGTGCAAATAAAATACGACTCCAGTATTTTCTGAAAAACATTGCCCGATGGAATTCGGGCGCGGGCGTGGCCCTGCTCATCAACATCGTAATGCTGCCTAAATTCCCGACCAGTTGTATCGATATAAGCCGCATTAGAAAATACGACAGCATATGGACCTGCCAATTGCTCAAACAAGGCAACCTGTTTACTGATTCGCCCCGGAAGGAGTATATCGTCGGCTGCAAGGTCAATTATATAGCGGCCCTCGGCAAGAGCCAATCCCTGATTAAACGCTCGATTCAACCCCAGATTAGCAAGATTGCGAATGAACCGAATCGTGGGATTACGCTGGTTGAAACTTAAAATACGCTCGACAGAACCGTCGGTGCTACCGTTATCAATGACAATTAATTCAACATTCGGATAATCCTGATCAATAACCGATTGTAGAGCCTGCTCAAGATAAGCCAGTTGATTATAGTTGGTACAAATGACACTTACCCAAGGTTTAATCCGATTGAGGTAAGGGCTCATCGGCAGAGGGTTTAACTGTCCGGTGACAGAAAACATAAAAAAGATAAATGGTATTTAGTTGATACTTGCTGTGCTGGCTAACTAAAGCCAGTTAATTGAATTCACAAAGTAAAAACTATTTGTTACTACCTCTGGCTGTATTTTGATCAAACGGTAAAAAGGTGATGAATGATTCGTTTGAAATAGAGAGTTGGCGCGTTTTTTGCCCCGTGTTAAGAGAACACATTTCGGGTCTGCCAAACTAGTTTGCTAGCCTGAAATTGTGCCTTTACATTTATGGGTTAGGTTTTGCAAACGTCATCTCAAATCTCCGGGGTGGCGTTTGTTGTTTTTTCGGCAACGCTCGGATTTTTTTCACCTTCGAGATTATAGAGCGCCACATTCATTTCAAAACCCAAAATAAGGAGTAGTGCGATCAGGTTTATCCAGATCATCAGAGCAATGAGCGTGCCAATTGATCCGTATACTTTGTTATACGAACCAAAATTGGAAACGTAAAACGAAAACCCCAATGTTGTCAGCACAATCAGCAACGAAGCCGTTACAGAACCAGGCGTAATAAAGACCCACTTCATTTTGACATCCGGCCCATACCGATAGATAACCGAAACCGCGCCGACAAAAACGGCGAAGACAACCAGATAGCGTCCGATAGCCAGAAGATTAATGAAAATGACATTGTTGAGCAATCCAAAATGGAGCAGATAATCGCTGATAATGCCGCCAATAATCAACACAACAACGGCCAGAATCAACGCGAATGCCAACGTAAACGTCAGACCAATTGCCACCAGCCGAACCTTGAAAAAACCGCGTCTTTCGTCTGAGTGATAGGAGGAATTAAAGGCTTGCATTAACGCTACCAGGCCACTCGTGGCAGAATATAAAGCCAACAGGAAGCCGAAAGATAGTACACCACTGCGGGGGCGGTTGATGATATCGCGGATGGTTGTATCGACCGTACTAAACGTATCGCCCGGCAGCAGCCGCTGAAAGAAACCCATTATCTGATCTTCAAGATCCGGAATGAACGTGATAAAGGGAATCAGGGTAAAGAAAAATATGACTGTCGGGAAAACGGCCAGAATAAGGCTATAGGAAACAGACGCAGCTCGCTCACTCGTGTTATTATCAGTAATTTGAGCAAGCATCTTTTGTAAAAACGTGTACCAGGTAATTCTGGAATTAAAGGGGTGATGACCCTGTAGCCAGATACGGGCATTCCGCAACGCTTTAACATTCAGTAGCTTGTCAAACATAGCGGGCTTCGTTAATAATTTATCGGTTATGGCCTATAGGGAGCCGATATCAGCTCAAGGGTACGTTTATAGCCATCAATGCTTATTTTTAAACCTACTGGTCAAAGAAAGGTTTGCAGGCTTCAACCAATTCGACAGGTGCAGCACACGGGCGACCAGTCTCTGTCCGTACAAAAACGAGTGTTGTCTGACCAGCATTCAGGAGTTGCCCATCCTGATTAAAAATCTCGTAATCGAACATAAGTCGTGTTTTGGGCATTTGCGGAATCGTAACACGAATGGTCAATAGATCGTCGTATTTCGCCGGACGAATGAACCGGGAAGTCAGATCGTAAACCGGCATTGAAATGCCATGTTCTTCGATTTCTTTGTAGCTCAGGCCAAGATCCCGTAACGCTTCTACCCGGCCAATTTCATAGAATCGGGCATAGTTGCCATAATAAACAATACCCATCTGGTCGGTATCGTAATACCGAACCCGGATATCTTTAACGTCGTAAGTGATCATAGGTGGGTAGTAATCAATTGACTTACCGACTTACTTTTATTTCATGATCTTCATCCGGGTGAGGGCCTGCTGATACAGGCGGGCATTGGCCAGGTGTTCGGTCAGGGTTTTCGAGAAGGTGTGGTAGCCATTGAAACTGGCATTTACCACAAAGTATAGGTAGTCGTGCTGTTCGGCGTTCAGGACGGCGTCGATTGTAGCTGGAGCCGGTAAGTTGATCGGTCCCGGTGGCAACCCGGTATAGCGGTAGGTATTGTAGGGAGAGTCGACGGTTAACTGCTTGTTGAGGAGACGACGAATACCAAAATCGCGGAGAGCAAAAATCACCGTTGGGTCGGCTTCGAGTTTAATGCCCTGTTTCAGGCGGTTCAGGTAAACACCCGCCACACGGGGCTGCTCATCCCGTTTGTTGGTTTCGGCAGCTACAATAGAGGCAAGCACCTGAGCCTGGGTTTGCGTAAGACCCAGGGCTTTGGCTTTAGCCTGCCGGTCGGGCGTCCAGAATTTCTTGTATTCGCTACCCATCCGTTCCAGAAACGCTTCGGGCTTTATAGTCCAGAAAAACTCGTAGGTATTGGGCAGAAACAGGCAAACGATGGTCGTGGTGTCGAACCCGAATTTCTGACAGGTGGCCGGGTCGTTGAGGAGCTTGCCAAGGGCATCGGACCCAAACTCAAACTTACTGCCCAGCCGTTGAATGAGGTCACTTTTCTGCCGCATGCTGTTAAAGGTAACAGGCATGGCATCCTGACTACCGTTTCGCAGTTTAACCAGGGCTTCGCGGTTACCCATGCGTGGTTTGATTTCATACCGACCTTCTTTTACCAGTTCCGGGTACTTCATCATTTTAGCCAGAAATCGGAAGGATGTTTCGTCATTGACGACCTTGTGGGTTTTGAGCGTATCCATAACCGACTCAAATGTGGAGCCTTTAGGAATCAGCAAGGCAAACGTTTTGTCATCGTCCTGAACCAGCAGATTCGGACTTCTAAATACCTGCCAGAAATAGAACGTAAAGGTCGATAGCAGGATGGAAACGGTGAGGAAGATGGCAATTTTTAAATTTTGAGACATAATAAACGATGAATTTTATTGGCTGCATTATGATTGGGTTAGCCTACCCGCGATGATTGACGTGGAAAATAATTAAATACGCATCATTCAGCATTCATAATTCATTGCGCAAATTTACGCCAAAACTATACGAATCACCTACCGAACATGAAGTACGTATTGTCTCTTTTGTGTGGCATTGCTCTATTTTCATCCTGCCGAACACGTGTTGAAAGCCCCCGGGCTATGAATCCGGCCGCAGCAACACGCCAGAAATCCATTGACGAAATTCGCGAAGCCGATCAGAATTTTAGCATTTTGTCTGAAAAACAGGGTATGGCGAAGGCTTTTACAACCTATGCCGCCGACGATGTTATTAAACTAAATGATGGGGCTGCTCCCACAGTTGGTTTCGATTCCCTCCGGGCGCAGATGAGTCGTCTGCCCACCAATGGTTCCGTTTTGACCTGGCAGGTGCTCAAGGCTGATGCAGCTCAGTCGGGCGAGTTAGGCTACACCTTTGGCCAATGGATGCTGACCAAAAAAGATGACTCGGTGAAGCGGACAGTTAGCTATGGCGTATATATGACGGTATGGAAACGCCAGCGAAACGGCCAGTGGCGCTTTGTGCTCGATGGCGGCAACTCCACGCCGGAACCGAAATGATAAAATAGACCCGTACGGTTTCGAAAACCGTATGGGTCTACCAGAAATGAATCGTAAATTTGAGCGAACCAAATCCAGTTATTTTGGACGTTCGCTCATTGTTTTCCCGCCGGGCTTCGCGCGGCCCCTCTCTCTACACGGTTTCGTTCTGGTTACTTTGCATTAGTAACTTCCTATTCTCGGCCAGTTTTCAGATGATGATTCCTGAACTGCCCGCCTACCTCACAAAGCTGGGGGGTAGAGAGTACATCGGATTCATCATAGCCCTCTTTACACTTACGGCGGGGCTATCCCGACCCTTCAGCGGAAAAATTACCGACACAGTGGGTCGGGTTCCGGTCATGGCTTTTGGGTCTATTGTGTGCTTCGTTTGCGGGTTTCTATATCCCTATCTGCTCACCGTCGGTGGTTTTCTCACGCTTCGACTCATTCACGGCTTTTCAACAGGAACCAAGCCCACAGCCACGTCGGCCTATGTTGCCGACATTGTTCCGGCCACTCGCCGGGGTGAAGCTATGGGTACACTGGGGTTATTTACGGCAATGGGTATGTCTCTTGGGCCAGCGATTGGTAGCTGGCTTGCTCATGATTTTTCCATGAATGTGATGTTCTGGACATCATCGGCTTTTGCTCTGTTATCCATCGGAATTTTATTACAAATGCCTGAGACGCTGGTGAGTCCGCAACCCTTTCGGTTTAGTCTATTACGCCTGAAAAAAGCAGAAGTCTTTGATAAGCAAGCCCTGCCACCGTTCATCGTGTTGCTGCTACAATCCTTCTCGTCGGGCGTGGTTTTGACCGTAATCGCTGAGCTGAGTAATCCCTTGGGTATTACCAACAACGGGTTGTTTTTTACGGTATATACAATAGCTTCGCTGGTGGTTCGATTGGTGTTTAGCCGAACCTCCGACCGATATGGCCGGGTGCCGGTTCTATTCATTTCGACAATTGTGCTGGCTATTTCAATGGGTATGTTGATCCTGACCGACTCCCAAACCTGGTTCTGGACGGCGGCTGTTTTTTATGGCATGTCGTGGGGGATGAACTCGCCGACGGTGACAGCCTGGACCGCCGATCTGAGCGACGAAAAAACACGCGGACGCGCTATGGCGACCATGTATATTGCCCTTGAAGCGGGTATTGGTTTAGGAGCCCTGGCCTCAGGTTGGCTGCACAATCACATGGCTGGTGAAGCTGGTATTGATACTTCGTTTGCCGTGTCGGGTATGCTGGCGTTAGTAGCGGTGGCTTATCTGGGCTGGTTCTGGCGAAATTCTAAACAGGTGTATCGGCGGAAAATGAATGAGGCCGATGAGATAGCACTACTTGACGGCGAACCCTGATGGACGATCTGGAACCTAAAATTCGCCCATTGGTGACTGCCCTGAACAAAACGGGGCTAGTGCGAACGTTTTCAAGCTGCGAAGGGCATTTTGCGCCTGAAGAGCAAACGCTTGTCGACCGGAATCAGGCAGAAGTCAGGTTCGTAGCTGCCGAGGGCGTTTCGGTAGATGAAGTCGAAGCACTTTTGGCTTTTTTATTGACCAGCTTCAAGACCCGGCATGGACTAATTCCGGTGAAAGTGACGGCTTATAAACTCTATACGCCTGTGGACGAGGAAACAATTGAAGAAACCTTTGTACTTGACCTTCGGCCTTTCAACCGCTTCGACTCCCCCGACCGAAAGCGGGCCGATATTGATCGGGCCATTGAGCAGGTGGTTGGATTGATGTAACGCGGACATCCTGTCCGCCTGGTTAAATAGTCTTTTCAGACTGCGGCCAGGCGGACAGGATGTCCGCGTTACATTACAAAATAAACTGGCTCAAATCCCGGTTTTTGACCAGGCCGTTCAGCTTTTCGTAAACAAGTTCTTTTGTGACTACGACATGTGCGTTGGCCCCGATAACATCGGGAATGTCGAACATGAAGTCATTCATCAGGTGACTCAAGACTGTTTGCAACCGGCGTGCGCCGATATTCTCAACGTCGCTGTTCACCTCGAAGGCAATCCGGGCCAGTTCGCGCAGGGCGTCATCCTGAAAGGTCAAGCCAACATCCTCAACTTTTAACATGGCTTCGTATTGCTTGGTCAGGGCGTTTTTGGGCTCTTTCAGAATCTGGTAGAAATCATCTTCTGAGAGGCTCTGTAACTCCACCCGAATCGGGAAACGTCCCTGTAATTCGGGAATCAGATCGCTGGGTTTTGCCACATGGAAAGCACCGGCGGCAATGAACAGAATATGGTCGGTATGGATTACGCCGTATTTGGTATTGACCGCACTACCTTCTACAATCGGGAGTAAATCCCGCTGAACGCCCTCGCGGCTCACATCAGGACCGCCACCACCATTGCCCGAACGAGCCGAAGCGACTTTGTCTATTTCGTCGATGAAAATAATACCCGCGTCTTCGGCTTTTCGAATAGCTTCTTCCTTGACTTCGTCCATGTCGATGAGCTTGGCTGCTTCTTCATCGAGCAAGATTTTACGTGCTTCGGCAATGCTTACTTTACGTTTTTTGCCCCGTTTAGGCATCATGCCGCCAATCATCTCCTGAATATTCATCATAGAGAGATCGTCTACTGCCCCGCCCATAATGCCGATGTTTGGCGCCTGACTCTGCTGAACGTCGATGTCGATTTTGCGGTCGTCCATCTCGCCAGAGCGGATTTTTTCGCGGAAACGTTCGCGGGTGCGTTCGTTCAGTTCGGAGTCGGAGTCGCCGTGAGCTCGATCGGCTTTTTCGTTTTCGAATCCCACATGCCCATTGGCGGGCTTAACGGGCGGTATCAATATATCCAGAATTGCATCTTCAGCCAGTTGATGGGCTTTGGCCTGTACGGCTTCTTTTTTAGCTGCCCGCACCATATTTACCGACTGCTCGACAAGATCACGAATCATGCTTTCAACATCACGGCCAACGTAGCCAACTTCGGTAAATTTCGAAGCTTCGACTTTGATAAAGGGCGCATCGGCAATTTTTGCTAGCCGCCGGGCAATTTCTGTTTTGCCTACGCCGGTAGCGCCAATCATCAGGATATTATTCGGAGTAATTTCGCGCTGCATATCAGCGGAGCTGTTCATCCGGCGCCAGCGATTGCGCAGGGCAATGGCCACATTACGCTTTGCGTCGTGCTGGCCAATAATGTACTGGTCTAACTCGGCAACAATTTGCCGTGGGGTAAGGTCTTTGAGTGATTGGGTCATTGAAAAAACGGAGTAAGTTGGGCACCCCGTGGTAAATAAACACAGGAAATAGGAAAATGGCTCAATGGGTATAAAAATCTAACGTGGCTAACTCGTTGATTCATCATTTCAACAACCGTTCCAAATCAATTCGCAGTGACAACTGGCTTGTTCCCGCCGTGGGAACAGTTGTAAACCGACCATACGTCAATTGAAAGCCTTTGGCCTGCACCGAAGCCCCAAACGAAATTCCCGCGCCACCACCGCCAGTCGTTAGCGTACCCTCGGCCCGTTTCTGGTGATTGTATCCCACCAGTAAATTAACGTTTGGACTAAGGAGCAATTCGGCGCCAATACTCAGATGGCGGGCTATTTTTTCGGTTACGCTGGTTGTTTGTGGAATGGGGTTGCCACTCAGATCATACCGAATATTCAGATTCGGGTCGTTATAACTAATGTCGAACCGTTGAAGATGATGAGCCGTTACTGTTAGGCGAATGGGGGCGTGTTGGGGTTTTATGGTAATGCCCGCCTGTAAATCGAAGGGGAGATTGGCATCTGTGGGACCATAGTTTTTAACGAGGTAACCCACATTTTTAGCCACTAATCCGAAGGTCAGGTTGCGGTTTGGATGCCGCCATACCCCACCTAAATCGGCTAGTATGCCAAAGGCCGAGTACATTTCAATGGAAGACCCAACCGCTTTAATTGTAGCGCCTAGGGTGAAATTTCCTTCTGTTCGCGAGTGCGTCAGGCTAAGTGCGTAATCATTGGCCGAAAATGTACCCAGTGTATTTCCAGTTGGGTCGGTCATGCTGAACTGGCCATAACTCAAATATTGCAAACCAATGGCCCAGCCAGTATGCCGGTCGGCATCGTTGGATTTTACGGGCAATCCATATTGGACGGTAATGTATTTGGCCGCTGCCAGATAAGGCATTAAGCTGATGGACAAAAGATTGGGAGCCGTAGAGTCGGCAAGGGCGGGATTGTTCAGATGATAAGCTCCACCCGGGCTGGTAGCCGTGGCAATCTGTCCGCCAAGAGCCGCCACGCGCGCATGAGTTGGCAAATCCAGAAACGAAAAGATACGCTGTCCCCCTGGTGATTGCGCAACCGTCAGAACCGGGCATATCAGTAAAAAAAGAAAAGAAATGGAATAGGCTTTCAAGCGGAAGTCGTTCGCAGTTTTTTACAAAGAAAGCCAATTTTTAGCCTGACAAACGTATTCACCCTGCCATTCGATTGAAAACGTCACAAACGTAAGCTAAAACGCATAGCCAAACTTTATGCCATAGGAAATACTTATGCGCGGGTAGGGTGTGTATGAAAATGGGTCAAACAGAGTATATCCTCTGGCCTGATAATAGTAATAGCTGTCGGGCTGAATAGTACGGTCGACAGAGTTCCAGCGGACGCCAAGGCCCCCGTAAAAATCGGCCACCAGTCGATTGTTGGGCGAAAGTGGAAACTGACGCCCAAACTTTAAGTGACCAGCCCAGACGCGTTTGGCAATGGGGGATGAAAATCGCTGATAATACTGACATTGGCCTGTTTCGCAGCCAATGCCAACGGTTCCGTTTTCGTAAGCCGTTACCTGTTTATAAAGCCCTTCGATAGCCAGATAGGAGCCAAGTGGGCCGCCTTTCCAGTAATATCGCCACTCCGCCCGCCCGCGCCAGTTTTCAGTGTTGCTGTAGCGGGATTCTTGTGAGGTTTGCCATAAGTTCATGCTCTGCCGACCGTAACCGGCTTCAATCTGAAGGGACTGATGAGAACCCATAAAACGCTCCAGCCCAAACTGAATCGTGTTGCTGGGATCCAACAGGCTCAGCGGAGCAAATTTGACTACCCAACTCGAATTTCGTTCTACTTTACTATCAGATATTGAGAATGAGCTGGTTTGTTGTGACCTTGCCGACTGGCTGAGTGCCAAGAACAACCCCAGCAAAAAAAGAAGGCTGAATGGTTTCATAGTTCAACCGGAATTTTACTGAGCAGTTTCAACTGTTTCAAATCGGCATAGCTGTACTGGTAAATTCCGTCGGGGCCGGTAACGATCAACAATTTTTTAGCTGGAATGACATCATAGGTCTTCGTCTCATAGAAATACTGCACTTCGCGCACATTGGTGGGATCGCTAATATCCATAACCCGCAAACCGTAGTCGCCCTCTCCAACGAACAGCAACGTACTGTCGACACCGAGACCATGCGGATTTATCATGGGGTAACTCCTTATAAGTTTGGGCGAGGCCAGATTACTGATCTCAATAACATCGAGGCTATTAATATTCACCGCCTGAGCCCGGCAATTGGTTCCGCTGCGCAGGGTGACATAAGCGTAGTTGCCCTGCGCTACCACGGGGTCGCAACTCAAAATATGGGTATAGATACCCACTGATCTGGGGGTGGCAGGTTGGTTGATGTCGTAAATATGCATCCCGGTCTGCGTGCCGATAAACAGGGTGTTTCGGTAAGGGAAAATCGTTTCGACGCCAAAGCCGAGGGGTACCTTACTCCCTGTTTTAGGATTGCTGCTTTGTGAAATATCATAGGTCTGCAACGCGGTATTGCTGACCGTGTAAAGCGTATTGCCACTTACGGTGAACCGGGCGGTAGAGCCGCCAGTGCCTGAACCGGGCGAAGGGGCATCGCTGCTGCTGCCTTTATCGCAGGATGCCAGCAGGAAGAGTAGGGGGAGAAAGCGGAGAAGTGAGTTCATAGGTGTAGAGTAACGTTAACGATAACATTGTGGATTTTCGACGGCGATCTTTTCCCAACGAACGACTACCCCCCGGCTACGATCAGCGCACTCAAATCGTACATTCGTTGCCAGCGGGAAAGCGGAATACTCAAATGCGTTTTCAATTCGTTTGACAAGCCGCACATTCAACGGGTTGGCAATATTCAGGGCCACCAGATCCGTAATGTTGTCGGCATAGAGAATACTGTCTTTAATGGCTAGTTCCTGATTGCCCAGAATGGCTATGAAGGCCAGCTTAACCGGCTTTTCAGGAATACGGTTATCCAGAATATGAATACCACTTCCCCGGTCGTTGATGAACAGGTAATCGTCTTTGCGATAAATCTTGCCTGCGTTTTTAATGGGTTGTGGCCCAAGCGTCTGAATCGAACGAACGTCAGAATAGGCGGCATAAACGGGGCGGTATGTGTCGCCTGTAGTAGGCGGATTCGGTGCATAAGGACGCCCGCAACTGTCGAGCAGCCCCAAGATGATCGGGAGAGTAAGTAAACGGAGAAGTCGCTGCATCCTTTAATTAGGTTTAATAAATTTCAGGACACAAAACACGTCAAAACCGTTGGAATCCGTAAGATAAATTAACTTTGTCCCTACTTGTTTACCTATGACCAACCATATGCCTGCTACAACCCTTTCAGAGTCCACGGAGACCGTTGTTCCTAAACTGTCCAAAGCCGACGTTTTGGCCCAGAAAAATACTGAAGCCGAACTGGGTGGCGGTCAGAAGCGTATTGATGCTCAACATAAAAAAGGCAAATTAACGGCTCGTGAGCGAATCGCTTTGCTGATGGACGAAGGCTCTTTTGAGGAAATTGGCAAGTTTGTCATGCACCGTACCCGTGATTTCGGGATGGACAAAGAGCATTATCTTGGCGATGGCGTTGTAACTGGATATGGTACTGTAAACGGGCGCTTGACTTATGTTTTTGCCCAGGATTTTACGGTGTTTGGGGGCGCTTTGTCAGAAACCCACGCCGAAAAAATCTGTAAATTGATGGATCTAGCTCTGCAAAACGGGGCTCCCTTAATTGGCCTTAATGATTCAGGGGGCGCCCGGATTCAGGAAGGGGTTCTGTCGCTGGCAGGCTATGCCGATATATTTTACCGTAACACACGGGCATCGGGCGTGATTCCGCAACTGTCGGCCGTTATGGGCCCCTGCGCGGGTGGTGCTGTGTATAGCCCGGCAATTACCGACCTTATTTTTATGGTCGAGAATACGAGCTATATGTTCGTGACCGGCCCAAATGTAGTGAAGACAGTTACGCATGAAAATGTGACGGCCGAAGAATTAGGCGGAGCCAGCACACACAGCTCGAAATCCGGGGTGACGCATTTTTCCTGCGAGAACGAACTGGCCTGCATTCAAAGCCTTAAACAGGTGCTGAGTTATATCCCGCAGAATTGCGAAGATGAACCGCCGATGCTTGCCTATGAGCCAGCCGACGAGTCAAGACCGGGTCTAAACAACATTATACCGGCTAATCCCAATCAGCCTTACGACATGCGGGAGGTAATCGATGAACTGGTTGATGGCGGCAGCTTCATGGAAGTACACCGGAATTTTGCCGAGAATATTGTGGTCGGTTTCGCTCGTATCGGTGGTCGCAGCATTGGGGTAGTGGGCAATCAGCCTGCTGTTCTGGCGGGGGTGCTCGATATTCATGCCAGCACCAAAGCTGCCCGGTTTGTGCGGTTCTGCGACTGTTTCAACGTGCCCTTGCTAGTACTCGAAGATGTGCCCGGTTTCCTGCCTGGCACCGATCAGGAATGGAACGGGATTATTACGAATGGCGCAAAATTACTGTTTGCCTTCTGCGAAGCCACCGTACCCCGCGTAACGGTTATCACCCGTAAAGCCTATGGTGGTGCCTATGATGTTATGAACTCGAAACATATTGGTGCCGACATGAACTATGCCTGGCCATCGGCAGAAATTGCCGTTATGGGCGCCAGTGGAGCCGCCGAGATCATCTTCAAACGCGAAATTGCCGAAGCCGAAGACCCACAGGCGAAGTTGCAGGAGAAAGTGCTGGAATATACCGAGAAGTTCGCTAATCCCTATCGGGCAGCAAACCGAGGCTATATCGACGAGGTCATCATGCCTGATCAAACCCGCCAGAAGCTCATCCGTGCGTTTACCATGCTGGAAAACAAAGTAGCAACGCTTCCGAAGAAAAAACACGGAAACATTCCGTTATAAATCGTTGTACACACTAGAGCAACTTGATTTAGATTATATATCGTGTTAAGTATTCTGCCATTTACCCCCAACTCCCTGAAGGACGGTCGGCCGCTGCCGGGCGTAAGCTTGACTATTCTCAACTTACGCCCGGCAGCGGCCGACCGTCCTTCAGGGAGTTGGGGGTAAATGGCAGAATACTTAACACTGCTTTCAACAAAAACGCATGAACACAATGACAAACCAACCATCCAAGAAGCCGGGCAGCATTCTGAAAACCGCGCTGATTGGCCTATTGATACTATTCGGAATAGCCCTGCTGGTGGGTACCCTAACGGTGATGTTTCCCTGATCAGACGTCAATAGCGGCCAGAATCACAGCGCAGGCTTCCCGAATTTGGGCTTCCGTAATAATAAGCGGTGGCGCAAGGCGCATCGAGTTGTTGCAAAACAGAAACCAGTCGGTAATTACACCCCGGTCTATTGCCCGGTCAATGACGGGTTTCAGTACCTCAAACGACTCAAATTCTACCGCCAGCATCAGCCCCTTGCCCCGCACTTCCCGAATCGCGGGGTGCTTTAGCAACTGCCTGATCAATTGACCTTTAGCTTCGGCTTGTTCATGTAACTTTTCGTCCCGAATAATCTGCAACGTTGCCAGCGAGGAGGCACACGAAACCGGGTGCCCGCCAAATGTGGTGATGTGCCCCAGAATCGGGTTGTTCCTGAATACACTCATAATTTCTGCCGAACTTATAAAGGCACCGATCGGCATACCGCCCCCCATTCCTTTAGCGCAAAGGAGTACATCAGGCACTACCGGCCCGAAACCCTCAAAGGCCCAGAACGTACCCGTCCGACCGAAACCCGTCTGGATTTCATCAAAGATCAACAATGTGCCCGTGTCGGTACATCGTTGGCGGACGGCCTGTAAATAGGCAGCATCTGGTACGCGAACCCCTGCTTCGCCCCCAATAACTTCCATCACAACGGCAGCTGTTCGATGGCTGATCAGCTCAAGGTCGGGTACATTGCCAAAGCGAATATGTCGGATATCGGGTAGGAGCGGACGGTAATTTCGTTTGAAATTCTCATCGCCCGACAGCGACAGTGCCCCCTGGGTAGAACCATGATAGGCATTGAAGCAACTAATGATCTCGGTGCGACCCGTGAAGCGTTTGGCTAGTTTCATGGCTCCCTCCACCGCTTCGGTACCCGAGTTGGTAAAATAAACTGTATCGAGAGTAGCCGGAAGCGTTGCCGCCAGTGCCTGCGCCAATTGTGTTTGGGACGTTTGCACAAATTCGCCATACACCATCAGGTGTAGGTATCTATCCAGCTGATTATGAATGGCTTCCAGGACGCGCGGGTGTCGATGGCCAACATTACTCACGCCAATTCCTGAGATGAGATCCATGTAGGACTTCGGCTCAGCGTGTTCGGGACCGGCCTGTTCAAAAAGATAAATACCTTCGGCTCGTTCAATTTCCAACCCTAACGGAAAATCGGAGGTCTGGGCTATATGCTGGAAAAATAATTGCCGGTTTGTAACCGTATACATGATGGAAATTTCAATATTGCTTCTATAAATTTTAACACCCTCGACCATGAAAACAGTTCTTCTTTTCCTATTGCTTGCCCCAACTATTTTGTGGGCGCAACTCATGAAAATTACGCCACAGGATACTCAACGTACCCATTTGTACCTGCTCATGCGTGATGGAACAACGTTGCGGGGCCGTGTTATTCAGCAGGATAGCTCCATCATCACCGTCCGAAAACCTAATGGCGACATGTCCTACGTAGAAGCCGATCAGGTCCTGTCAATTTCGGCAAACCGTCCTGATACTCCGGCGCAGTTGGATCAGTCAAACGGGACCGTGTTTGTGCTGAAAGATGGTACGCAACTTAATGGCACCTTTGTACGGCGCGACAGTACGATGATTACCGTCCGTAAGAGTAACGGTCAACTAACGTATTTTGAGCCGGAATTACTCGTTCGGGTAGATACGGTTCGTAGTGCGGCCTCGTCTGATGGATATAGTGCTGATGGGACTACCTTCCAGAATCCGTTTCCGGCCTGGTTACTGACAGGGCAAACGGCTTTTACCCCCGATAAAGGTCGGTTTTATTACCGGAACACACTCGTGGTACTTAATGAGTTTGGCTACGGAATTACGCGAAACTGGAGCGTAGGGGCCAGTTTTATCACGCCAATTACCTATGTAGCCCTGGTTAACTTTTATGCGTTAAATGGATTTCTGCCAAACAATTCTCAACTCTTTACAAAACTGAGCGTACCGCTTGGCAACCGTTTCAGGGTGGGCCTGAATGTAAAATATCTGGATCGATATGCCAACACCAGTTCCAAACGGGGTCCATTGACTTACCAGCTATTAACGTCCATCGGTAGTAATCAGCGGAATGTTACGCTTGGGTTTGGCTTGACTGATCGGGGGAAACAACGGTACTATGTGTATTCAGGTGTATACCCACCGTCATCGCCAGCCTATGTGGATGTGCATATTCCAAATCAGTCGTTTCTAACACTGGGTATTATGCAGAAAGTGTCTCCCTATCTAACGCTCATTAGCGACAATCGAATCAATTTGGGCACCAACCAGTATATCTATGATGATGGATCCGAACGCGTTTCCACGTCCTTTGCCTTCCGATTAGATCGCCGTCGTCATGCCTTTGACCTGGGATTTTATGGCCTGATTTATAGAAATACGGACCAGTGGAATGGTAAACAGGTTCGTATTTTGCCCTACCTCGGGTATAGCGTGGGTATCGGTGGCAAATGATTATTGATCTGTAAAAGAGCCTGGAAAGTATTTGAGTTAACTACCTGACATACTAATTGGTACGGGTTGATGTGTTCGTCAATCGCAAAAAGAGGTATTTGTTGTATGATTGTAATTGGGTATGTTTTTTGCCTTGTTTGTTATTCGTGCGAAATAACAGCAAACCCACCGAATTTATGAAACACATAATTACTCTCCTTCTTGTCCTGTTAGCCATCGTAACTAAAGCCCAGAACGACTATTACCAACCCCAAAAACAACCCGCTCCGGCGAAGCGTACCTACACTATTGTGCTGAAAGATGGTACGCAACTACGGGGTGAGTTGGTTCGTCAGGACAGTGTAGAGGCCGTTATCCGGACCAACAACCTGGGAGAAGTTCGATTGAAAACAGATCAGATTGTTCGAATAGAACAGGAAGGTGCACAAGCAGAAGGTGACGTTTATCCCAACCTGTTTCCGCAAACCATGCGGTTCGCACCAACGGCTTTTTCGGCCGAAAAGAATAAACTGTATTTTCGAAATTATGCCTTGTATATCAGTCAGTTTGAGTATGGCATTTCTGATAACTGGAGCGTAAATGCCTCATTTTTTTCATTTGTACCAACGGCGCTATTCAACCTCTCAACAAAAGTTTCATTGCCGGTCAGCAGTCGGGTTCGCCTGGGTGTTAATGCCCAGTATATAGGGCTGCGTGATGGTGGACTTTTTAATGGCAATAGTAATTCACTCGTCGGTATTGGCTATGTGCAGGGCATAGTAACGACCGGAGATCGACGAAATAACACAACCTACGGGTTAGGGTGGAGTGTATCAAATGGAGAATTGTCCCGAAACGTTGTGGGCACATTTGGGCTAGTACGAAAAGTTAGCCCGAAACTGACGTTCATCAGTGAGAATTTTGTGTTGCTTGGTGGCGGTGGGAATGTCGATTTTGCGGGTGTTGTATCGGCAGGCGTTCGCTTTGATCGCCGTCGTCATGCCTTTGATCTGGCTTTATATGTTCCCTTTATTGTTGGTACCAAAATTGCAGCACCGCTTACGTTAATCCCCTTTGTCAGTTACCATTTACGAATCGGGAAGTGAGTCGTAAAGCCTATTTAAATTAGTTTACACCGATTTCCCTTATTTTCGCCGTTATAGTCCCATAAGCCGTTCCTGTATGCCCGAAGACCCTACCGATCTACCCCCTTTTGCTCGTTCATGGACCCAACTTTATGCCATTGTTATTGGTAGCCTGGTTGCCGAAATCTTGTTTTTTTATGGATTAATGCGCTGGTTATCATGAGTATTGTTGATTGGAGTGTATTAATTCTGGCACTGGTAGGCATTATGGTCTACGGCCTGTGGCGAAGCCGTGGCAGCCGAAGTATGGACGATTATCTCCTGGCTGGCCAATCGTTACCCTGGTATCATGTCGGGTTGTCGGTCATGGCGACGCAAGCCAGTGCGGTCACGTTTTTGTCGGCACCGGGGCAGGGTTTTACCGATGGAATGCGTTTTGTGCAGTTCTATTTTGGCTTGCCGCTGGCAATGGTTGTCCTGTCGGTAACGTTCGTGCCAATTTTCCACAAGTTGAAAGTGTATACGGCCTACGAATTTCTGGAAAATCGTTTCGATGCTCGTGTGCGCACGTTTACGGCAGGCTTGTTTTTACTACAGCGCGGCCTCTCGACGGGCTTGTCGATTTATGCTCCGGCCATTATTCTCTCAACAATTCTGGGCTGGAATATCTACTGGACAAATCTGCTAATGGGCGGTATTGTACTCATTTATACCGTAACGGGCGGCACAAAAGCGATCTCTTACACACACCTTCAGCAAATGGCCATTGTAACCTTTGCCATGGGGTTAGCGGGTTATCTAACCGTTAAAATGCTGCCCGAAAGCGTTGGTTTTGTCGACGCGCTGCATGTGGCGGGCGAAGCTGGTCGTATGAACCTGATCGACCTGAATTTTGATCCAAACAGCCGCTACAATTTGTGGTCTGGCCTTATTGGCGGATTCTTCCTGCAACTGTCATACTTCGGCACCGATCAGTCGCAGGTAGGGCGATACTTAACGGGCGAGACCATTGGGCAAAGCCGCCTGGGCCTGTTAATGAACGGTTTACTGAAGGTGCCGATGCAGTTCCTTATACTGCTGGTGGGTGTACTGGTGTTCGTATTTTACCAATACAATCCATCGCCAACTTTTTTTAACAAGCAGGAAACTGATAAACTGAAAAACAGCCAATATGCTTCGGCCTATCAACTGGCAGAAATAAAACATCAGAATCTGACGACGCAACGGCAGCGGGCGGTGCAGGACATGCAGGTAGCGCTTCAGGCCGATAATGAGGCTGGGCAAGATGCTGCGGGCATTATTTTGCGGGAAACAGATGAAGCATTGAAACTTGTTAAAACGGACGTTACCAAACTCATTCAAAAGAACAACCCATCGGCCGATATCAACGATGTTAACTATGTTTTTCTACGGTTTGTACTCGACTACCTGCCGCATGGCCTGATTGGCCTGCTGATTGCCGTTATTTTCAGCGCGTCGATGGGGAGTATTGCCTCGGCTTATAATTCCCTTGCTTCAACAACCGTAGTCGATATCTATAAGCAACTGATCAGGAACGATTCCGACGATGCGCATTACTTACGCGTTTCGCGTTGGGCAACCGTAGGTTGGGGCGTGTTTTGCATTGTCGTCGCACAATTTGCTAACCGGTTAGGGAGTATGATCGAAGCGGTCAATATTCTGGGTTCGCTATTTTATGGGGTTATTCTAGGCGTTTTTGTGGTAGCCTTTTATGTTAAATCAATTGGAGGCCGGGCTACGTTCTGGTCATCAATTATTTCTGAGGTTCTGGTAATCGTGAGCTGGTATCTGGATTTGACCGCTTTTTTGTGGCTGAACGTAATTGGCTGTCTGCTGGTGGTGATGATTGCCTGGATTTTACAAAAAACAGCTTTTCGCTCAGCTACTTAACAGTATCTTTTCCCTCGGCGTAAATTTTGGAGAATTACCCTATTTGGCCGCTTATAAAGGACTCAAAAAACAAAGATGTGTTTTTATTCACACAAAATTGGGTAAAAAAGTCGCATTTAGCTGCTGCATCGTTAAAGATGGCTTTGGGATAGTTGTCTGATTGTGAGGTATTTGTGTAGGAGGATTGATGTTTGGCATAATTTAGGTACACTGATAATTAACGGTTTTTCTTCCTTACACAGAACGACTTTTTAGTCGCCGAGATATAGATAGGTTATCGTTTTACTCAACGTTAAGTCATATAAAAGATTTGAAAGCTCGGTATTGAACCGGGCTTTTCTTTTACCTGAAACATCAATTGAATAGTAGTATGGATGAATTCCCCATCATTTTTATCGATGCTGATGAAGATGACCACGATATGTTTAAACAGGCTATAGCTGAATTAAATTTAACACACCCTGTTTTGGTTTTTTCAGAAGGTAAAACCGCTCTCAATTACTTAACAACAACGCACCAGTTACCTTTCCTGATCATTTCGGAAATTAGTATGCCCGGTATGAGTGGACTGGAACTTCGCCAGCAAATTGACAAAGACTCACAACTGCGTCGAAAATGCATTCCATTCATTTTCATGACACACCCAGTTATCGATTCGTTGATCGAAGAGGCATATGAGTTGACTATACAAGGCATGTTCGAGAAGAAAGTGACCTTCGAAGCCTGGAAAACGCAACTAGCCGCCATTATTGCTTACTGGACTGAGTGTCAGCATCCCAAGCGGTTTCTAAAATAGTTTCGACTGAATTACTGCTCGAAAAGGATCTTTAATAATTTAGATCTTGTACAACTTGGAATGGTAAAAAAGTTATCAATTTCGAACATTCAGGCAAATTGCTCAAAAAAAGTACAGCAAATTAGTTAAGTAATATAGTAGGCTAATCGGGCAAGTACACACTAAAGGTAGCGCCCATGCCGGGTGAACTCTGTGCCCGGATCGTACCTCCATGATTAGCCGCTACTTTTTCACAGATAGCGAGTCCAATGCCCGTTCCCGCATATTGGTTTCGGCCATGAAGCCGTTGAAAAACCTGAAAAATACGTTCAACGTGATGTTCTTCAAAACCAATGCCATTATCGGACACGTCAATTTTGTAGTATTTGGACACACCCGAAGCAGGACGGACGGTGTCAGGTAGTGTGTCTGCCGCAATCAGATGAGCCCGAATATGAATCACGGGATTACTGTTTGGCTGCCGGAATTTTAAGGCGTTACTAATCAGATTCTGGAAGAGCTGCCTCAATTGGGAGGAATCTCCTGATACAGTAGGCAACGGTGAGACGTCTAAGTAAGCACCCGTTTCGTCAATAACGACATCCAGATCGCTGATGACTTCCTGAACGACCTGTTCCAGCGATACGGACTCCAGCCGTTCGGAACCGGTAGCAATACGCGAGTAACTGAGTAGGTCATGGATAAGCTGCGACATTCGGTGAGCCGCTAACTGCATTCGATCCAGATAAGTAACTCCCTCTCCTAAGTGGGGAGCGTATTGTCGTTTCAGCAAATCGCCAAACTGCTGTACTTTCCTGAGTGGTTCCTGTAGATCATGAGAAGCTACGTAGGCAAATTGTTTCAGGTTTTCGTTGGACCGACGTAAATCTTCCAATGAGACTTCCAGCTGTTGGGTTCGCTGGGCAACCTGCTGTTCCAAAGCCCACTGCGCCTTCCGTTGTTGTGTCACGTCCTGCACGTTGCCACAAATCTTGTATATCTGACCCTGTTGATTTTCGTAGGCTTTTCCCTGCGAATGCATGATCCTTTCCCCCTCAATCGGATCTATGAGCCTATACTCAATGTCATAGTAGCCATCAGAACCAAGAGAGATCGCTTTCAGCATTGATTTCTTAATTTGCTGGTGGTCTCCCTCAGGAACGCGTCGAAAAGCATGTTCAGCAGTAATAACCTCATGGGGCTCAATACCATGCCAGAGCTTAAGTCTGGACGAGTAGTCGATATAACCCGTAGTCAGGTCAACCTGCCAGGTACCCAACTGAGCCAGTTCAATGGCCCCCCGTAACTCCTCCTGAACTTCTTCTGTGAGTTGACGGGACAGAACTTGTTGCGTGATATCCTGCGCGGTGCCCGAGAGCCGGATGGCCTTCCCTTGTCCATCAAAATATGCCTGTCCATTTGCCCGTACCCATCGAACCTGGCCATTGTCCCGTTTAATAATCCGGAATTCGATCACGTAGAGGCCCCCGGAGCGTGGGTCCATCGCCCGCTGCATGGCGTCTTTCATCCGTTCTCGATCCTGAGTATGAATGTATTGCATCAGGTCCTGCTCCGATTGGAAGTCTCGGGTGTCAGTACCGGTAAAGCCATACAATTCTTTGGTCCGCTGATCCCACCAGGCCACTTTAGTAATCAAGTCCAGATCCCAAGTGCCAATACCTGCCGCCTGGAGGGAAAATCGTAATCGCTCGTTTTCGGACTGGTTAGTCCGATTAGGGGGTATACTTGTTTCAGACATCGGTCTATTGCTGCATTCTGACAAAGAATACAGGGATATATTCCATAAAAACAGGCTTGCAGCGATCTACAGGCTACTGTATGCTTCGATATGAAATCAACTTCCGATTACTGGATTTGTTTCACCAATCCAACTATGTGATCTATTGGTAACATTTTTACAAAAATGGCTAAGGAGTCTGTTCAGATACTTTTTACTGAGTCAGGCTTAGAAAGATCAACTGTTCGCAGTCTGATAAATGAATTAGGCTACCCGAAAACGGGCCTGTTATTTCGTATGCAGAAAATATGTATTTTTACTGTACATCGCTCATCATCACCTCTATACATCCCTGCATGTCAACTCGTAGAACCTTCTTTCGCCAAACGGCAGCCGCTGCAACCGGTGCGCTGACACTCCCCGCGTTTCTCCCTGAAACGTTTGCCAACCCCGTTTCCACTATCGATGCCTCCCTGAAATCTGCTGCCGAATGGGCACAGGATGAAGATTTCTGGTCGTGGGTGAAATCTGAATATACGGTATCGCCTACCTTGCTAAATCTCAACAATGGCGGGGTTTGTCCGCAGCCCAAAGTGGTGCAGGATGCGCATATTCGGTTTTACCAGTATAGTAACGAAGCCCCATCCTATTACATGTGGCGGATTCTGGATCAGGGGCGCGAAGAACTACGGAGCAAACTGGCCGATCTAGGGGGCTGTTCTCCAGAAGAAATTGCCATTAACCGCAACGCTACCGAAGGACTTAATACTGTCATTTTTGGCCTGAACCTGAAAGCCGGCGACGAGGTGGTTTTAACCAAACAGGACTACCCCAATATGCTCAACGCCTGGAAACAGCGCGAAAAACGGGATGGTATCAAACTGGTTTTTCTGGATTTAAACCTGCCAAGCGAAGATGCCAATGCCCTGGCGGAGCAATACGTGAAGGCGTTTACACCCCGAACCAAAGTGGTGCACGTTACCCATATGATTAACTGGATTGGGCAGGTGATGCCCGTTCGGAAAATAGCCGATGAAGCACACAAGCGGGGTATCGAAGTAATTGCCGACGGCGCTCATTCATTTGCACTCTTCGATTTCAAAATTCCCGACCTCGGTGCCGATTATTACGCGACCAGCCTCCATAAATGGCTTTGTGCGCCATTTGGGAGTGGAATGCTGTATATCCGTCAGAATAAAATCAAAAACGTCTGGGCATTACTGTCCAACAACGAACCCGATGGGCCCGATATTCGTAAGTTCGAGAGTCTGGGAACGCGTTCCTTTGCCTCCGAGATGGCCATTGCCACCGCCGTTGACTTCCATAACAGTATAGGTACGGCACGGAAGTTTGCCAGGGCACATTACCTCAAAAATTACTGGATGGAACGGGTGAAAGACCTGCCGGGTGTGAAGATTCACACGTCGCTCAAACCCGAATTTGCCGGAGCTGTCGGCCTGTTTTCGATTGACGGGATGAAGACCAGCGAAGTGGATGGACAGTTGCTGAACAAGTATAAAATTCATACAACGGGCATTGACTGGGAAAACATTCACGGCGTTCGGGTTACACCGCACATTTATCATTCCCCCAAAGATTTGGACCGGCTCGTGGTGGCTATTGAAGCGATGTCGACCAAACAACTCGCAGCCGGAAAAGAGAAAAAAAGCTAACCCTGAACCTCAGTCTATCGAAGCGAAAGGCGTTCTTTACAAGCCTTTCATTCCATATTGTGTTAGTTATAAAAAAACGCTGGCCCTAAAAGAGCCAGCGTTTCTGCTCTCTATCCACACCAATATGAGCCATGCCTGCGCTGACTCAAATCACTTGATGACAATACGCAGTAGCTTGTCTTAACGTGGCTAAATAAGTCCTGTGAAAATAAAGCAATAGGTAGAAACGAATAGGAATCTGACTAACTATGCTTTGTTGGTTGCGGGTATCTGCGAGAAACAAAAAGCTATGGATCAGGTGAAATGGGGTATTATCGGTTGCGGAGATGTAACTGAAGTGAAAAGCGGTCAGGCGTTTAATAAAGTGCCAAATTCTGTTCTGGTGGCCGTGATGCGGAGGGATGCCGGAAAAGCCGCCGATTATGCCAGAAGACACAATGTCCCCACCTGGTACGATGATGCCGATGCTCTGATCAATGACCCCAATGTCAATGCTGTCTATGTCGCTACCCCGCCGGACAGCCATGCCGACTATGCCATTCGGGCTATGCGTGCAGGAAAGCCGGTATACGTCGAGAAGCCAATGGCCCTTAACGCAGCCGAATGCGAAGCCATGAACCGGGTAAGCCGGGAAACCGGGGTTCCTCTTTTTGTCGCGTTTTACCGCCGGTCACTTCCGTACTTTTTGACAGTTAAAGAACTGGTTGACCAGCGGGTTATTGGCGATATCCGGTATGTATCGGTGCAATTGACCTGGCAACCGGCGGCCCGTGAACTAGGCGCGGGGCCAGAGCCGAACTGGCGGGTTACGCCGGCCATTTCGGGGGGCGGCCTTTTTCACGATTTAGCCTCCCATCAGTTCGATTTTCTGGAGTACCTGCTTGGCCCTATCAAAACAGCCAGCGGCATTGCTCAGAATCAGGCCGGTTTGTATTCGGCAGATGATATTGTCGTGGCCAATTTTGCCTTCGAGTCAGGCGTGCTGGGTACCGGCAGTTGGTGTTTCACAGTCAACAAAGAGCAGCGTATGGAGCAAACGCAACTCATCGGCTCCAAAGGGAAAATTACCTTTTCGTATTTTGAGAATTTCAGGATTAAAGTAGAAACAGAATCTGGGGTAGATGAATACACTGTTCCCTTCCCGGAACATGTGCAGCAACCCCTGATCGAGTTGATCGTGCGCGATATCAGGGGTGAAGGCAGCAGTCCAAGCACAGGCGAAACCGGTGCCCGGTCGAACTGGATTCTGGATCAAATAACCGGACATTAATTCGATTCAATTACCTCAAATTTCATACCCGAAAAGTTTTGCAGACGCTGGATCAGCTTTGCGCCAAAGATGGCCGCCGGGGTATAAAAACCACCGGCTTTGTCGGCTTTAGATGTACCCTGGGCCAACAAAACACCGGCCTCCGAAATCATCTTGGCCGTTGAACCGTAGCCTGGGTCACGATCGCCCGAAACGCGGATTTTTAGGGTTTCCCCCGAGTCGGTGTGTCCATACACGTCATGAACAAAATAGCCGTTCTGTTGGGCTTCCGGACCAGGCCCATCGCCCGGTTTGGGCAGAAAACGTTTGATGATACGCTGCAAAGGCGAAACGGCAGCCGCCAGCATAAATCCGCCTATTCCCGCCGTTATAGCCACCGAGCCAAAATAGCCTAATGGTCCCTTACCCGTCAGCATAGCCTCATTGTACATGAAATATTTATGATAATGAAGGAGGGCGTTAGAGCGTTGTACAACCCGTTCATTTATGGCGGCCATCACAAATGGGGCTATCCAGGCTTTCGCATCGTCATCGTATGCCACCGACATAATGGGCTTTTGTTTGGGACGAACATAATCGACCGCAGGACAAATGGAGTAGGGGTTGGCCAGTTCTCTGCGTAAGGCGGAATCGGTAGAAGCTTCATTAACCAGATTAAGCACACTGGCAATCGTACCGCCCGATGCACCACCTTTAGCCGACTTCACCCGCATGTGTACGCTTGAGCAATACTGCCCGAAACGCTCTTGCGCCTGTTGCTGTAAAAAATAGACGCCCATATCGGAAGGAATGGAGTCGTAGCCGCAGCAATGCACGATACGCGCTCCCGTTTGCCGGGCCAGCCGTTCATACCGGTCGATCATGCGTTTTATCCAGTGTGCCTCGCCCGTCAGATCGCAGTAGTCAGTGCCGGTTTCAACGCAGGCTTTTACGAGCGGTTCGCCATACAGCGCGTAGGGGCCAACCGTAGACATGACCACGGTTGTTTGGGTACACAAACGGGTAAGTGAATCTGCCGATTGGGCGTCGGCCACGATTAGGGGAAGGTTCCGGGCCGAATCGCCCATAGCCACCCGCAAGGCTGCAAGTTTACTTTCTGAGCGACCCGCAATGGCCCATTTTACCGAGCCATCAACTCCATACTGGTCAACCAAATACCGGCTGATAATCTGGCCTACAAAACTGGTAGCACCAAACACGATAATATCGAACATAGGAGGGGAGTGAGACATAGGGTTGGTTATTAACTCGTTAACGCAAAAAGTATAACTACGCTGCCCCCGGATTCGTTTCGAACTACTGGTCTGTAAAAAAACAGCCAGGATAGTTACTCATAAACGCCTTATGGTGTCATTTCTCGCAGGGCAAACGACCAGGACCAATACCCCAGCGCACCAGTCCAGACCAGAACCAGCCAGGCACCAACCGGCAGACCGAACATGATCGCGAGCAGTCCCCCAATAAAACTGGCAAACACACCCGAAAGCCAGCGTTCAGGATTGATTTCGTGCCCGTAGGCAAGGCTGTGCAGCAGGAGCAAGGCCCCCAAGCCCGTTAGCCAGAGCCAGATGATGTAATCGAGCGGAATGCCAACCGGGCAATTGTGCAGGAGAATGACCAATTCGGGTAGCCAGAGAAACCCGTACATGAGCGCATATCGACCAAACCGCTGTATCCGCGACATTGGCAGGTTGGGCAAACTAAGCAGGTATTTCTGCTCGAATGCGCTGACCTGTCCGCCCACCTGCGCGTGACCAAGTATGGCCAGTAAAAGACCAATAAGTAATAATCGCTGATCGTAATCGTCGGTTGGGTAGAGCCGACAAACGCCCGCCAGTAAAAGCCCCGAAAATACTTTCGTCAGCACCAGTGAAAGGGGTTCCTGCCGAAGCCAGTAGGTTGGAAAGAAGAATTCGTAGGGCAGCTTTAGAGACACATGGGGGAGGTGCCATGCGTTTGGATTGGGGTGTCGCAGTCGATAATCGGCGGCCAATGATCCGATGCCTATATACAGCAAATTAATAATCACAATCGCACTTAGGGAATCCCATCGCTGGTACTGATACGCGATCTGGATCATCCATTGTGCATAGGCCAGTATAGGTAACAGCATGGCTGTTTGTACCGCAACCCACAAAAGCAGGCGGGTGGGAGTAGGAATGAGCCAGAATGTCTGGAAAAATAAATGCTCGGGCGCGGTCAACTCCTGCCAGATGAACGAGACGGTTTTTAGTAGATATAATCCCCATAAACCAAACACGATTGCCAGAACAAGCGGAGAGCCCAGTGCTGCCGTAATGAGGGCTTTGTGCTCAACGGCACTCAGAAAGCCAAACGCCAGCAGGATGATTACCAGAAATGTACCCGCATTTTTAGTGTAAAAGGAGCTAACGAAAATGCGGTTGAGGAGCGTCAACATGGCCGGGCTTAGGTTGCAGGTGTAATGAGTCCATTTCCTACCTGCCACATAGCCGTTAATGGCAGCCCCGTCAGGCTAATATCCTGATGTGAGGTTAGTAGAAACGAAACGTCCTGTTCTGCCCGAAGCTGGCGAATGTAGTCAAACAGTCTGGCCGCTGTGGCCACGTCTAGCGTCGTTAAAGGCTCGTCGAGAAGTAAAAGTCGGGGAGTTCCGAGAAACGCCAGCAACAGGGATAATTTCTTAAGCATACCGCTCGAAAACTGTCCCGTGGGCTGCGTCCAGAAGGTATCGACACCTAGTAATTCAGCAAGTTTTTGTACCTGCCCAGCGGGTGCTTTCTTCGCTTTCCCAACGAAACCTGCAAGGTCGCGGGCGGTCAGAAACGACGGATAAAGAGGCTCGGCTTCGGCATAATTAACCCGAAAGCGATAGGCAACCGGATCGCGATTGATCTCGAACTGATCTTCCAGCAGTATAGTCCCGGAAAAGGGCAAAAGCCCCCCAACGGTACGAAAAAACGTCGTTTTGCCAGAACCATTCCCACCCTGAAAATAGTGAATACCGGGTGAGAGGTGCATTTCTGGCACCGTCAGAACGACATGCCCGTTATAGGCTTTAGTAAGGGAGGAGACGGTTAGCATATGTTCTTAACTGGCACGGCAGGGCCGCCTGTGCGGTGAATACCCGCGCCAGTCCGAATTTTTCAGTATCATCACCATTTCACACTTAATCGAACGCCACCGACGCCGTTTCTTGCCGGTGCCGCATTGAAATAGCGATTCCCGACAGCGTTCAGGTCATATCCCAGCGAGTACGTTCTGTTCAGGAGATTGTCGCCACTGGCATACACGTCGATTGCCCAGTTTTTGCCGAGTGCGTGCCGGAAGCCCAGAGTTGCCTGGAGCAATTGGGTTGGGTCAGACAAAAAAGTGTTGGCATCGTTTAGCGGAAACTCTTTCAGAAATGAATAGGTCACGTGCGCATAAAGGCCCACGTTTGTTTCGGCGTCGATACCGGTCACGTTGGTAGTTGGCGCTACACCCGGAACCTTATTGTTTGACAGGTCGACAGTGCCTTGCAGGTAGTCCCGGAACCGGTAATTGGTGAGTGTCAGGCTATTCCAGAGCCGTAGTAACGAAACGGTAGAGCGTGACGATGGAAGAACGAAATCATAACTGAACTGTGCTTCCAGACCCCGCTGATCGGTTCGGCCCGCATTGACGAAGAATTCGGCACCAGCCGCATCTGACCGCCGAACAATGGTTTCGCGCAGTTGAAACTGATACACGGCCACATCGAACCGGAGTCGACTGTGCAGTGCCGAACCCCGAACCCCCACTTCATAGCTCGTTCCCCGCTCGGGGTTGAGCGTTGTATTGAAGCCCCCTGCCGAGGGGCGAACTTCCTGACTCGATGGGGCTGAGTACCCCGTGCTGATGCTCACAAATGCCGACACATTCTGGCCGAAGGTGCGCAACAAAGCGACGCGTGGTAGCCAGACAGGAGCGAAATCTCTAGCCAGAAGCGTGGCGGGAAGCGCACCCGCAGCTCGTGTTGGGAAGCGGGTAAACCCGTAACGGACATCATTCCGGCTTAAGCCTGCCGTTAAACGGAAATGAGCGGGCAACTCGGTTTCGGTCTGTAGAAAAACGGTCGACTGCCGTGCCGTTAGCTCTTCGTCGGTCTGGATAGTATCTGCCGTACCTCCCCGGTTACCAAAATTTCGGTCAACGGTAAAGTTTCGCAGGTATTCAGCCCCCACTGTCACGACCGTAGGCAACGGGCCATTAGGAAAACGAATTTGGGTAATTGTTCGGCCACCAAGCCCCTGATCGGCGCGTTTTTCGTAGTTGGTGATAAATGGGTTTGCAAAGTCGGTTGTGGAACCATAGATAACGGTTGTGTTCTGGATACGGTCGTTCCAGCGGTATTCATGCGAAAAGCCGAGATAACCGACTTTCTGGTAGATGCCCGCCTGCTGGGCTGCACTGCTGGGCAGGGTAGCCGTGGCCAGACGCGACGCACGCGGATTGGCTTTGAACTGGGCTTCGTTGAGACCACCGGGCGTTTGATAATGCAGGTCTGAATATAAGGCCAGCACAGAGATCGTTCGTTTTGGGCTAACGCTAAACGAGCCGATCAGGCTGAGGTTATCCCGAACAACGGCGCTCTGGTCACGGTATCCATCAGACTGTAAGTGATTGTAGTTAAGCGATATGGCCGAGTTGTTTTTGCCGGTCTGTATCGCAATGCCATTGCCATACAGACCATAGCTGCCGCCTAAAGCAGAAACTTCAACGCTCGTCTTACCAGCCGGTACACCCAGTCCGCTAAACAGAATGGTGCCGCCGGTTCCGGCTCCGTACAAACTTCCTGATGGCCCTTTGATCACTTCGATTCGGCCTAGAGCCCGCACATCCAGTGCGTTGAGGGGCGTGTTGCCGCCCGCATCGGTAAGCGGAAGTTCATTCCAGTAGGTCTTGATATTGCGAACACCAAACGGCGACCGGATGGCACTGCCCCGAATCGCCAGCCGGTAACTCCCCGGCGACCGCTCGTCGGCCCGAACGCCCGGCAGAGTGTTCAGTGCGGGCACGAGCGTAGGTGTGCCAAACCGCTGGTTCAAATCCCGGCGTGTGAGCAGACCCACCGAAGCCGGTGTTTCCAGCAATCGCCGGTTGGTAGCGTATCCCCGAACAACAACTTCATTAAGCTGGAGCGTGTCCTCCAGCGATGGCGTTGACGTTTGGGCAAAGAGTATTGCAGGAGAAAGGAAACCGAGAAATAGTACTGTTGGGAGTAAACGATTGAGCATATGCCACGAGATGAGTAGCACAAAAGTAAAGCTTGTCCTGATATATCTCCCACCAACTAGTAACAAATGTGAATTGGTTATTAACCTGATCGAAGCCTGTTTTGAAGAAGCTGCTCAAGTCCTCCATTTGTTTAACAAATTAGGCTCGATTGATTTGGTGTTAAACGAATTTTCAAGGCTTCTCAAATAGGGGCTATAAGCAGGCGCATAGAGATAGACCGCCAGATCCTTGGTTTGTTAACTCATTTCCTGTTGGCTGCTTGAGCTGGCTCAAGCAGCCAACAGGATTAATTACCCACCCGCTTTAGCAGGTGTGCCGGATAGCGGTCGCCTTGTACCGGAATCGCGGCAAAGGCTGTATCTATCTGATTAATATCATCAGCGGATAGGGTAATTGCCGCAGCGCCAACGTTTTCTTCTAACCTATGTAGTTTGGTCGTGCCGGGAATCGGTACGATCCAGGGTTTCTGGGCCAGCAACCAGGCTAGGGCAATTTGAGCTGGTGTGTCCTCTTTTTGCCTGGCAATGTCACCCAGCAAGTCCACAAGCTTTTGGTTGGCTTTTCGGTTCTCCTCCGAGAATCGGGGCACCACATTGCGGAAATCGGTCTTGTCGAACTGCGTGTTCTCGTCAATTTTTCCCGTTAGAAATCCTTTGCCAAGGGGGCTGAATGGAACGAAGCCGATGCCTAATTCTTTCAGCGTCGGTAGTATTTCCTTTTCCGGTTCCCGCCACCAGAGCGAATACTCGCTTTGCAAGGCGGCTACGGGCTGTACGGCGTGGGCTTTCCGAATCGACGCTGCACCCGCTTCGCTCAGGCCAAAATGCTTCACCTTGCCTTCCAGAATCAGTTCTTTCACCGTTCCGGCAACATCCTCCATAGGTACGTTCGGGTCAACGCGGTGCTGGTAAAATAAGTCGATCCGGTCGGTTCTTAATCGTTTCAGAGCTTCTTCGGCCACCTGCCGGATACGTTCGGGACGGCTGTCCAGCCCTTTGGTGGAGTCGCCATTCACAAAGCCAAATTTAGTAGCAATCACTATCTCGTTGCGGAAAGGCTGCAAAGCTTCTCCCAACAGTTCTTCGTTTGCAAATGGACCATAAGCTTCCGCCGTATCGAAAAAGGTGACACCCTTGTCGAAAGCGGCACGAAGTAATTGAATGGCATCCTGTTTGTCTGTTGCGGGATCATAGCCATAGCTTAAGCCCATGCAACCTAAGCCCAGTGCAGACACTTGCAGACCGCTTTTTCCTAGTGTTCTTGTTTCCATTGATGTTGATTCTGTTCAAATTGCTTTCTTTTACCAGATAAAGGTCCTGTATTGACTATTTATAGGGCAAAGGTCTCCTCATTTCTTGACCTGAGTGGTATACATATTACAGATGTTACTACCATTATTACTGATTAAGGTTTATCGCTTATGGACAACGGAAGGAAAGCGGTAAATTTGAACCAGATAACCAACCGGACTATGGATACCTTGCTTCGATTTGAGACAATCAATGACTACAACGTCTTTAATAATAACGAAACACTGCACCCGCTGGTTAGCGTCGTCGATCTGTCAAAGGCGGCTCCCCGACAGGGCTCCCGAATGTACTTCGGCTTTTACGCCATTTTTTTAAAAGATGTCAACTGCGGAGATCTGGTTTATGGTCGGCATACCTACGATTATCAGGAAGGTACGCTGGTGTTTATGGCACCGGGACAGGTGGTTGGTGTGAATAATAATGGAGAAACCTATCTGCCTAAAGGCTATGCACTTGTCTTTCATCCGGATCTGATCCACGGTACATCCCTGGGGCGGCATATTCAGGAATATACCTTCTTTGGCTACCAATCCTATGAAGCGTTGCATTTATCGAACCGGGAACGGCAAATCGTACTGGATTGCTTTTCTAAAATCGAGTACGAATTAGAGCATGCTATCGACAAGCACTCTAAAAAGCTGATTGTCGCTACGCTTGAGCTCTTTCTGGGGTACTGCACCCGGTTTTACGATCGACAATTTATTACCCGGGAAAATGTGCACAAAAGCGCGCTGGAACGGTTCGAGACGCTACTGAACGACTATTTTCTGACCGACAAACCGCAAGCTATAGGTTTGCCAACGGTCACCTACTGCGCGGGTGAACTGAATTTGTCGGCCAACTATTTTGGTGATCTGGTGAAGAAAGCAACCGGTAAAACAGCTCAGGAATATATCCAGGCGAAGGTGATTGATCTGGCCAAAGAACGCATATTTGACCAAAGCAAATCGGTGAGTCAAATCGCCTATGACTTAGGCTTTAAGTACCCTCAGCATTTCATGCGCTTGTTTAAACAACGCGTTGGCTAATCACCGAACGAGTATCGTCGGACCAGGGATGTGAATGATTCATCGCAATCAGTATCTTTCGTTCCAACTAGCTCAGCATTACTATCGACTGTAGAACGCTGATTTCACAATATAAAACCAGTTGATTTATCAGATCAACTCATGATAAATCATAAGGACCGTAAAAATCAGCATTCTAGTAATCAATACACTACTTTAGTATAAACCCTTACTAATTACCACTGTGGCAAAATATAGCTTGAAAATCAACGGTAAAATCAGGCAGCTGGACGTCGATCCGTCCACGCCCATGCTTTGGGTTTTACGCGATCATCTGGACATGCCCGGCACCAAATATGGCTGCGGAATCGCTCAGTGCGGGGCCTGCACGGTTCATTTGAACGGAACGGCCGTACGGTCCTGCCAACTACCCATTTCTGCCGTAGGCAAGGAAGCCATCACCACCATCGAAGGGCTGTCGGCTACGGGTGAGCATCTGGTACAAAAAGCATGGCTCGAACACGATGTGGCTCAATGTGGCTACTGTCAGTCGGGGCAAATAATGAGCGCGGCTTCGCTGCTAAAGACCAATCCCAAGCCCACCGATGAGGACATCGATCTAGCCATGAGCGGCAACATCTGTCGGTGTGGCACGTATCTGCGCATCAAAGAGGCCATCAAATCGGCGGCAAAAGAAGGAGTTGCGTCATCCACCCGTAAATAAACCCTTGACCATGACTACGAATAAATCGACTTATAACCGACGTTCTTTCTTAAAGGCTTCGCTGCTCTCAGGTGGGGGTATGATGCTCAGCGTTAGCTGGTTGTCAAGAGTTAAAGCCGCCGATAAGCTACAGACACTAAACCTGCCCGAACAATGGACCGAGCTCAATGGATACATTCAAATCACGGCCAACAACGTCGTTAAACTCATCTGCCCTAATCCTGAATTTGGTCAAAACGTCATGACGTCACTGCCCATGATGGTAGCCGAAGAATTGGACGCTGAATGGAAAAATGTGGTGGTTGACATGGGGCCGCACGATAACGCAAAATTAGGGCCTCAGTTTACGGGGGGCAGTAATTCGGTTCGTATGTACTGGAAACCACTCCGGGAAGCCGGGGCAGCCGCCCGGCAGATGTTATGCGAAGCAGCCGCACAATCCTGGGGAGTATCAGTAGCTGAAGTGACGACCAAAGCGGGTATGTTGCATCATGCGAGTGGGAAGTCGGCCAAGTATGGAGAAATGGCCAGTAAAGCCGCTACGCTTCCAGTTCCCAAAGGCGTGAAATTAAAAGCCCCGAAGGAGTTTACCATCGTTAGAAAACCGACCAGAAATGTTGAAGGCAAAAAGATAGTCACGGGCAAACCGCTGTTCGGTCTGGATTATCGGACTGAGGGGATGCTCATTGCCATGATTCAGCATCCGCCGGCCTTCGGAATGAAACTTAAATCGTTCGATGCGTCGCAGACCCTTAAAATGCCCGGCATCAAGGACGTTTTTACCCTGAAATTATATGAAGACGGGTTTGAGCAGGGTGGCTTCGATACCCGCACTTTCAACGAGTTGCTGGTGGTGGTGGGCAAATCGACCTGGGAGGTCATGAATGCCCGCAAAAAGCTAAAAGTGGATTGGGAACCGGCTGGCGATACCAAAGATACGATGGCCGGAAGGGATGGAAAACGGGCGGTTATCGTTCCGGGTGAACTAGAAAGTACCAGCGCCCAGCTGGAAAAGTTTCAGGAGTATGCTAAAAAGCCTGCTCAACTATTACGCAAAGACGGCGACCCCGAAACGGCCTTTAAAAATGCGGCCCAGATCATCGAACGCACGTACAATGCCCCATTCCTGGCGCACAATACGATGGAGCCGATGAATTTCTTCGCCCATGTAACGGATGAAAAAGCCCTGTTAGTAGGCCCGTTGCAGGCTCCGGGTTGGGTAGAGCCCACACTGTCAAAAATCCTGAAGCTGCCTGCCGACAAGATTGAGATTCAGATGACGCGGATGGGTGGGGGCTTTGGTCGCCGGGCGTATGCACATTATATGTCTGAAGCGGCATTGATTTCCAGAAAAGTAAAAGCGCCCATCAAACTGATCTACACCCGCGAAGATGATATGACCTATGGCATTTATCGTCCGATGTACACCGCAACGTATCGTGCCGCGCTGGATGCGAATAAAAACCTGATCGGATTCCACGTGAAAGGGGGCGGCATACCGGAGCATGCGATCCACGCCAATCGGTTCCCGGCCGGAGCCGTTGATAACTACCTGGCAGAAGGCTGGGAGATTCCGTCCAACATCACGATTGGCGCGTTCCGGGCTCCGCGCTCAAACTTCAACGCAGCCGCTGAGCAATCGTTTCTGGATGAAGTGGCTGAAGCAATGGGTAAGGACCCCATCGAGTTTCGGCTGGAACTCTTAAAACGGGCCAAAGAAAATCCCGTTGGCAAGAATAACGAGTATGACGCCGACCGGTATGCGGGTGTACTCACGCTGGTACGCGATAAGTCGGGCTGGAATAAACCTAACAATGAGAAGTACCATCGGGGCGTTGCCGCTTATTTCTGTCATAATTCATACGCGGCCCATGTGGTCGATATGGTGACCCGCGATGGCGGGCCGTATGTGGAGCGGGTATTCAGCGCGATGGACTGTGGTATTGTAGTAAACCCGGAATCTGCCACGAATATGGTACAGGGAGCAGTAGTCGACGGAATTGGCAACGCATTTTATGGGGCTTTAACGCACAAAAATGGTGCTGCCGAGCAAAGTAACTTCAACAATTATCGGCTCATTCGGCATAACGAAGCACCAAAGAAGATTGAGGTTCACTTCGTCGAAAATGACCTCGACCCAACCGGGCTAGGGGAGCCGCCATTCCCACCCGTGTTTGGCGCAGTAGCCAATGCATTGTACAAAACTAACGGCAAGCGACAATATAATCAGCCGTTTAATTCCCAATTGGATAAACGGATTTAAGCTGAGTTGACACTGCATTTCAGGAGCCGGAACTAAATTGATTAGTTCCGGCTCTGTGTTTTCTGGCCAGTGTAGTATCCAGCGGAACAATCACCTAGGACCAACGGGGTCTTAATACTATTAGGGATAATTACATGGTAGGACGGAGAGGTTTCTATTGATTCGGCAACTTCATTCGATACAGCCGGAACGGATAATCGACCTTGTCCTGCCCATTATTGTACCGTTTGGTACGGTGAATCTGGGCGGCTGTCAGGTATAAATAACCGTCAGTGCCAACGGCGAAGCTGTCGGGCCAGAGCAAACGACTGTCGCGGACGAGCGTTTTAAGTTCACGACCCGGCGTCAGGTATCGAACGGCCTTAGTAGGCGAGTCGGTCAGGTATACGTTTCCGGCTTTATCGGCAACCATACCGTGCGAAACACCCGTCTCGGCCATAGTTTCGACATGCGAAGATACCTCTGCGGGCGACAGGGCAAGGTTGTTGAGGAATTCCGTGGCAATGCGATACAGCCTGGTCTGGTTGATGGCCCTGAAATATAGATAGGTAAAATCACGGGTAAGGGCAATGCCGTTTACGTTACTGCTGAAGGGCTTTCCTTTATCGTCTTTAACTTCCTGTCCATCAATCTTGAGCTTGAACTCCGGGTCGGCTTTAGTCGATTTGTCCCCTTCCAGCACGGTACGGCTTTTGCCCGTTTTTAAATCCAGCACCACAATAGCCGACCTTTTTGGATCAGATAAATAAGCTACCTGCCGACGCGTGTCGACCTGTATATCGTTCAGGCCGGTGCGTTCGCGGGGCAGGTCGTCAAACCGATAAATCGTCTCAACCTGATTCGTTGCCAGGTTAATCTTCATCAACTTAATGCCGGCTGATATAGGCGGTTCGTCGGCCGGGTTTGCCGGGTCAAGTACCCAGAGAGCGTTTGTCTGGTCAACGAAAAGGGCCTGCACATTGATGAATCGGTTTTGTGGATTCAGTGAGTCCCATTTATTCCATTCGGCATTTGGGTACGGCACTCGTTTTCCTGCTACGATCTCGGCCAGTCCATAATCGTAGTTTTCTCTGTTCTTCGGGAAGGTGATAAAGATGCGCTTTTCCTGCGACACACCCACGCCAATGGGCTGATGTTTGCCAAACTCGGCAACCGTTTCCAAATCAGGGGATTGTCCTGACTGAGCATTCAGTGACAGATTCGTGAGTGTCATGAAGCCAATCAAATAAGCAATTTTCATTCCTTGATACGTTAGTCAGTAGCTAGTTTAACGGCAACAGAAGCGTAAGGTTTAGGGAAATTTGCTGCCTGTTTTTGGGAAAGACCATTTGCTAAACATATATGATTTGAATAACCTTTGAGTTAATGACGCGGTTGTGAACGGCATTAACTGTCTCCAATGGCTTTATCGCATGTATCAACGAATTGCATTTAAAACACTTTGTCTGGGATGGTTTTTGTCGGGTGCGGCACTTGCTCAAACAGAGCAGACATACGCAACTATCGGCGAAGTTGTTCGTAACGATGCCAAACTCAACCAGTTGATTCCGCCTGATGCGAAAATCGAGATTATCGCTGCCGGTTTCGGACATTTGGAAGGGCCGGTTTGGGTGAAAAGCCGGGTTGCCGATTCGAGTGGGTATTTGCTGGTTAACGACACAAAAGCCCAAACGACCTACAAATGGTCACCGCAAACTGGCTTGTCAAAATATATTGAGCATACTGGGTATACGGGTCACTTGCCGTATAGCGAAGAACCTGGCAGTAATGGTATGACCATTGACCGGCAGGGGCGACTAATCGTATGCGATCACGGCGACCGACGTATTGCTGCCTTGCCGCTGGCAGGAAAAGGCGGCAAACGCACGCTGACCGATGCCTATCAGGGTAAACGATACAACAGTCCAAACGATGTAGTAGCCCACCCAAATGGAAGTTTGTATTTCACTGATCCGCCCTACGGGTTACCCCTTAAAGACAAGGACCCAACCCGCGAAACGACGGTGAATGGGGTGTACCGACTGGAACCCAACGGAACCGTAACCTTGCTCATTAGGGATATAACTTACCCAAATGGGTTGTCTTTCTCGCCCGGAAAGGGCAATCTACTGTATGTCGTGCAATCGGATTCGCTAAACCAAAAGATTATGACGTATCCAGTGAAGGACGATGGAACGGTGGAGAAAGGGCGCCTTTTTTTCGATGCGTCGACGTTGCCTAAATTTCGTCCAAAGGAAGTGATAGACGGTATTAAGGTAGATAGCGAAGGCAACTGCTGGGTGGCCGGTCCGGGTGGCGTATTGGTTATATCGCCAGCAAGTAAACTTCTTGGGCGCATCGATACAGGTGAAGTGATATCAAATCTGGCCTGGGGCGACGATGGTACTACGCTCTATCTGGCTTCAAGCATGTTTCTGTGTCGGATAAAAACAAATGTCAAGGGCATACTTGCCGGTAAGTAATATGCCCTTGCTGAAGCCGGGCGTAAGTAGGGTTTTTTGCCGTTATTCGTTATATTTGTTACAAATCAAGCGGTTTGCTGGCCCGGAAGTTAAGGTCAGCTGTTTTCCACCCTCATTAGCTGTTACCTTGACATTTCAGGAATTTAATCTCCACGACGACCTGCTGGCCGGTGTGGACGCCATGAACTACTTAAAAGCCACTCCCGTACAGGAGATGGCCATTCCCGTCATTCTGGCCGGAAAAGACCTCATCGCCAGTGCTCAAACCGGTACCGGCAAAACGGCGGCTTACCTTATCCCGCTGCTCGATAAAATCTCCCATACCGACCACGATCATACCAGTACCCTCATTCTGGTGCCAACCCGCGAGCTGGCCAAACAGATTGACGAGCAGGTGGAAGGTTTTGGGTATTTTGTTCAGGCCAACAGCATCGCTATCTACGGCGGGGGCAAAGGCGACGATTGGGACAAGCAACGCAAAGCCCTCGAAACCGGTGCCGACATTATTATCGCCACACCGGGACGACTCATTGCTCATATGCAACTGGGCTATGTCAAATTCGATAAAATAGACTATCTGGTGCTCGATGAGGCCGACAAAATGCTCGACATGGGTTTTTCGGACGACATCATGAATATAGTTGAGAAGATTCCGGTCAAACGGCAAACGTTGCTTTTCTCGGCGACGATGCCCAACAAAATCCGGGAGTTCTCGAAGAAATTGCTGACCGAACCCGAAGAAATCAGGCTGGCCGTGTCGAAACCAGCCGCCGGTATTGATCAGCAATTTTACCTGGCCTTCGACAATCAAAAACTGCCGTTACTGGCACATCTGATCAAAAACAGTACGAAACCTGTGCAGAGCATGGTGTTGTTCACATCCCGCAAGTCGGAAGTGAATAGTATCGTTCGGGCCTTGAGCAAACTTGGTTACGATTCGCGGGGTATTAGCTCTGATCTTGAACAGGATGACCGTGAAGTAGTACTGCGCGATTTCAAAAACAAAGTTTTCCCAATCTTGGTCGCTACCGATGTTCTATCACGAGGTATCGACATTGACAACCTGACGCACGTTGTCAACTACGACATCCCGCGCGACGCCGAAGATTATGTTCACCGGATTGGCCGTACCGCACGGGCCGCCACCACCGGAACCGCCATTACCTTCATCAGCGATCAGGATCAAAACCGAATCGTCAACATCGAAAAACTCATTGAGCGCGAAGTTGATAAACAGTCGATCACCGAAGAGTTAGGCATGGGCAAATCGCCGGTGTTCGACCCCAAACGGTTCAGCGGCCTTCGGGGCAAAGGAGGCTCTCGTGGAAGCGGTGGGTCTGGCCGGAGCGGACGCGACGGTGGCGGCCGTGGAGATGGTGGCCGTGGAAACGGCTCTCGTGGAGACGGACGTCATAGTGATGGGAAACGCGGGGATAGCCCCCGTGGAGACAATCGAGGTCAGCGTAGGGATGGTCAAACGGCTCCTGCGCCAGTCGAGCGGTTGCCGAGCACAGAGGCCAAAAATGGTAGTCTGGAAACACCCGTAAATGGGGCATCAGAAACATTGGCACAAGTTCGCCCTGCTGTGGACGGACAACTCTCCGATAAACCAAAACGTCGCAAAAAGCGTCGTCGCGGGCCTAAAGGCGAAGTGCCGGGCGATGCTGCCTCCCAACCGAAACAACAGGCCGATTCTGTGCCAGTTAGTGACGAAAAATGATGAATATCGCTGTCACTCACAGCGTTTAATCTCTATAAGCTTTAAATCAGAAAAGCCTTCTGACCTGTCGTTCCTACCGCTTTGGCAGGATTGACAATTCAGAAGGCTTTTGATTTTATAGAGTTGGTTAATATGGCTCTTGGCGTTAGCAGACCACCCCCAACCCCCTCCTGTTTTAGGAGGGGGCTCCTTAACGGGCTACCCTTTTTTAAGCCCCCTCCTGTTTTAGGAGGGGGTTGGGGGTGGTAAGCCATTGGCTTGGGATAGTCAATCCCAAATTTTATACCTCCTAATAATTAGGGTTTCTGGTAGCCACACTCGACGTCGGTGGATTCAGTACCGTTTCATCGGCGGGCACATCCCAGTAATCCATGAAGTTATAGTTAATGGTAGCTTTCGTGTTCACTACACCGGCAGTGGTCACGATGGTGTTACCATAGCTGCCGCCACCAACCGAAATATCGTAGGTCCAGCCCCACCGGCGATTGTCATAGAAAGACAGCCCTCTGCCGAACAGCGATACTCTTCTTTCTTTTGTTAATTCGGTCAATGCGCCCGCCAGCGTCAGGCCAGCGCCTTTTACGGCGGCTACACCTGCGCCCTGATACGTCCGTACGGCATCAACAAAACCCAGACCCGTATCAATGTTGCCCAGACGCATGTTCGCTTCGGCCAGCATCAACGTGTTCTCTTCGTAGCTGCCCGCCATATAAACCTCATAAGCACCAACGTCTTTGGAACCATACACATACACACCTGGAGTTCCATTGCCATTGGCAGTAATGCTATAGCGCGTAGTAAACGTGTAGTTATTTTTGTAGGTGGTCGCTGTGTTGAAATTGTTCGACAGCCGCTTGTCACCAGTATTGAACGATTGGATAAACCGCTCACTGATCTTGAACGTCGTAGAGGTATTGACACCTGTGGCTAACGAGGCAACTGTACCCCCTGATGGCGAGAAGAACGCGTTAGAGGCTGTACTGCGACCGGTAAAGACAACATCGCCGTTTTTGATCCCGTTGGTGGCGAGCGTCAATACACTCGTCCAATCGGCAGCGGTCATCGCGGTAGTCGACGATTTAGAGATCGTAGCAGCCGGGTTTCCATTCACAAAGGGGGCCAGTTTATTGACCAGAATGTTGCGTGCCAGCATCGTGTTGATATTACGTTTCCACATGTCAACCGTTGGCACACCGCCATTGCCCACCTGATTGAACGAAGGGATGAGCTGCGTCATCACTTCAGTATAATCCGTCGCGCTGGTGATTGCGGTCAGGGTAGTAGCCGCCAGATTGAAATAAGTATTCGACTGGTTGATGATCGCGTCATGCGTGACATAATCACCGTTTGTAACGCCCGTCTTATCTTCAATCAGGCCCGCATAGTACATGGAACCAATAGAGGCATACGCATAGCCTTTCCACCAGTAGGCCCACGCTTTGATGGTGTTGGCCCGGCTGGTTGCATCACCCGCAAATGAAATCGTACTGACCAGATCCAGCGTCTGATTGCAGACGTTATTCAAGGCGTACATATTCAGCCACTGATAATAAATTGCATTGTTACCCGCGCCCGTAGCGGCACGCGTATTGTAGGACCGAATAATTCCTACTTGCGGAGCCGGGTTGGTCACTTTGGTGCCATCGTCCAGGATGATATAGTCGGGAACACCAATGGTCGTCACCTGATTGTTGGAGGCATCCGCCCCCACGTTATCGGCCATCAGTTCGCTATACCCAATCGGCAACGAAAAGTAGCTATTACCCAGCCAGCCATCGCCGTTCAGGAATCCGTTGATGTATACGCCCCCCTGTGCAAACGCAATCAGACCCGTTTCGGTATTGACATTGGCGGTTACTGTTGGTTGGTTAGGGTTGCCCACATCCAGTTGTTCCTTACAAGAGACCCCGGCAAGCATGAGGGTCGCAAAAAGAGCAGTGGAAAGAAATTTATTTGGATTGATGAGTTTCATCTTAAAGTAAAATTAAGTTGTAAGTTTTTTCTTACGTGACTAGAAACCAATATTCAGACCCACCTGATACGACTTGATGTTTGGCAGGGTACTGTGATCGACACCCCGGTCGAACGAGGAGTTCGATGTGCCAGAGCTGATTTCAGGATCATAGCCCGTATACTTCGTGAAGGTCATCAGGTTGCGGCCCGTAAAGACGATCTGTGCTTTGTTCAGGTAGGGCAGTTTAACCACCTTGGCGATATCGAACGCCAGCGAAATATTCCGTAACCGAACGAACGACGCATCTTCTACGAAGAAATCTTTGGTGGCGTTATTACCCGCACCCCGTGTGCTACCCCACAAGCCATAGTAAGCACCAGACCAGTAGGCGGTGTACGCACCCGTTTTTCCATCGATGGTAACCGGTTTGCTAAAATCACCGCTGATACCATCGCGGTACATCCATTCTTTCGTCTGGTTGTAGAGGTGACTGCCATAAACCCAGTCGAACTGAAAGTTCAGCGTCACGAAGTTTTTGAAACTTACACCATTGATAAACGACGCGTTAAACTTCGGGTTTGGGTTCATTAACGGATAAGTCTCGTTAGTGAACTGAGGCTGATAGGTGGTTTTGTCGACCACATAGTTACCCACCATCGTGTAGTTGCCCCGGTTGGCATCCGTTATGTACGGTACACCTTCCTGGTTTTTAAAGTCCAGACTGGTTAAGGTTTTGTAGCCATATACCTGACCAATTGGCTGACCAGGCGTTAGAACCAGCGCCGTGCTACCCGCATTTGACGTCAGGATAATGTCGGCCCCACCCGAGATCGCATCAATCTTAGACACTTGATGGCCGAAGTTGGTTGTGAAATCCCATTTCAGGTCTTTAGACCGGTAAATTGGCAAACTCAACGAGAACTGAACCCCGTTTGACGACATGTCGATGGCGTTGGTCAACTGGCCCGTCGAACCCAGTGATGGCGGTACGCTCACCGTGTAAATCACGTTGGCGCTCGAACGTTTCCAGTACGTAAACGAACCCGAAAGTGAACTTAGCCAGGCCCGGTTCGAATTGCCGCCGATGGTGAAGTCAGTACCAATTTCAAGCTCTTTCGATACCTCCACTTTCAGGTTTGGGTTCTGGGTCGTTGTAGGAACGGTGTACACCAGCCCTGAACCCAAATTACGCTGGCTCAACACGGGGTAGCGGTCAAAAGCACCCGGCTGAATACCCGCTTCGCCATAAGCTGCCCGCAGCTTAAAGTAAGGCAGCGTATTAGAGAGGCTGCTGTTCTTAAAGAACGATAAAGGCGCAATATGACCATCGAAGTGCGGGAAGGTGAACGGCGTTGATCCGGCACCAAAGGCCGACGACCAGTCTGTTCGGAAACCAGCCGTGATGCCACCATAATCACCGAAATCAACTTTCTGATTCACCAGATAGCCGTAGGTAATGAACGGAGTCACGATGTCATTGGCTACGGCCTGCGAGGACGTTGCTGCCACGTTGAAGGGGGGAGCCGTACTTAAGCCTACACCATAGGTATCATATTGCGTCGACCGGTTTTTACGGTAGTCAAACGATATCTGGGTGCTCGTTTGAATTGGCAACTTGATATGGAAATCATCCTGGAAATCTGTCCGGATGAAGGCCGTACCCAGGAAGTTCTGGAACGTATTGTTATACTGGAAGTTGTCGATTTCACCCTTGTTGTCAGGTGCATAATTGGCAGTCCAGGATTGATAGTATTCTGAGCTTGTATTCTGAGACTGATTGAAGTAAGTCCAGCGAGCCGTTTCGTTCCGGTAGTTGATACCATATTTGGCATCCAGTTCCAGAAATTTGTTGATCTTGTAATTGGCATTGAAATTCTGGAGAACGTCGATCTTGTTATTGATTGCATCCGTATACGATGCCTGATAGTAAGGGTTGCCAGCATTTACGCTCAAAAAGTCAGCAGTTGGATAAACCGGGTAGGTACCATCGGCCAGCTTACGGGTCAGATCGAAAAATGGCGACGTATTTAAGAAATTATAAACAGATCCCACGTTACCATTTCCCCCGTTAAACGGCCCATAGGCAGCGCCCAGGCCCGGTTTCAGTGTGTTTTTGGTGTAGACTAATTGCGTCGTGGAACGAATTGTAAACCCTTTGAATAGCTCGGTACCAATATTGGCCGACAGGTTGCTGCGATCAATGTACCCATTCTCTTTCGTCAGAATTGGCGAGCTGGTATGGTTATTGGCGGCAGCGATGTTAAAGTCGCTTTTTTCCGAAGCACCCGACACGTTGATGTTATTATTGGTCGTGCTACCGGTTTTAAATACCTGTTTGAAGTGATCGTAATATTTCAGATTGCCACTGTAGGGTGTGTTGGCATCATTGCGAATATCCTGAATGGCGTAGCGAGTAGCGCCACCATATTTATAGGAAATACCTTCGATGGCTCCATACTGCGTATAATCGAGGATATTGCCCTGAGTGTCGATGATGTTATTATTGGCATCAGTCAAATAAGGATGCAAGTCGGCTTTATGAACATTTCCCGTATTGAGAAACTCATTAGCCGAATAGCTGGAAGAAAAATTAACAGCCGTGCGGCCCTTTTTCCCTTTTTTGGTAAACACCTGAATTACCCCGTTTGCACCCTGCGCCCCGTAGATCGAAGCCGAAGCGGCACCCTGTACAACTTCTACACGATCTACATTGCTAAGATCGAGCGAGTTAATGTCGGTCGAAGCAATCTGTACACCATCCACCATGATCAGAGGTTTGGTACCACCCTGTACGCTGTTGATACCACGCAGCAGAATGTTGACGGGATCGCCGGGATTACCACTGGTAGAGGAAATTTGCGCACCCGGAATTTTCCCGATCAGCGCCTGATCAATGGAAGCCGTTGGCGTTTGCGGTAAATCCTTGGCTGAGACACTTTCTACGGCAATACCCAGCTTGGCCTTGCTGGTTGCTACCCCGCTACCTGTTACTACGACTTCGGTAAGTAAGCGCGAATCGGATACTAAACTCACGTTCACTTCCGATTGATTGCCAACAGGTACTTCCTGTGTTGCAACGCCCACAAAACTGAACACCAGCGTAATTCCTTTGGCAGATGGAACTGAGATGTCAAAAATACCACCGGCATCGGTGGTCGTACCCTTTGAGGTTCCTTTTAAAACCACCGAAACCCCTGGTAAGGAAGATCCATCTTCGGCTGAGGTAACCTTACCGATAATCCGTCGATCCTGCGCCCAGGCAGTTATGCTGAGTGCGCAAATCAAGAGCATGCTCATGCATATAAATTTTCTCATAAGTTGTTTGTGTTAGGTTAAGAAAACTCGTTTCTTTCTATAAAACTACAAAGGAGAAAATGTATAAAAAATTATTTGCGATAGGTGAATAAGTCAACTGGTTATTCTGCACTTATTGCTAATTGCGAAATAATATTTTGAAATGGAAAATTCATATTTTTCTTGAATTGTTTAATTATTTTAGTTTTAATGCTGTCCAATAAAACAATTTACAGGGGAGTAATTATTACAGTGTAATGAGTAAAATATTAAGTACTTATAGTTAAGTAATTACAATTAAGTAATTCGAATTAGACTGTAAAGAAATAATAAATGTATACTTGAGTGGACCACTTGCTAATTATTTCAAAATTTATTTAGAATGCCAAAGAATATATAGATCAGTTTGATAAAAAAGAAACGTTGAGTTGATCTTTAGAACTTAGCCTGTTCATAGACATAGCCACCCTTTTTTCTGTCCTGTTCATTATTACACCCGATTTTGAACCCGGATTATATACCTCCGCCTGAAAAACAAAAGAACTAAGAACAGGCGAAGATGACTACTTTAGCCAGTTTACAGAGTCAATACCGTTATCTCTCGATGCTTCGCTTATGTACATTTCGCTCGAGCTAATAGCTTGCCCTTTTCCGGCATTTAGGTTAAAATAAGGCTTACCATTTGACGATGTTTTATGATCAGATTTTGCGTCGTCCTGCAAATTTTCCAAACCGATTTGGTGTCGTTTTGCAACTTGACTTGAATGAATAGCCTTCGCTACCCAGCATTGTCTGGCCATTGCCTGCTTTTAGATTAAACTGAACTTTTCCGTTTGCTCTGGTCGTAATTACAAATTTTTCAATTGGTAGTAATTATTTTAGGTTATTTATCAGGTATGAAGCAGTGAATTTTATGGAGCGTTTTATTTTGCGTAGTGTTGGTATTCTGGCAAAAGCCTGATCAAATTTGGTAACCTGTTCATGTGTCGTAAATCATGAGTTCCTAATGACTCGGTACTATACGGTATGAGTCATCGGTCGACACTGTACAAGCACGTAACCATTAGTTTACTTCTTTTCTAAAACCCAGTTAAACATGAGTAATGGACACTACCTGGCTACTTTAGGGAGTATGACAACAATTATCCGATCTCTGCTTTTCCTGTTAACTGTTGGTTTGCTCGCCATGAGTGCAGCTAAACCTACCCGTGTCGTTTTCTTTGGGGATTCCATCACCCAGGCTGGTGTTGGTCCCGGTGGCTATATCGACCGTTTGAAAAAAATGCTTCCTTCAGACCAGTTCGAGTTGATTGGCGCAGGCATTGGCGGCAATAAAATCTATGACCTGTTTCTGCGTATGGACGATGACGTGCTAGCCAAACAACCCGATGTGGTAATTGTGTGGGTGGGCGTGAACGATGTGTGGCACAAAGCTTCATTTGGCACTGGCACCGATCCCGACAAATTCGTGAAGTTCTACGAAGCGTTGGTTAAAAAACTCAAGGCGGCCAATGCCCGCGTGATGTTATGTACCCCGGCGGCTATTGGCGAGAAAACGGATTTCAGTAATCAGCAGGATGGCGACCTCAACCAGTATAGCCAGCTGATTCGCGACCTCGCCAAACGGCAGAACATTCCCCTGATCGACCTGCGGAAAGCGTTTCTGGAGTACAATATGAAGAACAATCCCGAAAATAAAGAGAAGGGCATCCTGACCACCGACCGCGTTCACCTGAACGAAGCGGGCAACATACTCGTAGCCGAGCAGATGCAGAAGGCATTGACAGAAGCGGTGAAATAAAGACAATAAGCCAAATCGTAGTTCCTGAATGATGGGCCAATAAACGCCAATTTTAACTGGCTTTTGTTGGCCTTTTTTAAACCACCTCCCGACATGAAAAAAAGCATTGTACTCGCACTGATTTGTGGGGTGTTCCTCGTATCGACAACGGGCTGGATTTCGTTTTCTGATTCTAATGAGTCTGGTTTCGGGAAGCCTGCGCCCAAAGTTCAACGCTATTTATATGTTGTCACGCCCGGTGTTCGGAATTACCTGGGTTATGGGGGGCATGGTATTCAGGTATTTGACATCGATAATAACCATCGGTTTGTTAAGTTCATCAAAACCGCTGGTCTTAGCAAGAATGGAAAACCCTCGAATGTTAAAGGTGTTGATGTGAGTCTGGCAACCAACTGTTTATATATCAGCACGCTCGAAGCGCTTCAGTGCATTGATCTCACTACAGAAAAGCTTTTGTGGGAGAGGCAGTACGACGGGGGCGTAGACCGGATTTCGATCTCGCCCGATGGTAAAATTATCTACATGCCGTCGCTGGAAAAGGAATTCTGGACGGTTGTAGATGCCAAAACGGGCGATGTACTTAAAAAAATCGTTACCAACTCGGGGGCGCACAACACTATTTACGGGCCGGATGGGAACTTCGTTTATTTGGCGGGTCTGAAGTCGACGATGCTAAATGTGGCCGATACCAAAACGCACTCGGTAACCAAACAGGTCGGGCCGTTTGGGGCCGATATCCGCCCGTTTACGATCAACGGCGCACAGACGCTCGTTTATGTAAATGTCAATGGCTTACTTGGTTTTGAAGTTGGTGACCTTGTTACGGGAAAATTCCTGCATCGTGTGGTGGTAGAGGGCTTCAACATTGGCGAAGTGAAACGACACAACTGCCCTAGTCACGGGATAGGGCTGACGCCCGATGAAAAAGAACTATGGGTATGCGATGGTGCCAATAACCGGTTGCATGTATTTGATAATACCGTAATGCCACCCGTTCAAAAAACCTCGATTCTGCTGAAAGATATGCCAGGCTGGATTACGTTTAGCCTTGATGGCAAGTACGCCTACCCATCAACCGGTGATGTTATTGACGTGAAAACCCGGAAAATTAGTACCTCGCTCGAAGATCAGAATTTCAATGATGTACAAAGCGAGAAAATGGTCGAAATTCATTTTAGCGGGGGCAAAGCCGTAGCCGCCGGAGATCAGTTTGGTTTAGGTCAGGTTCGGAAAGCTGGCCGGAATTAATACCAGATTCGTTAGGAGCTCAACGCCATCACGATAGTTTTAGCGTATGTTCAAAGGGCGTAAAACCGGTCAGGTAAACGGTTGGGGCATCCATAGCCGGTAACGCCCCTCTCAATTGAACGGCTTTGTGCAGGGCTTTACCCGGTCTGAAGGTAATCGTATCGCCTTTGACGGTGTAGGTGCCCGAGTCCGACAGAAGATAAGCATTGGCCCGTGTAGGGTGCTTCGTTACACCCGCAAACGTCCCGCCCGGACGGAAAATAAGCTCCATAGATACCGGAACGCCCGTTGTGCCGGTCATTTGTATCTGTGCTTCCATCCCGCCAGGCGTTTCGCGAAGGATAATTCGGGTTTTAAGGTGTTGCACTTCACTTTGTTTCCGATTGGCGCGGGGCATTTTCTCCCAGTCACCATCGGCGGGAATAGCTTTGGTGGGGTAGGGCTGGTAATAAGGCCCATCCAACGATTGTGTCAGTATCCAGCTTGTACCTTCCTGCACAATGGTTTCTGTCTGAAACTGCCCTTTTCCAAAAAAAGACGCGGCTATACGCAGGCCCTGTAACACGGCTTCACCTTTATGAAACGTTAGAAAAACCGGACTGGCCGACAAGATAGTGCTGTCCCGGTTGTTGCGCCGGATGCGTACCAGACCCGAATTCGTAAAGGTTTTCTGGTAATTGGTCGGTAGGGGTTTGCTGTCCGGAAGCTCACGCCAGAGGGACGGGTCTTCCAGAAAATAATCAAGGTAATAAACGGCTTTTGCCAGAGCCGTTTTCTCAATATTCCGGCTCATTTCGGCCATCTCGCCATTTTTATCGTGCAATGCCATATATCGGTAGGCATACCAATAGCCTTCCATTGTGCCGGTTAATGCTTTGTCCTGCCGCCCCGACGCTTCTGAAACAACTTCGCCATTTGGGTGAATGTAATAGAGCGTCATCAGTAAATTCCGTCGCACATAATCGAGCAGGTAAGGCTTGTTCAGACCCTTTGCTATGGTGATCAGCAGCCGATTGGTGAGGGGCGAATAGATGAGCGTACTGCGTTCGTTATACTGCCCATCTTTGTCCATATCAATATGTTCGGAAAGCCACTGTTCAACGCGGGCTACATACCGCGCATCGGGCCAAAGGGCATGTAGCCTTACCAAAGCCGCCGATACGACCCAGCGATGATTTGGCGTGTGAATGCCCCCAACGGTCAGGGCCTCACCCGCACGAAGCAGGAACGTTTTATAGGTCGGAAGCACCGAGTCCAGACCGGGGGTTTTAGAGTCAGCAAGCAGGGAATAAGCCGGGGCCAGCCGTTTAACGATAAAGCCTGTGTCGGGTGTGGAATGAAAATTTGTTGCGGGTAAGTCGAGGGTGCCATCGGAATGCTGAACGGCCAGCAGGTAAGCCACAGCCATCCTGACTTCCTCGAGCAACTCCGTTGAACGGTAATACTGCGATTCGGGGCTGGCTATGGCGCAGGCTGCCCGGCGGATGAAGTCGGCAGTCGATTGCGGGTTCGGAATGTCATCGCCATCTTTCAAACCGCCCAGAGCAGGATTATCTGGAGCGGTTATCCTCGTTGTTCGAATGGTTGTCAGTTGCTGGTCATTCAGTTTAAGCAACTCAAGAAGCCAGGGTGGTTTTATGGCCGGAGCAGGGTTCTCAAACAAGGTCAGCGATGGCAATAGGCACAAACTGGTTGTGGCTTTCGCGACAAATTGTCTTCTATCCATGTTTGATTTCGGGGTTAAATGGCGTTTGGGGGCTATTCTGCTAACGTCTGCAACTAATTGGGCCAGAATATATAAAAAAGAAAATGGCGGCTCGACTTTACCCGGTGCTATCTGATATAGTAATATTTCTGGTCCAACGCCTTCTCACCGTTCAAATGCTAACTCGTTCAATCATGGTTTACCTCCGTTCCTTTGCTGGTATTCTGGCCGTTTCACTGTTTTTTCAACTCGCCATACAAGCCCAAAGCAACCAGCTAAATGCCACGGCGAAGCTTCCGGATCACCCGCGTTTACTACTGTTAAAGGGCGAGGAGGAAACAATAAAACGAACGATCAATGCCGATAAAACCTGGGCTCAATTGCATCAGGCTATTCTGGCTGAATGTGACGCCATGCTACCGTCCGTTCCCCTCGAACGGATTCAAATTGGCCGACGCTTACTGGACAAATCACGGGAAGCCCTGCGCCGGGTTTTTTACCTTTCCTATGCCTGGCGGATGACCCACCAGACAAAATATCTACAACGAGCTGAAAAAGAATTACTGGCTGTGTCGGCTTTTTCGGATTGGAATCCATCCCACTTTTTGGACGTAGCCGAAATGACAATGGCGGTATCAATTGGCTACGATTGGTTGTATAATGACCTGTCCGCGCCATCTCGCGCGCTCATTAAGGCGGCTATTTTGACGAAAGGTATTGCAACGTCCATGGACCCGAAAAATAACAGTTGGCTAACAAGCAGTAACAACTGGAATCAGGTTTGTAATGCCGGGATCACCTATGGCGCTATTGCCATCTATGAAGATCAGCCAGAAGCGTCAAAGGCCTTAATAAACAGAGCCTTGCAATCGGTCATATTGCCTATGGGTGACTATAAACCCGATGGAGCCTACCCCGAAGGCTACAGCTATTGGGGCTATGGTACGAGCTTTAATGTCTTGCTCATCAGCGCCCTCGACAAACTATTTGGGAGTGATTTCGGCCTTTCTGAACAACCGGGATTTTTAAAGTCAGCAGGTTATCTGGAAAATATGACTGGGCCATCGGGCAAGGCCTTCAACTATTCTGATTCAGGTTTGGGTGGGGAGTTGCAGCCCGCTATGTTCTGGTTTGCCAAAAAACTGAATAACCCGTCCTTACTGTGGGTTGAGCGTAGTCGACTTATGAATAGCGATGTGAAAAAGTACGTTCGAGACCGGATACTGCCTGCCGCTTTATTGTGGAGCAACGGGGTAAAGCTAGATCAAATGACAGAACCAACATCCCTGATGTGGGTAGGAGCTGGCAAAACGCCCGTTGCTTTGATGCGGTCTTCCTGGTCTGATCCATCAGCGATTTATGTAGCCATGAAAGGCGGAAGCCCCTCAACGAACCACGCACACATGGATGCCGGATCGTTTGTTGTGGAAGCCGACGGCGTTCGCTGGGCTATGGATTTTGGGATGCAGGAGTATGAGTCGCTGGAGGCCAAAGGCGTGGATTTGTGGAATATGAAACAAAATTCGCAACGCTGGCAGATCCTTCGGTACAATAATTTTGCCCATAACACCCTCACGGTCAACGGTCAGCTGCAACGTGTGGAGGGTGTGGCTCCGCTTACGGGCTATGCCAGTACGCCCATGTTCATGAACGCCACCGCCGATCTGACAAGCCTTTATAAAGAATCGGTGCTGAAGGCGAACCGGGGCGTAGCACTAATCAACAAAGCATATGTAGTCGTTCGTGATGAGATCGAAACCCTGCCTGCCGAAACAACTGTTCGCTGGACAATGCTAAGTCCGGCATCTGCAAAACTGATCGGGGCCAACAAGGTCGAGCTAACAAAGGATGGTAAAACGCTGACACTTCAGGTAATGGAACCGGCCACGGTGACGATGAAAACCTGGCCCACCGACCCGATCCATGAGTACGATGCGCCTAATCCAGGAACGATACTGGTTGGTTTTGAGGTGAAACTGCCTGCCAGTACGAAAACGGCCATCACCGTAACGCTTACTCCCGGCTCATCTGCCGGTCAAAAACAGATGGTCATCCAACCGATAGCCCAATGGCCTCGCCATACTGATTAAGGCAATTTTTTCTGACTGGACTTTAGCTTATTTGCTGAAATCCAGGTCATACTTTACGTTCAGTCGAAACCCATTATTGATCTCAAAGACCGGCTTACGGGTAATCGGCTCCAGTTCGGGGTGTTGCGAAATCTGATTGAGGTAGTTTAACTCAATACTAAACGATTCCCGAAACTGATACCCCAAGCCACCCGAAATTCGGTTTTGATTGAAAACGTTCTGTTCAACATTCCGACCAAAACCAATAAACAGTTCATCAAAGAAATTGACATACCATTCGCCATCGTCGATGGTCGCTCCTTGAAGTGGAATGGTGCCAGCAATCTGGTAGCGGGCACGATTTTGGTATTCCCAACCCTCAATATGGCGCGGATTCGAGTCTGCACCGCTCCCAAGCCAACGTTGCTCAAGTCGAAAGCGGTGGCTTAGTTTTACGATTCCAGCGGTAGCGCTAAATTGAATGTCCTGCTGGGTGCGGTTTTCAATGGTGGGAACGCCCGCATCGGCAACGGGGTAGTCGCCATACGGATAGGTCGTAAAAAAGGTGTAGCCGCCCCCCAGCTTAACCTGATCAGTTAATGTAAAGGCCAGTCCGAGCCGGGCTAACGACTGTTGCCAGGACTGAATCAGTTCCACCCGGCGCCACTGATATTCGGTATGGAGTTCCCATCGTTTATTCAGCTTATGGTCGCCATTGTACGTAAACCAGCCGATTGCGTTACGGTCGATGACCCGATTTTGCTGACTAAAACCCGTTGTAGAGAATAGAAGTAAGAATAGAAAGTAACGGAAAGTAATCAGGCTGAATTGAATACGTGTCAATTCGAGTGTCTTTGTCAGTCTGTCATTGGTACTATATACGCCATATCTCCAAGATATGGCGTATATAGTACCAATGACAGACTGACAAAGACACTCGTCAATTCAATAAGAACTTTCCAGGTATTTGGGTTTTAAATTAATATCGTCCGGTTCGCTGTGGGTCACAGGCGTGTGTCAAAATAATTCTAAAAGCCCAACCTCGTTGGATTGGTCCAACTGTTGAATCTCATCACGATGCTTTAGTAATGTATTCATAACACCTGTCGATGATTGATTTCCCATCCTTAACAGGACGACTTTAGGCGGGAATCCATACGTATTTGCCAGATTGTAATAATCATCATCATTCGTAACGATGATACAGCTATTTATTTTTGCCCATTGCCAAATAGCAACATCTTCAGCAGGAATGGGCAAGCCTGTTCGGGTGATGTGTACGCAGTCAGGGAATTCAGATGTTATTTTTTTTACTAATCGATATGATAAGTTGGCGTCCAGTACTAATTTCATTAGGCTGCAATCAGACGAGTTCGACGTTCACTATCGGCGGCAAAGGCCAGAGCCGCCAGAATATGCTCAAGGCTTAGTTCAGGGAAGTCTTCCAGAATGTCAACGTTGGACATCCCTGAAGCCAGCCAACCCAGAATGTCCTGAACGGCGATGCGTGTGCCAATAATACAGGGTTTCCCAAACCGGATGTTTGGATTTAAACGGATGAATTCGGCGTAGTTGCTCATACTCAAATATACCAAAATTTATAACATATTACTCCTCCCCACCACCGCCAGCTTCCGCCCGAAGGGCATACTGCACAAACCGGATTTCACTGAACGATACGTCATTGCCTAGACTCTGGCGAACTTGGTTCAGGGTTTCTGATGGGTAGGTTTCAATATAAGCCCGGATACTGGCGAGCTTTTGAGCGGGCAATAAGGCTTCAACGGCCAGTTCACCTGTACCCACGTAGCGCACCAGATGACTCTCGACTGTCGAAACGGCCAGACTCCGCTCGGTGGCAATCTCGGCGATCGTTTTACCCGACTGGAAAAAGGCCAGCGTAATAGCGGGAGACAACTCTTTGGGTTCTTTAGGAGCTTTGGCGACTTTCGTTTTTGGAGCCCCTGCACTGGCCGCCCGGCCCGACGGATTCTCCTGAACGATGCGGAGAATCTCCGCACCAATCTGCCGCACTTTCGTTTTGCCAAAGCCTTTTACGGCCAACAACTCTGCCTCATTCGTAGGACGGACACGCGCCAGCTCGACAATGGTTTTCTGGGGCAATACCATAAAGCCGGAGGTGTTGTGCTCTCCGGCCATGTCATTGCGCCACTTCATCAGGGCGCCGTACAGGCCACCACGCGCCGAACCATCCGAAGGTGTTGGTTCGGCTGCTTTGGGTTCGTGTTTTTTGCGTTCGGGCTGGAAATCCAACTCGGCCCGATTGCGGGCTTGCAGGTAAGACAGTGCGTTAAAGCCGTCCTGACAGCTCTCGAAACTGCGTTGCTTACTGAACAACTCTTTTTCCAGTTCGTCCAGCGTTTCCAGCAGCAGGTCGCGCACTTTCTTGTTATCGCAGTCGGTCGGGAAACTGTGCAGGAGCGGCAGTAATTCGGTGCCGATGAGTGACTTGAAATACGTGCCCGCTTTTCGAACCCGATCCTGTAACGCCGGGTTGTGCTCGGGCAGGTTATCACTGGCGAAATAGCTCGGCAACTGCTGCTGGAAACGACCTGACACATCGCTGGCTTTCTCGCGCAAACTAGTAGTAAGCTGCGTCAGAATAGGGGAGCTTTCGGCATCTAAACTACTGGCGTGTTCGTTTATTACTCGCCGACAGCGGTAGAGTAATGAGTTGGCCCGCTCAAACGAAAATAGTTCGCGCAGGAGGTGTTGCTGATTCGTTAGCTTCGCCTGATGGAGGTGCTGTTCGTTGGGCGTTTGCAGTTGAACCTGCTGGTGAAAATCCTCCAGTTCCAGCTCCGACTTGATGCTGTGGGCCGGTATGGGTGACCGAAGCACCAACCCATCGAGGGTTTTGCAGCGGCTCAGGGCCACATAAACCTGCCCATGAGCAAAGGCAGAGGAAACGTCGAGAATGGCTTTTTCGAACGTAAGACCCTGACTTTTATGCACGGTAATGGCCCAAGCAAGTTTGAGAGGCATTTGCCGAAACGTGCCAATAGGTTCACTCTTGATCTCTTTTGTTGCAGGGTCCAGCGTGTATTTGATGTTCGTCCAGTCGACAGGATACACGACAATGTCTTCGCCATCCTGCTGACTTTTTACGTAAATGGCTGAGTCGTCCATGTCCGTAATTCGCCCTATTTTACCGTTATAATAAAGCTTATCCCGGGAAATGTCATTCTTGATAAACATCACCTGGGCGCCCACTTTCAGCTCAAGGCTGGCATCGGTGGGGTATGTATGCGCCGGGAAGTCGCCCTCAACGGTCGCCGTAAAGGTTCGGGGCTTTCCTTTCAGCGCCAGCAATTTCTGGATATTGATCTGTTGTGCTGCCGTGTTGTGGGTCGCCAGGGTAATATAGCCCTCGTCATCGCCGGGCGAGAAGTCGGGAATGTAGCGTTGATTCAGGTTGTCGAGTTGGGCGCGGGTAACGGTTTTCTCCCGAATGCTATTAAGCAGGCTGATAAACCGCTCGTCGGTTTGCCGGTAGATGTGCGTTAGCTCGATGGGCACGTAGGACGTCTGACGCAGGGCTTTACTACCGAAAAAGTAACCCGTTTCGTAATAGGGTTTGAGCAAGGCCCAATCATCGTCTTTTATGACCGGAGGCAACTGCTGCATATCGCCAATTAACAGCAACTGAACCCCGCCAAAGGGTGCCGAACTGGTCCGATACCGCCGGAGAACTTCGTCGATACCATCCAGCACATCGCTCCGAACCATACTGATTTCGTCGATCACCAGCAGGTCGAGCGTGCGAAGTAAGTTAATTTTCTCTTTGTTGAATTTCTTGCCTTCGCGTTGCGTAGTGCCCGGCGTTAATGGGCCAAACGGAAGCTGAAACAGAGAGTGAATTGTGACACCCCCGGCGTTTATAGCGGCTACACCTGTTGGCGCTACGACAACAAGACGCTTGGCACTCAGTTGTTTGATCTGCTGAAGAAACGTTGTTTTACCTGTACCGGCTTTTCCCGTCAGGAAAATATTCTGGTTGGTATGCAGGACAAAGTTGTGGGCAAGGTCAAGCTTTTCGTTTACGGAAACGGTCATAAAAACGCACAGGAGATAATGAACAAAGATACTCGTTTTATAGACGAGTTCGTACCTGAAACGTCATCAGTCCTTGAGTAAGTTACTCCCTGGATACCGCAATGACTATTGCTCCGGCCGCCATGAGTAGCGCCCCAACAACAACTTGCCAGCTTATTTTTTCCTTTAGAAAAACAGTGGCCAGAATGACCGCAAACAGTAAAGACGTATTGGTGATGGGCGACACCTGAGAGGCATTGCCCAGCTTCAGAGCGCGAAATGAGAGCAGTGACGACATACAGGTGACTACTCCCGCAATGATTAAATATATCCAGACCTTTCGTTCGATACGCGTCACGTCGGGCAGGTTTCCCTGAAAAATAACAACGCTCCACGACACAATCAAAATCAATACAGATTGTATGGCAAAGGCCAGACTTGAGTCCACATCTTTAATGCCTGCTTTGGATAGTGTAACGACCACGGCGGCAGATAAAGCGGCCAGACAGGCAAAGAGAATCCACATAATAGTTCACGTAAAGCGGGTTTCCACCTGCTATTGGCTAATTAAAAGAGCGGATTCTCATCCGCCATATCTATAAAGCGAAAAGAGAAACAAAATGATTTAATAATCTGACAGAAAGGTTTTTTGATTCTATCTCGTATATTTTTGGCCTATTAAACCAGCGAGCCAGCTCAATTACTTCGCGTATGGATTCCAGAAGAGACTTTATCAAAAAAGCAGCGTTATTGTCAACGGGTTTGTCGGGTATTCTGCCCGAGTCTATTCAAAAAGCATTTGCTATTAATCCGTCGCCCGGCACTACCTATCTGGATGCCGAACACGTGGTGATTTTGATGCAGGAAAACCGCTCGTTCGACCATACCTTCGGCACGCTCCAGGGCGTTCGGGGCTTCAATGACCCCCGAGCCATCAGGTTGCCCAACAGTAATAAAGTCTGGCTCCAGACCAACGCGGCTGGCGAAACGTATGCACCCTTTCGACTAAATCTGCGCGACACGAAAGCTACCTGGATGAGTTCGTTGCCGCATTCGTGGGAAAATCAGGTGGATGCGTTCAACGGAGGTAAACAGGATAAATGGCTGGATGCCAAGAAGTCAGGTAATAAGGCGTATGCCGATATGCCGCTAACAATGGGCTACTACAACCGGGAAGACTTGCCTTTTTATTATGCGCTGGCCGACGCGTTTACGGTTTGCGACCAGAACTTCTGTTCCTCCCTGACGGGTACAACGCCCAACCGCCTGTTTTTCTGGACGGGCACCCTTCGCGATCCGCACGACCTAAAGGCAATTGCCAATGTTCGGAATGAAAACGTCGATTACGGGTCTGAAGTGAGTTGGAAAACGTTTCCAGAGCGATTAAATGAGCATGATGTTTCCTGGAAAATTTACCAGAATGAGATCAGTTTGCCATCGGGACTTGAAGGTGACGCCGACGGTTGGTTGAGCAACTTTACGGATAACCCCATCGAATGGTTTTCGCAATATCGTGTCCGGTTTCATCCGGCCTATTACAAACATATACAGAAAGAGGAAAAGGAGCTTCCCGAACGTTTACAGTCACTTGACGCCAGACTTAAAAGCCTGAATGAGGGCGATAAAGACTTTGCGAAGGTGAAACGGGAACTGGTCAGCCAGCAACAGTGGCAGAAAATTGTTGAGGCTGATCTGGTCAATTACACCCCCGAGAAATTTTCTCAGTTGTCGCAGGCTGAAAAAAATCTCCACCAGCGGGCATTCACGACCAATGCCGGCGATCCTGATTACCATACGCTGTCGACTCTTGGCTACGAGGATGGGGTGACAAAGCGCACAATGAATGTGCCGAAAGGGGATGTCCTGCACCAGTTTCGGGAGGACGTAACCAACAAAAAACTACCAACGGTATCTTGGGTCGTCGCTCCTGAAAATTTCTCCGACCACCCCGGCGCTCCCTGGTATGGGGCTTGGTATATTTCGGAAATGATGGAAATCCTGACCCAAAATCCTGATGTCTGGAAGAAGACAATTTTCATTCTGGCCTACGACGAAAACGACGGCTACTTCGATCACGTTCCCCCCTTCGTTCCGGCCCACCCCGATCAACCCGAAACGGGCAAAACCAGCAAAGGCATCGATACGCGTACCGAATTTGTGACGCAGGAGCAGGAAAGTAAACGAAAAAATAAGGGGCGGACCGGCCCGATTGGGTTAGGATTTCGGGTTCCCTTAGTGATTGTGTCGCCCTGGAGCCGGGGTGGCTTTGTGAACTCTGAAGTGTTCGACCATACATCGACCTTGCAGTTTCTGGAAAATTTCCTGAGCCACAAAAAGGGCCTTAAACTAGAGGAAACGAACATCAGCACCTGGCGTCGAACGGTTTGTGGCGATCTGTCTTCTGCCTTTCGGCCCTATCAGGGCGAAGCGGTGAAGCTGCCTAAATCGGTAGACAAGCAGGCGTTTATCGAAGGTATTCACAAAGCTCAGTTCAAAGAGGTGCCTAAAAATTACAAGCGTCTTTCTGAGTCCGAAATCCAGCAGTGTAACGATTCTTCTGTACCGTCGGCCTTGTTGCCTGCACAGGAGGAAGGAGTGCGGCCATCCAGTGCGTTACCGTATGAATTGCTTGTGGATGGGCATATCGCCAATAAGCAACTGGTTATAAAGATGGCGGCTAAAAAAGAGGCCTTTGGTAAACAATCGCTGGGCGCTCCTTTTCAGGTGCATCAACGCATCAATAATGAAGTTACAATGCGGTCGTATACGGTGGCGGCTGGTGATGAGCTACAAGATACATGGCCGGTCGACGGGTCTTTTCAAGTAGGTGTATATGGCCCTAACGGATTTTTTCGGGAGTTTACGGGAAATGCTGACAATCCCTTGATCGAGGTTTCTTGTGACTATGAAAAAGATGCGAAGAAGAAGTTGACCGGGAATGTGCTGGTCAAATTGAAAAACGTTGATCCCGGACGAGCGTACACGATTCAGGTTCGCGACAACAGCTATCAGGCTAAACCCCAGCAACTAACACTCGACAACGCGGGAGCGGCTAAAGCGCAGAAAACGCTGATTCTTTCATTAAAAGATAGTTACAACTGGTATGACTTCAGCGTGAAAGTCGACGGGTTTTCCGATTTTGAGCAACGGTATGCCGGTCGGGTTGAAACGGGGAAAGCTGGTTTCACTGACCCCCTGATGGGAAAGGTACGTGCGCTGGCCAGTCGGTAACGGATAAATTCGTAAGTTGTGGCGTACGTCACAACTTACCGACCAACCCGATGCCCAACGAATCGCCGACTCTCAAAAAAGCGTTGACACCTGTTCACTTATGGGCCATTGGCGTGGGGCTGGTTATTTCGGGCGAATATTTTGGCTGGAATTACGGCTGGGGCGTTGCCGGAACGGTGGGGTTGCTCATTGCCACCCTCTTCATTACGCTCCTCTACTTTACGTTCATTTTTAGTTTTACAGAACTCACAACGGCCATTCCAAATGCGGGAGGGCCGTTTGCCTATGCCCTGCAAGCCTTTGGGCCATTGGGGGCGTTGCTGGCGGGTTATGCAACTCTGATTGAATTCCTGTTTGCCACCCCGGCCATTGCGCTGGCTCTTGGCAGTTACGTTCACTTTCTATACCCTGCTGTGCCGGTTGTCTGGTGTTCGATTGGTTCGTTCGTTGTGTTTACCGTAATCAATTTGCTGGGTATTAAAGAAGCTGCCTGGTTTTCGCTCATCATGACGATCATCGCCATTGGCGAGTTGCTGCTATTTATTGGTGTCGTATATCCCTACACCAAAATCGACACCTTTTTGCATAACCCGATGCCCTTTGGCTGGTCGGGGGTATTTGCGGCATTGCCCTTTGCCATCTGGCTTTTTGTTTGTCTGGAGGGGATTGCGATGGTGGCCGAAGAGGTGAAAGATGGGAAAAATACCATCGCGAAGGGCTACATTTCGGCCGTATTGACCCTCACGTTTCTGGCCCTCACAGTTATGGTCAGCGTGGGGGGCATAACAAATTGGGAGAATTTGGATCACTTGGATTACCCCATGCCCGAAGCCGTTGCCATTGTGCTTGGCCGACAAAATCCGCTCACCAAATTCTTCGCCAGTGTAGGTCTCTTTGGGTTGATCGCTTCGTTTCACGGCATCATCATTAGCTATTCCCGACAGATTTTTGCCCTGGCCCGAAGTGGCTACCTGCCACACGGTTTGGCGAAGGTAAGCCCCGCCCGAAAGGTGCCGGTTTTGGCGTTGATGGCGGGAGCTACCTTTGGTATTTTAGCCCTTATTTCGCTGGATACGAGTAAACTCGTTATTCTCTCAACTATTGGTGCGGTAGTCGTTTACATCATTAGTATGTTGTCGTTGTTTCGGCTCCGGCAAACGCAGCCCGATTTACCACGTTCATTCAAAGCACCCTTGTACCCTTATTTCCCCGCAGTCGCCTTACTGTTGGCGGTTGTAACGCTGGGGGCAATGATTTACTTTTATAGCTGGCTGAGCCTTCTGTTTTTTGGTGGGTTAGTGGTCGTTTTTGGCGTATTTTTCTATCAGGACGATACAAGCAAATCAAGCAGGAAATAGTTGCCAGAGCAGTTAACTAGACAGAAAGCCTGATTATATTCTTTTTTTTGTCGAATTGAGTTGCAGTTTTTTGTCATGGCACCGGCCACCCGACCCGACGATAGAAGGAATCTTAAATTCGACTAATAGGCAAGTTTAAGATTCCTCCTATCGTCGGGCCGGGTGGCCGGTGCCATGACAAAAAACCGGATAGTACAACCCTTATTTATAGTTTTAATCAGCCTGAAGAGTAAACAAAATAAATACCATAATATGGCCTATCCGTTCACCATTGGCAACTTCACCTACCGCTTCGCAGACTTGAAAGAGCTGCTGGCTAAAGCAAGTCCACTCCGGTCGGGCGATGTGCTGGCGGGTCTAGTGGCCGATAGTTACGAAGAACGGGTGGCCGCTCAAATGGCGCTTGCCGATGTGCCGTTAACCAATTTTCTTAACGAGACCATAATTCCTTACGAAACAGATGAGGTAACGCGCCTTATTATAGACTCGCATGACAAAACCGCTTTTGCCACTATAAGCCACTTTACGGTGGGCGACCTGCGCGACTGGCTACTGAGCGACGCAGCCAGCACCAGCCTGTTGCAACAAATGGCCCCCGGCCTTACCCCCGAAATGGTGGCCGCTGTGTCTAAGCTGATGCGGAATCAGGATTTAATTCTGGTAGCAAAGAAGTGTACCGTTGTTACCCGGTTCAGAAATACGCAGGGGTTACCCGGCCATATGTCCGTTCGACTGCAACCCAATCACCCCACCGACGACGCAAAGGGAATAGCGGCCAGCATTATTGATGGACTCCTCTACGGCAGTGGCGACGCCATGATTGGGATCAACCCCGCCACCGACAGCCCGGCAGCTACAGCACGCTTGCTCTACATGCTGGATGGTCTGCGCGAACGATTCGATATGCCCACCCAAAACTGCGTGTTAAGCCACATAACAACCACTTTGCAACTGATCGAGCAACACGTACCCGTCGACCTGATTTTCCAATCCATCGCCGGTACCGAAAAAGCGAACGCCAGTTTTGGTGTAAATCTGGCTCTCTTGCAGGAAGCACACGACGCGGGCCTTTCGCTGAATCGGGGCACAGTAGGCAATAACGTGATGTACTTCGAAACGGGGCAGGGGAGTGCGCTATCGGCCAATGCAAATCACCATGTCGATCAGCAAACCTGCGAGGTTCGGGCCTATGCCGTAGCCCGTCAGTTCAATCCCTTTTTGGTGAACTCTGTTGTAGGTTTTATTGGTCCCGAATATCTGTTTGATGGCAAGCAGATCATCCGTGCCGGGCTTGAAGATCATTTTTGTGGCAAACTCATGGGCCTGCCGATGGGCATGGATATCTGCTACACCAACCACGCCCAGGCCGATCAGGACGATATGGATACGCTGTTAACGCTTTTGGGGGTGGCCGGTATCAATTTTATTATGGGCATTCCGGGGGCCGATGATATTATGCTTAACTACCAGTCAACGTCGTTTCATGATGCACTTTACCTGCGCCGGGTACTCGGTTTGCGTCCGTCGCCGGAGTTTGAGGCTTGGCTCCTGCAACAGGGCATTATGGATAAGGTAGGCAACCGTTTGTCGGGCAGTACACAAAAACAACTCTTCGCGGCTTTACTTCCAGCATGAACGAAACGAATAACACAGGCATAGAACCCGATGAGTGGGAGCCGCTAAGGGCCTATACCAATGCCCGGATCGCCCTGGGGAAAACCGGCGTTTCTGTTCCACTCAGCGAGTCGCTCCAATTCAGGCTGGCTCATGCTCACGCCAAAGATGCGGTGTATTCCCAATTAAATCTGGACGAGCTAACAACGGCTTTATCGATAACGGGTTTGCCCGTTTATTGCCTTCGTAGCCGGGCTGTGAGTCGGGATATGTATTTGCAACGGCCAGACTTTGGCCGTTTACTGGACACCCCATCCGAAGAGCAGCTTCGGCAGTTGAATAGCCCTCCTGCCGATATAAGTATTATCGTTGCCGATGGCCTATCAGCAACGGCCATTATGAAAAATGCCGGGGCGGTTATTCCTGTACTTGTAGAGAAAATCCAGCAGGCCGGGTATTCGCTTGCACCAGTCATTGTGGTGGAGCAGGGGCGGGTGGCGGTTAAAGATGCCATTGGCGGAATTTTGCAACCCCGGTTAGCCATCATCTTTATCGGCGAGCGACCGGGGCTAAGCTCGTTCGATAGCATGGGCGCCTACATCACCTATGCACCCCGACCCGGCTTGACAGACGAGCGTCGGAATTGCGTATCGAATATTCGTGAGCAGGGCCTTTCGGCTGAGTTGGCAGTCGATAAACTAATGTACCTGATCGACTCGGCTTTCCGGCTACAACTGACGGGTGTAGCGCTAAAGGATAATAATGAGCTTGGCACTAGCAACTTACCGAAGCGTATCGCTGATTCTGAAGCTGAATGACTCTTTCAGCCAACTCCCTGTTCAATTGATTTAAAAAACTTTGGAAGGGATTTTTGATTATATCCGTTATACTTTTGAAAAAGAATGGTCAGAAAAACTGGATGACTATTGACTCTTGACAAAAGACTACTATGAACATTGGTGATAAAGTCCGGTTGCTCCGGGCAAAAGAACAGGGTGTGGTGTCGCGGTTTTTGCCCGGCGACATGATTGAAATAGAAATTGAAGATGGCTTCCGAATTCCGGTGATGCGTTCGGAACTGGTTCCGGTTTCGCCTTTAGAATCTGAACGATTACTCAAAACCAGCACCTTCGCCCCACAAAAAACGGTAGAGCCCAAAGCGCCGACAATTCTATCCAATCAGGGTATTTACCTGGCATTTCTGGCCATCAACGACCGAGAATACACGCTCCATTTGATTAACAATACCGATTGGGACTTTGCTTATGTACTGGGCGAAGAATCGGCAGGTGCTGGCGGAGGTGTGCAGTTTCGGGGCGTTCACAGTGGGTTGCTGAAGCCAAAGGCACAGCAAAAAATGAATGATTTGTATGTTCATGCCACATTTGAGGACTGGCCAACGTTTGTTGTGCAGGGCCTTTGGTTCAGAGCGGGCAAGTCGACCTTACGTGCTCCATTGGTAAAACGATTCAAAGCACGGGCAACCACGTTTTTCAAAACAAAAACAACGCTGCCAGTGCTAAATCTGCCCGGCTTCCTGACCCAGCTGGATGCCGAACCTGAACAACCGCAGCCATTGAGTCCGAGCAGCAACAGAATGCCGCAGGCGCAGCCGAAACGGATCAGCCCCGAAGAGTTGAAGGCAGAGATGTTCACATCCCGCTCCGAGACGGAAAGTGTATCTATCGACCGGCCCACGTCTGTTGTTGACCTGCACATTGAAACATTACTGCCTACTGGAACGGGCAACCGAAACCCCGCCGAACTGCTTAAACTTCAGCTCGATACATTCGAAAAAACCCTCGAAAATGCCATTGCCAGCGGCATGAGCGATATTACATTTATTCACGGTTTGGGAAGTGGCTCCCTGCGCTCGGAGTTGCACAAACGCCTGGGCAAGCACCCCAATGTTAAATTCTTTGAAGACGCTCAGAAACAGAAGTTTGGTTATGGTGCCACCAAGGTTACGCTTAAATAGTTGTCGGATGGCACAAGGCTTTGGCCTTGTGCCTACTATTCTCCGGCCTCTGGCCGATTTAATAATATTATATAATACCGGCCAGAGGCCGGAGAATAGTAGGCACAAGGCCAGAGCCTTGCGCCATCAAATTGGGGTAGCGCTGTGTCTAAGTCTTTTTATTCTATCTTGCCAGCCATCAGGTAACAAACTGAATCCCAAAGCGCCCAAAGAAGTTTATAACACCACCCGGATGGAAGTTCAGAATGAACGTTTTTTGTCAACGGCTCACGTACCCGTTTCGATTGCATTAGGCGATGTTGAACGACAAATCAATGCGCAGGTAAACGGCCTGATTTATGAGGATAACAGCCTGGACGACAATCATAATGATCAGTTCATGACGAAGGTCTGGAAGCGGGGGACTATCCTCGTAAATGCGCAGGATAGCCTTTTTCATTTCACGGTGCCTTTGCGTATTTGGGTCAAAGCGGGTGTGTCGTTGCTGGGTTTTACGCAGTATAAAGAAACGGAGTTCGAAATAGACCTGCGTTTTAAAACCAAGTTTGATCTCGATAAAGACTGGTCTGTCAACACGCATACCGAGGCTGATGGCTACGGTTGGGTACGTCGGCCAACGGTGAGTGTGGTGGGCCTGAATATCCCCATAACCAACCTTGTTGGACGGATGATCGACAAGAACCTGGGTAGCATAACCAAAACGCTGGACCAGCAGGTGCGCCGGAATATTGACCTTCGAACGCCCGTTCTGAAAGTCTGGAATACATTGCGCGAGCCGTATCTGATCTCTGAGAAATATCGGACCTATTTGCAGGTGGTGCCCAAGCGGTTGCTTATTACGCCCCTCCGTTTTGAGGGACGCGTTATTCGCGCTACAATTGGGATCGAAGGTTTTGCGCTTACAACAACCGGTGATAAACCAGATGTCAAACCCGCTGTGTCGCTTCCTGACCTGACCGTGGTTTCGCAGGTAAACGATGATTTTCGAATTGGTTTGCTGAGTGAGGCCAGCTATCAGGAAGCGGCTAAACTTGCCGCCGACGAGTTTGTCGGGAAAACGTTTTCGTTCAGCGAAAATCGGTATACAATTACCATTACGGACATGGACATGTACGGCCAGAATGACAATCTCATCATTAAGGCTGGCCTTAAAGGCACTATTAACGGCGATATTTATTTGAGCGGTCGACCCTACTACGATGCGGACTCCCAAACCATTTCGTTGAGGGATTTAAAATATGATCTGGACACCCGGAATATTTTGCAGCAGTCGGCCAGTTGGCTCCTGAAAGGCACCTTTGCCCGAACGCTCGAAAAACAGTTTACCATCCCGATTGGCAGTCAACTGGCCGATATGCAAAAACTTTTGCAGGAGCGACTTAAAAATAATCAGGTAGTAAAAGGCGTCACGATCAACGGGCGCATCGACGAAATCAAACCCGATCAGGTTTATTTGACGCCCACCGCCATGCTGGCTGTTGTGAATGCCCGTGGCCGGATTGATGTAAAAGTTGAGGGGTTGCAGTAACCAGGCAAGCTTTATCTGGTAACCGTTCTTTTGTAAATGACTCATGTCACCTTTGGCGATTTATGCGAAAGGCGGCATGAGTCATTTGGCTTTAGCGCAATACCATACTCACCGACACCATGCCTTTTGATGGTAGTACTTTCGTATATTATTTGCCTATATCAACTTGTATTGAACTAATATAGCCAATATTGGCTATTATACCATTTATTATGTTAAAATATCATTAAAATGACATTTAATCTTTGGTTAGGTATGAAATTGGTTATTTCAATGAGTATTTATACTTGTTCAATAGTATATTTTTATGTTTTTTAAATATCAAATAAATTGTACTATACTTATTTAACGCTGTATAGAAATTCTCTGTATTTTAATCTAATGAATTTTATCTAACTATTATAATTAGTATAAAATTCTGTTTTTAAGTTGAAGTGGCATATTATATATTAAATAATATTGATTATATAATTTATTAATAGTATGCATTAAAAAAGAATTAATTGTATTTAATGGTATATTTCTAATATAGATCTTTGGAATTGTCTGGATGAAATATACTTTTGTTCAAGTCATCTAAGCTAATCTGTATATGAGGAAAAATTTACTGTTGAGCATCCTGCTGGTATGTTCAACTTGGGCCGCTACCTGGGCTCAGGATCGAAAAATTACGGGTAAGGTGTCTTCCGCCGAAGATGGCGATGGACTACCCGGTGTGTCGGTGGTTGTAAAAGGAACCACAATAGGGTCGGTTACGGATGCCAATGGCACGTATGCTATTTCGGCCCCTGCGGCAAAGAGTACATTAATATTTTCCTTCATTGGTATGAAGACGAAGGAAGTGGAGTTGGGTGCTAATTCAGTAGTAGATGTTAAGATGGCCTCAGACACCAAACAACTTGCTGAAATTGTGGTGACGGGGGTAGGGGTTGCTACAGACAAGCGGAAAATCGCTATTTCTGTCGAATCAGTCTCCTCAAAAGATTTGCCTCAAGCGCCTTCGGCTTCGATTGATCAGGCACTTATTGGGAAAATTCCCGGTGCGCAGATTACCAGCCGGAGTGGTACGCCAGGGGCCGATGTAAATATCCTGCTGCGGGGTATTAATACCATCAACCGGGGCACTCAACCCATGATTTTGATTGATGGGATACAAATGGGCGCAACCAGCCTGCAAACCATTGACCTGAACGCTATCGAGCGCGTTGAGGTCGTACAAGGCGCGGCCGCTGCAACCATTTATGGTGCGCAGGGAGCCAACGGCGTTATCCAGTTATTTTCCAAAAAGGGGAAGAACGGGCAAATGAATATTGATATTTCGTCAAGTATTGCCCAGAACACCTACTTAAATGTGGGCGGGTTGAGCAAGGCTAAATACCATGCGTTTGTTACCGATGCCAGCAACAACATTATCGGCTCGTCGGGAAAACCGATTGTGTTCGATGCCGCAAATGGGATTTACAGCGAGAATGTGCAGTACAACTCGACAGATCCGACGGCTACCAATAGCAAGCCATACGACGCGAATCTACAATACCACGATCATTTCGACTATTTCTTCAAACCTGCCAATACGTTCAACAACAGTGTTGCGCTATCTGGTGGAGGCCCAAAGGGAGACTTTAGTGTGTCGGCGTCTAATAGCCATCAGGAAAGCAATATTCGGGATAATGGATATTTTGACCGCAGTAACCTGATGGCCAATATTGGTATGAATCTGGCAAAGGGCCTTACTCTCCGCTCCATTACGCAGTTGGCCTACACCAAGAGTACCTTAAAGACCAGCGACCGTACTATTCTGTTCAGCTTATTGAATGCCTATCCGTTAGCTGACTTTGATCTGACAACTACGGATGGGTCCATTCCTTATAACATGAACCAGACCATTGGTATCAACGCGTCGAACCCGTCTTATCGGCAGGCATATACCCGAAATAACGATAACAAGGTCGACATCATCCAGAATTTAAACCTCAATTACAAATTCCCGAAATTTGTTGAACTGGACGCAAAATATGGCCTGAATTTTCAGACCCAAAACCGTGATCTGGAGTTTCAGAACCAGGCCAACAACGCGAACATCAAGTACTGGTTAACCCAGGGAACCGCTACCTACATCTCGAACTACAACACCAACAATACGGGCGATCTGACGAAGTATGTGAACACGAAAATGTTCCAGAACTTTCTGGCTACAGCGACCGCTGTATTCGATTTAAAAGAGGATTTTGGCCTGAAAATTCCCATCAAATCAGTAACGCAGGCATCGTTCGACTGGCGCAATAGCAAGCTAAATGAATATACCAGTGCAGCTATGGGACTCCCGGCTGCCTATTCGCCATATAATGCCGCAAACACCTCGTCGTGGCGGGTTTACCGTGATTACAAAGAACCATTTATTACGTATGGGTATCTGGTCAATCAGCGGTTTGAGTATGGTGATTTTCTGGGTATTTCGGGCGGTTTCCGGAGTGACTTCTCTTCGGCCTTTGGGCAGGGGTCCAAACCATTTACATTCCCTCGTGGCGATGCCTACCTGCGCTTGTCGTCGCTGAAATTCTGGGAAAATAGCCCTGTAAATGGGTTTCTACCCGAGTTAAAACTACGAGCTGCTTACGGACAGGCAGGTATTCAACCCCAGCCTTTCGACCGGTATGTGACCATTACGCCAACCACATTGGGGACAAACACAGCCTTTTATTATGCCAATGGCCAGAGTAACCCAGCCCTGGGGGTAGAGGTATCGGAGGAACTTGAGTTAGGTACCGACATGGTATTTAGCCTGATGAAAGGGTCGAGTTGGTTAAATGCCATTGCGGTATCGGCTACCTACTGGAATCGGAAAACAAAAGATGCGATCTATCAGGTCGATGTTGCACCTTCTGTTGGCCTTGGCAAACTGACGGATAATGCCTTTACATTAGGGTCCAATGGTCTTCAAATGTCGTTGAACTCGACAGTTTATAACGGGGGTAATTTCAAATGGAATACCACCGTCAATTTTGGTAAGCAAAGCTCCAAAATTATCGCAGTTCGGGGAGATGCTCCTGTTGTGGTTACGTCCAATGCCGGTAGCACGAACTATGTGCTAAAGGCAGGTGAGAAAATCGGTCAGTTATACGGTTATAAGGTAATACACAGTGTCGATGAGGTATCTCCCTTAACCGGCACTGCGTTTATTCCGCAGGCCGATCAGGAAAGCTACACCCTGGCCAGCAACGGGATTGTTGTCAATAAATTAACGAAGCAGCCTTATTTCACAGCTGATAAATTCAGTTTCGGCGACCCAAATCCGAAGTTTAACATGTCGTTTATCAATGATTTTACCTTCAAGAACTTCCTGACGGTAGGGTTTCAGCTTGATTGGGTAAACGGCAATCACCTCTACAATCAGACTAAAGAATGGATGTATCGGGACGGTATTCACAGTGATTATGCCAATCCAATTACCATTGATGGGCAAACAGGTGCCTGGACGGCTTTTTATCGGGGTGTTTATGCCCAGCGTACCGCCAATGGTACGAAAGATTATTTCTACGAAGATGCTTCCTTCCTGCGCCTGAGAAACGTTTCTGTCGGTCTTGACTTCGCTAAACTCTTTAAGATACCAGGCACCAGAAAAGTCCAGCTTGTTCTGTCGGGACGTAACCTCTGGACATTGACCAAGTACACCGGTTTCGATCCTGAAATTAGTTCAGGAACATCAAATTCAGCCTGGGACAGAGGAACCGATCATAGCACGATGCCAAACTATAAGTCGTATCAGGCTTCGCTGAACATAGGATTTTAAGGAAACCCATCTCAAAAAACTGACCGTATGAATAAGCTAAAAATATTTGCCTTAACCCTGGCTTTCTCCGGGTTCATGGCATCCTGTAAAGAACAACTGGACGTTCAGAATCCGAACCAGCCATCGTCACCAGCCTTAAAAACCGAAACGGGTTTGATCTCCTTTGGCGAAGGATTTTATATAACCGGTTTCAAAGATGTAAAATACTATGACGGTACGCCGGGCTATTTCTGGTCGGGAGCTATTGGCAATCATGAGCTGATGGGCGATGTAATCGGGACGGATATTGCCAACGTCTTTATTAATCAGATTGGTGCCCCAAATCAGGTTACTCTCGACGACGGTACCATTCTGCTAAACCCAAACTCGCCCAATAAACAGATCGACTTTTTGCGTATCACGGCCAATGTAAACTCGACGGGTTTTCAGAACTCGACCTACTACGAGTGGGCGTATATGTACAACCTCAACAATGCTGCCAATACACTTTTGGCCAACATTGACGCCACTACGTTTTCGGGTGAAGCCGATACGAAAAAAGGAGCGTTGAAAGCCTGGGCCTACTGGTGGAAAGGGTATGCTTATTCGCGCATCGGGTCGATGTACTATGCGGGAATTATTAATGATAAAGCAAATGGCGAAGTACTAAATGGCACCAATGGTAACTATGTGACCAAGGAAGCTATTATTACCGAGGCAAATAAAAATCTGGATGAAGCCTATAAAATTCTGGGCGGCTTAACGGCCAGTGGCGATTATACAGCAACCATGCAGGGCCTGATTCCAAGCTTTAACCGGGTTGGCAAAGGAAACGTACCAACGCCAGCTATGTGGCAACGGAACATCAACACCCTGAAAGCCCGGAACATTCTGGTCAATACGCCCGTAAGCGCCATGACCGCAGCGCAATGGGCGAGTATATTGACCTTGACAAACACAGGTATCCTGGCTGCGGACAATGTATTCACCGGCCGTTCCAACGCTACCAGCGATTTCCTGTCGCCTACTGCCGGAACGGTGTCGGGTAAGACGACCGGGTCTAACAATACCTATAAAATCTCGGAACGGTTAATTCAGGAGTTTAAAACGGGTGATCTGCGTTTTTCGAACAACTTTAAGCAGAGAGCGTCGGCGTATATTGGTGAAACCTCGCGGGGAAATGCCTTTTTCACCCGTTTTGATCTGGTAAACCGGGGTGCGGCTGGTTCAGAAGGTAGCGCGTCTGTTATCTCGTATTCAAATACAAATGCGGGTGGCTACGAATTATATCTGGCAAGCTCCTACGAGGAAAACCAGTTAATGAAGGCAGAAGCCTTGATTAACACCGGTAAAATTGAGGATGGTCTTGCGCTGGTCGATGAAGTGCGTAAAGCACAGGGAGCCGGTTTGGCTGCCGTTGCCGGCACAAGTTTAACCCTGGATGCGGCTAAGGAAGAGCTACGTCGTGAACGACGGATTGGCTTATTGTTCCGTGCACTGTCATTCTACGATGCCCGTCGTTTGGGTCTGCTGGAAAATGGTCGGAAAGGGGCAGTAGCCTTAAGCCGGACGGGCGTTGTGAGTAAAAATGCAACCATCACCTATGGCTATTTAGACTATTGGGATGTGCCTGATAATGAGATTGCTTACAACCCGCCAGCCACTGGAAGCGCAGCAACAAAAAATCCAAAGTAAATCAGTCGTAATTACCTGATTTAGTCAACCAATAAAAACGCCCGGTTCATTCGCGACCGGGCGTTTTTATTGCTTTATAACAAACTCATCAAGTCAACCGAATATCCAGTACCCCAGAGTCCGAAGGACTCGAATATGGATATCCCCGAATTTTATTCGGGGAAGTACAGCCTTAGTCGTACCTTTGCTGTCCCTAAGCAACACGAGTTGGCTTATCGCGTCTGAGCAATTGGGCGAGGAAAGTCCGGGCAGCACAGGGCACCCTACTTCCTAACGGGAAGGCGGGCGGTTGGGAACGACCGTTCGACAGCCAGTGTCACAGAGAATATACCGCCATTTAGTAATGAATAATGGACAATGTAAAATAAATAGTGATGCAGGAAACTGCATTATCCATTAATTATTATCCATTATTCATTACTAGCTGGTAAGGGTGAAAAGGTGGGGTAAGAGCCTACCGCCCGATGGGCGACCAGCGGGGCAGGATAAACCTTAGGGGCTGAAAGACCAAATAAGCGTCGGACGTGGGGCGGCCCGTTCTCGTTTCAGCGTGAGCTGAATGCCGACGCGGGTAGGTCGAACGAGGTGGTCGGTGACGGCCATCCCAGATAAATGATAGGCCATTTGGTGGGGCTGCAAAGTTTCACTGGAAGACAGAACCCGGCTTATAGACTCGTGTTGTTTAGGGATTTTTTAACAGAGTTTGAGGTTTGTTATCAGAAGTTTAACGTTTTCTTAATTGACGTCAAACTTCTGATAACAAACCTCAAACTTTTTTCTTACCTTTGCGGCCACGTTTTACAAGGGGGATGCGTCTCCCGTCAAAAACAAACAAGCACAATGGCTGTTAAAATTCGTTTAGCGCGTCGTGGACGCAAGAAAATGGCGATGTATGACATCGTGATCGCAGAGTCAACCTCTCCTCGCGATGGCCGGTTTATCGAAAAAATCGGTTCGTACAACCCCAACACCGACCCTTCGACGGTCGTATTGAAGTCGGAACGGGCCGTTTATTGGCTCATGGTTGGTGCTCAGCCGACGGATACCGCTCGTTCGGTATTGTCGCACGAAGGCATCATGTATCGCAAACACCTGCAGGTAGGCGTTAACAAAGGCGCTATCACCCAGGAACAGGCCGATGAGAAATACACGACCTGGAAAGGCGAGAAAGACAACCGCAAAGCCGGTGCTGCCGACACTAAATCTCAAACCAAAGAGCAGTCTCGTGCCGCTCGTCTGGATGCTGAGAAGAAAGTGAATGAAGCCCGTGCCGAAGCTATTGCTAAGAAAAACAAGGTAGAAGAGCCTGTAGTTGAAGCTGCTCCCGTTGTTGAAGAAGCCCCTGTAGCCGAAGCCGCTCCAGTAGCTGAAGAAGCACCTGTAGTTGAAGCTGCTGCTCCGGTAGAAGCACCAGCACCCGTAGCTGAAGAAGCAGCTGCCCCAGTTGCTGAAGTTGCTCCCGTAGCTGAAGAAGTTGCTGCTCCTGTAGCTGAAACTACTCCAGTTGTTGAAGAAACTGCTGCTCCCGTAGCTGAAGTTGCTCCTGCAACAGAAGAAAAACTTGCAACGGACGCTCCGGCTGCTGAATAATTTTTCTATGGAGCCCGGTGCTCCTGCAAAAATGGTAATAAATAGCCTGTTCATCGTTGAGCAGGCTATTTTTGTACGATACGCGGCCTGGCGGTGTTCCCGTAAAAAGCCGCCTTTTGACGCTATAAGTGCGGCTTTCCAACCGCGTTACATTATGACTAAAGACGATTGTTATCAGGTAGGACATATCACCAAAACGCACGGCGTTAGTGGTGAGCTAGTACTTTTTTTGGATGTTGACAATGCGGCCGAATACGCCGACCTGGAGTCGGTGTTGCTGGAAGTGAAAGGGGATCTGATTCCGTATTTTATTGAATCGATCGCCATTGTCAAAGGCAGTCGCGCTATTATTGCTTTTGAGGATGTCGACACGATTGAGCAGGCCGAACGACTTATTAACTGTGGCGCGTTTCTGCCATTGGATGAACTGGAGCCTATTACAGACGAGACCCGATTCTATTTTCACGAAATTGTTGGTTATCAGGTTGTTGATGCTGAAGCTGGTGAGTTGGGAATTGTGCAGGGTGTATATGCCATGAACGCACAGGATCTGATCACAATGGATTATCAGGGGAAAGAAGTCCTGATTCCTATCAATAGCGACATCGTTCGGACGGTAGATCGGGCAAACCAGAAACTCAATGTGGTATTGCCCGATGGCTTACTGGAAATCTATATGGAAGAGAACAACAAGCCGGATGAAGGAGAAGAGGTAAACGGCGATAATGATACTACCGATGAGGATTGATATCATTACCTGTCTGCCCCGTCTGCTGGACAGCTTTTTTGCCCACTCGATTCTGCAACGGGCGCAACAGGGAGGCTACGTTGAGGTGGTCGTACATGACCTGCGCGATTACACCGCCGACAAGCACCGGCGAGTCGATGACTACGCGTTTGGGGGCGGGGCCGGTATGGTCATGCAAATTGAACCGATTGCCCAATGCATCCGGTCGCTACAGGAAGAGCGCACATACGACGAAGTTATCTACATGACGCCCGATGGCGAACGCCTGAATCAGCAAACGACGAATACACTTTCCTTAAGACAGAATCTTATCATTCTGTGTGGCCATTACAAAGGCGTCGATGAGCGCGTCCGGGAACTGTTCGTTACGAAAGAAATAAGTATTGGCGACTATGTACTGTCAGGTGGTGAATTGGCGGCCTGTGTTTTGTCAGATGCCATTATCCGGTTATTGCCGGGGGTTTTGAACGACGAAACATCAGCTTTGACCGACTCGTTTCAGGATAACCTCCTTGCCCCGCCAGTTTATACCCGCCCTGCCGAATTTGAAGGCCATCGGGTACCTGATATTTTACTATCGGGTCATGAAGCTAAAATTGACGAATGGCGACATGAGCAGGCACTTGAGCGAACACGAGTTCGACGCCCCGACTTGCTTGATTTATAAGGGTAACGCCGGTTAAAAAAACCGAATAGCTGGATTTGGGTTATAGACATACCCCAATCCAGTTATTTTTATGCAGTTACTAGTAGTAGGTGCCACCGGAGGTACCGGACGCCAGATCGTAGAGCAGGCTCTTGATCGAGGCCATTTTGTGACAGCCTTTGTCCGTGACCCGGCCAAACTTTCCATTCAACACCCTAATTTGACCGTCTTAACCGGCGATGTATTAAAGCCCGATACATTGTTACCCGCCATTCGACGGCAGGATGCTGTCCTGTGCTCGCTTGGGAGCCGACCGGGTCAGAAAGACGAAGCTGTGGCTGAAGGAACAAAAAATCTAATTGCGGTTATGAAGCAGGCAGGGGTTAAAAAACTTCTTGTGGTGTCGTCGCTGGGGGTGGGGACGAGTTATGAAGAAGCATCGCTTCCCAGTAAACTGTTTATCAAAACATTCTTGAGTGGTGTCATTGCCGAAAAAGAAAAGCAGGAACAATTCGTTCAGGAAAGTAACCTCGATTGGACAATTGTGCGTCCAACAATTCTGACAAATGGTGCCCTGACTGGCGAGTTGCGGCTTGGCGAACACCTGCCGTTTTCATTGTTCGCTATGCCGAGAATAAGCCGTGCCGATGTGGCAGCTTTTTTATTGGATCAACTGGATAAAGATACCTACCTACAGAAAGCCGTGACGATAACAGGACGTTAGCCCTACTTGACAGGATGTGAACTCACAATTTTACAGTCACAACGTTTGGTCCCGGCTGGTAGCGTAACGGGTTTGTCGAAATTGCTGTTGGGCGATAAGGTACGGGAGAACGTCGTGTATTTTTCTTTCAAAACCTTTCCGGCTTCATCGAATGCCACAACTTTTACCGACACATCGTTGTGCGATCGGGATGACAGGTTCGAGACAACGACATTTACCGTCGACGTTACCAATACATTTTCCAAGTCGGAGCAATCAACGGTCAGGTCAATTGTTTGTGGCGTAAGGGACGTGTTATTATATCGGGAAACGACATAAAGAATAAGGCCGCCAAATACCACGACAATGAGCAAAAGTCTAAATAGGGATTTCATACGTCAAATTTACTGATTGCCTTCCAACGCTTTTTCCGCTTCTTTTTCCCGACGTTTTCGCTCCCGTTTTTCCTGTCGTAGCTGCTTGCGGGTTTTTACGGTATCAGCAGGTGCTGGTTCACTGGGGAGTGCTTCCGGACGGTCTGGCTGAACGGTAGGCTGCTCGTCATTGCTGCGATTATCGTCTGCTTTTTTGCCTTTGAACAGTCGGCGGAAGAAATTGCCGATGCCATTTGCACCTTCCTCTTCATCTACCTCAACATCTGCCGGATCGGTCATCAGGCTATCGCCCTGAAACAGTGAATCGACTGGAGCCACTTCCCGGCGCAGACCCTGGCGCAGTCGAACGTCATAAAATCCATAGGCACCGGAGTCGGGTACAGTCAAGCCACGTCGAGCCATAATGCGGCCAATCAGCTTGAAATAGCCGCGTACATTCCGAACCTGAAGTGTGCCATCCGGAACAAACCAATTTAGTGCGGCTTTTGGGCGGGGTACAACGAAAGCGAGAAAAATACTTTCGCCTAAATTCAAATCTGCCGGGCTTTTGGCGAAGTAATAACTGGCTGCTTCACCTATGCCGTAAATGTTTTTCCCCCATTCAATGATGTTCAGATATACTTCATACATCCGCTCCTTCGAAACTATATGTTCGTTCTCGATAAGCCAGACGATCAGAATTTCTTCAATCTTTCGGGAGAGGGTTTTATTCCTACTTAGAAAGGCATTTTTAACCAACTGCATCGAAACGGTACTGGCTCCGCGCTTAAACGACTTTTCTTTGAAGTTGGTCGCAATGGATACCCGGAAGGCTTTCTCGTTGAAACCGTTGTGAGTGAAGAAGTTATAGTCTTCCGACGTCAATAAGGCGTTGCGTAAATCGGGCGAAATCTGGTTCAGCGGGGTGTAGTTCGGATTTGCAGGGCCAACCATAATATCGCGAACGGGCTTCCCTTTTTCGTAGGGTGTATAGACAAACGGCCGATTGATGGCAGAAAAATCGGTCTGGCCCATTTTAACAATGCGGAAGTTTTCCTGCGTCAGACCAGAGTTAAACTTTACCGAATCAGGTAGTGCGGTATCAAACTGAAAAGCCAGATCGTATTTGAGTTTACCAGACACCTGCATACCTTCCAGCGATTCAAAAAGCCCCTGTGGAAAGGAGTTGAAAATGGATTGAGCGTCTAATTGATCTGTATGCAGTTGAACGTCGAACTGCTTTCCCTGCCCGGTCGAGGATGTTTTATCGGGAAGCGTATATTTTACAAATGGCCGGGCGCTTATTTCGCCAAGGTGTAGGGTTGACGAGCTATCAACACCCACGTAGTTTTCGCCCACAAACAGATTGGCATCTATCGCAGCCCGGCTAACAAGTACATCTGTTCGGGCAATGGCCGGATGATTAATTCGCAAATTTCTAACGGAACCAGCCCCTTCGAGCCGGAATTCCCCCCGCGAGCGATCCACATCCCGAAGTTCAGCCCGTAATGTGTCGGCCTGTACTTTAAGGTTGTATTTTTTTTGAATGTAAGGTAACTCAATGGGTCTTGGACGACCATTTTGCCCTTCAGCATATAAGGCCAGATTATACTCCCGGTCGCCGGGATCAGCAGTTCCCGATACATGCCAGGTTGCCTGATTGCCATTCAGCTTGATCGTTGACGAAACGTTCTCGTTCTTGATGACGGCCGTTTGGGTAAGCAGATTGATCGTGTCATTGCCAACATCAACCCCCCTGAACTCCAGGTTATTGATATTGAGATCATCGGGGATTTTTGATAGAATATTATCGATCAGGTTTTCGGCCACATCAGCCAGATTTGTCCGTCGACTCGTTTCTGATGGCGTACTTTCCACCGCTGTCGAATCGCGTTTCCGGTGCAGCAGGAAATCAATATTTGAAAGGGAGTCGCGTTTGATTACCTGAATCAACCCATTTTCGAGGGTCATACCCGAGAGGCCAATTTTGCCTGCGAGCAACGGCCAGAAACGTACGTCCAGTTCAACCCGCTGGATATGGGCCAAACTATCACGCTGCTCCGGCACCACCGAAATATCGGTAAAGGCCAGTGAGCTTAGTCCAGTAAATTTTGCGGAGCCAATTTTAACGTCGAGGTTATAATCTCGTTTTGCTTTACGAATACCCCGTTCCAGCGCAGTTTTTAACAGGCTTTCCCGCTTGGAATAGGCAACGCCAGCACCCACGAGAGCCAGCAAAAAAATACTTAAAAACACCCACCCTGCTATGCGGATGGCTTTCCGTTGACGATACGTCATGCTTAATGTCTATGCTCGAAACGCAAAGATAAGGAATTGGGGGGAGGAAAGGGAGAAAGTGAACGTAAGTGGCATAAGTGAATAAGTACTTATTACACCCACCACACTCATTCTACTTACGTTCACTTTTTCCACTAAAAATCCAGGTGGCAATTTGTCCAGCCATCGTCGAAACGGGTGCCAAACTGTTTGTAAAAGCCAATAGCGGGTTCATTCCAGTCAAGTACCTGCCACATCATACCCGTGCATTTTGTTTCACGAGCCATTTCGATGGTAGCATCAAGCAGCAATTTGCCAACACCATAGCCACGGAATGCTTCTGTCACGATGATGTCTTCCAGATATAGACGTTTGCCTTTCCAGGTCGAGTACCGGAAAAAATACAAGGCCATTCCAACAATTTTTTGACTGTCGGAATCTTCGGCCATGATCATCCCAAAGAGGGGGTTCGGACCAAAACCGTCAACGGCCATTTGTTCGACAGTATTGGTGACCTGATCGGCGGCTCGCTCATAAATAGCCAGTTCGGTCACTAAATCGTAAGCTTCGGGTATGTCTTCGAGGGTGCCAGGACGAATTGAAATCATAGAACAGGAGTGAGTTGTGAACGGGATTGGATTATTAAATTAGGTGGTTTATTAAGCAAAAAGTCTAACGTACTACTTTATCAATCATTTGAACCGGCTGCCCGACTTGCCATTTTGTTCCGCCATTTAGTAAGGGCGGCCTGGAAATCGTCCGGCAATTCAGAATCGAACTGGAGCCATTCTTTGGTGCGCGGGTGTGTGAAACCCAGCGATTTGGCGTGTAATGCCTGACGGGGTAATAATTTAAAGGCATTTTCGACAAAGGCTTTGTAACTACCAACGGGAGTGCCGCGCTGGATTCGGTCACCGCCATACATTGCATCATTGAACAATGGATTGCCTACGTGTTTGAAATGTGCCCGGATTTGGTGCGTGCGGCCGGTTTCCAGTTTACATTGGACCAGAGCAACATAGCCAAGTTCCTCCAGTGTTGTGTAATGCGTAATGGCCCATTTGCCTTTCGATTCGTCATCATAAATCGCCTGCACTTTACGATCTTTGATTGACCGGCCAATGAAGCCTGTGATCGTGCCATTCAGCGGATTCGGAACACCCCAGGTAAGGGCATTGTAAGTGCGTTCAATACTGTGCTCAAAGAATTGCCGGGCGAGGTAGGTCATGGCAAATTCCGTTTTGGCAATTACCATAAGTCCCGATGTATCTTTGTCGATCCTGTGGACTAAACCAGGCCTGATTTCGCCGTTTCGCGAGGTGGGCAGGTTCTGGAAATGGTAAACAAGTGCATTCACCAGCGTACCGTCCCAGTTTCCATGAGCGGGGTGAACAACCATACCGGCTACTTTATTGATTACCAGCAGGTCATCATCCTCAAACACAATGTTGATGGGAATATTTTCGGGCTTGACATCGGTTTCGCGGGGGGGATGGGCAAGCGAAACGGTGATAATGTCCAACGGCCTGATTTTATAGCTGGCTTTGGTCGGTTTGTCGTTGACACGTACCGATTCTGCATCGATAGCGGCCTGAAGTTTAGTACGCGTGGCATTCTGCAATCGATCCATCAAGAAGCGATCAATGCGCAACGGGCTTTGGCCTTTGTCCACCACAATACGGTGGTGTTCGTATAATTCGTCGTCTTCTGGTAATTCGTCTTCCGTTTCCGCTAGCATTGTTATACCTAAAAAACCTATAAGGTCTCAAAAAGCTTATAGGTTTGTAATGAATTTACAAAAATACGCATTATGGGCGAACTTGCCCGGCAACTTGCCGAATTGGTGAGTAACTCGCCACTTGAGCCACTCATCGACCCCTTCCCTGAATCGGTAGCCATCAACTTGTTGCTGAAGCGTGACGATTTGCTGCATCCGTTGGTATCGGGCAACAAGTGGCGCAAACTAAAATACAACCTACTTGCCGCTCGAGAACAGGGGTTTACAACCTTGCTGACGTTTGGCGGGGCTTATTCAAATCACCTTTTTGCCCTGGCTGCGGCTGGCAAGACGTTTGGTTTTCGAACCATAGGCGTTGTGCGGGGGAATGAACTAGCCGGAAAGCCACTAAACGAAACGCTGACTTTTTGCCAACAGAGCGGTATGCAGTTGCACTTCGTGAGTCGGGAAGCGTATCGACAAAAAGAAACACCAGCGTTTCTTGCGGAGTTGACTGCTCGAATTGGGCCTTGTTATATTGTGCCCGAAGGCGGAACGAATGAACTAGCTATTAAAGGCACTGCCGAAATCATTCTCGAAATAACGACCCAATTGGGTTATGCGCCCGATTATGTGTGTTGTGCCGTTGGAACGGGCGGCACTGTGGCGGGGTTGGCACAATCGGCTTCAGCACAGACGAGTGTGCTGGGCTTTGTTGTGTTGAAAGTACCCGACAGCCTCTGGCTGTCGACCTTGTTCCCGCCGACAGCCAGAGGCTGTCGGGTACATGACTATCATTTCGGCGGGTACGCCAAAACCACCTCCGACTTGTTGAATTTCATCAGGGGCTTTGAACAGAAAACGGGCGTATTGCTGGAGCAGGTTTACACCGGTAAAATGCTTTACGGAATCTATGACCTCGCCCGAAAAGGGTACTTTCCAGCGGGTGCAACCGTTGTGGCGGTGCATACAGGCGGCTTGCAGGGGCGAAGTGCGGAACTGGACAAATAAGCCAGTGAAGAATGAAAAGTGAATAAGTCAACTCATTTTCGATACGTGCTATTTTGGTGTGAAAAAATACCATAATTTGCCCAGCTCTATACGAGATTATATTATGGATACGATTTTCACTACCGAACGCGTCAGGCCGTTGCTTGCACGGGTTCGCGAATTTGTCGAAACGGAATTGATTCCGCTCGAAGTTGGCTTTTCTCATAATAAACTAACCGATCTGATACCGGTTCTTGACCAGAAACGAACGCTTGTAAAAGCTGTTGGTTTGTGGGGGTTGCATCTGTCCGAACAGGATGGCGGGCATGGCCTTACCCTCTGCGAGTTCGGGCAAATAAGTGAAGCACTGGCTCATGCGCCCTTTTTTGGTCATTATGTATTTGGCTGTCAGGCTCCCGATATTGGCAACACCGAGCTGCTTCACAAGTTCGCATCCAGCGAGTTGAAAGAGCGGTACTTAAAACCACTCATGGCGGGCGAAATCCGGTCCTGTTTTTCGATGACCGAACCCGAATTTGCCGGTTCAAATCCCACCCGCATGGCTACACTGGCTGTACGGGATGGCGATGACTATGTTATTAATGGCCGCAAATGGTTCACCTCATCGGCAGATGGGTCGACGTTTGCGGTGGTGATGGCGGTGACTAATCCCGACGCGGTTCCCCATCAGCGTGCCAGCATGATAATTGTCCCTACCGATACACCGGGTTTCACTATAGAGCGCAACATTCCGGTGTTTGGCGAAGCGGGTGAGGGCTGGTTCAGCCATGCCGAAGTGACCTATACAAATTGCCGGGTGCCGCTCTCAAATGTCATTGCGGGCGAAGGCATGGGCTTTCGGCTGGCTCAGGAGCGACTTGGGCCTGGACGCGTTCATCACTGCATGCGGTGGGTTGGTAATGCCGAAAAAGCGTTTGACCTTATGTGCAAACGCGCTGTTTCGCGCGAAATTGAAGACGGCGTCATGCTGGGCGAAAAGCAGTTTATTCAGGATTTTATCTCCGAAAGCCGGGCCGAAATAGATGCCTGTCGGTTATATGTGCTGAACACGGCCCACATGATAGACACAGTTGGTGTAAGCAACGTGCGTGATGCCGTATCTGCCATTAAATTCTATGTTGCCAATGCATTTCTACGCGTTCTCGACCGGGCCATTCAGGTGCATGGAGCGTTGGGTGTTACAGATGATACCGTTCTATCGGCAATGTACCGCCACGAACGGGGAGCGCGTATCTGGGATGGGGCCGATGAGGTTCATAAACAGAACATGGCGATCAGTATCCTGAAAAAATATGGATTAGATATTAAGCAGAAAGCACGGGAGTTGCGGCAATTCCGCCAGATGATGGAGAGAGAGAAAATGCTGAATGATTTATGATGACTCCAGATTTGCCTCGTGCTGTTCGGTCGGGCGAAGAACTAGATTTGACGGCCCTGAATGAGTTTCTTCAGACGAATGCGTCTGACGTTGGCCAAGTGCTGGATGTGCGGCAGTTTGCAGGTGGATTTTCAAATCTGACCTATCTGCTCAAAACTGCCGACCGGGAGTTTGTACTCCGTCGCCCCCCGTTTGGGGCCAACATCAAAGGCGGTCACGACATGGGGCGGGAGTTCAGGGTATTGTCACTCCTAAGAGGGCAGTATGATAAGACTCCCGAACCGGTTGTTTACTGCGAAACCTCCGATCCGCTGGGCGCACCGTTTTACATTATGACGCGGGTGAATGGCGTTATTCTGCGGGCGTCGATGGCTCCTGCGCTGAATCTCACTCCCGAACGGATGCGGCAGTTATCCGAAGCATTGATAGACAATCTGGTGGCTATTCATGGCCTGAACATTATGGCAACCGGTCTTATCCAGTTAGGTAAACCGGAAGGCTATGTGCAGCGGCAGGTGGAGGGCTGGATAAAACGCTATCGTGCCGCCGAAACCGATAAAATACCGTCCATGGACAAGGCCGGGATTTGGCTACAGGAAAACTACCTCATCGAACAGGCACCTGCTTTTTTGCACAACGATTACAAATTCGACAATGTTGTGCTGGCTTCCGACGAAACGACAAATGAACCACTGCCAGTTATAAAAGGTGTTTTGGATTGGGAAATGTCGACGGTTGGTGACCCGCTCATGGATTTAGGGGCTACATTGGCTTATTGGTCCGAAGCGGGTGATAGTCCGGCCTATAGAAATTTCAACCTGACCTGGCTTCCGGGAAATTTGACCCGGCAGGAAGTCGTAAGCCGATACACCGAAAAAAGCGGTCGTGACCTGAGCAATATCCTGTTCTATTATGTATTCGGGCTTTACAAAAACGCTGTAATTGCCCAGCAAATTTATGATCGCTGGAAACAGGGACATAGTCAGGATGCGCGATTTGGGCACTTATTGCCAATGATTATCGAGCTTGCTGGGAAAGCCGATTCGGCAATAGAAAGTGGGGAGTTGTGAGGACTAACTATTTTTTGTAGTCCATCAATAAATCATCGAAAGCTATCAGTAGGCGACGACGGAATGGGTTGCTATTTTTGACAAGTAGCGTGATAAAATAGGGGACCCCTGCTTAATCGATTATAATGTCGCTGAATTGAAAAAAAATGCCGCCTTCATAAAGCTTGAACCAACTCGTAAATTTCCGTTGTCTGACTCGGCCACGTTTATCAGACGTATCACAAGCGTACACGACAATTCGCTCATGCTGCTCAAAGAAACTGGCAAAAATTTGGGCTATTGTCGGGGGAACAAGTTTGTCGCCCGGAGGTTTTTTGTTCAGTGGGATCTCAAGAACAAGGATGCTTATCTCAAATACAAACGGCTGAATTTCAGGATCGTGAGTAAAAATGTAACCACTAGATGTAAACTTTACTTACTAGATGATCGCATTAATAGTTTCAAAAATGAATACGTTTGGATCGTCTGGGTCATTATCAACTTTATAGCCTAACGATAGGGGTTCCTTGTTCTTCATTCTCACGACGCAGTTTAGCAACCCGCGCTTGTTTGGCTGGATTGTTTTTATACGCTTCAATAGCTTCTTTTTCAGCGACTTTCTTATTCGCCAGCATCTGCCGGATAACAAGTACTGCCTGTTGGTGCCGCGCTTCTTTGTTTGGTTCTTCAGTTATCATGGCCGTTGCGTTCGTTTTCTAAAGCTAAAACCAAATTCGGACAAAAAAATGCCAGACTTTATTCCTGCACGCTGGCTCGCCTGAGCCGGTCGTTCATGGCCCAGCCAAGTCCTTCGTTTGGCAGGGGTTCGGCATAAATAACATCAATAGCCAGGTTATCCAATGCGCGCAGGTGCGCAAAGAGATTTTTGGCGGCTTCGTTCAGGTCGCCGGTGGGAGAGAGAACCCGTTGATTTGGAGCGGGTATCCCGCCAAAGGGTTCCCGAAATGCCAGCGCACCAACCCGTTCGCCCGGATCAGGACTCGTGCCGGGGGGCAGGAGAATCAAGGGTTTCCGGGGTGCATAATGGCTGCTCAACATACCTGGCGCTTTAGGGTTTGAGGTGGAATGCGTTCGCACCGCAACTGGGCCAATAACCTGCTCAATCTGTTCCAACGCCATACCGCCTAACCGAAATACAGTAGCTATGTTGTTCTCAAAGCCAATAATAGTCGATTCAATTCCCACGCCCGCCCGACCACCATCCAGTATATACGGCACCTGATCGCCCAGTTGATCGACAACGTGCTGCGCTGTTGTTGGGCTGATGTAGCCAAATGGATTGGCACTGGGAGCTGCCAGAGGGAAATCGAGGGAGCGAAGTAAGTCGAGAGTGAGTGGGTGGTTCGGGATGCGAACAGCAACCATGGGCAGGCCAGCCGTTACAATGTCTGGAATCAGGTCGCGCTTGGGTAGGAGGAGCGTGAACGGTCCCGGCCAGAAGGTTTCTGCCAGTTTGCGAGCCAGTTCAGGAATATGCGAAACGTACCGGTTCAACTTATCGAACGAGTCTGTATGAACGATGAGGGGATCGAACGACGGGCGATTTTTTACCCGAAAAATTGTCAGAACTGCGTCTGTATCAAGGGCATTACCGGCCAATCCATAAACGGTTTCGGTTGGGATACCCACTACATTGCCCGCTTCAAGAAATGCTTTTGCACTTCCAATATCTGTACCTATCTGTGCCATGATTTTGTAGTGCAAAGATAGGGAGAAAAAGGGAGGAGAGGAGGTAAGTGAGGAGAGGAGGAAGAATGCAACTAGTTTAATCACTTATCCCTCTCTTCCCCTCCCTCCCTCTCTTCCTTATTTTTAATGATGCCCGCCGGGGCCGTGAACGTGGCCGTGCGATAATTCGTCGGACGTGGCGTCGCGAACCTCAATAACCTCAACATCGAAATGTAAGCTCTGGTCGGCAAGGGGGTGGTTTGCGTCGACGGTAACGGTTTCGGGTCCAACATTGGTAACCGTAATGACCTGTCCGTCGTTGGCTTCAAACTGCATACCAACCTCAATTTTCTGGCCACCAAAGGCTTTTAGTGGAACCTCTTCTATAAGTTGAGGATCGCGTTTGCCGTAGCCTTTTTCAGGATCGACGTCCAATTTAAGTACGTCGCCTTTAGTGCGGCCTTCCAGCCCTTCTTCCATACCCGGAATCAGGTTATTTGCCCCGTGGAGGTAATACAATGGATCTCGCCCCTGGCTGGAGTCCAGTACGTTACCATCGCTATCGCGCAAGGTATAATGGATGGCGGCAACTTTGTCTTTTGTAATATTCATGATTTGTTCTGCCCAATAATGTTTCTGTATTACTAACAACTGAGGGAACAAAGTTGCTGTTATTTTTTGGTATAATTTGTTCGAAATGGAATCAGTCAGGCCTTTACGAGCTGGATGTCTACCTTTTTAGTTAGGCAATGGAAAAGGTAAATACCATTGACTAAAGGGCAGAATAGTAATTGGAAATATTATATAAATTAATGGAAGTCAGGTAATTAACTGGAAACTTTATTCGGGGAAGGCATTCGTTTCCTAATTTACTATAACTAGGAAACATGTTAAAATGGATGACAAATTTTCTGCACTCAATTCAGGAATCAGATTTAACGATCGGGAATCAATGTAAACGAGTACGGGGATTTTCAAAGACGTAAATCCTTATCTTTGTTCTATGAATGAGCGGTTCAAGATTTGGCTCAAACGCTTCGGTTGGGGTGGCTTCCTATTCTTTCTAATCAAAGGCTTACTCTGGCTTTTGATCCCATACCTTATTGCTAAGGGTGTTCTATCAAAATAATCATTTTGCAGGCGTATCAATCCTGTTATTTCCAAAGTGTAAGACCGTACAATAAGATAGGTCTATTTGCACACTCTATTACCACCATATAATAAATAGCTTTACCTGATCAACAGTATGTTGTCATAAACATTTATATATTCAGTATGACTTTTCTGTAAAACTGAATGTGTTAGGTTGAATAAATGGTGCGGGCGTTATGCAAGTGGTGTCGAAAGAAATTCCCCAACTGGTAAGGACGGGGACAGTGCTGGTAATTAGTTTGCTTTTATCCTTATGCGCCCGGGCAACACACATCATTGGGGGCGACATGAGTATGCGGGCGGTTGGCACGACACCCGGCCTCTTTTTATTACAATTGAATCAGTACTGGGATGAAACCAAAGTCGTGCCAGGCCCCACTGGTAACAAAGACAATTCGGTAACATTGCTGGTTTACCGAAAGAAGAATCCGATTCTTGTTGAGCGAATCACCCTTTTGCTCAAGGAAACCCTACCGCTTACGTTCGATAATACAGCCTGTGCTACGCTCCGTCAGCTGAATTTTACGCAAGCTAATTATTACGAGAACTACCAGTTCGACACCAATAAATATACCGATCCCGGCGGGTATTATATTGTGTGGGAACGTTGCTGCCGAAACGACAATCTGACGAATGTAAATAGTGCTTCGGCAGATGGAGTTGGCATGGTCTTCTACATGGAATTTCCGGCCATGACGAAAAACGGGTCGAAGTTCACCAATTCAGCGCCTGATTTCCAGTTGCCAAACGGTGATTATATTTGCATCAACAAACCATTTACATTTGATGCCGCAGCAACAGATAGCGATGGCGACCAGCTACGGTATTCACTCGTTACTCCCCTTAATGGGTACACAAATCGGGGCGTACCAACTAGTGTTGACCAATCGTCACGAGCCAGTTACCCTACAATTACGTGGGCACCAGGTTACGGCTTAGCAAATATTATACCTGGTAACCCAGCCCTTGCCATTAATGCTACAACAGGCCAACTAACCGTTCGGGCTAATCAAGAAGGACTTTACCTGTTTACCGTTCAATGCGAAGAGTATCGGAATGGTGAACGCATTGGCGTAGTACGCCGGGATTTTCAATTACCCGTTGTCGACTGCTCTAAAAATACTCCCCCCCCGGCGGTAGTTCTGTCTGATGGTAAAGCTTCTTCGGACATCACTTGGTGTAGCAGTAGTAAACCATTGGTGCTGAGTGTGGAGAAAAATCCGATCTGGGCCTATCAATGGCAGAAAGATGGAGCCAATATACGCGGCTCTATAACAGATACCCTTCAGGTGACTGCATCGGGTGTCTATACGGTTGTTAAAAGCCAGGCCAATGTGTGTGCAAACGATACCACATCACAGGCTGTGAAGGTGACAGTGTCAATAGCCCAACCTGTCAAATTATCGGTAACATCTCCGGCTCCTTACTGCACCGGCGACACCGTTACTATACAGGCCGACGGGCAACCGGGTACGCAGTATCAATGGCGTCGGGATGGACGATCACTTGGTGGTGATCAGGCCACGCTTCGCGTATATCAGTCAGGAACCTATCGAGTAAGCACAAAGTCAGCATTAGCGGGGTGCGACGGACTGGATAGCCTTCAGGTAACCATAAATGCCGTTCCCACCGTTAAAATAAGTGCAACTGCTGCAAAGCTTTGTCCTGATTCAACGGTGCAACTTACGGCAGCGACTGAAGGTGGTGCCAGTTATATATGGCAGCGGGATGGAGCGAAGTTAACCGACAACACGCCTGTGCTAACGGCGCGGCAGGCGGGTTCCTATCAGGTTACCGCAACTGCCCCAACAGGTTGCACGGCTCTTTCCGAGAAATACGAACTGGGACAATTTGATCGCCAAACGGTTCAATTTGATTCGTTGGCACCTGTTTGTATTACGAACACCGCCATCGTATCGCTAAAAGCCCAACCCACAGGCGGCATTTATGCCGGACCGGGGGTGCAGGGTGATCGCTTCGATCCGGCAGTAGCGGGCGTGGGGTGGCACAAACTGACGTATACTATACTGTCTGTTGATGGGTGTCGGGTTTCCCAAAGTCGTCAGGCTGTTGTATCTCCAGGGCCTGTATTGACCGGGCAAACGGTTTACGGGATTGTAAAAGGGAGTAGTGTACAATTAGTAACCCAGAGTAATGAACCTATTTCTCGTTACCACTGGGAACCGCCAACGGCCCTGAGCCAGACAGATGTGGCCAGTCCTGAGGCCAACCCAATAGAAACAACGCCTTACCAGCTAACGGCTATTAGCGTAAGCGGTTGTCTGGCTACCTTTTCTGTGCTGGTTGAGGTCAGTGAACCCCTCTACATTCCATCAGCTTTTTCGCCCAATGCCGATGGGCAGAACGATGCCTGGGTAATTCCAAACATCAGTTCATTTCCGCAGGTCGAGGTGTCAATTTTTAACCGCTGGGGCGAATTACTTTTTTTCTCGAAAGGATACGCACAGCCCTGGGATGGAACCTACCACCAGGAACCCGTAGAAATGGGCGTTTATACGTACCAGATTCGTACCCTAAACGGCTCATTGACCACAACCTATCGGGGGCAATTAACAGTTATCCATTAATCAATACTGGCCCTTTCGCTCAATTTCTTCAGTTAGAAGGCAATTTTTAGCGGTAGGCTGACCGTTTAATCAACAAATCGAAACGTTTGTTTCGGGCTTGTTTATAGAACAGGTCGTATGTTTAATTTCCAACTAAATCCAAAATGAACAAGAAACCATATTTGGGATGGGCAATGGCCCTATCCCTTTTTGTTGGCACCTGTGTGTCGGTTGTAGCGCAGGAAGTGAATTCGTCCGTACAAACAACTGCCACAACGACTATGAAGGCAGGCACATCGACCGGAAAAGATTTGGCGATTAGTGCGGCAAAGTCGGCGAGCCACACCATTTTATTTCGGGCGCTGCGGGTGTCGGGTCTAACTGAGCAAGCCAGCGGAAAAGGACCCTTCACGGTTTTCGCGCCGACGAACGAGGCTTTCGAAAAACTACCTGCTGGCACTGTTGATGAGTTCTGGAAGCCAGCCGCCAAGCCTAAACTGGTAAAACTATTGGCCTATCACGTCGTGAAAGGGAAATTCACGGCTGATCAGTTGCAGGATGGGCAGAAACTTAAAACCGTAACGGGTGGAACCCTGACCGTAGGAAAGCAGGGCGATAACATAACCATAACCGATGGGGCTGGTAACACGGCCACAATAAATCAGGCTGATGTGGAGGCTACCAATGGTATCGTACACTCGATTGATACCGTTCTGATGCCGACTGTATCGAAATAATAGTTGGTAAAGATTATACGCAAAAAGCACCGGATCTATTTTAAAATGGGTTTGGTGCTTTTTGTGTATCCGGGCTGATAAACAATCTTAAATAACCGGAGTTAGACGTAGAAATGAGTGCTCAAAACGAAACCCAAAAACGGTATGGAAAATCAGGAAAAAGAAGATATCATTCGGGCAAAGCAAGCGATTTCGCCAGCTGGTTTGGCCGATCAGTCAGCCGAAGGGAACAGTGGTGTAGGGAGTGAAATTGATGCGGAAGAATTAGCACCAGATGCGCTGGAAGATGAGTATATGGACGGAGAAAATCCGGGAGCAAATGTTCGTATGGGACACCCTAATCGAAATCCAAATCCCAAACCAGATATTGATAAACCAGCTTACAGCTAACAACAAAGGCGTTTCTTTTCTGAAACGCCTTTGTTGCTTTATACGTCACGAGTGCCAACAATCACCTCGTTAACGAGAGCACCAGACTCTGCAAATCCTGGTTGATGGATCGAACCGATGATTGAAGTTGATTCAGCATATTGGCCCGGTTATGCAGGTCATCGGCCTCATAATTGCCACCCTTCCCAAAATACAGAGCTTGCTGATCGGCAGAAGTTCCATTGATAACGTAGTCCTGCCAGCGCTGGCGCGTATTGTGGCTGATGGTATGCTCGCCAAGATTGCTGAATACTTTCTCATTCAGGAAGTACCAGATCATGGGTGGATATACAGACGACTGTTTGGGCTGATACCAAATGTCGGCTAACAAGTTTCGATCATGATGAAACGGGACCGAATGCGTAGAGGACGTAGCGGCCAGTCCGCCAAAACCAGCACCAAGAACTCCGCCCCCAATACCAACAACTTTGGCCGTACCATCGGCATGAATCAGGGCGGTGGCTACTGTTGTAGCAGCGCCCAGAACGACGGATAGAATCGTTAGTCGCCGTATGCGCTGGGCATCACGTTGATCTAAATAGGTAGCAATTCGTTCGGCTCGCTCACTTTCACAATCCAACTCGGCGGCTAAACCGGAAATCTGAGTAGACGTCAGTATAATCCGGTTGAGAATTTGCTGGTATTTTGTCAGGATGTCCACCCGGCTATTGAGCTGGTTGCTGCCTTCCAGACTGATTAACTCACGCAGTAATGGTAAAATACCCATTGCATTGGCCAGTAATAAGTCGTGACGTGTGTATCTGTGGGTTAAACTGGAATCGATTTTCAAAATTGTCTCAACATCGGCCAATGGCAGGTATGTCGAATCATACTGGTAGGCAATCGTGGGTTCACAATAGTTATGGGATGTCGCAAGGGGTTGGCTGCTGAATAACCGGCAGGAGGTCAGAATAGCGACCAGCGAAAGCATTAAAATGAGTTGTGCGCGTGACGATCTCATCTGTCAGTTAGCTGAATAGTGACTTGTTTGATACATAATTTTACAACCAATGGGAGGCATCCCGTGTTATATGTTGTAACTACCATTAAAAAAATCAAACATGAATACACGAAGAATCGGAATTGGCGCAGTAGTAGTAGTGGGTTTGGTCGCTCTATTCTTTGTGGGTAAGTACCTGATTACAAATAAACAGACAACGCCCGAACAGGCAAAGACGGATAATAAAAAAGAAAAGACCGAAGAGCGCTCACAACAGGTGGCTCAACTTGTGCATCAGGCGTGTTTATATGCTGATTCAGTGGGGATTGATACGACTCGATTTACGCTAAATGCCGATGCCGCTCGAAATGAGGAAAAACTAACCGACGTACTGGAGGAAATTCGGTATGGTAAGAAACCGTCCCGAATGGCATTTAGCGGTCTAAAAGAGACAGTTGATTCGACCTGGTCTGCCAAAGCCGATCCGGCTTCGCTGGATACTCTGTCTACGTTTGCACCCTATAAACAACTGGTTGGACATTATAACCGACTTCGTAAACAGGGCAGCAGCCCCGCTTTGGCCGATTCACTGCGGTTAATTCGGCAGACGCTAAATTTCTACCGATATATCAATCGGTTCGACCCCGACCAGTTTGTGCTGGTCAATATCCCGGCGGGCGAATTAAACGTTTTTGACCGGACAGGTAAGCGACTGTTGCCAATGCAGGTCATTGCCGGAAAACCCGACAAGATGACTCCGTGTATGGCGACTTACATTCAGGATATTGTGATGTACCCTTACTGGAACGTACCGAAAAATATTGCGCTGGAAGAAATGCTGCCTCGTATGAAGCGAAACATAGCCTACATCTACAACCAGAATTTACAGATTCTCGATGCGAAGGATCATGAAGTTGACCCGGAAGATATAAACTGGGAGGAGTTATCGGAAACGAATTTTCCATATCGCGTTCGACAGGCGTCAGGCTGTGAAAATTCGCTTGGGTTGTTGAAATTTAACCTGGCCAATCCTTTAGCAATTTACCTGCACGATACAAACAGCCGGGACTTGTTCAAAAACACCACCGACCGCTGGCGGAGTCATGGTTGCGTTCGGGTACAAAAGCCTGTTGAGCTGGCCAACCTGGTGCTGGGTACACCAACCTTCGATGCCGCTTTTATGAATAAGTGCCTGATTGATCAAAAGCCCAAAACGTTGCCCATTCCAAAGCGCTTCCCCGTATTTATCGTCTACAACGTGGCGGATGTTGACTCAACTGGGAAACTACATTTTTACAACGACGTGTATTCGCTGGACAAATAAGCTGACTGTTTCAGGTAGTTGGAATCCGGCGAGTAGATAAACAGGCAGGAGCCGCCTTTAACCGCCTGAATAATGCCTTTCGATTCGGCATACGGTACTGCAGGGCATCCCTGACTACGTCCCAGTCGGCCGGTTTTGCGAATAAAATCCTCGCAAACGTAATCGGCACCGTGAAGTACAATATTCCGATTAAAGACATTGTCGTTAAAGCCTTTTTCCAGCCCTTTCAACTGAAGCGAAAGGCCATGCTTACCCATATACGTATTGAGCGTCTGGTAAAAACCCAGGCTGCTTTGAAAGGATGATTGGGTGTTGGAGAATTTCTTTGCCACCAGATCGCCCGAATTACGTCCGTGCGAAACGTAGGTGTTAAATAATAGCTTCTTATTGAACAAGTCGACCACATACAATCGTTTGTGACTCGACGGCTGACTCAAGTCAACAATGGTAAGCATGGATTTCGCCGTGTCGATCTTCTGCCAGCCACGCAGCGCGTATTCAAAAACGCTCTTCTGCAAACCGGCCTTGCTCAGGTTCAACTGGTCGTAAACATCGAGATGCGCAATGGATTTGGTTTTTACTGAAGCCGGCACAGGCACCTTAACGGCTATTGTCGGAACGGTTTTGTAGGCGGTGCTGGCAACGTAAACGATTACCAGAGCAACCATAAGCAGAAGAACATTCTTCATACCTACTAACTTGCGACGTTGGGGTTTATGAGGATGCTGCATGTAAATTCAACAAGCTTACGGATCATTTGATTCGATGAAGATAGCACTTTTTGCCAAATTTAGGTAATATGACCCCTTACGTACAAGCCGTCCGGAACGAATTGACCCGCTGGCAACAGGCCATGCAAAAGCCACCTTCAACCTTTGGAAAGCTCTCCACGTCGCTGCAACGGCGTATAAATCGGATTATTCCAGATCGGGTACATGCTATCGTTACGGCGGCCATCAAGCAAATGACGCGCGGTGTTTTGTTCGGGGCGGAGTTTCTGAACCGTGCCCCAATACAAGGGCAAACGCTCATTCAGCGGGATGCGGCTGTAGCCCGGCGCATTGAATTTTATAAGAAAACCAGTGCGGCCGAGGGGGGCGTAACAGGAGCTGGAGGCTTCCTCCTCGGGTTGGCCGATTTTCCGATACTGCTTAGCTTAAAGATGAAAATGCTGTTCGAGATTGCCAGCCTGTATGGCTATTCGGTGAAGGACTACCGCGAGCGGGTTTTTATCCTGTATATATTTCAATTGGCTTTTTCCAGCCAGGAAAGTCGGCAGGTGGTTTACCAGTACATTGCCAACTGGCCTGAACACAGCCGCCAACTACCCGACGACATTAACCAGTTCGACTGGTTGACTTTCCAGCAGGAGTACCGCGATTATATTGATCTGGCCAAAATGGCGCAATTAATTCCGGGCATTGGAGCCGCTGTAGGTATTGTGGTCAACTACCGGCTGGTCAACCAGCTTGGCCGCACGGCCATGAATGCCTACCGTATGCGCCTGCTGCAAGACCAACCGGCCTTGTTAAGAGAGTAAACGGCCATAATCCAAAAAACTGAAGTTGACAGAAAAAATGGATATGCAGGCTGTCAATCAGAGAAATAGAGCTGTGAGTCTTCTTCATTATAGGCGTTTACCTGTTGGGTCACCCAATCAATGTATCGTTGATTTTTGAAGTTAAACCATTGCTGCCTGTATTCGCCCGAGTTGTCGATCACATACTTAAACTCCCGGAAAGGACCTCGTTTGTTCAACGCTCGAAAAAGCGCATCCTGAACCGTTTTATTTGTCAGGGTTTCGGCAAAGTCTGCCATAACTCGAAAAGAATCTCTTGATTCCATCGGTTCAATTTCGACATAATCATCCCGATTCGCGTCTAATTGCTCATTCTCTTCCTCAAATGCACCATCATCGCCATAGGGAAATTTCCTAGTATCGGGGATAAAAATTAGCTCACCAGTTATTTTGTGCCAGAATGCCCGGAACCCGCAGTCCAGTTGCTCAGCAATTTCGTTGATTTGTTGCTTACCAAGTGTCGCCATAGTAGGTGCTGTTAAGACACAGTCAATCGGTGTACACGAACGGGCGAATCTACTAAAAAAATACATATCTGGCTCGATCAAGCCGAAACCAGTAAAGAGGCTTTTGGACAGCAGAAACTTGGCAAGCGGGTCTAAATCAGGCTTCTGTGAAAATCCGTTCAATCTGTATTATCCGTCGGGGCCATTTTATCTGGTAATGGGCAAATTCAGTTTTATAAGAAAGCCCTGTAGGTGCCTGTTAATATGCCAGCCATTTTGCTAAATGTTTTACCTTTTTGCTGTAAAGTGCCAAGTCCAAGTACTTAGTCAGACTTCTAGCGCATTTATCGCACACGATTATTCACCTGCTTTTAAAAGATCACCCTTTCTGGTTAAGAGTTTTACGGCTTCAATCGACCCTGCTCTTTTTTATACGGTTTGTAACCCAGAAAGTTGACCGTCGATGGGGTGAAGCCCATAAACTGCCGGGTTATCTCGTCGATTAGGCTTAATCCATTGGCCGAATTGGTGAAATACACGACTGCATCATGGCTTTTTTGATTGGCAACTACATAACATTTGTAGGTGTCGTTGTCGCCCCAATGCCAGAAATAACTGTTGGCTGGTGTACTTTCCAAGCCAAAGCCTAAGCCCCAACTTAGGGTTGTCGAGAGTGAGTCGCCACCCGAAAACGATTTGGGTAATCGACCCTGAGGTGATAACATCAGGTTGGCTGTGCTTGCCTTGATGCCCGAAGGTGTCAAAATGGTTAGTAGAAACCGGGCATAATCGTCGGCAGTCGTTTGCAATGAATAGGCTGCATTCGCCTGACTGGACTTGTACTTGGTTTCCGGTTGTCCGGCATCGGTATGCGGCAGCGCAAAGTCAGCGTCGAAAGCGGGGTTCCAGATATAACTGCTACGAGTCATTTTTAAGGGAATAAACACCCGCTCTGTCATAATTACATTCAGGGATTTACCCAAAATTTTCTCCACCACTTTCTGCAAATAAAAATAGCCTTCGCCCGAATAGCCAAATCGTTCGCCGGGTGTAGCTACCATCGCCATTTGAGGTAGTTTTCTGTTTTTACGCCAGTTCGGAAAACCCGTTCGGTGGCTTAACACCATGCGGGCGGTAATTTTTCGGTACCGCTCATCTGCCGCCACATCGGGGTAGGGAAAATACTCGAACAAAGGTTTATCCAGGTCGATCAGGCTCTGTTCCACCAGTTGCAACACAGCGTACGCAAAGACCGGTTTGCTCAACGAGGCTGCGTCGAATACTGTTTCTGAGCTAACTCGCTGGGTAGAGTCAGCTTTGGTCAGGCCATACCCTTTGCTGTAGCGAACTTTATTATCCCGGATGATCGCTATGGACAAGCCCGGCACCTGCGTACTGTCCATGAGTTGTGTGATGAACGAGTCAACCCGCCCAGGGACAAGTGTGGTTGGCAGGGACTGTGAGTTTGCCGAGAGGGTTACTGATATAAATATGAATAGGCAAAAAAAATGGCTCATAATAGGTCGTAAAAAGAGATCAGCTGATTGGGTTTAACAAAAGAGGTGGGCTAACTGCAAGAGTTGCACTAACTTTTGATTTAAAACGTATACGCCACCTGCGTCAGCATACTAACCTCAAACGAAGCGTCGTAGGTACTGGCTCCGCCCAGTTGTCCGAATTTATAGGTCCAGACGGGTTGTGCCATGAGCGTATACCGCCGATTCAATTTGTACTGAACGCCAGCACCAACAAGAAGGTGGAAAATGGGACGGCGGCTGTTTTCGAGCCCTAAGTACTGCGTTGACTGCCCCGTTCGGGTAACAATCACCCGTGAGGGAATGGGAACATCGGTTAGCAAGCCGAGTGAAAAATAGGGTGATAAGCGTTTCATCGACGATGTGTAACTGAGCAACAGCGGAATGCGAACAATCCGGTTATGCACCGTAACGGTGCCCTCGCCAGAAGCCGCCTGACGAGCCTGTCGGGTAGTTACCTGTTGAAACCAGACACCCGATGAAACCGTCCAGTCGGGGGCGTAGGTGTACAGGAGCGATAACCCTGCCGAATAGCCATTTGCCCAGCGGGGACCATTCATATATACCGGTTCCACAACCTGACCGTCGCTGTTTGGATAAAAAAAGCGGTAGTTGTAATTCGTATGCGAAAGCGTGGGGGCCACCGTTACCGACATCGAAAGCTTTTGCTGCCCCAGCAATACAGTCGTTGGCAAGCACAGAAGGGCGAGAAGCAGACGAAGATTCGTGTTCATAACGAAGATGCTTTTTTTCGGGAGGGTCGATAAAACAGCGTCTAAAGATAAGCGGACAACCGAAGCGTGGAGTAACTTCGCCCGAAAATTACCAATCCGATTCCCCGCGCTCATGCTCTTTTTAAGCCTTAGCATCTTATTTTCGGTACTTCTGCTGCTGAATTTTCGGTTGTTCCCGCGCTATGAGGTCAATACATTCCAGGCCATCGTCTTCAACTACCCGGTTTGCTTTGTAACAGGGCTGTTGCTACTACCCGCTGGTCAATCGTTCTCAATAGATTTTTCGCAAACCTGGACATGGCTGGCATTCGGATTAGGGGTGGGTTTCATACTAACGTTTTTGTTGTCGGGAGCATCCACACAGCGCATGGGCATTACGGCCACTTCGCTGGCGAATAACCTGTCGCTGGTGATTCCGGTATGTTTTAGCCTGTTCGTTTTCCGAACGGGTGGGGGTGTATCGGGCTTCGATACGTTCAACTATCTGGGTCTGGTTCTCGCGGTAGTTGCCGTGGGTTTGAGTACCTATAAAAAAGAACCACCCGTACAAAATCAGGACGATGCCATAGCACAAAAACAAAGTCGTTTCGGGCTGAATGTCCTGCTGCCAGTGGGTGTTTTCCTGTTTTATGGAGCCACCAACACCATGATCAATTATATGAATCTGCACTACATTCCTTCGTCCGATAAAACCGTCCAGGTAACTCTGACGATGGTTTTGGGGGCCGTTGTTGCTGGCCTGCTCATGTTAAGTATACGGGCCTTTCAGGGTAAAGAACAACTTCAAGCCAAAAGCCTGATTGGCGCTGTAACACTGGGAGTGCCTAATTTTCTTAGTTTTTATATGCTTCTGCTGGCCCTTTCGGCTTTTAGTAGCAACGGGGCTTTTGTGTATCCGCTTTATAATATTGGTGTTATTTTGCTGGCGGCTCTGTTGGCTGCGGTATTTTTTCGGGAACAGCTATCGACCGCCAACAAAATTGGTCTTGCACTGGCCGTTCTGGCTATTGGGCTACTGTCATGGCAGGAACTGGCAAAGGTGGGAGTATAAGCCTGTATAAAAGTAAAAAACATTGTTAAAAGACCTTTATCCAGAAGCTGCTTTAGTAATACTCAAATTTTAAGCCTGTTATGAACAGAAAAAATACAACGATCTTCATTCTTGCAGTGGGTGCGGTGTTTACCGGTTTGCTGGCTATGATTGGTCATGGCATCAAAGAACAGGAAACTGCCCCGCCAACCAGGCCCAACATTATTTTCATCATTTCGGACGACCATACCTCGCAGGCGATAAGTGCCTATGGAAGTAAACTGGCCAAAACGCCCAACATCGACCGGATCGCTCGGGAAGGAGCCATTCTCTACAACAATGTTGTGGCCAACTCCATCTGCGGACCAAGCCGGGCCACGTTGCTAACCGGCCAGTTTTCGCACCGGAATGGCTATAAATTCAATGAGAAGGTATTTGATATTAATCAGCCCGTTTTTGCGGAGGAGTTACAGAAAAATGGCTATCAGACTGCCTGGATTGGGAAAATGCACCTGGGCAGCCTGCCGCACGGTTTCGACTACCTGAACATACTACCGGGGCATGGCAGTTATTACAATTCCGATTTTGTCGACTCTAATAACAAGACAACCCGACGCATGGGCTACGTTACCGATGTAGTGACGAGCTTGTCGACCGACTGGCTTGATAAACGGGATGCCTCTAAGCCTTTCTTTTTGGTCGTGGGCCACAAAGCAACCCACCGCGAATGGCTACCAGCTCCCGAAGATTTAGGGGCTTATGATAATGTTACATTCCCTTTACCCGCTACCTTTTACGACAAGTACGAAGGACGTACGGCCGCCCAAAAGCAGGATATGAGTATCGATAAAACCATGATTCTGGATAGGGACCTGAAAATACATGCCGATTATGACGCCAAAGGAGCCATGTTTTCCTATAATCGGTTTACGCCAGAACAGAAAAAACCGTTTTATGAGTACTACGAAAATAAAATCAGTAAAGAGTTCGACGAAAAGAAACTCAGCGGTAAGGCGTTAGTTGAATGGAAATACCAGCGTTATATGAAAGACTACCTGTCGGTTGCGAATTCGCTGGATCGCAACATTGGTAAGTTGCTCGATTACCTGGATAAAAGCGGTCTGGCTAAAAACACAATAGTCGTTTATACGTCGGATCAGGGCTTTTATTTGGGGGAGCATGGTTGGTTCGATAAGCGGTGGATCTATGAAGAGTCGTTGAAAACGCCGTTTGTGATTCGGTATCCGGGCGTTATCAAACCCGGCAGTCAGGTTCGGCAGGTAGTTTCCAATGTTGACTGGGCGCCTACGTTACTCAACCTGGCTGGCACTCCCATACCAGCGTATATTCAGGGAGAATCGTTTTTGCCCCTGCTGAAAGGCCAACAGAAAGGCTGGCGAGATCAGGCCTATTACCATTATTATGAATATCCGCAACCGCACCACGTGTCACCCCATTTTGGGCTGCGCACAGACCGCTATACCCTGGCGCGTTTTTACGGTCCCGATGATTTCTGGGAGTTATATGATATTCAGAAAGATCCTCAGAATCTGAAAAACCTGTACGGCGCAAAAGGGTATGAAACCATTACAGCCTCGCTGAAAGGGAAACTGAAAGAGCAGATTGTGAAGTATAAAGATGAGGAAGCGCTCAAACTGTTGGAAAGTAAGCCATGACAAAAATCAACGGCAGCGGTTAGAAGAAGTAACGTTTTTGTCGTCAATAGTATGCGTGGAAGATACGTTTTGTCTTTGTTACTAGGCAGTTCTCTTTTTTGTGGATTAATCAGTTGTCATTCGACCTCTAAATCGAAAGAAGAACTGGCGCAGGCGTCGGCAGATTCTGCTGCGGCCTGCATCGCGAAGGGAATGCCATCCCGGTCGGCCGCTATCCGAAACGCAGCCGCAGGAGTGGAATCGGTAGCGGGAAGTACTACCGGAATGGTTTTGATACCGGGCGGTACGTTTTTGATGGGAGCCGATGCGTTTGTCGATTCGCGGCCAGTGCATTCCGTAAACGTGAAGGGCTTCTGGATGGACGAACACGAAGTAACCAATGCCGAATTTGCCAAATTCGTGACGGCAACGGGCTATAAAACCATCGCCGAACGACCACTGAATCCGGCTGATTACCCGGGCGTTGCTGCTGAACAGCTTGTGCCCGGATCAGCCGTTTTTACCCCAACTGCTCAGAAAGTATCGCTGGAGAATCCACTACGCTGGTGGCAATATGTTAAAGGGGCTAGCTGGCAGCACCCCAAAGGGCCAGCGAGTGACCTGAAAGGGCACGAGAATGAACCGGTTATTCATGTTAGCTACGACGATGCCCTTGCCTATGCGAAATGGGCCGGGAAACGCTTGCCCACTGAGGCCGAATGGGAGTTTGCTGCACAAGGGGGGAAAGGAAATCATACTTACTATTGGGGTGATGAGCTAAAGCCTTCCGGGAAATGGATCGCCAATATCTACCAGGGCAGTTTCCCCGATCATAACACGACCGAAGATGGTTTTGTAGGCGTTGCGCCTGTGAAATCGTTCCCCGCCAACGCCTATGGCCTGTACGATATGGATGGTAATGTGTGGGAGTGGTGTCAGGATTATTATCGCCCGGACTATTACACGAAATTGGTGAATAATAATCCGCAAGGCCCATCGGATAGCTACGATCCCGACGAACCCGATGCTATAAAACGAGTACAGCGTGGCGGTTCGTTTCTGTGCAGTGATGAGTACTGTATTCGCTACAAAGCCGGAAGCCGGGGAAAAGGAGAGGTAAGCAGCGGGAGTAATAACCTCGGTTTTCGTTGTGTGCGGGACAAGTGAGAAATAGAACCGCACGGACGGTTCTATCCTTCCCCCCAAATTTCACCAAAAATTCGTATCTTTGCCGTTCAATCTGAACAGAAAATCACAACATGATATCGGTACAAAACGTCTCACTGCGCTATGGTAAGCGGGTGCTTTTTGATGACGTAACTATAAAATTCACATCCGGCAACTGTTATGGTGTTATTGGCGCCAATGGAGCCGGTAAATCAACGTTTTTAAAAATCCTGTCGGGCGAAATTGAGCCACAAACGGGTTCGGTGATCATGACACCCGGCGAACGGATGTCGGTGCTTAGCCAAAATCAATCCTCTTTTGATGAATATCCAGTTCTGCAAACGGTAATTATGGGCAACAAACGCCTGTATGACATCATGCAGGAGAAAGATATTCTGTATGCTAAAGAAGAATTTACGGATGCTGACGGCGAAAAAGCTGCCGAACTCGAATCGGAATTTGCCGAGATGAACGGTTGGGATGCTGAGTCTGATGCCGCCAGTCTGCTGTCGGGTCTTGGTATTAAAGAAGACATGCATTATACGCCAATGTCCGAAATCAACGGTTCCGAGAAAGTGCGGGTTCTGCTGGCTCAGGCATTGTTCGGTAGCCCGGATGTCCTATTACTTGACGAACCGACCAACAACCTCGACGTTGAGTCGGTGTTGTGGCTCGAAAACTTCCTGGCTAACTTCAATAACACTGTCATTGTCGTATCGCACGATAGGCACTTTCTAGATCAGGTCTGTACGCAGATCGTCGACGTTGATTTCAGCAAGGTGAAGCTCTTTGCGGGTAACTACTCGTTCTGGTATGAGTCGAGCCAACTGGCGTTGAAACAACGGCAGGATCAGAACAAAAAAACTGAAGATAAGCGGAAAGAACTCGAAGAATTTATCCGTCGCTTCTCGGCCAACGCATCGAAATCAAAACAGGCTACAAGTCGGGGTAAATTGCTCGAAAAACTTACCCTCGAAGATATTCAGCCGTCATCGCGGAAGTATCCTTATGTGAACTTCAAGGCCGAGCGTGAACCTGGTGACCAGATTCTTACTGTCGAAAATCTGACCTACACGGCGGAAGATGGTACGAAACTATTTGAAAATCTGTCCTTTACTATGAACAAGCAGGATAAAATTTTCCTGTTTAGTAGGGATGGTTTGGCCGTTTCGGCCTTGCTGGATATTCTTGCGGGCGAACGGAAGGCAGATTCAGGTACGTTCCGTTGGGGTGTAACCATTACTTCGGCTTACTTCCCAACCGATTCTGAAAAAGAGAAATTCTTCCAGACCGATCTAAGCCTTGTCGATTGGCTGCGGCAGTATTCGGTTGAGAAAGACGAAAGCTTTATTCGGGGTTTCCTCGGTCGTATGTTGTTCTCGGGCGAAGAGTCGCTCAAGAAAGCTACGGTGTTGAGCGGGGGCGAAAAAGTGCGTTGTATGTTATCGAGAATGATGTTGTCGGGCGCTAACCTGCTAATGCTCGATGAACCAACGAACCACCTCGATCTTGAATCGATCGAATCGCTGAACAACGGTCTGATTGATTTCAAAGGCCCGATTCTGTTCACCTCGCATGACCACCAGTTCGTGCAAACGGTTGCTAACCGTATTGTCGAAATCACCCCGGTCGGTATTCTCGACAAACTGATGACCTATGATGAATACCTCTCCGACGAACGTGTGAAAGCGCAACGCGAAGAGTTATATGAAGCGGTAGCGTAGAACTACATACATTACGATAGACAAAGTGGCTGATTCCGAAAGGATCAGCCACTTTTTTTTAGCCGGTAGGGCTGGTTTTGGGTTATATGCTTAACCATTCATTAGCTAGTACTGAGTATGCCTATTTTTGACCTTATTGTTATTGGCACCGGCTCGGCGGGTGCAACCGTTGCCCAGACGGCCAGGAAAGCGGGTAAGTCTGTTGCTATTATTGATAAATTACCCTTTGGGGGTACCTGTTCGCAGCGGGGTTGTGACCCTAAAAAAGTACTGGTTGGGGCGGCTGAAATAGTAGCCCGGTCGGAACAAATGACAGGGAACGGTATTGCCAGTGCGGCAACGATTAACTGGCCTGACTTGATGGCGTTCAAAAAAACGTTTACGGAACCCATTCCTGAAAATACCGAAGCAAAATTTAGAGACCTTGGCATTCAGTTTTATCATGGAGTGGCTACCTTTTTATCGCCAAAGACGGTACGAGTTGGCCAGGATGAACTCACCGCCGATCACATTGTTGTAGCTACCGGCCAACGACCTAAGCCACTTAACATTCCCGGTGAGGAATTACTGATCGACAGTACAGGATTTCTGGAGCTATCACAATTGCCGGAAGAGATCGTGATGGTGGGAGGGGGCTACATTGCCTTCGAGTTTGCACATATTGCCGCTCGTGCCGGAGCAAAGGTCACAATTCTTCATCAGGGAAAACGTCCTCTGGAGGGCTTTGATGCCGATCTGGTAAGCTTACTCGTAAAGGCAATGGAAGCCCTGGGTATTCGGATTCTATTAGAAGCTAATGTAACAGCCGTTGAGGGGCAAAAAGATAGATTGACGGTTCGCTATGAACAGGCAGGGGAAAGTCAGTCTATCCTTACAAATCTAGTCATTCATGCCGCCGGACGCGTTGCCGATGTGGCAGAACTGGCACTGGAAAAAGCAGGTGTTAAGGTTGGTCCGAAAGGGGTGGCCGTGAATGAATTCCTGCAAAGTGTGTCTAATCCAGCAATTTATGCCTGTGGCGATGTGGCCGATAAAGGACTGCCGCTTACTCCGCTAGCTTCCTACGAAGGAAAAATTGCAATCAACAATATTTTGACTGGAAATCGACAAGCCTACACAGACAATCCAACACCATCGGCTGTGTATACTATACCGACATTAGCGTCTGTTGGTCTGACCGAAGAGCAGGCCAGAAAGCAGGGGAGGAAGGTGAAGGTTACCTTTCAGGAAACCAATGATTGGTACACAAGCCGACGTATCAACGAATCATTTTCGGCTTTCAAAACCCTGGTTGACGAAGAGACCGATGAGATCGTTGGTGCCCACCTTCTTGGCTCTGGGTGCGACGAAGTTATAAACTTATTCACGTTAGCCATGAAGCACCATATTACGGCTGAAGATCTGAGAAATACACTGCTGGCTTACCCAACGCATGGATCAGACCTGAGTTCGATGCTGCCCGACTGATGTCCTGTTAATTTGTATCAGCCTACAAAACCCGCTTTAATGTGCGAACCATCGCAGTAAGGTTTGTTGCTGCTGGCTCCGCACCGACAAAATGCTGTGACCTTATTTTTCTTCGTTTCTTGTCCGTCCGGGCTTTTTACGGTCAAATTTCCATAGACAAGCAGAGGGCCGTTGGGCATTGGCTCAACAATACTTTCGGCCTGTATCGCTTCTGGTTGAATGTGCTCCTCGTTTCGAAAATAACTCAATGCTTTCGATGGGCAACGGTCCACTTGTTCAGCAATGTGCTGCGTATCGGCACCAGTCATGTTTACCCAAGGGCGCTCTCGTGGATTGAATACCGTGGCTAACTGAGTCCAGCAGAGTTTCGAATGGATACACACGTTGGGTTTCCAGACAACAGTAATCTCACCATTGGTGTAGGTTTTTGTGATGTCCGGTGTCTGATTATGCTCGGCCGTATTCATAGATTTTGCTGAGTAGATGAATGTCTTACAGGTCGACTTCCAATGACTGGCGTTGTTTACTACCAGCATCGTCGATCAGAATGGTCTCAAAATCAACCGGGTTCTGGAGTGCCCGGTGAATAGGACATCGGTCTGCCATCTCTGTTAACCTCGCCCGTTGATCTTCGGTCAAGTTACCGTTTAAGATCAACTTTACAACGAAAAGAGAGCGTTTTGTCTCAATGTCATTACTATAATCGACATGCACAACCGCAGATTCGAGTGGCCACCCTTTGCGGTCGGCATACATCCGTAACGTCATTACGGTACAGGCTCCCAGGGATGCAGCCAGCAACTCACCCGGCCGCATTCCTCGATCCTGCCCGCCCATGTCAACGGGTTCGTCGGCTACAATAACCTGAGAACCCGTTGACAGGTGCGTTTCATAAGGTGTTCGTCCGATGCTTGCGGTAAGGGTAGCCATTTTAGTTATAAGTTATTGGTTAATAGTAATTTGCATAAACCTCATTCAACGAGTGCTATTAATCAAAAACTACTGATTCATAACTTAATAACAGTTCAACTAATGACCAATAGCTACTGCCCCCACTGCGCCGGATTCTGACGCCAGGCGGCAAGAGATTCCATAGCATCTGCCGATATATAGTCGAGAGCCTGTGCTTCGACTAAAAGAGCGTCGTAGTTACTCAGGCATATTAACGGCACGTTTTTACTGGCAAAGTTCTGGTCGGCCAATGGGAAGCCGTATGTGAAAATGGCGGCCATGCCAAGGACTTCGGCACCCGCTGCCTGAAGGGCATTGACAACCTTCAGCGAACTGCCCCCTGTGGAAATCAGATCTTCAATAACAACAACTTTCTGGCCACTCGACAAATGACCTTCAATTTGCTTTCCCATCCCGTGGGCCTTCGGTTCGGGCCGCACATAACAATAGGGGATGCCTAGAACATCAGCGACTAAAGCCCCCTGCGGAATTCCCGCCGTAGCTACACCGGCAATCACTTCTACCGAAGGAAAACGCTCACGAATGGCTTCTGCGAGTGCATTTTTAATGTAAGTGCGCACCTCAGGATACGCCAGCGTAACCCGATTGTCGCAATAAATAGGGGATTTCCAACCCGAACTCCAGGTAAAAGGCTCATTAGGCTTGAGCCGGACAGCCTGTACCGCCAGCAAATGCCGCGCTACCGTTTTTTGAACAGACAATTTATTCACGATGTAGTAAAAAAGAACACAAGTAATGGTGGATCACTCTTTTCTCAAATGGACTTTCACGGTATCAATCCGTGTGCCGTCCATAGAAATAATAGTAAATGTAAAAGGCGAGAATTCAATTACCTCGCCAACCTGAGGCACATCCTCATGGGTTTCTAAAATAAGGCCACCTAGTGTATCGTAGTTCCCTTCGGGAATCGTCCAGTCGTAGGTTTTATTCAGATCGTCAATTTCATGCCGGGCGCTCAACAGCCAGTTGGACTCGTCAAGCTGCTGCTCCACCCAGTCTTCGTTGGTGTCATATTCGTCCTGGATCTCACCGAAAATCTGTTCGACCATGTCTTCTACGCTCACAATGCCCGCCGTGCCGCCAAATTCGTCGACTACGAGCGCCAGGCTTTTTCGTTCCGATAAAAAACGGAGCAGCAAATCCTGAGCAGGCATGGTTTCAGGAACAACAATAATAGGCGTAATAATTTCCTCAACGGTTGCTGGCTTCTTAAACAGCGCCAGCGCATGGCAGTACCCGATAACATCGTCAATTGTGTCGCGGTATACCACGATTTTTGAGTGACCGCTGTCCTGAAAGGCCAACCTAAGATCTTCGACGGTATCATCCACAGCAATAGCCGTAATTTCAGTACGAGGCACTAAACAGTCGCGTACCCGTACATCGCGAAACTCGATAGCATTATTAAATATCTTCGTATCGACCTCTACATCCTGCTCCGTGTCGGCCTTCTGGTTGAGTTGTTGTAAGTAATGGTTAAGGTCGGTGAGACCGAAAACCGGGCGAATTTCGGGGTTGCGTTTGCCCAGCACATATCGGATAAAGAAGCGTGCCGTGCCAACCAATACCCGAACAACAGGGGCAATGGCTTTATAGATAACCCAAAGCGGCACCGCCAAAGCTTCCAGAAAACGGTCGGGATGAATGAGGGCAAGACTTTTGGGAATATAGTCGGCAACGGGCAGGAAGATAAGCGTCAGAATCAGCGTTTCGATCGTGATAACAACCGATTCATGTGCTGCCCAATTTTCGGGCAATACGGCAATTAACAATGGGTTGAGGGATGTAACCCCTAAAACGGTATAGAGTACCAGAAAAAGCGTGTTGCCAGTCAGGGTCGTTCCGACGAAAAGAATGGGATTTTTTAAAAAGCCCGAGACTAGTTTCTCACTCAATGGCCCCTGTTTGCTGTGAAGCTCAAAGTATAATCGGTTAACCGATACATAGGCCATCTCTACTGCCGAGAAAAAACCGGCCAGCACGAGGGCAAGTAAGGCACCGAATAAAAGAGCGTAGGGTTCCATTTTTTAATGATGAATGATGAATGATAAGTGAAGAATAGAATGTAAATGCACACCATTCATCACTTGTCATTCATCATTTCTTTTTCTTCTTCCGGTCTTCGACCATTTGTTTAATTGTTGGAGAGACCGCTTTTTCCCTTTCGATCCGTTTATTTCTGACGTATTGAAAAGCCAGAATAAAGCCTAGAAATAGCATTAACAACCAGTAGCTATCGCCAAACGTGGTGCGTTGATACTCGGCAATCCAGATGACTAAAAAACCGGCAGCGACTGCTAAAAGAAGGATTTCAGAAAGTTTCATAGGGTTGGTTTACCGTATACGGTAAACCATAAATCTTAAACAGCTTTGTTTTGCATTTTGCCAAATTCCCGATACCGCCGGAATGTGGCGATCAGGAAGCCGATGACAACGATTAGCGTTCCAATCCAGAGGATGTTGATAAGTGGCTTTTCAATCGCCTTCATCACAATGTAGTCGCGCTGTGTCCGATTAACGGCGAAGGTGAATTTGCCTGTTCGCGGGTCAATTTCATTCAGTTGAATCCGTACACCTAATTCATCGCTTACTTCGGCTGGGTGAGCCACCATGCGATCTTTTATAACAAAAGCAGGGGTGAGAATATGTTCGCCATTTTTGTCGAGCACCCGAACTTTTGCCCGAACAGCGGCATCGGTATCTGTAAGCTCCAGACCTTCTACTTGGTTTGTGCGTGCAACATCGTCCAGAATAGCCACATAATCGTTCAGGAAAAATGTGTCTTTAATAGCCACACTGAACGTCTCCGTTTTCTCCCATGTATTTTCGGCACTAGGGTCAGGCACCGACGATACATAGGTGTACATATCGCGGTCCGTTTTGTGTTTGATGTCGGGCGAGGCAAGTAATCCCATGCGCTCGTTTACCTGAGCACGGGGATACAGGTTAAAAATTCTACCATCGGTATCCCTATATTCAACATCATAATAGGTGTTTTCCGGGTATAGGGCCAGGGTATCACCTTTTTTATGGTAAATCTTACCATTCTGTTCAATATCGCGTTGGGCAATACCATGAAAGTCGCCTTCGATCACCTCGACGTCATTGCGCGGAATGTACCCCGGCACGTCGCGGGCTTCGATTCGTTTGCCGCGATAAGTAAGCTGGTAGGGCCCCATACGCTCAGGCTGGTTGAGCCATAAGAGCGTATTTTCCTTATTCTGTCGGTTATTGTCTTTCGTAAACTCCTCCTGCTTTGAGATGAGCAGACCACTGTTGTTGATCGAGATGACCTTTGTATAACCCGCCGAATACAGAATGCCAATAAGCATCAGGGCCATACCGATGTGCGAAACCGCGCCACCAGAAAGCCGATAATTACCCTTTACAACATCCAGCAAAATGGCTCCATTGGTCATCAGTGCGAAGACCGAAGCCACCAGAAGGGCCATATAAATGGGATTCTTCATCCCACCGAAAGAAATTAGACTGGCACAGAGGAGTAGCGTCAGAATACCGGGTGTGATCAACGAATCCCACTTTTTATGATCCACCTTACGCCACCACATATATTGACCGACACCGCTCAGCAAGGCAATTACCACAAAGAACCAGATCTGGAATTTACTGTAGTGCGCCACCTGATCGGCGGGAAGAGCCAGATTAGACACCTTGCCGAACGACTCCATAATTTTATTATAAACCGGAATCGACGTTGTGGCAATGACCTGAAATGCGGCCAGACACAATACTGTGGCGCCAATAAATACCCAGAATTCTTTGGTGTATACGGTTGCCTCTTCTTTATCGGCAGTAATGTATTTCCATTTGACGGCGGCTAAAATTACTGCCAGCACAACAAAAGCCATCAGATACATCAATAACTGCCCCGACAAACCTAAGTCGGTAAATGAGTGAACGGATGCGTTACCCAGAATACCGCTTCTCGACAGGAACGTGGAGTATAAAATTAAGATGAATGTAGAGATCGTTAGAATAATGGCCATTTTCAGCCCTGCCGAACTACGCTTGGCAATCAGCATCGTGTGTAAGGCAGCCACCAGCACCAGCCAGGGAACATACACTGCGTTTTCGACGGGGTCCCAGTTCCAGTAGCCTTCGAAGTTTAGGGTTTCATAGGCCCAATAGCCGCCCATCATGACGCCCACACCCAATACCATTCCGCCAATGAGCGTCCAGGGTAAGGCAGGCCGAATCCATTCAAGGGGTTGGTTGCGCCATAAACCAGCTATACAATAGGCAAAGGGAACTAACGCCAGCGCAAAGCCAAGAAACAACGTTGGGGGGTGAATAACCATCCAGTAATTCTGAAGCAGCGGGTTCAGACCATTCCCGTCCTTAGGCACAAAGTTTGGGTCGGCCGTAAAGATGGGAGCATCGGGCATGGCTTCTGTCAGCAATAGAAACGGCGAGGAGCCAATTTTAAATGTATCACCAAAGATTACACCTAAAATCATGGATGCCAGAAAAGCCTGAACCAGCGCAAAAATAGCCATCATGGGGGCTTCCCACTGTTTGCCGCTCGTCCGGATCAGGATGGCACCCAATACAGCATTCCAGAACAACCAGAGCAAAAATGACCCTTCCTGTCCTTCCCAGAAACACGAAATCATGTACTGAACCGGCAACGCCCGAGAGGAGTGACTCCAGGCGTAGTGATACTCGAAGTAATGGTTATAAATGATATAGAAAAGACAGGAGGCTACACTAATCACGGCCGCACCGTTAATATAAAAAGCCCACCGCGCCAGTGTCCGCCAGTCATCCTTGTCCGCCAATGGATTGCGATTTGCCTGATTGGATGGTGTTTTGTGTTTAGCCTTTTTACTGCCCAGGCTAGACTCCCCGGCATAGGCTAACTGACGTTCCTCAACGACTTCAGCTTGTGCGGTTTTACCCCACCCCAGGGCTGAGAAAAAGTAAGCGACCGTTGCAACCAGAGCTGTAACGAACGACAGGATAACGAAAAAGTGGCCGAGTTGCCCGACTGTGGTATGTATCATAATCGCTTAATGAGTTGATTGTACTCTGCGTGAGAGCCTATCCAGAACCAATAGAATTCGTCTTCGTGTATGGCCAACACGCGGAAATGATCACCTACACGTGCTGACCATAAGTTTTCTTTTCCGCTAATCTCTTTGAAATGCAACGATGGATGCGATGGGTCTATCTTTAGTAGTTCAAAATTCTTATCTGCCAAGTCCTGAACGGCTTCAGGCAGATTGTAATAACGTTTCCAGAATTTTGACGTGGTATGATGATTCATAAAGGTTTTGTTCTACCCGTACGAATATCCTCTCGGGCTTCATTAAGCAAATCGTCGAGCCGCCCCGCTTCAGCGTCTTCTTTTATTTGCTTATCCCACTGCTCATGAAAAAAATCAAAAAGACGTGTTACTAGTCCATCTAGTTCGTTAACTGGTAATTCTTTTGCTGCTTTCTCTATTTCCTGAACGCTCATAGTTGTGCCGTTTTTGCCTCGTGTTCCGTTGTTTCCAACTTACCATCCTGGTACTTTGATGGGCATTTTAGCAAAATTTTGTTGCATTGAAAATGGTCGTCCTGCATAGACCCAATAATAACGACCTGCTCCGAACGATCGAAATCCTGAGGTTTGGGACTGTTAAAAACCACTTTTTGTGCTCGCTGGTCATTGTCTATAAGTGTAAACTCAAAGTGGTTCGGGTCAATGGCGGGATTGTAGAGCATATCCGTAATCTGGCCCTGTGAATTTTTCTGAAGCTTACCGACAACGTGAATCATTTTGTCGTCGCCATCTTTTTTCATTTGCTCAGCTTTTGCGAAGGTTGTGTACACACTGGCGTCGCCTGCTGTGCTGGCAATAACTCCAATGGCTACTGCAATAACAATAATGCCGATTATGTGAGAGATTTTCATGTTGGTTACCTGATTTAACGGCTTGTAAATCGTCGTTATGATGTATGAGTTACACAGAATAGACTACAAACTATATTGTTTTTTTTTGTCTTTCACTTCTTGTTCCAATTTACCGATCTGTCTGTCAAGCCGGACGAGATAGACGATAATACCGGTAAAGACGGTAGCGATTACCGCCACAACCACCCATATTTTACCATCGGAACGGAGACGGTCGGCCATTTCAATGCCCTCACGAACCGGCTGTTGCGCCATAAGGGTTTGGCTAAAAAAAAGCAGGGCTATCAGGAGAGAGAGTAGGCGAAAAGGCAGTCGCATTGTCGTTTGAAGTAGTTAGAAAAATAACGCAAAGATAAGCTGAAACATTCCCGGAATGGTAGTTTCCGGAATGCTAGTTATTGGGACTACACATGTTATTGGGACTACACATGAGTTTAATCATCTATAGCCGCCTTCATACGCCGATAGCGTACCCGAAGCTCGGTAATCCAGACCCCCAGTAAGGTGAAGCCAATAACGGCTGGATAAAACACCATCCGTATACGGTTGTCCATATCGTATTTGCCAAAAGCCGGGTTGCCGCCGTTGCCGGGGTGCAGCGAGTCGGTTAAACGCGGGACGATGAAAATCAGGGGAACGAACACCGCAAAGGCAAAGATGTTGTAAACCGCCGAAATCCGGGCACGTCGCTGTTCGTCGTCAAACGAACCACGCAGAATAAGGTAAGCCAGATACATAAGCATACCAACGGCTACACTGTTGAGTTTGGGGTCATTCGGCCAGGGTTCGCCCCAGGTGAAGTTGGCCCAGATCGAACCCGTCAGGCAACCTAAAAGACCAAATAAAATGGCCGAGTTCGCAAACTCAACCGCCACCAGATCGTCGTCAAACCGACCGCTACGCAGGTATCTGATGGAGTAAACCGCTGAGGTCAGCAACAGAACGATCATACCAAACCAGAGCGGCACGTGGAAATACACATTCCGAATGCTCTCGTTTAGAATCGGCTGGCGCGGCACAACGCCTAATAGCCCTTGAAGAATCACGTAAACCAAAATCAAGACCGAAAGGGCCTTCCACCAATTCTTTTTCATATAGTAACGCGGACATCCTGTCCGCCATGATGTTTAATAAATGCGGACAGGATGTCCGCGTTACTCAACTCCGCCATAAAAACGGAAATAACAACCACGAAAGTGTCAGGACAATAGCGTCTATAGCCAGCACGGTTCCTATCTCGTTCCAGCTTACGCTTCGGTCAAGACCATCGAGGGCATTTTTCGACACTTTCAATAGCATGAGCAGCAGGGGTAGAATGATCGGGAAGCTCAATACCGCCATCAACGTTGCCGGGTTTTCGGCTTTGCTGGCAATGCCCGATACCAGCGTAAGTGACGACGCAAATCCGATTGCTCCCAGCACCAGCGTCAACATGTAAAGTGGCACGTCGTTTACCGGATTGCCCAATACAAACGCATATACCCCGAAGCCCAGAAAGACCAGCATTAACATCAGGGCTGTGTTGTATAGAATTTTGGACAGAATAATCTGTTGCGGACTGGCTAATGTGTAGTAGTATAATTGCCGTCCGGCACGCTCCTGTACAAAACTCTTGGCAATGGCATTGATCGCCGTAAACAGCAAAATAATCCAGAACAGCGTATTCCAGACAATAGGCGTCAATTGGCCTCGTCGGGCGTTAAAGCTGAGGTAACACACAAACACGGCACCGACAATATACAGGAGCATACCATTGAGGGCATAGCGTTGCCTCCATTCCAGCAGGAACTCCTTCCGCATCAATGCACTCATCTGCCGTACCGATTCTGCCATGCTCTGTCTATTAATTCTGCAAATTTACAGCGCAATGCTGATGCACGAAAGAAATAGTTTTAGGTTCTCTTGGGCATTCGTTTCCTGATTTCCTGTTCCTGTAAGTCGGGAAACGTTACCGGAAGACAAAAGCAGCTTACTTCCTCTTCTTAATGTCTACATGAACGTTGTGCCTATTTTTTCGATTATCCAGACTGCTGAGGTGATTGTATCTCTATCTGTAGGCTCATTTAAAGTCAAAGTTTAGGGTATAGGTTTTTTGTAAAGGGCTTATTATTTTGATGGATTATTCTGCGGTTTTAGTGTTGTGTGGCTTTTCGTTTCTGGCTGGTTTTGTCGATGCAATTATTGGTGGGGGAGGGCTTATCCAAACGCCCGCTATGCTATTTACGCTACCCCGGTACCCGGTGCCAACCCTGATTGGGACGACCAAAATCCCGTCTATGTTCAGTAGCTTGATGGGTGCCTTTCAGTATAGCCGACGTGTTGCGGTGGTTGGCCGATTTATTGGACCGATGATGGCCATTGCCTTTGGGGCTTCCTGGTTTGGGTCCTGGGTACTTTCCCGAGTGCCGAATAGTTTCATGAAACCTCTGGCTCTGGTCATTCTAATTGGGGTGTTCATTTATACACTGATAAAAAAAGATTTTGGGCAGGTGTCGCATCGGGTGGTAACGGCAAGTCAGCAGCAGAAGCGCATGTGGTTTATGGGGGCAGGTATCGGGTTTTATGATGGCTTCTTTGGCCCCGGAACGGGCAGCTTTCTTGTACTTGGTTTCATTGCACTCATTGGCTTCGATTTCCTCAAGGCTAGTGCTCATGCTAAATTGGTCAATGCGTCAACTAATCTGGCCAGCACTTTATTTTTTATAAATGAAGGGAAAATTCTCTATGCATTTGCATTCCCCATGGCCATTGCCAGCCTCTCAGGAGCTTTTTTAGGGGCACGTCTGGCGATATTAAAAGGGAATCGATTCATTCGGGTATTCTTTTTATTTCTCATTGCAGCAACCATTTTACGGTTTGCGTGGGATTTGCTCAGATAGATTTGCATCAATAAACTTTCCGTTGTAATCTTGCGTTAATTAAACTGAATCTAAATAAAGATTAGCCTCACCAAGACCATGAGCAAACGTAGCGTAGCTGACCTGAAAATTGGAGAACGAGCCACCATTGAGTCGTTTAACAATCAATTGATGTCGCTTAAGTTGCTCGAAATGGGCTGCCTGCCGGGTGCTGAAGTGTGCCTGCACAGCAAAGCTCCGCTTGGTGATCCGATTTGCCTGAACGTAGCGGGTTATTGCCTGGCAATGCGCAAGTCGGAAGCGGCTACAATCATGATTCAAAATGAGGATTAACTGTACTTAACCGTGCGGATGGCACCGTCCTGATGTTTCGAGTTCGGGCGGCCTCGTCTTAACTTGTGTCTTGAAATCGTCTCCTATCATTGCCCTCGTTGGCAACCCCAATGCCGGTAAATCATCGCTATTTAATCAACTGACCGGCCTGCGTCAGAAGACGGGTAACTTTCCGGGCGTCACAATGGATAAAAAATCCGGACTGTGGCCCATTGATACGCAGAACACCGCCACCGTTATTGACCTTCCCGGCGTTTATTCCATCTACCCAAAGTCGTTAGACGAACAGATCGTTACCGATATTCTGGCCAACCCCAGCCATCCCGACTACCCCGATGTTGCCGTTGTAGTGATAGATGCGGCCAATCTCCACCGAAATTTATTGCTCTTTACGCAAATTACCGACCTCGGCGTGCCTACCGTCCTGGCGCTGAATATGCTTGATGTGGCGCAGCAGCAAACAAAAGCGATCAATTCTGTTCGGTTGGCAATGCGTTTGGGCGTGCCCGTTGTGCGTATTAATGCACGGAAGGGTGAAGGACTTGATTTACTGAAAAAGGCCGTTCTGGATCAAATCCAGGAGCCGGTATTGCCGGGTAAACTTTTCTTCGACCCAGTCGATGAAGTCCCTGAAGTTATAGCTGATACTAAAACGCAGTACCATCTCGACAATAATTACCTCGCCTTACAATATATTATCCAGCATGACGGCGTCTCCTTCCTGAATCGTCAGCAACAGATGGGGCTGGATACCATTATTGAGTCGCATCAATTTAATGTAACAACCTTTCAGGCGAATGAAACCATCACCCGCTATAAACGTATAGCTGCAATCGTAACGGAAGTCGTTACCGATAAGCGGCCTATTAATCAGCCAACCTGGAGTCAGAAACTCGACAGAGTACTGTTGCACCCAGTGTGGGGGTATGCCATTTTTGGGTTTATATTACTACTGCTTTTTCAGGCCATTTTTGCCTGGGCGCAGCCATTTATGGATGCCATCGATACGGGTGTTGCCTGGCTCAACGGGCAGCTCAAAACGAGTTTGCCGCCCGGTCCTCTTACAGACCTGCTCACTGATGGTATATTGGCTGGTATTGGAGGTATTCTTGTTTTTATTCCGCAGATCGCCTTCCTGTTTTTTCTGATTGCCTTACTCGAAGAATCGGGATATATGTCTCGTGTAATGGTCATTATGGACCGGATTATGCGCAAATTCGGGCTGAACGGCCGGAGTGTGGTGCCGCTTATTTCGGGAGTTGCCTGTGCTGTTCCGGCCATTATGGCCACACGCAGTATTGGTACCCGGCGCGACAGGCTCATTACCATTCTGGTAACGCCATTGATGAGTTGCTCGGCTCGCCTGCCAATTTATACAATCCTTATTGCCTTAGTTGTACCTAACCAGCGCGTATTAGGCGTTTTTAACCTTCAGGGGCTTGCCTTGATGAGTTTATATCTCCTGGGTCTGGTTAGTGCGTTGGTAGCTGCTTACGTTCTGAAAATTCTGCTTAAAACAAAGGAGCGTGGCTATTTCATTATGGAATTGCCTACGTTTAAACTGCCCCGCTGGAACCACGTTGGGCTTACGGTCTGGGAAAGTGTTCGCTCATTTGTGTGGGAAGCCGGGCGGGTTATTCTGGCTATCTCGATCGTGTTGTGGGTATTAGCCAGCTATGGCCCCGGCGATTCAATGGAACAGGCTGAAAAGCTGGTTAAACAACAAAATTCAACACTCTCATCCGACGCCCTGCAAAATCGCATTGCCTCCGAACGACTCGAAGCATCCTATGCCGGGAATTTCGGACACTTTATTGAGCCAGTTATTCGGCCGCTCGGCTATGACTGGAAAATTGGTATTGCCCTGCTGAGTTCGTTTGCCGCCCGCGAGGTGTTCGTTGGTACAATGTCAACGATTTACAGCATCGGCGATGGTGGGGATGATGAGGGAGTAACAATTCGGGAGCGGCTGCGTCAGGAAAAAAATCCTGAAACAGGAGGAGTTATGTATACCCCCGCCCTTGCCTGGTCGCTGCTGGTTTTTTACGTATTCGCTATGATGTGCATGAGCACATTAGCCGCTACCCAACGCGAAACCAAGAGCTGGAAGTGGCCAGCCGTACAATTAACCTACATGATGGTTTTAGCGTATGTTGCAGCCTTTGCTACCTATCAATTAATGAAGTGAGTCGCAACGGCTTTTGTAAGAGTTACCACAGTAATCCTTTGGCAATCATTGGATAAATGAAGTAGTACACAATGTAAGCAAAGAGTGCTACAGTGAGTCCCCCAATAGCAGATGTTTGATCAAAATTTATGCGACTCTTTCGAGAGGTTCGATTCGTACGCCAATCTCGTTGTGCTGTGTGTTTCATGGTGTGCAGTAGTATGCTGTTTCATACTACTGCACGCAAATTTTGGGCCTGTAATTAGGTCTCAACCTGCCAGAAATGCAGAATTGCTGAATCTGCTATGGTACCTAAGTAGGCATTTTGGCTATATTTCGTAAACGGTTAATTTATCAGTATTGATATAGGTAAACGAAATATCATGTGTAGAATAAAATACACACTTTCTGGTAAATTTATTCCCATCGCAACGCATCAATGACATCAGACGCTGTCATACCAATAGACCCTCGCTGACTGGCTACCTGATCACCCGCTAATCCATGCGCATATACACCCAGCACGGCTGCTTCAACTGGATCATAACCCTGGGCTAATAGAGCCGTTAAAACGCCTGTCAATACATCGCCCGTTCCGCCGGTACTTAGTCCAGGGTTGCCTGTCGAGTTGAAATGAATATCACCATCGGGTGTCGCGATGGCCGAAAAAGCTCCTTTCAGGACGACGACGATCTTGTTTTTTTTTGCAAACTCACGCAGAAGATCTAATTTTTGATAGTCGTTACTCCACTTTTTGGTCAGTCGCTCAAATTCTTTGGGATGAGGAGTAAGAATACTACTCGGGGGGATATGATTCAGCAATTCACGATTTTCCGCCAGCAGATTCAAGGCATCGGCATCAACAACAATGGGTTTTTTCAGGCTCGGCAACAAGCCTTTCAGCATGGCCAGCGTTTCGGGAGCTTTACCAATACCGGGGCCAATGCCTATCGCCGAGAAGTCGGACGGATCAAGACTTTCGTGGCCTGCCTGATCAGATGGTGCAATGCCCGTAAGAATGTTTTGATGCCGATCAGGACTACACATGGCTTCGGGCACAACGGTTTGCAGAATTGTGTATCCACACTGGGGAACCTGAACCGTAAGCAATCCCACACCTGCCCGCAGGCAGGCTTTTGCCGAGAGTACTGCCGCCCCGATTTTTCCGTAGCTGCCGGCCAGAAGAAGGGCATGACCAAACGTACCTTTATTAGAAAAACGGTTTCGTTTTCGAAGTAATAATCTGGCTTCGCTAGGCTGGGTAAAATAGTAAGACGTTGGTGCCTGATCAATAAACCGCTTGTGAAGACGAATATCTAAAATATGCCAATTGCCGACGTAGGGGCCATTTTTTGGTAAAACAAGCGCCAACTTTGGCAACTGAAACGTAAGAGTGTAATCGGGTTCAATAATTACATCTGTCGGCTCGTTTGGCTGATCGGTGTAAAGGCCGCTGGCAATATCTACAGAAACCACTGTTGCCGGTGCCCGGTTGATAGCTTGAATGGTGTCTTTAACAATACCTTCAGTTGGGCGTGAAAGACCGGAACCAAAAATAGCGTCAATCACCACTTCATTATGGCGGATTGCCGGGATATCTGCCGTAGATTCGATGTAGTGAATAGAATCCAGAAGTAATTTAAGCCTACGATGGTTATGCATAAAATCATCGGATTCTCGTGGCGCATAGCGAACAACGTATACCTCGATTGGGTACTGATGTTCCAAAAGCAGCCGGGCAATAGCCATTCCATCGCCCCCATTATTGCCTAAACCGCAGAAAATTTTTGTGTGAATCGTATCCGGAAAATGATCGACAAACCACTCGACAAAAGTGTGTGCCGCTCGCTCCATCAAATTGATCGGTGCGATGGGTTCGTGTTGAATTGTGGACTGGTCAAGGGAACGGATTTGATCTACGTTCAGTATTTTCATGGGTTTGGTTGTTGGTACAAGCGCGTAATTTTACAAAAGTATTTTCTGCTACTGAGAAAATTACTATCTTTGCGGCTCATTTCGCAAATAGTTATCTGGCGATTTATATACGGTCATGAGCGAGTTAATCAAATTAGTGGAGGCAGACAACGCGCAACGTCGCGCCGAGTTGCCTGCGTTCCGGGCGGGCGATACGGTGAATGTACACGTCAAAATCCGCGAAGGAAATAAGGAACGCATCCAGGTGTTTACAGGAACGGTAATTCAACGCCGGAATCCAAGCACTGGTGGCGAGACATTTACTGTCCGCAAAGTATCAAATGGCGTTGGCGTAGAACGGATTTTCCCGCTTCTGTCACCCAATATCGACAAGGTTGAAATTGTTCGTCTGGGCAAAGTTCGTCGGGCGCGTTTGTTCTACCTACGCGGTCGTCAGGGTAAAGCTGCTCGGGTTAAAGAGCGCAAGCCAAAAGTCGTTGCAGCAGCTTAATTGCTTCGTTCTGCATAAAGTGTTTGAAAGAGCTGTCTGTAAAGGCGGCTTTTTTCGTGTTGGCTATGTTTGGGCCAAGCCGCCACGGCGGACCGTTCCAGCTTGGCCCCTTTAAACTGTAAACGGCCACGCTGGAACGGTCCGCCGTGGCGGCTTGGCCCAGACTTTATGGACTTTTTTAAATATCAGGGCACTGGCAACGACTTTGTAGTAGTCGACGACCGGAATGGCACATTCCCCGCATCTAATCAGGCGCTTGTTGAACAACTTTGCCACCGGCGGTTTGGTGTTGGAGCCGATGGCCTGATCCTGCTTCAAAAAGATACCGACTATGATTTCCGTATGGTGTACTTCAATGCTGACGGAGCAGAAGGCAGCATGTGTGGCAATGGTGGGCGTTGTATCGTCCGATTTGCGCACGACTTAGGCGTTTTTGATCAGGAAGTGCGTTTTCTGGCGGTCGATGGTGAACATAAGGCCGTTGTAAACGCAGATAGCGTTTCGCTAAAAATGAGCCCCGTTTCGGGTATTGAAGACCGCAATGGATTAACTTTCCTGAACACGGGTTCTCCCCATGTCGTTGTCTTTGTTGATGATCTGGAATCGCTAGATGTCGTGGCCGAAGGACGTGCCATTCGTTATAGTGATTCGTTTAAACCCGGTGGAACGAACGTTAATTTTGCGCAGGTACTTGACGATAAGAGCGTATTTGTCAGAACCTATGAACGGGGTGTTGAAGACGAAACCTATTCCTGCGGAACGGGCGTAACGGCTGTGGCTTTAGTGGCTCACCAGCAGGTGAAAATGGTTTCTCCTGTGATGATCAAAACAATTGGGGGCAACCTGCGCGTGTCATTCAATCACCTGGACAATGGTGGGTTCGATGACATTTACCTGATTGGCCCGGCTGAAAGAGTTTTTGCCGGAACCATAACCGTTTAAAGGTTTGGGTTGTTCTATAAGGTAGTTATGCATTAATGCACCCGAATGATCATCTACAAAAACGCAGGGTTACTGCCATCTATCTGGCATTTTCATACTGGCCCCACCGCAAAAGCATTGGTTCGCCGGTTAATAGTTATTGCCATATACGTGATTCTGATCACGATTGCAGAGATGCGTTACATAGATTTACGGCTGAAAGATACCCCCGGTTCTTTTCTGAGCGCCATGGGTATATTGCTTAGTTTGTTGCTCATCTTCCGGACAAACACAGCTTACGACCGTTTCTATGAGGGGCGTCAGGCATGGGGCTCTTTAGTGAATAACTGCCGTAATCTGGCAATATTCTTTAATGCTGTATTGCCGGAAGGTGATACAGCCAGCCGCAATTTTTACGCTAAAGCTATATCTAACTTCCCGTTTGCCCTCAAGAACCACCTGCGTGATAGCAGCAATGTAAGTGAACTGGATATGGTTGAGGAAGGCGAACGGCGCGACCTGAGCAACTTCGATCATAAGCCTGCCGGGGTAGCCAATCAACTCTGGGCAAAAACGGAAGCCTTATACCGTGAAGGCCATATCTCCGAATCGCAGCACATCAACCTCAATCAATATTTAACGACGCTGATGGATGTTTGTGGCGTTTGTGAACGTATAAAAAGCACACCGATTCCGTTTTCCTATACGTTATTTATTAAGCTGTTTATCATGTTTTATGTCGTTCTTCTGCCCTTTACAGTCATGACAGCTTTTGGATACCTTACGATCCCGGCGGTTTTACTGGCTTCCTATATTCTTGTCGGACTTGAAATGATTGGCGAGGAAATTGAAGAGCCTTTTGGGTTTGAACGTAACGATTTGCCCTTGAATCAGCTAAGTCAGTTAATTCGGGTAAACGTTCATGATATTCTACAAATCAATCTGCCTCACGTCGAGAAACTGGCCGCCAAGCCCGGCTTTACGATTGTCACTTAGTACGAAGGTCGGGCGCAGATGTAGAGATAAAAAAGGATTTAACCACAGAGACACAAAGTGCACAGAGATGAAAAAGGCAAACTTTCTCATCTCTGTGCACTTTGTGTCTCTGTGGTTAAATCCTTTTTTTACACACTAATATGAACTACGTCAAGGTGTAAAGTACAGTTAAATCGAGAATAACTAATCGACGTCTTCAACTAAGCCACCATGCAGGTGGTAAATAGTTTTGCTTTTGAGCTCTGGCTGACGTAAAAAATCCTTAGCCGCCACCCGACTGCGAACGCCATTCGTACAAACGACAATCAATGTATGATAGGGGAGTAGCTCCGCTTTTCGGGTGCGTATATCAGATAAGGGTATATTCAGTCCGCCAAGGTTGAACTCATCAAACTCCCACTCATCGCGTACATCGACAACGGCCGTATGCGGTTGATGACGAAGTTTCTCCAGCTCTGACAGAGAAATGTCAGTGTAAGTATGTGCAAGCATATACAATCAACAATCTATTTATAAAGCCTGTTTGTCTGTAGTCGTAAATATACGTTTGCCGGTAGGCCTGCCCTGACGATTAATCGTGAAGTTAGACTGAATAGTAAAAAAAATCTGTCAATCTGTCATAAACGGATAGGGTGGAACAGGATTTGACGTTGCCCAGGCAAGCTCATAATCTCATTTAACAATATATTATGGAAGCAGTACAAAACGAAAAAGGGCAGATTTCGATTCATACCGAGAATATCTTCCCCATCATCAAAAAATTCCTCTATTCCGACCACGAAATTTTCCTGCGTGAATTGGTGTCAAATGCTGTTGATGCTACCCAAAAACTACGTCAACTGGCCTCGTTTGGTGAATTCGGCGGTGAACTGGGCGACTTGAAAGTTACCGTTTCGCTCGATGAAGAAGCGAAAACGATTACTATCAGTGATAACGGGCTTGGCATGACAGCCGATGAAATCAAGAAATACATCAACCAGATTGCCTTCTCTGGAGCAACTGACTTTCTGGATAAATACAAAGACAAAACGGACGATAAAGGGCAAATCATCGGTCATTTTGGCTTAGGCTTTTACTCGGCTTTTATGGTTGCCGAAAGAGTTGATATCGTGTCAAAATCGTACCGCGACGGTTCTGAGGCCGTTCGCTGGACATGTGACGGCTCAACAGAATTTGAACTGTCGCCTGCCGAACGTGCCGATCGTGGAACGGATATTATTCTGCACATCGCCCCCGATTCGGAAGAATTTCTGAATAAAGGCCGTTTACAGGGCATTCTGGACAAATACGCCCGCTTCCTGCCCGTTCCGGTTGAGTTCGATGAGAAGGTTGTTAACAATACGACGCCTATCTGGACAAAGTCACCTGCGGATCTTACCGACGAAGATTACAAGACATTTTATCGGGAGTTGTATCCAATGGGCGAGGAGCCCCTGTTCTGGATTCACCTGAATGTCGACTACCCCTTCAACCTGACCGGTATCCTATACTTCCCCCGCATCAAAAACGAACTTCGTTTTCAGCGTGAGAAAATTCAACTATACAGCCGTCAGGTATTTATTACCGACGAGGTGAAAGATGTTGTGCCCGACTTCCTGATGATGCTGCATGGCGTTATCGACTCGCCGGATATTCCACTTAACGTTTCGCGGAGCTTTCTGCAATCGGATGCGAATGTTAAGAAGATCAATGGCTACATTACCCGGAAAGTAGCTGATAAATTGAACGACTTGTTCAATGCCGACCGCAAGGCATTTGAAGAGAAGTTTGACGATATCGGTCTGTTTATCAAATACGGTATTTTGAGCGACGATAAGTTCTGGGAGAAAGCCAAAAACTTTGTATTGCTCAAGAATACAGAAGGCGAGTTTGCAACGCTCGACGAGTACCGCGAGAAAGTGCAGGCTAATCAGACCGATAAAAACGATACACTGGTACTGCTTTACACCAGCGACCGCAAACAACAGGACGCCTATATTGAATCGGCCCGTCGGCGGGGTTACGATGTCCTGTTGATGGACAATGTTATCGACGCTCACTTCATTAACGCACTCGAACAAAAGCTTGAAAAAGTCCACTTCCAGCGCGTAGATGCCGACTCGTTGGATAAGCTTATCGACAAGGGGCTGAATAATGAAAGTGTACTTTCAGAAGCTGACCAGACGAAACTGAAAGACGTGTTCGATCAGGTGCTGGACAACAAGATGCTCAATGTGAGTGTAGAGGCCCAACCCGTAGACGAACTGCCCGTAACGATCACCTTGCCGGAGTTTATGCGTCGGATGAAGGATATGTCGGCGTTATCGGGTGAGCAGTCTTTTTACGGAAATCTGCCAAATACGTATAACGTAGTTGTTAACGCAAATCACCCATTGATTGGTAAGATTCTGGCTGAAGCTGATGCCGACTCGCAAAAATCATTAGTAAAACAGGTATATGATCTGGCTCTTCTGTCGCAGAATATGCTTACCGGTTCTGAACTAACTGCGTTTGTGAAGCGGACAGTGGCTGCTCTGTGACCGGGATTTTAACAAGATTTAAAAGAGTAGACAGGATTGCTACCGTAAAAACGACAATCCTGTCTACTCTTTTAAATCGTCAATATAAAGGGTTTATGCTGGATAGCATTTTTGTTTTTATGCTAGCAATCTTATTTAATCTTTTAAATCTTGTTAAAATCCCGCAGGGCCGCCTGTGCGGTTCTGTTTCCCTGCCCGGCTGAACCAAACTTTCCTGCGAGCCACCAGCCGACCAACAATAAAAATAAGTACTAATGCAATGATGACCACCGCTACAAGTGGTAAGAAGATGCTAAAGATGGACAGGCTGAAGGAGGCAATATTTTCGCCCGTGGCTACCACAGGGTTGCCCGCTCCGCCCGTTGTAGCTGTTGAGCCAAGCCGAAGTAAACTTGTCCCCGCCTGAATAATACCCGCCGAACTTCCGCCAAGCATAAGGCCCAATCCCCAATGTAATAGAGGGTTATCAATTTGAAGAAAGGTCGTACTCAGTAACGTTCCGGCAATAATAGATGCGGGTGTGGCAATTGTGTCGAGCACATTATCTAGCCAGGGAATATAATAGCCGCCCAACTCAACCACGGTTGCAACCGTAAGGCCCAGTAGGGCAGGCCACCCGCCAAGCCACTCGAAGCCGGTCATGGTGCCAACAATGCCGAGTTTCGTAGCTGCACTGGCAATCAACAGCGGCACAAACACCCGGAAGCCGCAGCAAGCGGCCAGGCCAACGCCAATGCAGGCACTCATAATCCATTCGAGAGACATAATTTTTTCTGGTAGTTGGTGGTCAGTATACCGTATACTGTTTTCAATTTTGCTGATTTTCGGGAGCCATCATCACACGTAGTTGGCGAAAGGGGCTCACCTTATGGGCGAACTGCCGTAAACCAATTACTAAATACTGGAAGTGATTGTTTTTTTAACCGAAAAACTGCGGATTGAAATTCATCAGAAATGCTTCATCTGTAGCACGGGTTAATGCCGTATATAACCACCGGACAAATTCGTCATTGACCTGTCCTTCCGGCAGGAATCCCTGATCGACAAATACCGCGCTCCACTGGCCGCCCTGTGCTTTATGACAAGTGAGGGCATAGGCAAATTTAACCTGTAAAGCGTTCAGGTAGGGGTCGCGCCGTATGGCTTCCGAGCGCTCCTTTTTGCTTTTGATGTAGAAATAATCTTTCGCTACACTCTCATACAGCGCCTTGTATTGGTCTGCCGCCAGCGAAGGCACCGATGTATGAAGGGTATCAAGCATGATTTTAGCCTCAAAGTCAGGCTGCTCTTCATAATCGACCAAATGCAGCGTAACCGTAGCGAACCTGAACCCGTGCATATCTTCTTTATTCCTAATTTTTTGTACCTCGGCAAACTCGCCGTTGGCCAGAAATCCGGCTGGAGAGTCATCATCCAGTACGGTATAGTTGTTTCGGGCAATCATAAGCATATCGCCCGCGTCGAGTTCTTCCTCGCACTGGTCGATCATTCGCCGAACAAACTGGTTATACTGAACAGCCGTTTTGTTGGAGCGGCAGATGATAGCTGTATTCTCCCGACCATATTTATCGTAAGCGTATCGAATACCGTCTTCCAGTTTCATCAATGGCATCTTATAAATGTCATTGAATGAGCGAACATTGAGTTTAATCTCCGGCATCTCACCCGTGCCGGTGCTGGCATTATCGGTAAGGAGCGCATCAAAGCCCACCGCTTTGGGGGTAGAGGACACCCCATCGAGCAACATTCTGAGGCCGGTTGCATTATAGAGTATTCCCGATTCTTCGTCCTGACGCATGACTTCGGTCAATTCCTGTTCATAAACCGTCATGTCGAAGGCACTGGCCAGAAAGCCCCGATCCAGGGCCGGGCTCAGTTCGCGGCCAACGGGGGGAAGCTGGGCCGTATCGCCCACAAGCATAAGCTTATTGCCGGGATTCTCGAAAACAAAGTCAATCAGGTCAGTCAACAACCCTTTTCCGCCAAAGTCAGCTTCGTCCGAAATCATAGAAGCCTCATCGACAATAAACAGCGTGTCTTCGTGGTAGTTTTTCTGTCGCTGGAAGGCAAGGCTACCCGAGCCGGGGTCGGATACCTGGCGATAAATTTTACGGTGGATGGTTTGAGCCGGTTTCTTCGCGTAATTGGTCATGACTTTAGCCGCCCGCCCGGTAGGGGCCAGCAAAATCGATTTATAACCAAAGCGGGGGAGTACTTTTATAAGTGTACCGACGAGGGTGGTTTTGCCGGTACCTGCATAACCGCGTAATAAAAAACAGTCGCGATAGTGTTCAACTTTCTGGGGAGTGATAAACTGGCCAATCTGTAAAAAAAACTGTTCCTGACCCGGTGTAGGCTTAAAAGGGAAACGTTTGGCCAGCAATTCAGCGGCCGTTTGGGTTTCGTTCATGGGACTAATTTACGAAAAAAGGAGGAAAATGGAAAGGCTAAAAAAAGCCTGATTCTCAATTTTTTAATCCTTTTTTCATTTGCTCTTTCTTGCCTTCTGCCTTTTTCCTATATTCACCCACTACTAAACCTCACTCCCCATGAACATACGCCAAATACTTCAGGGCAAGTCAATTAACGCCCTCTACAGCATCTCATCCGACCAAACAGTTCTTGAAGGATTGAAGGTCATGGCCGACAAAAACATAGGTGCTTTACTCGTTGTCGATAAAGGCGTGCTAACCGGTATTTTTTCCGAACGCGACTATGCCCGCAAGGTAATCCTGAAAGATCGCCATTCCGACGATACCCGCATTGCTGATGTTATGACGGCTGATGTAATCACGATTGCGCCCGAACAGACGATTGAAGACTGTATGGTAACCATGTCTGACCGGCATATCCGTCACTTGCCCGTTATGGACAAAGGCCAGCTGATTGGGATTATTTCGATCAATGACGTGGTAACGGCAATCATACGCGACCAGAAAGTTCGGATCGACTCGCTCGAAAGTTACATCTCAGGAAGCCCATACTGATGTAGGATGTACTATGTATGATGTATGGGGTCGTGAATATTTCATACATCACACATCCTATCTCGTGCATAAATTATTCCGTACCTTTGCGTCCCCAAATATGTATTATATCGTGACGCAAGTAGTTGATAAATCCGCTGTAGATTCGCCTGGCCTGGATTCGCCCCGGGAGGAAGTACTTAAGTTGTATGGAAATCGGCTTCGGCTACGCGTTTGCGGCCTGTATCGCGAAGGGGATCAACTATTAATGGTCCGCCATCGGGGTATTGGTCCAACCAATATATTCTGGTGTCCACCCGGTGGTGGGGCGCAGTTTGGCGAGACAGCGCCAGAAGCACTTATACGGGAATTCATTGAGGAAACCGGGCTGGAAGTAGAAATTGGTGGTATGTTGTTTGTTAATGAATTTATGCTGCCACCGCTGCATGCCCTGGAGCTGTTTTTTGAGGTTAGAGCAGTCAGCGGTGTTATCCGGCAAGGTATTGACCCCGAAATGAGTGCCGATGGGCAAATAATTCAGGAAGTTCGCTTGATGAGTTTTGATGAAATCAAGAGTTACCCCCCCAATGAAGTCCATGATCTTTTTCGTTACTGTGAGTCGATGGATGATGTTTTCAAGCTGAAAGGCTATTTACAGTAAAACATCGATAATGACTTACCCGTTTTCAAAAGGTTAATTGTTTACTTAAATGCTTAACTAGTAGCTGCCCGATATTGTGCAAATCGCTTTGACCCTCACGCCCACTGTATCTATAGGATCCGACTCATTCGACCCACGGCTTACCGACAAATCGGTATTGAGCCTTGAAGTAGGGCGGGATCGTTTTCGATTTATGGTGCAGGACAAGGGTGGACGCGGTCTATATCTCAACGATTATACATTTCCATCGTTGCTGAATGACCGGTCTATGACGGGGATTTTGCCCGATGTCTTTCGGGAGCATCCTATACTGTCGGCCGGGCCCTGGCAGGAAATACGAATCGGCGTCAATTCACCTTCGTTTACACTCATACCTGCTCCGCTGTTCCGCAAAGAGTATGCGGGTAGCTATCTGGCGCTGATGCGTGGCAGTGCATTGCCGGCACATGAATTTGCCCAGTCGTTCGCTCATCAGGATGAAGGCTTTCTGTCGGTCTTTAACCTGGAACATCCGTTAGCCGATTTCTTCTCGGAAGTTTATCCGCTTCAACCCATAACCTTTGTTCATCAGGTTGGCGCGTTGATTCTGGCTACGGCTGATCTTGATCGCCTTGCACTGACACCCGATAATATCTACCTGTTTTTTGAAGATGAGTTCGTTACAGTCATCTACCGAAGCCTGCACCGGGTTCGTTACTGCAATCGCTTTGGGTACAAGAATGTGCAGGATTTAACGTATTATATTCTGTATGTACTGGATGAACAGAAGCTGAATCCCGCGTTGACCCGCGTTTCTCTATATGGAGAAATAACCCCCTTTGCTGAGGCTTATGCGGAACTGAGCCGCTTTTTGCCTTATTTAACTTTTGGTTCAATACCGCCCGGTTTACCTTTATCTCCCGAATTTGACGACCTGCCCGACCATCGCTATCTGAGTTTGTACGGGTTAGGTTTACTAAAAGAGTGAACCGATGAAGCCGTGTCGCCAGAATGGAAATGCGACTCTTACGTTCCGCTCCGGCAGACCGGTTTTACCCGCTCGCTTTTCACCCGTTCACTATGAAACGCATCGCTCTTTTTCCTGGCTCATTCGACCCTTTTACGAGAGGTCATGAGGATATTGTCTTACGTGGTTTGCAGTTATTTGATGAAGTCGTTATTGGCATTGGGCGCAATGCCCATAAAGTGCGCTATTTTCCGCTGGAGCAAATTACCGAGCTTATAGAAGGGGCTTTCCGCCACCAGCCTGCCGTTCGGGTTATTAATTACGATGACCTGACCGCCAATGTTGCCCGTACGATTGGAGCAAAGTTTCTGCTACGTGGTCTGCGTAACACAACCGACTTTGAGTACGAGAATGGCATCTCGCAGGTCAACCGATACATTTATGAAGATGTTGAGACTGTTTTTCTGATCACGTCTCCGCATCTGGCGCCTATCAGTTCCAGTATTATTCGCGATTTACATCGGTATGGGCAGGATGTCAATGAATTTCTCCCTTACCAGATAGAGAAGAAATAAAATGGTTATTTGTTAATGGGTATTAGTAAAGACAGACAACCATTAACTAATAAATTGTTTTGCTACTTCATCCAACACATACCGGATTGAACTGAAGGAGTTTGTCATTGCCAGTTTCGTTTCCCGACGGTCAAACCAGGCAACTTTCTCGATATCTTCTTCTGCTTGCGGGGCCATGCGGCTGTCGTCGATCAGTTTCATCCGGTACCATTTCGTACGTTTCAGAATTCGATTGCCGTTAAGGTTATAGGTGTGCCAGGTGGTGCAGATACGCTCGCTCACGGAGACCTTAACACCTGTTTCTTCTTTTACCTCACGAGCCGCGCCTTGCCGTGACGATTCACCATCGTCCAGTTTGCCTTTGGGAAGATCCCAAACACCCCGCCGAAACATCAGTAACATTTTGTCGCCTTTAAAGACGACGCCCCCGGCCGCTTTGATTACCTTAAATGGCTTTTTGATGGCGTCTTCGCAGATTTCTTTATCAAGGCATCCCAGTGTAACAGACAGCAATTGATTGACATCGGCTTTTTGAAGCAGCGCAAGTAATTTGCTGATGGTGGCGGGTGTAGCATTCAGGATGAGAAGGTGGCCGTGTAGCGCATCTTGCTTAAGGGCTTCTAATCGTGCGTCGACAATTTGATCATAGTCGATAAAGGCTGGATGGTTTGCCAACACAGGATTAGTAAGTTTCGCAGCGGCTTTTGGGCCAACGAGCCGAATAGGCCGGTCATTAATAAAGACAATCATCGATGAATATGCAGTTCAAAGCGTAAAAGTAACGAAACAGATGGTCTATCGCATTGTTAAACCTGTTGCAAACCAGTTCCATTTCTATATTTTTGCAACAGGCCAACCATCCTCTTTGTGGAACTTCTTATTATTTTTCTTCTGACACTGCTGAACGGCGTGTTTTCAATGTCAGAAATCGCCCTGGTATCCTCTCGCAAATCCAAATTAGAGACAGCTGCTAAAAATGGAGATCGCCAGGCGCAGGTTGCTCTCGATCTATCCAATTCACCCAACCGATTTCTGTCGACAGTTCAAATTGGCATCACGCTCATCGGTATTTTGCTGGGTATTTTTTCGGGCGATAAATTGACGACCGACGTTCAGGAGTACGTTGCCCAGGTTGAATTTATTCGCCCCTACGCGCACTCTGTGGCCGTTGTACTGGTGCTGTTGCTGCTAACCTACTTTTCCCTTGTCTTTGGCGAATTGGTGCCTAAACGGATTGGCCTGTCGAATCCCGAAGGTATTGCCAAGACAATGGCGGCTCCCATGCTTTTCCTCTCGCGACTAACCTCTCCGTTTATCGCACTGCTAACGATTTCAAGTGATTTACTGCTCAAATTGCTGAATATTCGGCCAAACGAAAGTGCTGTCACAGAAGAAGAAATTAAAAGTTTAATTCAGGAGGGAACGTCCGGCGGGGCTATTGAAGAAATTGAACAGGAAATTGTGCAAAATGTTTTTCAGCTTGGCGACCGTAAAATTACGTCGCTAATGACAAACCGGCAGGAAATTGTTTTCCTCGACATGGAGGATGACCCCGCCGAAAATAAAGCCAGGATTCTTGAACATAAACACTCGGTCTACCCGCTTTGCAATGGGGGAGTCGATGAGGTCGTTGGCCTGATTTATACGAAAGACTTTCTGGGAAGAGATCTCGAAAACGAACTACTTCATTTGAGCGACATGAAACGGGATGTGCTCTTTATTCCTGAAAACAACAAAGCCTATCAGGTACTGGAGCGGTTTCGGGAGCGCAGGCAGTATGTTGGTATAATTGTGGACGAATATGGCGGGGTGTTGGGCGTTATTACGCTGAACGACATTCTGGACGTACTGGTGGGCGACATCAATGACGATATTCATTCAGATTACGAAATTCGCGAACGCGGAGACGGTACATTCCTGATCGATGCGCAACTTCCATTTGAGGATTTCCTGTCGTACTTCTCCATTAATGTTACAGCACAGGCCCGGCGTGAATTGACCGGATTCGATACACTTGGCGGATTTGCCCTTCACATTCTGAAAGATATCCCCAAGGCCGGCGAAACGTTCGTTTGGCATAGTTACCAATTTGAAATTATCGATATGGACAAAAGCCGGATCGATAAAATTTTGGTAAAGAAAATGACCGAAGAATAAACTGCAAGGCTAGTTAATGGGTTATAGCAGAAACTAAACTCATTAACATCCATGCGACACTTCAGCCTCGATTCCAACGAGTTACCCGGCGGTACGTCCAGCCGTGTTCCTTCCGGTATGGACAATGATCCCAATGCAGATGAAGAAGTAATTGATCAGCAAGCGGGTGAAAAATACCCGAAAGTTGCGGAAAAATCTGCAAAAATTGCTCCCGATGATTTAGCCGACTCAATCGCTTATGCGCTCGACGGTAGTGGTCCTGGTCCTATGAATGAGAAGCCTAACGTATCGGGCCACAAAGTGATTACCGAAGGTACTACCGGCGCCGGGCTGAATGATGAAGAAGAAGCGTTGCGGTCGTAGGTTGCCCTGCCTATACAACTTCTTTATACTGCATCCGATATAGATTGGCGTAAAAACCTTCCTGCTGAAGTAACTCTTCATGATTGCCCTGCTCAACAATACGGCCTTTATCTACGACAATAATATTGTTTGCTTTCTGAATGGTAGACAGGCGGTGGGCAATAACAATGGCGGTACGCCCTTTCATTAATTTGCTGATCGCATCCTGAATCATTTCTTCGGTTTCGGTATCGACAGATGAGGTCGCTTCGTCCAGGACAATGATCTTTGGATCCTGAACCATAGCCCGTACGAATGAAATTAATTGTCGCTGTCCAACCGAAAGTGTTGAGCCGCGTTCCATTACGTTGTAGTCATATCCACCCGGCAGTCGTTCAATAAACTCATGTACACCAACGAGTTTGGCGGCTTCGACTATTTTCTCCCGACTGATTCGTTTATCCCCAAGGGTAATGTTGTTCTCAATGGTATCCGAAAACAGGAAAACATCCTGCAACACCACACCTATGTTCCTGCGGAGGTGGCCGAGTTCGTATTCGTGAACATCAGTACCATCAATCCGAATTTCGCCCTTGTTGATGTCGTAAAAACGGCTCAGTAGATTGATTATGGATGATTTTCCTGCACCTGTTGCCCCTACAAATGCCACGGTTTCGCCCGCATTGGCCCGGAACGAAATGTCACGCAACACCCAGTCTTCGTTGTTGTAGGCAAACCAGACATCCTTAAACTCAACTTCGCCCTTGATGGTGGTAGGAGCGAACGTGCCATCATTGACCGTGAACTCATCGCTGTCCAGCAGTTTTAAAATGCGGTCTGTGCTGACAATACCCATCTGAAGTGTATTGAACCGATCGGCCAGCATCCGGATCGGGCGAAAAAATAAGTTGATAAACATTACGAAGGCCGTAACCGTACCGAAAGTCACATCCGAACTAATAATTTGTTTGGCACCATACCACACCACTAAACCAACGGCTACTGCCGAAATAATATCGGCAACGGGGTAATAGACCGAGTAGTACCAGATGGAGCGAATATTAGCCGCGCGGTGCTCCTGATTAATGACCCGAAATTTTTCGGCTTCAATTTTTTCGCTACCAAAAATCTGGACAATGTTCATGCCCGTGATGTGTTCCTGAACGAAAGAGTTCAAGTTGGCTACGGCCGTACGAACTTCATTAAAAGACTTTTTGATCTTTTCCTTGAACACATAGGTGCTGAACAGCATAAGCGGGATGGTCGACAGACTGATGGCCGCCAGCCGCCAGTCGGTATAGAACATGACGCCAATGATCAGTATCAATTGTAGAATGTCGCCGGCAATGGCCGCCATTCCCTCGCTGAACACATCGGCCAGGGTTTCGACATCCGAAATGGAACGAGTTACCAACCGACCAATGGGTGTATTGTCAAAGAACTTGAGCCTGAGATGCAATATTTTCTGGTACAGTTGAATACGGATGTCACGAATAACATACTGTCCCAGCCAGCCCGAGAGGTAGGTGTTCAAGAATTGAATCATGGCCTGAACGATCAGAACACTAATCATGATGATCAGCATTGTCGTCAACTGCTGATAATCGCCCATCGCTATAACATTGTCGATGGTGTATCGGATAAGTAATGGGGTTAGCGGAGCCAGACAAGCCGCCAGCATGATGATGCCAATAAGGGAATAAAAGCGCGTCTGATAAGGTTTCACAAACGCATACAACCGTCGGAGGATAGCTAAATCAAAAATCCGTCCGCTTTTCTGTTCTTCGTTCACAGGGTAACTATAATGGCGAGTTCAGATTGGTAACAGTCTTTTTAGGCCGAACGTTTCAGCCTGAAGCCGATTTGATGGCGGGCTTACTTGACCTGTCAACAGTAAAAAAAAAGGACTGCCGCTTTGTTTGACAAGTACCTGAATCAAAAATATTTTATGAAACGGCGGATGTTTACCCGGCTTGCAACGGCCTTGCCGGTCACTTTGGGCATTGGAGCAACGAATACAACCAGCAATTTATCAGCACTATTGACTACCAATAGGGCAACCAGCGATGACCGGGCTTACTGGCTGCAAACGCTGTTGAAAATTGCCGATCCGGTGCTATCGGCCCTGTCGCAGAACCGTTTAAAATCCGCTATGCCGATTGAATCCGCGCCGGGCCAACAGGCAAGCCGTATTGTCGTGTCGCACCTCGAAGCTCTCGGTCGGACAATGGCGGGGCTTGCGCCCTGGCTCGAACTGAGCGCCGACGATGATGTACAGGAAAGCCTGCTTCGACAACGTTATCTGGATATGGCCCGACAGGCCATTGCCAATGGCGTTGATCCTAAATCACCTGACTACTTAAACTTCACAAAAGGAGGACAGCCGTTAGTTGATGCCGCTTTTCTGGCGCATGGGTTGATTCGATCCCCAAAATTATGGCATGCACTAAGCACAAGCGAACAAGCCAATGTGATAAAAGCCTTGCAGACAAGCCGGGTAATCAAGCCGGGCTATAGTAACTGGCTGCTATTCACGGCGATGGTCGAAGCTGCCTTACTCAAATATACCGGTTCAGGCGATGAGGTTCGGATGGATTACGCGATTCGACAACATCAGGCCTGGTACAAGGGCGATGGCGCTTATGGTGATGGTCCCGATTTTCACTGGGATTATTACAACAGTTACGTAATTCAGCCCATGTTGCTGGATGTGGTTAAAACCCTGGCAGATGCCGGAAAAGCCGAAAAGGGGTTATTTGACATGTTACTGACTCGCGCCCAACGATATGCTGTTATACAGGAGCGACTAATAAATCCCGATGGCTCGTTTGCTGCATTTGGTCGGTCGCTGGCGTATCGGTGCGGAGCGTTTCAATTACTCGCCCAAATGGCTTTGCAGGGAAACATGCCTACTGAGCTGTCGCCGGGTCAGGCACGCTCAGCACTGACGGCCGTCATTCACCGAACAATGGACGTCAACGGAACATTTGATAGCAAGGGGTGGCTTCAGATTGGCTTGTGCGGCCACCAGCCTGCTATTGGCGAAACCTATATTTCAACGGGGAGTCTGTATTTGTGTTCGGTGGCGTTTTTACCTCTAGGCTTACCCGTATCAGACCCGTTCTGGTCGGCTCCGGCAGTGGACTGGACATCCAAAAAAATCTGGTCGGGGCAAAACGTGCCTACAGACCATGCGATGAAGGGATGAGTTAATCTGGTGCGATCTGGCGCGGGTATTTACCCGTGCCAGATCGCACCAGATTAACTCACCGTTCCGCCGTTCCAGACGGCGTCGCCAGGGGCGATAAGGGCTAACTTACCATCACGATCTTCTGCCATGAGGATCATACCCTGCGATTCGAAACCCATCATTTTGCGAGGGGCCAGATTGGCCAGGAAGGTAACCTGTTTGCCAATAATCTCTTCAGGCGAAAAATGCTTGGCAATACCGCTCAGAATTTGACGTCCGCCTAAGCCATCGTCAACTTTCAGTTTTAGTAATTTGTCGCTTTTGGGTACCCGTTCGGCTTCGGTAATGGTGCCGATGCGAATGTCCATTTTAGCAAAGTCATCGTAGGTAATCTCATCCCGAAGGGCGGGGACGGTCTTCGTTTCTAACTCATTCATGCGTTTTGCATCCAGTAATTTCTGAATCTGTTTATTTATTTCGTCGTCCTCAATCTTGGCGAATAAAAGCTCTCCTTTACCCAGTTCAGTACCCTCAACCAAAAGATCGGCCCGGCCCGCATTGGTCCAGTCAAAGTGCTCAGTAATGCCCAGTTGTTTTCGTAGTTTCTCGGTTGTAAAGGGTAAAAATGGTTCGCAAACAATGCTCAGATTAGCCGAAATCTGAAGGGCAATGTTCAGGATCGTATTCGCCCGAAGCGCATCGGTTTTGACAACTTTCCAGGGTTCGGTTTCAGCTAAATACTTATTACCCAGGCGTGCTAAATCCATCAAATGCCCTAGTGCTTCCCGAAATTTATAATTGGCGATAGACTGCCCGATACGGTCAGGGAAAAGCGCAAGTTCGTCAAATACTTGTTGGTCGTACGCTGTCAACTCGCCAATGGCAGGTACCTTGCCATCGCAGAACTTCTGGGTTAATACAACGGCCCGGTTTACGAAATTGCCGAAAATGCCCACCAGTTCGGCGTTGTTGCGTGTCTGGAAGTCTTTCCAGGTAAACTCACTGTCCTTGGTTTCGGGGGCGTTGGCCGCCAGCACATACCGCAGTACATCCTGCTTGCCGGGCAACTCGTCCAGATACTCGTGCAGCCAGACGGCCCAGTTGCGCGAGGTACTTATTTTGTCGCCTTCCAGGTTCATGAACTCGTTGGCAGGAACATTATCCGCCAGAATAAAGCTGCCTTCGGCCATCAGCATGGCCGGGAAAATGATGCAGTGGAAAACGATGTTATCTTTACCGATAAAGTGGACCAGTTTGGTGTGCTCATCGCGCCAGTATAATTCCCAGTCCCGGCCCTGCTCAGCAGCCCATTCTTTGGTCATGGAGATATACCCGATTGGTGCGTCGAACCAAACGTACAGAACTTTACCATCTGCATCGGGGAGGGGCACTTTGATGCCCCAGTCGAGGTCGCGGGTCATGGCACGGGGACGCAAGCCCTCTTTCAACCACGACTGACACTGACCGGCCACATTTGTTTTCCACTCGGGGTGGCTGTTAACGTAATCTTCAATTTTAGGCTGCATCCGATCCAGCGGCAGAAACCAGTTCTTGGTTGAGCGCAGTACTGGTTTGGAGCCAGACAGCATGGAATGTGGCTCGATTAGTTCGGTGGGACTCAGGGCGGTGCCGCAGCGTTCGCACTGGTCGCCATAGGCATGGGGGTTACCACAAACCGGGCAGGTACCTACTATATACCGGTCGGCCAGAAACTGCCCGGCTACCTCGTCGTAATACTGCTCCGTCACCTCTTCGTCAAAATCGCCTTTCTCATAGAGATTGGTAAAAAACTCCTGCGAAGTTTCGTGGTGAATGTGGTTCGACGTCCGCGAATAAATATCGAACGAAATGCCAAAATCACTGAACGCCTGTTTGATCTGGCCGTAGTATTTATCAACTACCTGCTGGGGAGTAATGCCCTCTTTCTTGGCTTTAATTGTAATAGGTACACCGTGTTCGTCGGTGCCGCTGATAAAGGCAACATCTTTACCCGTCGAGCGAAGGTAGCGAACGTAAATGTCGGCGGGCAGGTAACATCCGGCAATGTGCCCAATGTGAATAGGGCCGTTTGCATAGATCAGGGCTGCCGTAACAGTATAGCGTTGGGGATTTTCTAACATAGTAGTGGTTAGTGACTAGTGGCTGATACGTAGTTCCGGCGTCTAAAGGTTAATACCAGTTATACCGCCAAACCACTAATTGACCGCAAAATTAGCAATTCAAGGCCGAACGTTGTTATGTTTACACAAACAGATGATGCCGGAAAGCCTGTATCATCTCGATTTTAAAGCCGGTCTGCTATGGAGAACACCACGCCGAATACGAATAATTTCCTTAACTGGTTTGAAATCAAAAACTTCAATTGACATCATCACTACATAATCCGGTGTTTATTACGGGCGCTACCGGTTTTATCGGTTCCCATATTGCCCGGCGGTATCTGGCCGACGGCCATTCGGTTACAGCACTTTTTCGTCCTGAAAACGGATATGGGTTGCTGACAGATGTTGCCGACCAACTTACCTGGCACGAGGGCGACGTTCTGGATATTCCCTCGCTCGAAGCGGCTATACGTCCAGATTCCGATGTTATTCATGCGGCTGCCATCGTTTCGTTTGTGCCGAAAGATCGCGACCGGATGGAAGCTATTAATGTAGAAGGCACCGCAAACATGGTTAATGTTTGTTTGAAAGCGGGCATACGGAAATTCGGCTACGTTAGCTCAGTTGCGGCTATTGGCCGCTCAACGGTGAAAGGAGGGAAGGCTGGCGAGGCTATCCTGATCAATGAAGATAATAAATGGGAAGAGTCGCCGAACAACTCCGTTTATGCCAAAACAAAGTACTGGGCCGAACTGGAAGTTTGGCGGGCTGTGGCTGAAGGACTTAACGCGGTGATGGTCAATCCAACTATCGTGCTCGGCGTGGGCGATTGGAGTCGAAGCAGCCTGCAACTCATTAAATACGTACAGGACGAACGACCATTCTACCCGGCGGGTTTAGTCAATTATGTCGACGTGCTCGACGTGACAGACGCGCTCGTCAGGCTAATGCAGTCGGAGGTGAAGTCGCAGCGGTTCATCCTCAATGGGGGCACCATTCCGTATCGTTCGTTGTTAGAACATATAGCTGCCGTATTGGGCAAACGCCCGCCAACGATGCAGATTCCACCGGTGTTAACCCAATTACTTTGGCCTTTGGAAGCCGTTCGGGCATGGGTGATGGGGAAGTCACCGCTTATTACGCGGGAAACTGCACGGTCGGCGAGTTCGATGTACCAGTACGATGGGCACAAAGTAGAGAAGGTGCTTGATTTTCAGTATCAAGCGTTGAGCGAGACCCTGAAGCGAGTGGCAACCGCCTTCGGGCAGCCTTAAAACGGTCCGTAAGTTTTCGGTTCCGGGGTTGGAGTTTTGCTTTTTTGAGTTTATATTTCACTGCCAAAGGATAAATCGCACCATTGGTGCGGCCCCTATCCGCCCACATTTTGAAGGCAATAGCATGGAGCAAGAGTTCGAAGAACGAGAAGGCGATATTAAAGAATCAATCCGGCGTTTTGAGCAGATGCTGGATCAGCAGCAAAGTCAGTTTTTCGATTTGGATGTCTATGAACAAATGATTGAACATTACCTCAATCAGGGTGATTTAGACAAGGCGTTTAAAGCCGCCGAAGCCGGTCTGGAAAACTTCCCTTATGCGCTGGAGTTAATGCTTGATAAAGCCCAAATTCTGGCTAATTTTCAACGGTTCGATGAATCGCTGGATTTGCTGGAACGGGCTTCTTTGTTTAACCCCGGCGACCTTGATGTACCCTTTATGCAAGGGTCGGTGCTGAACATGGCTGGCCGGTATGAAGAATCTATCAAAATTCTGGAAGAGTTGCTCGACCGAGCCGATGAAAAGGATGATATTCTGTTTCAACTGGGTCAGAGCTACCAGAACTGGGGTAAATATGATGAAGCCATAACACAATACAAAAAGTCGATAGCGCTGAATATCAATAATGAAAACGCGCTGTATGAACTGGCTTTTTGTCTGGACGTAACCGGCGAGTTAGAGAATAGCCTGTCCTATTATCAACAACTAATTGATACGGACCCCTATTCGTACAATGCCTGGTATAACATAGGGATCGCTTATAGCAAGCTCGGTCGTTATGCCGAAGCCGCTGAAGCCTACGACTATGCCGTTATTATTAAAGATGATTTTGCGTCGGCGCATTTCAACCTGGGTAACACCTACATGAATTTAGGGTTGTTCGAAAAAGCTGAAGTCTGTTATCGGGAGACGTTAAAATACGAAGAAGCAACGGCTGACACCTATTGTCATCTTGGTGCCAGCCTTGAAAAGCAGGATCGCGTTACCGAAGCCATAAAGGAATACCGCGAAGCGATCAAGCTAGACCCTAAATGGGACGAAGCCTGGTATGGTATCGGTGTTTGCCTGAGTGAATCAGGTAAATGGTACGAAGCGTTGCCATTTCTGCAAAAAGCGGTAAAACTGAGCGATCAGAACGGAGAGTATTATCTGGCTGTGGCCGAAACAGAATACAAGATCGGGAATGTTATTTCGAGTGTCGAAGCGTTTGAAAAAGCGGCTGAGGTCGATGCCGAAAACCCCGATGTATACCTGACATGGTCGCTGGTACCATTCGATCAGGGTGATTTTCTGCGGGCAAACGATATCATTCAGTCGGGTATAAACGATATGCCCGCCGAAGCTGATTTATATTATCGTTCGGCTGTGTATCTAATTCATGCCGGTCACTACCGCGAATCATTGATTCAACTGGAAGCGGCCCTTTCGCTGGACTACGATGCACACGTTCAACTATTCGAGTTCTTTCCCGAACTGGAAAAACAGAAAGCACTTTACAAAATTATTCAACAGTATAAGAAAGAGTAATTGGAATGACTTAACTAAAAAGCCGCTGCCCGAAAGAGCAGCGGCTTTTTAGTTACTTCGTGTTTTGAAAGGTGAGGCTGTGGTCTGATTTCTATGAGTTGAACGGAACGATACCAGAATGGGTTAGTCAGCCAGATTAATATATATAATTAATTTCGTTTACCGTAACATGAAAAAGCCGATAGGCTGTCTGTTAATTTACTATCGAATTAGACGAATAGTACGTTTTAGCCTGATACTAATTGTCTGTTTTTCAGCCAATAGTCTGGCACAAACCGATTCTGTAAAAGTTCCTGAACACAACTGGCAGTACGTATTCGAGTCCGATTCATCGGCCGACATCTGGGATATGTATTACCGGTTTATCAATAAGAAAGGCCATCGACGAAGCGATCATGCGAAGCCCGGCCTTCATTCCACAATTTTTCCAGAACTGGCCTACGCCATTCAAACGGGGGTAGCGGTTGGGCTAAATGCGAATCTGTCCTTCACCAGTGCGAATCCAGAACAAAATATCTCCACCATTATTTTTACGCCCCAGTACACGCAATATCACCAGATCATTGTGCCGGTCGTTTTAAACCTCTGGACGAAGGATAATCGCTTCAACATCGTTACAGACTGGCGTTACTATGACTATTCTGCCGATAATTTTGGGCTGGGCAGTAACTCACCAGCCAACGCTGACGATCACTTAACGTATTCGTATATGCGACTCCAGCAGGCCGTATTGCGGCAGGTTGCTCCCAATCTTTCGGTTGGTGTTGGGTATGCGCTCGACTATCACTGGAATATTCGGGATGTGAACAGTACCCCCCAACTGAACGACGATTTTGAGCGGTATGGAACAATGACCAAAACCGTTTCTTCCGGGCCAACATTCAGTGTCCAATATACCAACCGGCGGAATCCCAACAACCCACAGAGCGGCTTTTTTGGAAGTGTTGTTGTTCGGCCAAATTTACGCTTGCTGGGCAGCGATCAAAACTGGCAATCGGTCATTGCCGATTTTAGAAAATATGTGCCGCTGTCGTCCAATGGTCGCCATATTCTGGCTTTCTGGAATATGAACTGGCTTAGTCTGGGTGGCCAGGCCCCTTATCTCGACTTACCCAGTACAGGTTGGGATACCTACTCGAATATGGGTCGGGGCTACGTTCAGGGCCGCTACCGGGGTCGGAATCTGGTGTATCTGGAAGCGGAGTACCGAGCGCAATTACTCCCGAGTGGCCTGTTGGGAGCCGTTCTGTTTACCAACATGCAAACCTATAGCGACTATCCCAACACAAACCACTTTGGCCGGTTGCTGCCGGGTGGGGGCGTTGGCTTACGAGTGAAAATGAATAAGCACTCCAACCTCAACTTTGCCATTGACTATGGCTTTGGTATTGGCGGAGCGCAGGGATTATTCCTCAATTTTGGTGAGGTTTTTTAAGGTTAGTCGGGCAGATGGCTAGCTTGTAATTATGCAAACCGATCCGCGCTAAAGGCAGAAATGTCCATGCTATCAGCTTCTCCACTAATCACTTCGCTTACCAACTTACCTGTTGCAGGTCCTAAGCTTAAGCCCATCATACCATGTCCCGTTGCCAGCACCACATTCGAATATCGTTCGGTGCGACCAATATAGGGTAGTCCATCAGGCGAGCAGGGACGAAGTCCGCGCCACACCATATCGACCTCAGGCATGGTGACCGGTACATCCGGGTAATACTGATTTATAGACTGAAAAATACCTCGTACCCGGTTCATATTGACGGTCATGTCTGTACCGGCTACTTCGAGTGTTCCGGCAAAGCGCAGATCGTTACCCATGGGAGTGGCGGTTGCTCGCGCTTCGAGCATAATGGCCGGAATGCGAACGTTATTTTTTACATTCCGAAGTACGAAACTATACCCTTTTCCACCCTGCATCGACAAACTCAAATCCAGCAATCGGGCCAGCGATGGTGACCAGGCACCCCCGGCAATGACCAGCTCGTCGATGGGATAATTGCCCTCCGTCGTTAGTACAGCGTTGACCCGTGAACCATTCTTTTCAAAGCCTGTCACCGTGTGCTTTTCCAGGAAGGTAACGCCTTGTTTACGCAGGTAGGTCACCAAAGAACGAACCAGTTCACCCGGATTCAGGTGGGCATCGCCGGGGTATAGTACACCACCCCGCACGTTGACCCGCGTGTGTGGTTCGAGTTCCTGCACTTGCTGGCTGCTGAGTACACGCGCTTCGATACCAGCCCGGTTCGCCACATTTGCTTCGTCGGCCATTTCGTGCTCGGCCGATGCGGTTTTGTAGAGCATCAGCAGGCCCCGTTCCTGCCACTCGAACTCCAGATCGCCGTTGGCAGCTAAATCCTGATACAATCGTTTGCTCAGTAAACTTATGTCGCGCAGAATTGGAATTGACCGTTCAACGTGCTCGGCGGTGGAGTGGCGATAAAAAAGCCAACCCCAACGCGCTAGTTCGGCACTTAGACGAGGTTTTACGTAGAACGGACTGGTGGAATTGAGCATCCAGCGCATTCCTTTCGCGATCATGCCCGGCTGTGCCAGCGGTATAATGTGGCTGGGTACGATCATACCTGCATTGCCAAACGAGCAGCCGTCGGCAATGGGATTCTGATCAAATACAGTAACGCGGTGTCCTGCTTTATGCAGGTAGTAAGCCGAGCTTAGGCCAATAATTCCCCCGCCAACAATGCCAACATGTGTCATATTACCTGAAACCCAAATACGTATGGGTCGTCTTCGTCCAGAATTAGGTGATTGTAGCCATGAATTCTGGCCCAGCCTTCGATGCTCGGTACAATAGCCGGGTGATTTCCCAACTCGGTTTCGGCTTCGATACGACCGTTGAAAATTGATCCGATAATGCTTTCGTGGACAAAGGTTTCGCCCGGTTTCAGACGCCCCTGCCCATACCACTGCGCCATTCGTGCCGATGTGCCCGTGCCGCAAGGTGAGCGATCGATGGCTTTGTCACCGTAAAAAACTGCGTTTCGAGCCGTGGAGGTCTCTTTGATCGGCTTACCTGTCCAGAGAATGTGGCTGAGCCCATTGATGGTCGGATTTTCGGGGTGAACAAAGGTGTATTTTTCATTCATCCGTTCGCGCATGACCCGCGCCCACGCAATCAATTGCTCGGCTTTGTAGTTTTCGAGGCCGGGGAAGTTCGGTTGTGGGTCAACAATGGCGTAAAAATTGCCGCCATAGGCAACGTCGACCGTGAGCAATCCTAAATCCGGGCACTCTACCGGTAGTTTTTCGGCCGCCAGATATGATTTAATATTCGTAATCTTCACCGACGTTACTTTCTTGCCATCCTGTTGGTACTCGGCCCGCACCAGTCCGGCTGGCACTTCCAGCATCAGAACGCCGGGCGTTTTGGGGCGAATCAGGTTTTGTTCGATAGCCACCGTAACCGTTCCGATGGTGCCGTGGCCGCACATGGGCAGGCAACCGGAGGTTTCGATGAATAACACGCCCGCATCATTGGCCGGGTCGATAGGGGGGTACAAAATGCTGCCCGACATCATATCGTGACCGCGTGGCTCAAACATCAGCCCTTTTCGAATCCAGTCGAATTCGCGTATAAAGTGCTGCCGTTTTTCGCTCATCGTTTCGCCTTGCAGAAACGGAATGCTGCCGCCTGTAACAACCCGAACCGGATTGCCGCAGGTGTGGGCGTCGATACAGAAAAAGTGGTATTCTGCCATGACTTACTGAGCTGTAGTCAAAACCGGACGATTCGCCATTGCCGTTTTGATAACATGGAGAACCTGTTCGCGCTCGGTTCCCACAAGTGGTAAACGGGGTGCCCGCACATACTCCGAACCTATTCCCGTTGCTGTGGCGGCCAGTTTAATGTACTGTACCAGTTTGGGGTGAATGTCCAGTTCAAGCAGGGGCATGAACCAGCGATAAATGGCCAGGGCTTCGGCGAGTTGGCCTGCTTTCACCAGGTCGTAAATAGCCATTGTTTCCTGAGGAAATGCATCGACTAGACCACCAACCCAGCCATCGCAACCCAGCAACAGGGCTTCCAGAGCCAGCGTATCAACGCCACCCATTAGTTTGAACCGGTCGCCAAAGGCATTGCGCATCCGGGTAACATTGGTAAGATCGCGGGTCGATTCTTTGACCGCTTGGATGTTGGGTAATGCCGATAATTCGGCAAACATGGCCACTGTCGTCATGATTTTATAATCGTATGGATTATTGTAAATCATGATTGGCAGCGTTGTTTCTTCAGCTACCGATTTGAAAAACGTAACCGTTTCGCGGGCATCGGCAGGGTAGCGCATGGGCGGCAGGAGCATCAGCCCATCGGCCCCGTTTGCCTCGGCCTCACGGGCGCGGGCAATTGCCTGTTTGGTGCCTTGTTCGGCAATGTTAACCAATACCGGCACCCGCCCCTGCGCAACACCCAATGCCGACTGGAGCAGAGCTATTTTCTCCTCATTCAACAACGTACTGGCTTCGCCCAATGAACCGCCAATGATGAATCCATGTACACCTGCGTCGAGTTGAGCATGCAGATTAGTCTCGAAAAGGGGCAAGTCCAGTTCGTCGTTCGCCGTAAATGGCGTTAGGAGTGCGGGATAGACACCTTCCCACTGTACTGATACATTCATTGGCGATCGGATTATGATGTTATACGGTCAAAGTTCATCAAAAATTTCTTCGCTTCATTACTAGTAATTCATGAATACTAATACTTATTTCACCACGTTAGGCTAAGAATAGTGTTATTCAGGTTAAATTGGTATTGATGAAGCCGCTGCTTTTTCGGGTTCCGACAATAGATGATCGCTCATTTCGGATTGAGCAGGATAGTGCTCCTCATTTTTACGGGCACTTGCACTTTCATCCAGAAATACAGCTGACACTCATCAAACAGGGTGAAGGTACGTTAATTGTTGGGGATAAAATTGACCGGTTTTGTCAATACGACATTTTATTGCTGGGGGCAAATTTGCCTCACGTTCTGCGAAGTGACCCCGGTTACCTTGAGCTTGATGGTGCTCCATTGGCCAGCTTGATAACGGTGCTGTTCCGACCGGAGCATCTGGAAGCCACAATGTTGAGTTTGCCGGAAACAAAGCATCTGAAGTTTCTATTTCAGGAAGCGCAGCATGGTGTCCGGCTTCGTTGTGGTGTCCGAAACGCCGTTACAGAACAACTGGAAGGTATGCCCCAGCAACGGCCATTTGAGCAGTTGATGAGTTTACTGACGTTATTAGATAATCTGGCGACGAACACTGACCGGGAAATTCTATCGGCTACAGCCTTTGCACGACCACAACGCCCGGACGATCAGCGTCGGTTGGAGCAGGTTTTTTCCTACATATTTCAGCAATATGCGTCGCCTATTGCGCTGGATGATGTCGCCAACGTGGCGAATCTGACGCCCGGTGCGTTCTGCCGCTTTTTTCGGCAACATACCCGTAAAACGTTTTCACAAGTACTCAATGAGGTTCGTATCGAACATGCTTGCCGGTATCTGCGCGAATCAGAATCAACTATCAGCCAGATTGCCTTCACTTGCGGCTACACGAATCTGTCAAATTTCAATCGACAGTTTAAAGAAACTGTGGGAATGCCACCGGGTGACTATATCCGAAGCTATCGGATGTGATCTAATCTTCTAGAAATTGTCAAGTTTTCCGGACTTGGCGGCTGTAGGGCTCTACTGTGTTCGAAGCGATGATGCCCGCACAATGAGCTGGGTTTCCATAATTTTAGTTTCTCTTGGAATTGGGTTTACGGTGGCGTCTAATTGTTTGAGAAGGAGCTTCACGGTTTCGGCGCCCATTTCCTGAATGGGCTGGCTTATGCTGCTCAGCGCCGGTGAGAAAAAGGCAGATACCGGTTCGTTGTTAAAACTTACGACCGCAACATCATCGGGAATGTGGAGACCTTTTTGCTTCATGGCGTAGATGGCCGGAAAGGCGACCCGATCACTAATCGTAACGATCCCATCGGGTGGTTGTGGTAAACTCGTCATAGCCAGTGTTTGCATGATGGCGTTTTCCTGCGTGTAGTCGCAGTGTAACACATATTGATCGCCTACCAGCAGGTTATGTTTGGCGAGTGCGGCCTGATAGCCTTTTATTCGCTGATTGCTCAATAATAATCGGGCAGGACCCGCCAGGAAGCCAATTCGCTGGCAGCCATTTTCGATTAAATGTTCGGTTGCTTTAAAGGCTGCGGCCTCATTATCGACAATAACTTTCGACACATCGATACTTTCGGCATACCGGTCGAACAGCACTAAGGGAACATTCTTACGTGCCAGTCGCTCAACGTGCTCATAGTTGTCGGTATCGCGCGAAAGTGATATGATAAACCCCTCTACCTGACTTCGTTGTAAATTCTGGATATTGGTAATTTCGCGCAGATATGATTCATTCGATTGGCAAACCAGCACACTGTAGCCAGCCTGAAGCGCGGCTTCCTCGATGCTATTTAGCATGGCCGAGAAGAAGTGATAGCTGAGATTCGGTACAATCACGCCAATCGTCTTGGTGCGGCTTTTTGCCAGATTCTTGGCTAGTTGATTGGGCTGATAATCCAGTTCTTCGGCCAGCTTAACAACGGCATTACGGGTGTCTGGATGAATCTCCGGCAGGCCGCGTAATGCACGAGATACTGTGGAGATAGAGATGTTCAGCGAACGCGCTATATCTTTAATGGTTACGGGTGTATTCTTCATGATTAGAGAGCATCTCAACGATACCTGGCGAACGATAATCTGCCCTGTAAAGGTAAGTACTCTATGCGGATATGGCCCCTCGATTTCCAGTAGATTGAAACGTTCCTGCACGTGAAGCGGTGGTAGGAACGGAAAGGCTTGTAACTTTGCCCGGATGAATATACTCCTCCTAAAAGTAACGCTGATGCCTTCGGTCATCGCGCTGGTCACGCTGGCAATTCGGAAATGGGGGAATAAGGTTGGCGGATTGATTGGAAGTATGCCGTGGGTTGCCGGACCTATTCTCTTGTTTTTTATTCTTGAACAGGGCACAGCTTTTGGCATCCATTCCATTCAGGGATCAATGACCGGCATTCTGGCATTAATCAGCTTTTGTCTTAGCTACGCCACATTTTCCAGAAAGCTAAGCTGGTTGCCTACAATCTTACTTTCGTACGGACTCTACACGGCGACTGCAGTGTTTTTTAACTACTTACAGCTTAATTTACTGCTTAGCTATGCCATCGTAATAACTACCGTTCTACTGGCTTTGTACTTTTTTCCCAAGCCAACGGGTCATCTCATCTCTACAAGGCGCCTACCGTTCGACATTCCTATTCGGATGATTATTGCCACATTATTTGTGCTGGCTATTACCGGACTGGCGCGTATGCTGGGCCCCGATTGGAGCGGCATTTTAACGCCTTTTCCAATCATGACGACTGTACTGGCTATTTTTTCGCACACATTACAAGGTAGTAACGCCACCATTGCCACGCTTCGCGGGTTGGTAATGGGGCTCCTGGGTTTTACTACGTTTCTGTTTTTGCAAGCCTTTCTGCTCAGTCAGTTTTCTATCGCATTGTCGTTCGGCATTGCGTTTATCGTGAACGTTCTGATCAATCTGGTGGCCAGCCGGGTGTGGTGATAGGTCGAAATTGCAATTATCCCTACTTAAATGTTAAACCAGTTTCAACTCAAAAAAAGCCCTATGTCAGATAACAGAAGGCTTTTTTTGTAGATTGTGATCAGTGGGTTATGCCAACTCAATGAAGAGGTCTTCTTTGGCGCGACGTACTTTAGGCGCTTTAGACAGGAAGTCCCGCTCTTCGTCCCGATAGCCTAATGCGAGCAATGCAACGCTTTGTAAACCTTTGGCTGGCAAGTCCAGAAGCTCGTTGAGGGCGTTGGCGTTGAAACCTTCTATAGGCGTTGCATCAACGTGTTCGGTGGCAGCAGCAATCAGGGCTGAACCCAAGGCGATGTATGCCTGACGGGCTGTCCAGTTATCCCGGCTTTCGACGGTTCTGCTTAATATGTTTCCTTTAATCGAATCAGCAAAGGGAGTCAGCGATTCGACTGTAACGCCCCGCGTGTTGGCGATCAGTTGAATGTATGTGTCGATCTGGCTCGCTTCCAGACCTGTCCATGAGGCAAAAACCAGCAAATGAGAGCTTTCGACAATTTGTGGTTGCGGACAGGCCAACTCGTGAATTTTGCCTTTCAACTCGTGGTTCTCGATCACGATAACCGTATAGGGTTGCAGACCCACCGACGATGCCGATAAGCGAATCGATTCGAGAATCGTGTCAATTTTTTCGGCTGGGACTTTTGCCCCGGTCATCTTTTTGGCGGCATACCGCCAGCTCATTGCGTCTAATAATTCCATAGTTAGGTTCTGATGTTACGCCAACTCCATTGTTGGCTTTTGGCTAAGTTGATTTTTCAGGCTGTTTAATTCGGCAAAAGCCGCTTGCATGGCTTTGAGATATAACCGCCCTTTCAAGGCAAAGTGATTGGTGGCAGATCTCAGCCGCAAACGCTCTAACTTGACGTAGGCGCAGATACTGGCAAACAGATGGTTAGCTTGAGTACGGTGGGTGCGCGTAGGAGATTTCTCCAGCGACGCATTCTGTTTGAGTGATTTGTGGTACTCCTCGATGCCCCACCGTTTTTGGTAAGTTGTCAGGAGTTGTTGGTAAGTCATCGTCACATCGGTGGTCAGCAAGTGCAGTTCACCGACTGACCCATCTTTGTTGGGAAAGATGTCGTCACAGATCGCCACGGGGCTTGCCACCGAGCGAATGAAGACGGTTAGGACGGTGCCTGGCTGGAGTTTCAAGCTACTGATTTTGACGAATTTACCATTAGCCCGGTCGTGTTTGGAGAGGGCAACTTCGAGGTTGGACTTAACGGCACCTAAGTAATGGTGCTTTAAACTCAGCACCAAGTTAATGTTGTCCGAATTAGTGTACCATGAATCGGCCAGCACATAGCGAAAGGGAACCGAGTTTTGATGGGCCTGCCGCACCATATCCTGAAACATCTGGTGTTTGGTGCGCTCTGATCGCCAGACTACTTGGCGCGTTTTCCGTTCGCACTGCTGCGTTTTAATGACGGGCTCAAAACTGAGTGGACACTGGCCTTGGCTGGTTTGATAGAGTAGGCTGACAAAGTTGATGCCTCGCACATATTGCCCACTCGTATGGTCATAGTGGGTGGTCACCAGTCCATTTTCATCACTATGTGGCTTGTGAGCGATGCTGTCATCGGTCAACAAAAGCCCGTCAGGTTCCTGAATTTGGCGGATTAGGGGTTTGACATGTTGCCATAGGGTCCGATTATCGCCTTGAAGTCGATTGAGCAAATCCGTGACCGCATCGTGGCCAACTGCCCCGTCGGTTAAGCGGGAAAGTCCGGTAGCGGTGGTTTGTCCAAAGCTACTGAGTAGATAGTCGGTATAGAGATCAAGTGTAGTCTGCATACTCAAATTTAAACCAACCGCCCAGAAGGTGGCGTAACATCAGTCTAGCTAGCTAGCTGATCGCCAGACTACTTGGCGCGTTTTCCGTTCGCACTGCTGCGTTTTAATGACGGGCTCAAAACTGAGTGGACACTGGCCTTGGCTGGTTTGATAGAGTAGGCTGACAAAGTTGATGCCTCGCACATATTGCCCACTCGTATGGTCATAGTGGGTGGTCACCAGTCCATTTTCATCACTATGTGGCTTGTGAGCGATGCTGTCATCGGTCAACAAAAGCCCGTCAGGTTCCTGAATTTGGTGGATTAGGGGTTTGACATGTTGCCATAGGGTCCGATTATCGCCTTGAAGTCGATTGAGCAAATCCGTGACCGCATCGTGGCCAACTGCCCCGTCGGTTAAGCGGGAAAGTCCGGTAGCGGTGGTTTGTCCAAAGCTACTGAGTAGATAGTCGGTATAGAGATCAAGTGTAGTCTGCATACTCAAATTTAAACCAACCGCCCAGAAGGTGGCGTAACATCAGTTATTCAGTCTGTAGCAATTTTTTACTTTACTACCTTTTAGCCAGGGTATTCTGAGAATCAGGACTTGGTATAGCTAACAATACAGTAAAGATGCTCAGGTTAGCAACAATATTTCTCAGAAAACTACGGCATACTTAAAAGTCAACTCGAGTATACAGCAGTTTAAATAAATGTACCTAATAATACATAAAGTATTTATTTTAAGATATATTTTATTTATTATATTGCTTACATAAACATAAGGCGGTATTCACATTTCTTAAACGCTACCCTTTTTTCGTACCTTGCAACCTTATTTGGCGTTAATTAGGTATGATTTGGCAAAGTATCTCCTCCTTTATTTTAAAAAATAGAATAGCCCTGATAATTGCGGTACTGCTTGGTACGACTTTCATGGGGTATCAAGCCAGTAAAGTCAAACTCTCCTACGAACTCGCCAAGATTCTACCGGTTACCGATCCCGATTTTCAGCGATACGAAGCGTTCAAATCACGTTTTGGGCAGGATGGCAGCGTAATGGTGCTGGCCATTGAAACAGACAGCATGTATCAGCTTGGGTTCTTCAACGACTGGTATGCACTGGGTCAAAAAATCAAGCACATCGAGGGAATAAAAGATGTTGTGTCGAATGCGAATCTATATAATGTTATTCGTGACGACTCGGCTCGCACGTTTCGTATTAAGCCCCTGGTACCCAAACCCCTTACCGACCAGATTGGGTTAGACAGTCTCCGTTCACGCATTGCCTCCCTACCCTTCTATCGGGGACTGGTAACCGACAGTAGTGGCCGGGCGCACCTCATGGCCATCACTTTCGATCAGAAGGTGGTAAACACCAAAAACCGGATTTCGCTGGTTCGACAGGTAGAAGCCGTCGCCGATTCGTTTGGCCGTCGGCACGTATTGACCAGTTCTGTTTCTTCGGGCTCTGAGAGTACGGTACACATGTCTGGAATGCCTTATATCCGAACGGAGTTTACGGCTAAAGTCAGCAAAGAAATGTTTTTGTTTCTGGGGTTGGCATTCCTGGTGACCGCGCTGATTTTATTTTATTTTTTCCGGTCATTTACTGTTGTGCTGGCAGCACTGGCTGTAGTAGGGATCGCTGTAATTTGGGCTACAGGCTACATTGTTCTGTTAGGCTATGACATTACGCTGCTTACGGGGTTGATTCCCCCACTGATTATCGTGATTGGGGTACCAAATGCAGTTTTCCTGCTGAATCGTTACCACGAAGAACTGAACCGCAAGCGTAGTAAAGAGGACGCGTTGATGATTGCCACCAGCAAAGTGGGTGAAACGACTTTCTTCGCTAACGTCACGACGAGTATTGGTTTTTTTGTATTCTACTTCACGGGAAGCCCTCTCCTGGTGCAATTTGGTCTGGTCGCTGCCTTAGGAATTATGACAACCTATGTAGTATCGCTTATTCTGATACCCATTATTTTTAGCTACCTCGCAAAGCCTGACGCAAAACAACGCGGTCATTTAGAACGTAAGCAGGTAAGTGGTTTCCTGACATGGGTTGATGTCCTGGTACACACTCGCCGAACAGCCATTTATGCATTTATTGGCATAGTAACAGCGATTTCTATTGTGGGTGCCCTCCAGATTAACCCTATTGGCTACGTTGTCGATGACTTACCCAAAAACGACCCAATTTATACCGATCTAAAATTCATCGAGAGCAAGTTTAAGGGGGTGATGCCCTTCGAGGTGAGTATCGATGCCAGACGTCCTGGCCGGGTGTTAACTCCGCAAACTCTGACAAAAATCAAATTGCTTGAACGCGAATTCAGTAAATACAATGAGTTTACGCGTCCCCTCTCGCTGGTTGAAGCGGTAAAGTTCTTTTATCAATCCTATCGCGGGGGCGATCCAAAATACTATGCCCTGCCGGGTGCCCTGGAACTTAGCCAACTGGCAAACTATGCTCCCCAACTCAAAGGGGCTAAAAATGCCGGTGGTGGCCTGGCATTCAAAGCTTACTTAGACAGCACATTTCGGTATACCCGTATTAGTTTCCAGATGCCCGATGTAGGCACGGTTCGCACAACACAACTGCTGAATGAGCTCCAGCCGAAAGCCGATTCGATTTTTAATATCGACCGGGCAACCGGGAAACGCGTAGCCGCCGATGAACAGTATGAAGTGAATATCACCGGCAACAGTGTGGTTTTCACACGAGGCAACGATTACCTGCTAACGAACCTCGCCGAAAGCACAGTACTGGCAATTTTGCTGGTGTCTGTCATTCTCATTATTCTGCTGCGCGACATCCGATTGAGCCTGATTGCGATTCTGCCGAGTGTAGTGCCGCTGATCGTTACCGCCGGGATTATGGGTTTTTGCGATATTCACCTAAAACCTTCTACCATTCTGATTTTCAGTATCGCCTTTGGCATCTCGTCGGATGGTACGATCTATTTCATCACCAAATACCGGGACGAACTACGAAACAAATTGACAGGGCTTAATCTGGCGGTTTCCGAAACGATTCGGTATACCGGTATCAGCATGTTCTATACGGCCATGATTCTGTTTGCGGGCTTTGCCATTTTTGCGGCATCGACTTTTCAGGGGACAGTGGCCCTTGGCATTCTGGTTTCTATCACGCTGCTGATGGGCATGGCGTCGAACCTGATTCTGCTTCCCGCATTTTTATTGACAGTTGACAAACAGCGCAACCGGAAAAGACTCAAAAAAGCGGCACAGAACGCCCAGAATTAAGATTTAGTAATTACTCATCATTCATTTACGCTTCTTCCAGAAGGGTATCGAATGAAATAAACTGATTGCCAAAGCGGTGTTGAATACGTTGGCGTAAGGTGTCGGCATGGTATTGCTGGTAGGCAGCGTAGTCGGCCATTGTGTTAAAATCAAGCTGTACGGAATACGTTGTACCGCCATTCTCCAGTTCGGTCAATAACCGTAAAACCCTGTGGCCAACCGGCAGTTCGGTAGCCATGACAGCTGGGAGAAAGAAGCGTTTCATCCAGCGGAGCCAGTCAGACGACACCTCTTCGGCAACGCTGTAGGTTGTGTTGTAAAGAATCATAATCGGTAAACAACCAATTTGCGGTGTAAGTTGACCATTTGGTTGTTTCTTTGCCAATCAACTAAATTTGTGCGATAAATCAATCAACTCATGTATTCTGGATTAGTACACGCCCACTCGGGACTCCGCTGGATAGCTCTTATTTTACTCATAGCCGCCGTCGTTACAGCCATTGGCAAATGGCAGGGCCGCAGCGGTTATACAGATGGTAACCGAAAACTGTATCTGTTCACGCTGATCTCCGTGCATACCCAACTCGTGCTGGGCCTTATTCTATTGTTTATTAGCCCTAAAGTTGACTTCAGCCAGATGAGCGATAAATTCTATCGTTTCTATAGCGTAGAACATACAACCGGCATGTTAATAGCCCTTGTGCTGATCACAATCGGGTATTCCCGCTCGAAACGGGCTTCCGACGCGATAGCGAAACAACGCCTGGTGGGCATTTTTTACGGCTTAGGATTGCTGCTTATCTTGGCGTCAATTCCCTGGCCGTTCCGAATTGCTGGCGCAGGCTGGTTTTAAGTAGTAGAATAAAACTGGGTTATTTGCCTGCGTTTTGTTGGTCACTGTATTCAGCTCGACCAACGAAACTCAGGCTTTTTTATAGGAAACAAAGATTTAATAGTCTATTATTTCACATCCATTTTCAAAAAAAATCGGCCTTCAATTAGTTTACGGTCAACAACTTAGAAAGTTGGCATGGAAAATATTCCTGCATATGTGTGGAAATTTATTCTCACCTAATAGGTAGAATGGCATCAATTCGGTACTTTTATCATACGTAACGTGGATTTGACCTCAATTCTATGATGAGAAAAGTGCTCCTGACAGTAGTTTGTATTGTCTCGTTTGGCATCGTTCAAGCCCAAACCGTACCCACCGAAACAAACAAGGTATCTGACGTACCCACCGTAACGTCGAACAAAGTAAGTTTCTACGAGCAAATTCCGCTCGTTCATAATGTAATCAACTTCGCGAAGGCTCATCTTTCGATTCGGTATCGCTCCGGTGGTACGACAACGAGTGGTTTTGATTGTTCCGGTTTTACCCGCTTCTGCTTTAATAAGTTTGGCATCTCGTTACCACATTCAAGTGCGGCTCAGGGGAACGTTGGTGCTGCCATTGAAAAAGAATCGGCCCAACCCGGCGATTTGATTCTATTCAAAGGACACAGTTCAGGAGGCAATCGAATTGGTCATGTTGGCCTGATTACTGAAGTCATTGGTGACCGCATAAAATTCATTCATTCAGCCTGGAACGGGGGCGTTCGCTACGATTACCTGAGTGCGAGCTACTACCAGCATCGTTATATGGGTATTCGGCGTGTGGCGCATTTACTAACCCAAAAATAAAAAGTAAAGCGGCCAGAAAGCCGCTCTCATTATAGCACTATTTATCTAAGCGACCTTCCGGTCGCTTTATTTTTTTAAGGTCGTCCCAGCTCCCTGCTGCACAGCCATCGCCAGTTCGTCGGCATGACAGATGATAACTTTAGAAACACCGCTTCCCAGCGCTTTAAAGGCATTGTCCAGCTTGGGAATCATGCCTTTATTGATAGTTCCCTCGGCCTTATTCCGGGCATAAAGCGCGGGTGTAAGTTCGTTGATGACGCTGTTATCGTCTGCCGGGTCATTGAGAACGCCCTTTTTTTCAAAGCAATAGATTAGCGTCACCTGATTATGATGAGCCATATCGACTGCAATAGCCGACGCCATTGTATCCGCATTTGTATTCAGCAGGTCGCCCGAACTGGTATAGGTGATTGGCGCAAAAACGGGTGTCAGGCTTTGTCGTAAAAAAAACTGGATCTGCCCCGAATCTACCTCGTCAATATCGCCTACCATACCATAGTCGATGTCTTTAACAGGGCGTTTTTTAGCCAGTACCGTTCCGGCATCGGCTCCGGTCATGCCAATGGCATTCACGTCCAATGCCTGAAGCCGGGCTACAATTTGCTTATTGACCAGACCACCATAAACCATCGTGACCACATCGAGCATGGGTTGGTCGGTTATGCGACGGCCTTCAACCATAACCGTTTGAATACCTAATTTTTCGGCTACCTGTGTGGCTATTTTACCTCCGCCATGTACCAATAACTTGGAACCAGCCAGGCCAGCGAAAGACGTTAGAAACCGTTTCAGTGCGGCTGGATCATCAATAATATTCCCGCCAATTTTTATTACAGTGAGGTTATCCATGTTTTTGTAAAACACAGCGAACCAGGGAAATTCATAGAGTAGACGAAAGAAATCAGGCTAATCTTCGTGCACTTTATGAATGCCTCCGTTTCTCTGTGTTAACCTAAATTCGTTAAAATTTCTTTTAATACTGCCTGCGCCGACCATTCGCGATTGGCAGCTTGCTCGATAACCAGCGATTGTGGGCTATCCAATACAGCATCGGACACTTTCAGGTTACGGCGAACGGGTAAACAATGCATAAATTTTCCATTGTTTGTCAAGTTCAGGTCATCCATCGTGACTGCCCAGGAGGGGTCTTGTGTAAGCACCTGCCCATACTGGGTGTAAGACGACCAGTTTTTGCCATAAATAAAATCGGCACCGGCAAATGCTTCGCTCTGGTCGTAGATTACGGGAGCGTCGCCAACAAATTCGGGGGCTAGTTCATAGCCTTTGGGGTGGGTCACTACAAAATCGACGTTTCCCGACTGAACACGAGCATTCATCCATTCGCAAAACGAATTGGCAACGGCTTGTGGCAACGGCTTAAAATGTGGTAACCAGGTAAGCACCACCTTGGGGCGGGTTACCAGTTTGGCCTCTTCAATTGTAATGCAGTCGGCCAGTGATTGCAGTGGGTGACGCGTGGCTGATTCGAGGTTTACAATGGGCACCTTGGCGTAGGTGGCAAACTGATGCATCACCTGTTCCCGGTAGTCTTTGTCGCGGTCTTTCAGTTCGGCAAAGGCGCGAATACCGATGATGTCGCAATAGCGGCCCATCACAGCGGCTGCCTCGCGAACGTGCTCTGCTTTGTCGCCATTCATGAGCACGCCTTCCTCCATTTCCAGCCCCCAGCTATCCTGCCCGACGTTCATCATCATGACATTCATACCAAGATTTTGGGCCGCCTTTTGTGTACTTAGCCGGGTACGTAAACTGGAGTTAAAGAAGATAAGGCCAATAGTTTTGTTTTTGCCGAGCTGTTGATCGGCAAAGGGGTTGGCTTTGGCAGCCAGGCCGGACTGAATGAGGTCGTCAATACTGGTGACGTCGGCGAGGGAGAGAAAATTGGTCATTAAAGTAGTTTAACACAGAGAAACGGAGGTCAACACGGAAAAAACGGAGGTTAACGTTCATTTTCAACACGTTTAATTCCAACCTTCAACTGAGACACATTGAAATTCATCAGCAATCCAAAACGACAGTTTGCCAGCCGGAGGTATGTCATGACTTGTGCAAAGTGCACATTATTTAGGGCTTCGACAGCTTTTAGCTCAACAATGACTTTGCCCTCTACAAATAAATCTACACGGTAACCAGTTTCCAGTTTTAATTCATCATAAATAATAGGCATTGCCTTTTGCCGCTCAAAAAAGATACCGGCTTTTGTCATCTCGTAGGCTAAGCATTCGTCATTGCTGACTTTAAAAGACCCTGACCTAAGCCCCAATGAACTTTTATCGCACATCCAATTAAACCATCGGTGCCTCCTGCCTAATCATTTTACCGTGTTCTCCGTGGCAACCTCCGTCTGCTCCGTGTTCAAACACATACGCAGAGCCTCCAGAAACTGATCGGCTTCGTCAACGCCGATGGCCAGCGAAGGCAGCAACCGGATAATCGTTTTACCGGCTACACCCGTAAACTGCTTGTGCTCGAATAGTAACGTCTTGCGGAGTGCATCGACCGGAAAATCATATTCGATACCAATCATCAGGCCCCGACCGCGCAGGTCTTTATAGCCCCCAATCTGCCGAATACCATCCATAAAATAGTTACCCATGCGCGTGGCATTCTCCAGCAGCCCTTCGTCTTTCATGATGTCAAGCACCGCAATACCTGCCGTACAAGCCAGGTGATTACCTCCAAAGGTCGTGCCCAGCAGTCCGTAACTGGCTTTGAACTTGGGCGATATCAGGATGCCACCAATAGGAAAGCCATTGCCCATACCCTTAGCCATCGAGATAATATCCGCTTCGATGCCGCTAAACTGGTGCGAGAAAAACTTACCTGACCGGCCATATCCGCACTGAACACCATCCAGAATCAGCACCGCGCCAGTTTCATCACAGCGACGGCGGAGCGTCTGCAAAAAATCGTCGGTAGCCACCTGTATACCCCCAACGCCCTGAATGCCTTCAACAATGACAGCGCAGGTTTCGGTAGTGATACCCGTTAGAACCGAAGTAGCATCGTTGAAAGGCAGAAAGGAAACGTGCTTGTTGTAGTTTATGGGCGCAACAATCGACGCATTATCTGTAGCCGCTACGGCACCGGCAGTACGGCCATGAAACGATTTGGTAAAGGCTACCACCTGCGTCCGGCCATTATGAAACGATGCCAGCTTCAGGGCGTTTTCGTTGGCCTCGGCCCCCGAATTACAAAGAAAAAGGGAATAATCAGGATGATCCGACAGAGCGCCCAATTTATCGGCTAATTCCTGTTGTTGCGGAATTTTGACTGAGTTGGAATAAAACGAAATTTTATTCAGTTGGTCTGTCAATGCTGTCACATAGCGTGGGTGCGTATGCCCCACAGAAATCACCGCATGACCACCATAAAGATCGAGATAGCGGGTTCCATCGACATCCCAAAGGTAGCTACCCTGTGCCCGGGTAGGTTCAATATCGTATAGCGGATAAACGTTAAAAAGCTCAGCCATTTTCTTTGATGATCTAAACGTGCCGGACGCGTTTACCGAATCTCGCACTTTCCTATAAATGAGGTGCAAGTTTACGGATAATCAGCGTAAAAAGGGTTTAAAACACAAAATAGGCGTAGAAGCTATCCTGACAGGAAGCGTCTACGCCTAAAATAGTACTGGTGTTGGTTTGCCTACTTAGGCATTAATAACACCCAGAAGAATTAATACCAGGCCAACAACTAAGCCAATGCCACCTATAACACCTAACACACTACCACCCCCTAAAATAAGTAACAGCAAGCCAACAATGCCAATAATGACACCCAGCCGAACATTTGAGTTCATAGCCTTTGTTTGGTCTGGAGCCACGTGGTTTTTAATTTTCTTGTCCATTTTTTTCAGCATCGTACGCTCCATCAGCGACATTTTTTTCGCTGGAGCCGCATTTGCGGAAACCGTTGCTTTAGCACTTGTAATCGCCAGCATTTCATTCAATTTCACCATACGCTTAGCTAGCTTTTTGTTCGAAGCCAGTTTGTTATCATTGCGTACATACGCTTCAACCTGCTCGACGGCCTGCTTTGTTTGAGCTACTTGTTGCTCAACCGGAACAACAGTTGCAGGCGTTGTTGATACTACATCGACAGATTGTGCTTCTGTAATTGGCTGAACGGCTTCAACAGGCGTAACAACAGCAACATTTGGCTGAGCCGATTTAAAGTTTTCGCGGGCGCTGGGCTGAAAATAAGCCACAGGACGGCTGCAGGATGAAAGAACGGCAGCACCAAGAAGGGCAGTAAAAAGGTGTTTAGATAACATGCTCATAGTGTAAGGTTTGAAATAAACGATTGAAAGATTCTTCTCAACAACTGCAACTTTATGCATTTGTTAAGACATTAAGAAAAAGTGGTTGTGAATTAGAGCGATTGGCCCAACAATTCGTAAAAGTCCTGTCAATTTGGGATTGCCTTTTGTTGACAGGACTATTCTACGTTTTCAAAAATCTTATAGCAAGCCAACAAGGAGAATGACGGCACCCACCAGAATAGCAACCAGACCAACTGTTGCAGCCGTACCGGAAGTCAGCACTAACAATAACAAACCGATAATTACCAACACGGCCCCAGCGGCTAACGTCCCCTGATTGGACATGGTCTTTTCTGGATTCGCAGGTGCAAGTTGTTTGCTGATCTTTTTATTCATCTTCTTCACCATCATCCGCTCTACCAGATTCATTTTCTTAGGAGCGCTTACCTCTGTAGGTGCCAGGGTTGATTTGGCCGAGGTTGATGCCAATAATGTTCGAACGCGATTCAATCGTTTTTGAACCGATTTGTCAGCGCTCAATTTGCTATCATTACGCACCATGGCGTCCATTTGATCGAGGGCTGTAGCGGCCTTGGCAACTTGCTCGGCAGGTGCTTCAGCTACTGGTGCCGTTATTTCGGACGTGCCGGTAGCAACATTTTCTGTAGAAACTTTTGTTGGTGCGGTGGCAAAATGTTCACGTGCACCAGGCTGGAAATAAGCTACTGGACGGCTGCAGGATGAAAGAACGGCCGCGCCTAAAAGTGCAGTGAAAATGTGTTTGGAGAACATGCTCATAGTGTATAGTTTATTTAGTGAACGTTTGAGTTATCAACCTGATGAACTATAACTTTATTCATTTGTTAGCGCGTTGTTCAAAATAATTTCGTCTGTTGCGTTCAAATCAGGGAAATTCTATAAATGACGGATAGCCCGACTAACGAATGTTATTGAATGGGATTATAAGGCGTATTGGTTCCCACTGCTTGCCGTAAGCAAACAGATAGGCAAATTGAATTGACACACAAGCGACTAAAGCACTGATTACTAGTACATAAGTGTAAGTAGGGAAACAGATTGATGGGAACGTATAAAACTCGCCTGATGACTTCTGTCAAAGAGATAGTACCCCTTTATTACTATGTAGTTCACCTTTTTCAAGCCCGGAATCGTTTAAGCAAAAAAAATCCATTCGGTCTCAAATTTGAGACCGAATGGATTTTTTTTGCTTATTATCCCTTGGTTAGGCTACGGAACGAAACTGATGCGTGCTGGATTTGCCAAATTTTTCGCGGGCGTATTCCAGACTAACGGTTAACTCTTTGACAGCCGTTTGCGAAGGCATTTCAAACATCGCGTCAGTAATAATAGACTCACAGATGGAACGCAACCCCCGTGCACCCAGTCCGTATTGCAAAGCCTGATCGACAATGTAATTTAGTGCGCTTGGGTCCCAATGCAGGGTGATACCCTCCATTTTGAACAGCTTATCATATTGCTTGGTGATAGCGTTCTTGGGCTCTGTCAGAATCTGCATCAGTGCCGACCGGTCAAGCGGTTCAAGGTGAGTCAATACCGGCAAACGACCAATCAATTCGGGAATCAGCCCGAAAGACTTCAGATCAAGCGCCGAAATATAGCGCATCAGGTGCCCCCGCTCGAAGGTGTCATTCAATGGGCGATTGCCCGAGAAGCCAATAGGTCGGGTGTTGATCCGCTTGGTAATGTGCCGTTCGATACCATCAAAAGCACCACCACAGATAAACAGGATATTCTCGGTATTGAGCGCAATCAGGCGCTGGTCGGGGTGCTTGCGGCCTCCCTGTGGCGGCACATTCACGACCGACCCTTCCAATAGTTTTAACAACGCCTGTTGAACACCTTCACCACTTACATCGCGCGTGATGCTCGGGTTATCTGATTTGCGGGCAATTTTGTCAATCTCGTCGATGTAAACGATACCCCGTTCGGCGGCTTCAACATTGTAGTCGGCGGCTTGCAGTAAACGCGTCAAAATCGTCTCGACATCTTCGCCCACATAGCCCGCTTCGGTAATGACGGTGGCATCGGCAATACAAAAAGGTACTTCAAGAATTTTGGCTATCGAGCGGGCCAGATAGGTTTTACCCGTGCCTGTTTCGCCAACCATAATGATGTTCGACTTTTCAATTGTCACATCATCATTGGTGTTTGGCTGCATTAACCGTTTGTAATGATTATAGACAGCAACCGTAATGGATTTCTTCGCATCATCCTGACCAATAACATATTGATCGAGGTGCTTTTTCATGTCAATTGGCTTGATGAGCTTAATATTCACCTCGGCCGGTTCACTCTTTTTTGGACGCATTTCTTCAAGCACGACCTGATGCCCCTGCTCGATACAGTAATTGCATATGTGTGCGTCGATGCCTGACAGGAGCATCATTACTTCGTTTTTGCGTCGTCCACAGAACGAGCAACTAATTTGTGGCATGAACGGTTGCAGGGTAAATGGGCTGGGGGTTATCGGACAACATCGTGTTAAACACGTTTGTTAGCTGAGTTCAGTTAAACAGTTGATATAAAAAAATATTGAGCTAATTTCGAGAAAAAAAACGACCCAGGCGAGCCTGAGTCGTTCGGTACTAACAAAGTTATTGATTGGTAATCAAACTGCCAAGCCAGCTTATTTTTCCCGGCGCAGGACTTCATCAATTAAGCCATATTCTTTCGCTTCTTCAGCCCGGAACCATTTGTCGCGGTCAGATGCCTGCTCGATTTCTTCGTATGTACGGCCAGAATGGCTAGCCAGAATCCGATACAAATCTTTCTCTAATTCGAGCATTTCTTTCATAGTCACCTGCATGTCTTTCGACGTTCCCTGGGCACCGCCCGATGGCTGGTGAATCATGACACGGGCGTGTGGTAACGCCGACCGTTTTCCGGCAGCACCACCAGCCAGCAATACAGCACCCATTGAGGCTGCAAGGCTAGTACAAACCGTGGCTACGTCGGGTCGCACATATTGCATGGTGTCATAAATACCCAAACCGGCATAAACCGAACCACCTGGGCTATTGAGGTACATCAGGATATCCTTTTTAGGATCGGCCGACTCCAGAAAGAGCAACTGAGCAACAATGATGTTTGCAATGTTGTCATCGACGGGCAAGCCCATGAAGATGATCCGGTCGGCCATAAGCCGTGAGAACACGTCGACTTCACGGAAATTCATCGGGCGTTCTTCAATGACCGAACGAGTCATGTTGTCAACCTTATGGTTCTCAACCGAGTTATTTTCAACGGTGTGTTTCACGTAACCGTCCACAGTCAGGCCATTAAGACCCATGTGATTCACGGCGAAATTGCGGAATTCTTTTTCGTAATTCATAATTGGGTTTACTTCTTAATTTGAAAACCAAGAACGCTTGGTGTAAGTTCGAGAATTGTTTCGTTACAAAATTGCGTTATCATACCGAAAAACCTTGTCAGTTCTGGTTTAGATTTTATCGTTGACACTTGATATGAGCACCCACATCAACCGCGGTCCGGCCGAAAAAATACGCTTACAGCGCCTTCAGCGCGGTTTATCGCAGGAAAACATGGCCGATTTACTCAATCTGTCCACAACGGCTTATGGCGACATTGAACGCGGAAAAACCGACCTGACCCTCTCCCGACTGGCCCAAATTGCAAACGTTTTGGCAATATCGCCACTAATTCTGCTAACGGATGAGGCCCTACCCGCCCAGGTTGTCGACATAAGAGCCGATGAACTGGCTAGTCACGAACTCGAAACCCTTCGCCTTGTGGTCGAGAAACAACAGCTCGAACTGGACAAACTGCGCCTGGAAGCCGACTATTGGAAGCGCAAATACGACGACCGGATTGCGATGGAAGTGCTGCGCTCGATGGGCGTAGAGCAAAAACGGGAGCGGATTGGGTTTTGATCGACAACGCAGGAGATACCTGTCCATTTAGTACATTTGTTCGCAACGCTTCCTTTAGCGAAGCCAGCCTTATTTATGGAAAAGCAACACCTCACCTACTTCAAAATTGAGAACTTCAAGCGGTTCGACTCCTTCGAGATGAGCAACCTGGGGCAGTTCAACCTGATTGTGGGAGACAACAATGTAGGGAAGACGTCGGTGCTGGAAGCGTTGACGTTTGATGAGGATATAAATAGATTGGCTCACGCTTATTTATCAATGGCTGTAACTCGACACAAACACAATTTTGCTGATGGGCTCAATAAAGAATCAATTCAGGCAACGGATTTTTGGTCCTATTTTTTTAAAAGAATTAGCGAACCCATAAATGTTCAAATCAATCAGAATGAAAAATATTCGATAAGCATCTTAGCGCAGAATAATCTTAGCGAAATCGATAAAGTATTTATCAGGAATAATATAGTTTCTAATTTATCTAACAAATGGTTAAAGTTAAACTCTACTATAAATGGAAATGAGAGTTTTAATATAACTGGAGCTTACTTTGAAAATCTGAATCTAAACATAGATCATTATACACCTTTCGTTGAAGCAAATGCTAATTACACTAACTCTTTAGTTGACTTTTTTTATGAATACTTTAATTCAAATAAAGAAGCAAGGAAAGAATTAGAGCGTAATTCAAAGATGTTCATTAGCGATATAGAAGAAATACGAGTACACAAATTCCGTGCAAACCAAGAAGTTCTTTCCCTTACATTGTTTGATAACAATGGAATATTTCCAATAACTCGATATGGTGATGGAACAGTAAAAGTGCTTCGAATATTGATGGAGATATCTATTACAAAAAATCGACGTTTAATGGTCGATGAAATTGGTTCAGGCATTCACTTCACCCGTTTGAAAGGTTATTGGCAAATAATCATTCAGCTCTGCGCGAAATACAACGTGCAGCTTTTCGCTACTACTCATAGTCTTGAATGCCAGCAAGCATTCGTAGAAGCCTTGGAAGATTCAGAAATGCAGCAGTATCAAGCCGACGCCCGAAATATAACCCTGCTTGAAAATAAACAAGGAGACGTAAAAGCCTTTACTTATACCTTCGAAGAGTTTGAGTTTTCGCTTGCTAATGGCATTAATACGAGAGGAGGGCAACGATGAGTAGTGTACAATTTTACGTAGAAGGTCCAAGCGACCGTAAATTCTTAAAAGACATCATTCATTATTGGTACAATAAAGAATTACCCGACTCATACATTGATGTATTAGATGGAAAGGATAATCTCAAACATCGTTTTGAACAAGTTATTCATTTAAACAAGATAAATTTCGCTCAGAACCAAGAGAACAAAATCCATAATGTTGTTATTCTTGATGCCGATGATGATTTTACACAACGAAAAGAAGTTGTTGCTAAACTCGCGGCTATTTATCAATTTGATTTTTTTCTTTGGCCTAACAATAGCCAGACAGGCGATTTGGAATCTATTTTGGAAATCATTTACAATCCTACTCACCAGCCATTTTTTGACTGCTGGCAAGTGTACGAAAGTTGTTTAAGCTCGAACGAGTTTTATTATCTCCCCAATCGGAAGGGCAAAATTTTTGCTTACCTCGAATCTATACTTGGTCATTCTGAATCGCAACGCGATCTTATAAGCAAACCCGATAAGCGTAACTTTTTAAATAAGGACCACTGGAATCTTGACCCAAAACACCTGCCCCTCAAAGCACTAAAAGAATTTTTAGACCCGTTTTTTAGCATCCAATGAACGAACACAGTAAAAGTTTCCTGTATCAGTACCTCAACAATGCCTCACCCACCGGCTTCGAAGCATCGGGGCAGCAGATTTGGCTGGATTACCTCAAACCCTATACCGACGAGTACATTGTCGATACGTATGGCACCGCCGTTGGCGTAATTGGACCCGGTAAGGGCTACTCTGTCGTGATCGAAGCGCACTCCGACGAGATTTCGTGGTTTGTCAATTTCATCTCCGACGATGGCTACCTGTTCGTGCGCCGGAATGGTGGTTCCGATGCGGTCATCGCGCCTTCGATGCGGGTAAATCTGCACACAAAGAAAGGCGTTGTCGAAGGTGTCTTCGGCTGGCCCGCTATTCACGTTCGCGATCTGGCTAAAGATACAGCCCCCAAAGTAACGGACCTGTTCATCGACGTGGGGGCCGCCACCAAGCAGGAAGTGCTGGACATGGGTATTCATGTTGGCACCGTTTGCACCTTTGTGGATGGCCTGATGGAATTGAACAACCGGTATTATGTTGGCCGCGCACTCGACAACCGGATGGGTGGTTTCATGATTGCTGAAGTAGCCCGACTCCTGAAAGAAAACAACGTAACTCTGCCATTTACCTTATACATCGTCAACGCCGTTCAGGAAGAAATTGGCCTGCGTGGCGCCGAGATGATCGCTCGTCGGCTCAAGCCCGATCTGGCTATCTGTACCGATGTAACGCACGACACGCAATCGCCGAAGTACGACAAAAAAGAACAGGGTGACCTCAAATGTGGTGATGGTCCGGTGTTGTGCTACGGCCCTGCCGTACAGAACAATGTACTTGATTTTCTGATCGGTGTGGCCGAACAGCAGGAAATCGCGTTCCAGCGTCAGGCGGTTAGCCGTTCGACGGGCACCGATACCGATGCCTTTGCCTATGCAACCGAAGGTATTGCATCAGCCCTGATTTCGTTGCCCCTCAAATACATGCACACCACCGTTGAAACCGTCCATATGGACGATGTGCAGAATGTTATCAAGCTCATGTACGAAACGTTGCTAGCCCTGAAAGGCAATGAGGATTTTCGGTATATAAAATAGAGGTGAAGTCCCGCGCTGATTAGTGCGGGACTTTATATCAAATTATACGAATGAGTTTACTATTTCAAAAATTGTACAGTTCATAAACTGATGACTTGGTCAGAATAATTTAAACTATCTGAGTAAGTAGTTTACCTTAGTCAAGGTAAAATACTTACTCAGTATCAACTACTATTTCGTTAATAAAAGCACTATAGAAGCCGTAAGTATTTTACGCACTCGTTGATAGCTAATAGAGAATATTGCTAGTCTTGTTAACGCCCATTGACTAAGTACAATTAACTAAATAGCTGCTCTAACTACCACCATTTGCATATTCATTAATTGCAAAAATAAAGCGTATCGTTGCTAAGTAATTCTATCAAATACAGTATAAGTAAATCGTATTGCTAACTATAAACTGGTTTATAAACTCTACCTGTTTTAGATAATTTTTAATTTTTCCGACGTCTAATTTCGTTTAATTTCGCTTTATACATTGTTATCGTCCAGCGATTAAGTGCGTTCATTATTCCTATACAAACAGTTAATTAGCGCATACCTATACAGTTTCTCATTAAACGTTATGAAGATGAAATCAATAAGCTGCCTGCTTGGGTTGCTTGCTTTTGCTGCCCTGACATCCTGCCATACGAGCCATACAACGGTAAATACCAATAGCCAAAAGAAATTACCCAGCGATGCAGCTAAAATAGATCTTCCTGTTTCAGAAGGGATCAAAGACAATTTCACCAACTTCGTTAAATTGGGTTATCAGAAAGGCGAAAAAGTCAACGACTTTACTCTCTACTCGCTGGATGGAACGAAATACTCCTTATCCGAAATTCTGACAAGTAATAAACCCTTACTGCTGATTTCGGGAAGTTATACGTGCGATATAAGTCGCCGTAATATGCCGGACATTAATTTGTTAACAGCACGTTACAAAGGCAAGATCAACACCTATATCGTTTATACGATTGATGCGCATCCGTCGGATATTGCTAGTCCTTATTCAGCGAATAATCGTGTAGATATTGCCTCGGCAAATACCCGGGATCATATAGAAGCGCAACAGGCAAAAACCTATGGTGAACGGAAGGTACTGGCAAAAAAATGGCAACAGCAAAATGCGTTAACAGTCCCTGTTTTAGTAGATACACCTACGAATGATTTTTGGCTGGCCTTCGGTCAGGCACCCAACATGGCTTATTTAATTAATCCCGACGGAACGGTTTATTACAAACAAGTCTGGTTTAAATTCTCTGACTTAGATGATTCAATCAGGAACTGGCTGCATACGCAACCTAAAAATACAACATCCCCTTAGGTGCATCACATCAACTAGCCATTCCTCCGGAAACCGCCCTGTCCCCGCTGCCCTCCCCCATTCTGCTGCTGAAATGGATCGCGTGGAGCCGTAACGCCCGCACTGAAACTACGTAGGTTATACACAAAACTAATCATGAAATAGCGGTTCAGCACCCGACTCCGTACTTCTTCGGTATACGTGTCGGTTACGTTCCGTACGATACTCTGGTTCTGGTTCAGCAAATCGAATGCCTGAAAGCGCAGCTCTCCCTGATTCTGCTTGAACAACTGCCGGGCCAGGGTGGCATTCCAGAGCGTGTAGGACTGGTTATAGTTGGCCGAACTTCCGCCGTAATGATTGAAATAAGCGTTGGTGGAAAAGGTAAACTTCAGCGGTAACTGGTAATAGACATCGAGCGTAACTGTCTGATTCAGGAAGGTTGTGTTCTGCTGCGGTTGCAACGAGTACTTCGCTGATTGCCAGTTAATATTTCCCGACAGGTTCAAGTCCAGCTTCTCCGTAAAATTTGAGCTTATCGTAGCGCCCTGCCCAATCAGCCAGTTTTTCGCCTGATTGGATTGGTTGTTTATAAAGCTCATTCCCTGATTATAGGTCAGGTTAGTCGATAAGTTCAGGTTCGTTTTTTGCGCCCCCAACTTAAGCGGTCGGCCAATGACAAACGACCCGTTCACCGTATAATATCCATTGGTATTTACAGGCGTTGTCGTCTGCGCGCCCGACTGGTTGAATACCGTTGAGTTAACGATTTTGTTATCCGTTCGGCTGGCGTTCAGGAAAACAAACATATTTCGGAACGTAGCCGCATCAAACTGATTGTAGTTCAGGGATAGCGTATGGCTGTATTCCGGTTGCAGACCGGCATTACCTAACTGAATATTGAGCGGGTTGGTGTTGTTGGGCACCGGCTGCAACTGGTTTACCGATGGCGCATTGATCCGGGTCCGGTAGTTGAATCGGAGCCTCCGGCTTTTCGCAAAATTGTAAGTCAGTAACGCGTTTGGTAACAGGTTTGAAAACGTGCGGTTCAGGTTTGTTTCGCGCGGTCCGCCGATGCGACTAAGGTTATCGGAATTAAGGCTTGCCTGCTGCGCGTCCAGACCGAACGCGTAGGTGTATTTCAGCCGCTTCGTTTGCCACGTCAGCCCACCCCGATTCGTTACATAGTCGTTCACGAAGTTGTTACTCAACAAGGGATTTAACTGGTCGTACTGGTTCGTTAGTCCGTTAAAATCGTTCACCGCCCGGTCCGACGTATTATGATTATTAGACAGATTGTAATGAAATTCAAGGGTTTGGCGCATCGACAGCGGTTCCGTATAACTTACATTGACCGTGTTGGTCATCGAATGCGTTTGCTGGTTGTTGCGTTGGTTAATGGTCTGCGTAGTAATACCCGTTACGGTATCCTTTGTGATAATGCCCGACGTCAGGCTGGTCGACGAGCCGTTAAACTGGTTGACCGACTTATTGATTCCTTCATTATCCTGGTTGTTGAAGGCGATGTTCCAGTTGACCGAAAAACTCCGGCCTTTTTTCTGGAATTTACGAAAGAGCAGCAGGGAGTTATTGCCGGTGAAGCCACTACCATTTGAGTTATAGTTGGTCTGGCTCGAATTGGCCAGAACACCTTCATTGGTAAGCGTTCTGGCTTCGCTTTGGTTGTTATAGGTTGAATTTAGCCACGACAAACTCGGAATAACCCGGATCGTCGTCATCGAGTCGATTCGGTAATCGAGCCGAAGATTGACCCGCTGATTTGTATTGGTATTATCCGACCCGTTGGTTTGGTCACGAACAAATCCGGCATCCGTTCGTGTAGGAATTGTGCCGGATGTGCCGCTGGGAATCACGTTCTCCCGGTGACTTTGCTGGTTGGTGAGGGTGTTGGTGTTGCTGGCGTTATAGCTGCTGACCACGTCAATCTTTTTGCCCCAGCCATCGCGGTAATTGATGCCTGTTGCCCAAGACGTTGTAATGGCATTGCTACCCACCTGACCGGCGCCGTTACCACTACCACCACCAGCTCCACCACGAACTACGTTGCTACCTCCACCACCACCCTGCCCTTGTCCGGCTCCGCCAAAGTTATTACCAAGTCCTAAATCCGAGGCCGTAAAGCCCTGCTGATTCACGTTATTGGCCATACCCAGCACCGAAATCTGACGGCCATTATTAAACCGATTGAAACTGACTCTGCCTGAATATCTCGCATCATCGCCCGGCTTTGGCCCTGCGCCAATGGTCTGCTGGCCAAACGACCCTTTCCGCTTGTCTTTCTTGGTGGTAATGTTGATGGTTTTTTCCCGGTCGCCATCGTCCACACCCGAGAAAGCCGACTGTTCAGAAGCCTGATCAAAGAGTTGCACTTTGTCGATAATATCAGCGGGAAGGTTGCGGGTGGCCATTTTAGGGTCGTTGCCAAAGAATGGTTTTCCATCTACCAATACTTTTGTAATGGCCTGGCCCTGTGCTTTTACGTTACCGTCACGATCAACCTCTACGCCCGGCAGTTTCTTCAACAAATCCTCTACCTGTGCATTGGGACGGGTTTTGAACGAACCCGCGTTAAACTCCAGCGTATCGCCTTTAACGGCAATGGGCGCCCGCTCGCCCTGCACCGATACTTCGGTCAAGGTTTGCGACTGCGCTACCAGATCTATTGTACCAGCGTCGGTTGTGGGGTTAGCACCTGTAACCGAAACCCGCTTGGCGCGACTGCGATAGCCTACATATGAGATGAGTAACCGATACTGGCCTTCAGCGATTTTGGGGAACGTAAACTGTCCCTCACCATCGGTAATACCAAACGACACCAGCGATGAGTCTCGGGCCAGCAACAGTGAAACCGAGGCTTCAAGAAGTGGCTTTCGCGTGAGCGAATCGACAGCCTGCCCACGAATAGTAGACTGCGCAAAACTGCTGAAGCTAATGAATAATGTACAATGAGTAAGGAATAACGCAAATCGGCCCAATTGCTTAACAGTCAGTAAGTTTTTCATTTTCCATTATACATTTTTTCACTTTACATTATTCCTTATAAACCTAGTTCTGGCTCCGCATGGGCATATTCTGCATCATTTTCTGCCGAAAATCGGCCATGCCCTTCCGGCGGATTTGCTCCATTTCCTCGGCTGTTATACTCTTGGCCTCTTTGGGTGGCTGTACACTGGCTTCGGCTACGGCCTCCATCGACACACCCGTTGCTTTAAAGGACTCACTATCCGATTCAATTTGTAACACAACACCTTTAGGGGGCGTCAGGTCGGCAACGGGCGAGTAAGTAAACGGCAAGTCGGTAGTGTACCAAACGGTGTAGGTTTCTTTCTTGCGTGTGGCCGTGCCTTTGTGGCATAGATAGCCCGCAATTTTCTTCGTTTTGTCAACCGCCGTCCAGTCCGTAGCAGCTGGCATAGGCTTTTCGGAACGGTAAATATCACTATGGGTTGAGTCTTTTTTTACGGTCAACACGTCGACCCGCTGGTGATTGGCCAGATCAAGAAATGTCTGTTGGTCAAATGGAGGTCTCATGTTAACATTTCGCGGACGACCTTCCCGAACGCCACCAGCTCCATCCGGGCTACCTTCAACCCGGCGCATCATCATTCCGCCTTGCCCGCGGTCACGCTCTTCTTTAGCCATAGTACCCGAGAACACCAGTTTTTGGGTGAATGACATCACTTCAGGTGCACCTTCGGGAGCATCGGGGGCACCGGGGCTACCGGGCCGAACTTCCTGGCCATTGATGACCATCCGCATTTGGGAACGGTCAATCTGGCGCATACCTTCGTATGTAATCTTGCCCGACACAGGCGTTTGTCCGTAGAGTGTCGTGACGCAAAGCCCGACAGCAACAAGAGTGAAAAGGGACTGTTTCATTTTATTTAAAAAGTAAAAGAGCGGTGAAGTTTATCGGTTTCAATACAGCCTCATAAAGCCTGTGACGGTCTTTTTGAGCTGTGCTGGGTAGGTAACTAAAAGCTGGTTGCCTTCGTAAATGAAGGATTCCTATGGTAAACGTTGCATAAAATTTAAAGCTCTCAAGCAAAACTTTGTTAAAAGCGGTTAAAAAGGATCTGAGTTGCCTTTTTTTGCTACTGAAAGTCTGTCTATGAACCCCAAACGTATTATTTCGCTGGTTCCCTCGCAAACCGAATTGCTATTCGATCTGGGGCTGGATGATGAACTGGTAGGTATCACAAAGTTCTGTGTTCACCCCACCGATAAAGTTAAGTATAAGGCGGTGATCGGTGGCACAAAGACGGTGAATCTTAATCTGGTTAAAGCGTTAAATCCTGATTTGATCATTGCCAATAAAGAAGAAAACACGCGCGAACAGGTCGAAGAACTCCAGCAACTCTATCCCGTTCACGTGACAGACATGAGGACTTTACCTGATGCGCTGAACATGATTCGTGAGGTCGGAACGCTGGTTGGTAAACGTCTGAAAGCCGAAACGATGGCACAGCAAATCGAACATGACCTTGCTCCCCCACCGGTTGCTTTACACCTGGATGTCGCTTACCTGATCTGGCGAAAGCCCTACATGGTGGCTGCCAATGACACATTTATTCACGCTATGCTGGATGTAGCCGGTTTCAAAAATGCGTTTCCCAATCAAACCCGCTACCCCGTAGTTACGCCCGACGATGTGCAGAGTGCGCAACCTGATCTGATCTTTCTGTCATCGGAGCCTTACCCGTTTACGGAAAAACACAGGACCGAGTTGCAGACAATTTGCCCGTCGGCGCGGGTGATGCTGGTGGATGGCGAAATGTTTTCCTGGTACGGAAGCCGATTGTTGCGGGCTTCCGACTATTTTAGGAACTTGCGTAACGAAATCGCCCGGCACGACTCATGATTACCGACATCTCACAACTTGACCCCAACGGCACTTACACCTACGCCGATTACCTGAAATGGCAGTTTGACGAAAGCGTTGAACTCATCAAAGGGAAATTATACCGGATGTCGCCCGCGCCCAGACGAGCGCACCAACTGGCTGTAAGTCATCTTCTGGTGGACATTAGTATTTTCTTCGGCGATCAGGATTGTCAAATTTACACAGCGCCTTTCGATGTGCGATTGCCGGTTCGGAATGAACGCAAACCCGACCAACTGCACACCGTTGTTCAGCCCGACCTGTGTATAATATGCGATCCAGCCAAGCTGGACGATAGTGGGTGCCTAGGCGCGCCAGACTGGGTTATTGAAATTACCTCGCCCCGCACGATCAAGAAGGACTTCAACGAGAAATACAATTTGTATGAGCAATCGGGCGTGAAGGAATACTGGATTGTTGTGCCGAAGGAAAACATCGTCCATGTGTATGTTCTGGAAAATGGCGAATACGCGTTGGTCGATATTTACGAATCAGGCGATATTCCCAGCCGGACATTTCCCGAGTTAACGATTCGCTACGAACGGATTTTCCCTAAATGACCCACCTTAAACCTGACGATACCCTTTCTGTTGGCTCCATCAATTTGATCCTGTTTGCCGCCCGGCAACAGGGAGCGGATGCCGATATGCTGGCTCGTGCGGTTGGCATTACGCCCGATCAGCTTCGTGACCCCGACGGTCGGGTGTTGATTCGGCAGGTACAGGCCCTCTGGCGGGAAGTCGTTTCCGTTACAAATGACCCGGCCATTACCCTGAAACTTGGTGAACTGGTCAACCCGCTAACGCTGGGCGTGTTGGCCTATGTCATGATGCATAGCCCAACGTTAGGAAAGGCATTCGACAAACTTTGCCACTATCAGGCTATTGCCTGCGAAGGTGTGCAAACTACGGGCAAGCTTATTCCATCCGACGATCCATCCAGTTCAACGTATATCCTGTCACTTCACATAACCAGCCCCGATATTATTTACGTTGATCATACCCTCAACTCAGAGCTATCAATTTATCTATCGGTCATTCGTGCCTTAACCGGTCAACAGATCACCGCACAGGAAATTCGGTTTGCTTACCCACGCCCGGCCAACACGTGCGAACATGAGCGTGTTTTTGGCCCGGCCAAACTCACGTTCGATGCCAATGAAACCGCTATGCTTCTGGATGCAACTATACTGGATACACCCATCTTAAATGCAAATCCAAATCTGTTTCCACTTTTCGAGAAACATGCCAGCGACATCCTCAGTCAGCTTCAAACGCCATCCCTAAAAAGTCGGGTTAAGGCCGAGATTGTTTCGATGATGAAAGGCGAAGAACCAGCGTTGACAACAATAGCCGACCGGCTGGCGATGGGTGTTCGAACGTTGCAGCTTCACTTGAAAGATGGTGGCACAACCTATCAACAGTTGCTGGATGAAACCCGCAAAGAGTTAGCAATTAGTCATCTTCGTGAGCCAAATTTCAGCACAACCGATATTGCTTACCTGCTGGGATTTGCCGAACCAAGTGTATTTTTCCGTTCCTTCAAAAAATGGACCGGTCAAACACCAGGCGCCTACCGATTGGCTCAGGCTTGGTAGTGCAGTTTTCCACTCGTGTTATAAACTCTCCAGGCTCGTATGCTTGAAACTGTCAGAATACTTGAGGCCGTAGCCCATGATGCGATCCATGCTGGAGTGAGCAAAAAGGATAACCCCAATGAGCATCAATAATTGACTGCCCATCATCAAGCCTAGTAAGCCAATGACAATGCCCAATCCCTTATAATGGACCATATTGTATAAAACGGCTCCAATGGCCGGATTAATCAGGTAACCAATCATGCTTATGTCGGGAACAAGAATAAGGGCAGGAAACCACCACCAGGCGAAACTAAGGCGAGAGAATAGGTAGATAGCGGCCAGAAATTGAATCAATTCTTCGGATTTTAAGAGCGTTTTCATGTGATTGTCTGTGTCAAAAGTACATTACAAATGTCCGGTGAAGTGCCCGTCCAGTCGCTGACCAACTATGCAAATCGACTGACCAATTACGAAAACTTAAACGTCAAGAAAACGATGACAAAATCGATCTATTTGCCTCAAGCCTTACTCACTATCCTGTCTGTTGGTTTACTAACGTCTGCTCTGGCGCAGCCTACACCAACGACCTTCAACCTTCCGAAAAGCAAGTATGGTCTTCCAGTGGTAAATGACGCAGGGATATACAAACAGCTTGTTGCAACAGACCCCGACAATGAACTGGTCGATATGCGCACATTGATTCCCGATGCCCAGTTCGACGTTACCTACGCCACCACCAATAACCTGGTCAAGCGAAAACTGTACCCCACCGCCGATGTGTTTATGCGAAAGACAGCGGCACTGGCTCTTCAAAAAGCCAGCCAAAATCTAGAGAAACAGGGATTTGGTTTTATATTCTTCGATGGTTACCGCCCGTATGCCGTAACGGAGATTTTCTACGAAGTTATCAAAGACACCACCTTCGTGGCCGATCCGCATAAAGGCTCCCGCCATAATCGGGGTATGGCGATTGACCTGTCGCTATATGACCGAAAAACCGGCAAACGCCTGTCGATGCCATCCGATTACGACGAGACTACACCTCGCGCTTTCCAGTCCTTCATGCAGTCGGATAGTGCTTCACTGGCTCACAGGGCCGTTTTACGATCGGCGATGGAAGGGGTTGGTTTTGCCATTTTCCCGTGGGAGTGGTGGCATTATGATTTCAAGGGTTGGGAAAGCTGCTTTACCTATGATTTGTGGCATGACGCCATTCGCAAAGCGAATAAAAAGTAGCGCGGATGGAAACCCGCGACTGCCTACATATAATCGCGGGTTTCCACCCGCGCTACGGACATTAAAAAGGGCCGCCCATCCTCTTGATGAGCGGCCCTTTTTGTAAACCTATCTAATTACTCCTTCAAACTTTTGAGATAAGCAATGCTTTTAGGCATTTGCTCGTACTCCTTATTGCTTTCGTCTTCGATATAGTAGTGCTTCACCCCTGCTTTTTTAGCTAAACGAATTATCTCCGGGATATTCACCTGACCATCACCAAGCGTTACATCGTTTTCGGCGGGGGTGCCACCGGTCAAATCACCTTTTATGCCTTTTTTAAGGTCTTTCAAGTGCATCAGTTTATAGCGGCTGCCGTATTTTTTCAGTAACGCAACAGGGTCAGCTCCGCCATGCTGTGTCCACAAAATATCCATCTCGAACGATACATACTCAGGGTTGGTATTCTTGACAATGTAGTCGTACAAGGTACCATCTTCATACGGGTGGAACTCGTAGCCGTGATTATGGTAGCACAACGTAATGCCATTGTCTTTCAACACTTTACCTACCCGATTGAAATCTTCAACGGCTTTTTTAGCATTGTCGAGGTTAAAATTCGCCTTTTGATGAGGAATCCAGGCCACCATAACAAAAGAAGCACCCAGCGCTTTTGCCTTATTGACGGCATCCATTGGGTCTTTCACGATCTGTTCGTATCCGGCTCCTGTAGCTGAAATTTTGATACCCCGCTCATCGCAGAGTTTTTTAAATTCTGCCTCTGTCATGCCCTTGGGTGCGCCCCCTTCCATATCAGTAATACCGAGTGCCTTGATGGTATCTAATGTAGCGACTACGCTTTTGGGAAAGCTGGCACGGTAGGTATAGGACTCAACGCCCAACGGAAACGTATAGAGTGGTTTGCCTTTCTGGGCAAAGCTATCGGTAATGCTCAGCGCAATGGCCGTTGTCAGACACAACGAGAAAATGGTTTTTTTCATGGTTATAGGTTTTAATCGGTTTCCCGAAAAGGCTGCCTTTACCTTACTTTTACTTATGCAGGACGTTTTGATTTCAGTAGATTCAATCTAGTATAGGCTCTTTTTCACATGCAACGACGAACGTTTATTCAGAACACGGGTTTGCTTACGGCAGCCCTGAGCACCGCCGGACCGGAGCTTTTGGCTGTACCGTTACAACAAACCACAACAAAAAATAAGTTACCCAAATGGAAGGGTTTCAATCTGCTGGATTTCTTCTCGCCCGACCCCTCCAAGAGTCGCCGGGCTACCGAAGAAGACCACCTCAAATGGATGCAGGACTGGGGCTTCGACTTTGTTCGGCTACCGATGGCGTATCCCTATTACCTCAAATTCGACCGGAGCCGGAACATCACCCCCGACGAAGTTTATCAAATTGACCAGCAGGCCGTTGACCGGATTGACCGGTTGGTTTCTATGGCCCATAAGCACAATTTGCATGTTAGTCTGAACCTGCACCGGGCACCGGGCTACTGCGTCAACGCGGGCTTCAATGAGCCTTACAATCTCTGGACCGATCAGGTTGCGCTCGATGCGTTTTGCTTCCACTGGAACATGTGGGCTAAACGTTATAAAAACGTATCGTCGCAGAAAATCAGCTTCGACCTGCTGAACGAGCCCAGCCTACGGGCTGATATGAACGACCAGCACGCCAAACACAGTACCGTTCCGGGGGAGATGTATCGAAAAGTAGCGCTGGCCGCTTCGGAGGCCATCTGGAAAGAAAACAAGACTCACCTCATCATTGCCGACGGCAACGATACGGGCTCATCGGTCATACCATCCATTGCCGATCTGAACATTGCCCAAAGTTGTCGGGGCTATACGCCGGGAATCATTTCGCACTACAAAGCACCCTGGGCCAACAAAGACCCCGAGCACCTGCCCGAACCCAAATGGCCGGGTCAGGTTGGCGATAAATACCTGAGCCGCGCCATGCTCGAAACGTTCTATCAACCCTGGATCGAGCTGGTCAACAAAGGCGTTGGCGTGCATTGTGGCGAATGCGGCTGCTGGAATAAAACGCCCCACGATGTGTTCCTGGCTTGGTTTGGCGACGTGCTCAGTATTTTATCGGCCAACGGCATTGGCTTTGCCCTTTGGGAATTTATTGGCGATTTCGGCATTCTAAACTCGGGCCGTTCCGACGTGGTTTATGAAGACTGGCACGGCTACAAGCTGGACCAGAAGTTACTGGATTTGATTAGAAAAGTATAAACATTTTGACAAAAGCCCCCTTTTATTAACCGCACATACCCTACATGAATATCCGTGGCCTTGCCTATTGTTTAGGACTGATCTGGTTTGCTGCCTTTCCAATCTACGCCCAATTGACTGGCAAGGGTGACCGGATTACAGGGCCTAATTTCGCTACCCGAAGTCCCATATTGGGCCGTCATGGCATGGTAGCCACCAGTCATCCGCTGGCTACCCAAATTGCCCTGGACATTCTCAAACAGGGCGGTACTGCCGTCGATGCCGCTATTGCCGCCAATGCCGCTCTGGGCGTAGTAGAACCCAATAACGGTGGTATTGGTGGCGATTTGTTTGCTATTGTCTGGTCGGCGAAAGACCGCAGACTATATGGTCTCAATGCCAGTGGCCGCTCACCCAAAGGGCTGTCATTCGATGCCTTACATACAGTACTGGAGAAACAGCCGCAGATTCCTCTGTATGGCCCCCTATCGGTGTCTGTACCCGGAACAGTCGATGGCTGGTTTACATTGCACAAGCGTTTTGGCAAGTTACCCATGCAAATGCTGCTGGCCCCGGGCATTCGCTACGCCCGCGAAGGCGTTCCCGTTCCGCAGGTGATTGCCTATTCATGGCAGGTAGCCGCAGCCCGTCTGGCGGCCAGCGAAGCCGTTGTCCAGGAGTTTGACAATTTTCGCCGAACGTTTCTGATCGATGGGAAAGCACCCACTGAAGGTCAGGTATTTCGTAATCCAGACCTTGCCGCTACTTACGAGAAACTGGCGAAAGGCGGGCGGGATGCATTTTACAAGGGAACTATAGCCGACGCCATTGACCGTTACGCCCGTCGAACAGGGTTGTATCTTCGCAAAGCTGACTTAGCCACCCATCAGAGTACATGGGTTGATCCGATATCGACGAACTACAGAGGGTACGACGTTTTTGAATTACCACCCAACGGCCAGGGAATTTCCGTTCTGCAAATGCTGAACATCGTGGAAGGTTTCGACCTGAAAAGCATGGGGCATAATAGCGCCGAGTATCTGCACGTGCTGGTTGAAGCCAAAAAGCTGGCTTTCGAAGACCGGGCCAAATTCTATGCTGATCCCGACTTTGCTAAATCGTCGATCAACTGGTTACTTACGAAAGATTACGCAACTTCCCGCCGAAAATTAATTGATCTTAAAAAAGCCTCTGAGCATCTGGATGCTGGTGACCCGGCCCTCCGCGCTGGCGATACGGTATACCTGACTGTGGCCGATGCGGAGGGTAATATGGTTTCGCTGATTCAAAGCAATATGCTGGAGTTTGGCAGCGGTATGGTTCCCGATGGGCTGGGCTTCGTCTTTCACAATCGGGGTACAAGTTTCACGATGAAGCCCGATCACGCGAATGTTTATGCACCGGGAAAGCGGCCCTTTAACACGATAATTCCCGGTTTCGTCGTCAAAAATGGAGAGCCCTTTTTGAGCTTTGGCGTCATGGGGGGTGCCCTGCAACCACAGGGCCATTTACAGGTATTGTGCAACATCATCGACTTCGGCATGAATGTACAGGAAGCGGGGGATGCGGCCCGGTTTAGTCATTCGGGGAGTAGCGAACCCATTGGTACGCTGATGACAGATGGTGGCCGACTGGCGTTAGAAAGCGGCATCTCGGCACAGGTACGAACAGAACTGGAAAAGCGAGGTCACCATTTGGTTCCAACCGATTTCTTCGGCGGGTATCAGGCTATCCTGTGGGACCCTGTTAATCGAATTTATAGAGGAGCCACAGAAATGCGCAAGGATGGCCAGGCGGCAGGCTACTAATGTCAGCTTATCGAGTGACCGAAATCAATAAACTTATATGCACAAATAGTCTATTTTTAGGGGCAAAACTATTGCTTACTTAACGATGACATTATCGTTACCTGGATTACATTTCGGTATGACAGTGGTTGATAATTCGCTACGTATTTTGTAGAAAATTATAACCATAGGCTAGTAAAAATAATACCCTATGTATCAGATAATCAGCATATGGCATAGATTTGGCGGTACGTTTTTCGATAAAACAATAAACATTAAATCATTTAAAAATTATGGCAGCCCTGGCAGATCGAATCGCAAGCTTTTTTAGTGGAAACGATTCCAATACAGACGAAGGATTACGGGACCTGTTTATTAGTGAATTAAAAAGCGTCTACTATGCCGAGAAGCGGGCCGTCGATGCGCTGGGCGACCAGGCAGAAGCCAGTACAACCAACGAGGTAGGAAGTGCTTTTATTAATCATCAAAACGAAAGTCGGGTACAGGTAGAGCGATTGGAAGAGATTTTCAGGATTATTGGCATAAAAGTAGCCACACACACATCCGACACCATCGACGGACTGATCAGTGATGCCAAACGAGTTATTTCAGAAACCGAGCCAGGCTCCCTTACACGCGATGCCGGCCTTATTATTGCCGCTCAAAAGATTGAGCATTACGAAATTGCAGCCTATGGCTCCCTGCTGACATTAGCCAAAACACTCGACTTCAGCCAGTCGGCAGAGTTGCTCGCCAAAACGCTGGAAGAGGAGAAAGAAGAAGATCGCAAATTGACAATTCTGGCTGAATCGTTTGTCAACAACCGCTCTAAAGAAGAGGAAGAAAAGCACCCCGGCAGTCATCACGCCAGCCGTCATATACCCGGTTCGGATTCGAACGTCACGCTGGGTGGCCCGCTGGGCATATAAAAATTCACTTGCTGTTTCTCAAAAATACATAAGCCCGCAGATGTTATTTTCTGCGGGCTTATGCTTTATAACGTGAACAATAAACATAAAAGGATTTAACCACAGAGACGGTCCGCCGATGCGGCACGGAGAACAGAGAGGTTTATTGGGTAACTTTCTATCCTTTCGAACCTCTTTGTTCTCCGTGCCGCATCGGCGGACCGTCTCTGTGGTTAAATCCTTTTTTTTATGCTAATTCAATCCACTATTCTCGAGCCTGTCTAAACGTCAACTCAATGAGGATTTGAGAACATTACTGAATAGTCTCAGCTTTGCGCTTCCGTTTCGACAGAACTGGTGTGCTGTCGGGCGGTCGGCGGTGGTGCGTGGCTTGCTCGTATGCATAGGCTAATCGGATGAGCGTTGGCTCGCTAAACGGCCGACCGAAGAACTGCAAACCGGCTGGCAAATTCTCATACGTAAAGCCCATAGGAACCGAAAAAGCCGGAAACCCAGTTGGGGGCGATAACGCATTGTTGTTCGTTCCTGAAGGCGTATTCAAATCACCGATTAGCCGGGGCGGGTAGCTGAACGACGGATACACCAGCACATCCACCTGCGTCGAATCCATAGCCCGAAGTAACAACTGGCGTAATTGTTCGCGCAATGCCAGATTTTTAGCCCAGCCTTTATGCGCTTCGGGAGCCAGCGTGTCGGCCTGTGCATCCAGCAATGACTTTTCGAGATAGGGGTGAAACTGCTTCGATTTGATAATGGACGCCAGCGTTTTGTGCGGAGCATTTGGCCCCAAACTAGCCAGATACAGATTGAAATCGCGTCGTAACTGCGGAATCGTATCAAAGGATTTATTGATCGTATCCAACTCGGGCACCCGAACCGAATCGATTACGATAGCTCCGGCAGCCCGAAGTTCATCCAGCGCCTTATTGAACAGGGCATAAACCTGGGGGTCTGAATTTTTCGGCATAACCATTTGCCGAAAAACGCCAATACGAGCTCCTTTCAGCCCATTTTTGTCCAGAAACTGCCGATAGGTTTGCGGAATTTTACCCGCACTATGCTTCGTTACGGTGTCGGCCTTGTCATACCCCGCAATTACATCGAGCACACGCACAGCGTCTTCTACAGTTCGGCAAATGGGCCCGCCGGTATCGTTAGTCATGGCCAACGGCGCAATGCCATCGCGACTGACAAGGCCCAGCGTTGGTCGGAACCCAACCAGACTTTGGTGAGAGGCTGGTCCCCGAATAGAGCTTCCGGTATCGGTACCGAGTCCAATGGCACCAAAATTGGCCGTGACCGCAGCCGCCGTTCCCCCGCTCGACCCGGCCGTTGTCCGTTTCGTATCATACGGATTTCGTGAATAGCCCGGCAAAATAGAACTTACCGAAAACTGCCCCGACATGGCAAATTCGGCCAGATTCGACTTCGCAATAATAATGGCCCCGGCTTCCCGAATTCTCCGCACAACGAAAGCATCATCGGGCGGAATCGACGTCTTCATGGCCAGTGTGCCGTTGGTTGTTGGCATGTCGTAGGTGTCGTAATTGTCTTTCACAATGACCGGTATACCATGCAGCGGTCCTGCCATTTTGCCGGTAATCTTAAAAAGCGAATCGAGCCGACGGGCTTCGGATAACGCTTTGGGATTGACCATGATGATGGCATTCAGGTAAGGCCCCTGCTTGTCATAGGCCGCAATCCGATCCAGATAGAGCTGAACCAGTTGCACGGCGGTCAGTTTTCCCGCTTGCATGGCGTCATGCAGACTGGATACGGTAGCTTCCTGTAGGTGCCTGGCCTTGAACGACTGTGCATTGACAGAGGCAGTCAGAAGCGCGCAAACAGATAAAAGAGAAAGTATGTGTTTCTTCATTTAGCAGAATAAAGAATAACTTTACGAACGTTACAATGAGTTTTTACCATAATAATAATCTAAAAGTCAGAACAAAACTCATCATCAGCAAATAATCTAATTTCATATTTCTTTCAACACGTTATTATGGCTTACGCCCTCCCGATGCAGCGAATATCAACTCTTTTTGTACTCGCCCTAACCACCCTTCATATCACGACCCAACCAATACTGGCTCAGTCAACAAAGCCAAAAACTTCGTCACCGTCTGGTATTGACAAGCGCTATATGGACGAAGTGAAGGCTTTGGCCGATCAGCCCGCCGTAAAAAAAGCATTCCAGATTTTCATCGACCTGGAGCCTCAAACGAGTCAGGACCATCGTAATCTGGTCGAAACGCCTTCGCCCCCCTTCAAGGAAGATGTACGGGCCAAAAAATTCGCGGCCATGATGCGCGAAGCCGGTGCCGATTCGGTATGGATTGACGAGGTAAACAATGTGATTGCCAAACGGAAAGGACGATCCGGCAAGAAAACGGTAGTTGTCGAGTCGCATCTGGACACCGTTTTTCCGGAAGGAACCGACGTAAAAATCAAGCAGAAAGGCGATACCCTGTACGCGCCCGGTGTGGGTGATGATACCCGTGGGCTGGCTGCGATACTAGCCGTTTTGAAAGGCATGGAGAAAGCCGGCATTGAAACAGATGCCGACGTACTATTTGTTGGCGCGGTGGGCGAAGAGGGACTGGGCGACCTTAGGGGCGTAAAACATTTGTTGCGGCAAGGTGGTCCAAAAGTCGATTCATATATTGCCGTCGATGGCGATGGTATTAGCAGTATTGTTCATGGTGGCCTGGGTTCGCATCGCTACCGGGTTACGTTCAAAGGGCCCGGTGGGCATTCTTACGGCTCGTTCGGTATCGTTAACCCACACAGTGCGCAGGGAAAGGCCATTTATTATTTTACTACCGAAGCGGATAAAGCCACGCGGCAGGGTGTTAAAACGACCTACAGTGTCAGCGTGATAGGCGGAGGCACCTCTGTTAATGCCATTCCATACGAATCGTGGATGGAAATCGACATGCGGTCCGAAAGTCCCGAAAAACTCAACGAGGTTGATCAATTGCTGCAAGCGGCTGTTAAACGGGCACTGGCAGAAGAAAACGGTATCAAACGGCAGGGACCCGACTTAACGGTCGACGTCAAGAAGATTGGCGATCGGCCATCGGGGAAAACTGACCCTTCCTCGGCCATTGTTCAGCGGGCTATGGCCGCAACGACCTATATGAACGCAGTCCCTCAATTGGATGTCGCATCTACGAATGCCAACACGCCCATTGCGTTAGGCATTCCGGCCATCACCATCGGCAGTGGTGGAATCGGCGGTGGCGAGCATTCGCTTAATGAATGGTGGCTGAATGACAAAGGGTATCTGGGTATGCAGCGCATCCTCTTGGTGTTGCTTGCCGAAGCTGGCATGGATAGAGGCACAGTGGCTTCGCCGATAAAGACGCGAGCTAAGCGGTGATATTAATGAAGAATATAGAATAATGGTCTATTCTATATTCTTCGTTAGCTAAACCCCCGACCGCAATGGCCGAAAAAATGCCCGAATATCTTCTGCCAGAAGTTCCGGTTCTTCCAGCGCTGCAAAATGCCCGCCTTTAGACATTTCTGTCCAGCGTTGAACATTGAAAAACCGGTCGGCAAACGCTTTGGGCGGCTTGATCAGATCTTTGGGAAATAGTGCGATACCTGTGGGTACGTCAGTTCTTGAGGCACCGGTTTGTGGTGGATTGTGCTGCGATTCATAGTACAGTCGATTGGCCGAATTGATCGTTTCCGTTACCCAGTAAATGGTTGCGTTTGTCAATAGCTCATCTTTTGTAAACTTGCTTTCTACATCCCCGTTCGTGTCACTCCAGATATGAAATTTTTCCAGTATCCAAGCCAGCAAACCAACCGGCGAATCGCTCAGGCCGTAGGCCAGCGTTTGTGGTTTCGTAGATTGAATCAGGGCATAAGCTCCTTCACTCATTTGCCATGCTTGGCCCGCTTTCATATACGCCTGCTCTTCGGGGGTCAGATCGTCGGGCTTTACTGTAAACAGGTGCATGAAGGGAATATCGGTTAGGTGAATACCCACCAGGGAATCGGGGTGTGCAAAGGCAATCTGCTCCGTGATGCTACTCCCCCAGTCGCCACCGTGAGCGCCAAACTTAGGGTAGCCAAGGACTTGAGTCATTAACTGACTGAATATTTCGGCAATACGTTGTTGATTAAAGCCCTTCTCCTTTGGTCGATCCGAAAAACCATAGCCCGGAATTGACGGTACCACTACATCGAACGCATCTTCGGCACTACCTCCATTTGCTTCCGGGTCAGTAAGCAGCGGAATGAGTTTATACATCCGAAAAAACGAGTCTGGCCAGCCGTGCGACAAAATAATCGGCAATGGTTTCGGCCCCTTCCCGTGTTCATGAATAAAGTGAACACCCAACCCATCAATTGTCGTTTTGGCTTGATGCAATTGATTAAGCATAGTTTCCTGTTTCCGCCAGTCGAAATGATGTTGCCAATAGTCAGTCAGTTCTTTAAGATAAGCCAGGTTAGTGCCATATGACCACCCGGCTCCGTTTATCTCATCAGGCCAGCGTGTATGGGCCAATCGCTCACGCAGGTCATCGAGCGTTTGCTGCTGAATAGAAATCCTGAAAGGCTGTAGTTCCATAAAGAAAACGTTTTTGTCCAGCTATTTATGATCTGTTTTAGAAAACATCTATTTCCCAGTAAACCACCGTTCCATCAATTTGTTAGTCTTATCCATCGCCTTTCCCTGACGCTTTTTATCATACCGTTCTTCCCATTCCTGACGTAGACAAAGTTCTTTTTATTAGCTTGCAACGACTCATAAACTGCATCTATTACGGAACCAACCCGTCAGCACAATACAATGAAATCACTGATTTTAGCTTTTTCTATAACCCTATTGGCCGGAGCCGCCAATGCCCAGAATTTGTATATGCCGCGTAATGTTAAGCAGGCCTATCAGAAAGGAACGCGTTCGATGGATGGCAAGCCCGGTAAAAATTACTGGCAGAATTTTGCCCGCTACAACATCACCATTAACGCTATGCCACCCAATCGAACCATACGCGGCACAGAAGAAATCACTTATATTAACAACAGTCCGGATACACTTAAAACACTCGTTTTCAAGCTGATTCTTAATAGCCACAAACCCGGCTCAGCCCGCCAATCGCCAGTGTCAACAGACTACCTGACGTCGGGCATTTCAATTGACAAATACACGGAGAACAATACCGTAAAACCCTGGCGGGATGCCGGAACAGCTACGCAAAGACAGGTTTCGCTGAACAAGCCGGTTATGCCCCACGACTCCGTAAAACTCTCGTTCGACTGGCATTATGATGTTTCTGTTGAAAGCGGGCGCGAAGGCGCGCTCGATTCGACGACGTTTTTTCTGGCTTATTTCTACCCCCGAGTGGCCGTTATGGACGACTATTATGGCTGGGATCGCACCACGTTTACAGAAGCACAGGAATTTTATAACGACTTCAACGACTATACCCTCACGGTCAACGTGCCGAAAGATTACATCGTGTGGGCCACCGGCGATTTGCAGAACGCAACCGAAGTACTGCAACCCACCTATGCCAAGCGCCTGAGCGAATCCCTTCAAACAGACTCGCTGATTCACGTAGCAACACTGGCCGATTTAATGGCAAAAAACGTGACGACCCAACAGCCTGTCAACGCCTGGAAATGGAAAGCCAGCTACGTTCCCGACATGGCTTTGTGCATCAGTAATCATTATGTCTGGGATGCGTCGAGCGTAGTGGTGGACAAGAAAACGAACCGGCGGTCGAGCGTACAGGCGGCTTTTCTGGATACGGCCAAAGATTTCCATCAAATGGTTAGTTTCGGGCGGCACTCGCTGGATTGGTTCTCAAACAATACACCCGGGGTTCCCTACCCATATCCAAAAACAACTATCGTTCAGGGATTTGCCGATATGGAATACCCTATGATGGTGAACGACGGGACAACGAACGATTTGAATTTCTCGCGTTTTGTAGCCGAGCACGAGATTGCCCATACGTGGTTCCCGTTCTATATGGGCATTAACGAAACACGCTACGGCTTTATGGATGAGGGCTGGGTTACGGCCTTTGAATACCTGATCAGCCAGGCCGATTTAGGGAACGAGCAGGCCACAAAAAACTTCCAGTTGTTTCGGGTTAGAGGCTGGATCAAAGATCCGTCGGCAGAGCAGTATTTGCCGATCATAACGCCAGCCAACGTACTAAGCGGAGCCGCTATGGGCAACAACGAGTATGGGAAAGCGGCCATTGGTTATCTGGCTCTCAAAGAGTTGTTAGGCGATGCAGAGTTTAAGAAAAGTCTGCTTGAGTTTATGAATCGCTGGCACGGCAAGCATCCCACTCCCTGGGACATGTTTTACAGCTTCAACAGTGCATCGGGCAAAGACCTGAACTGGTTCTGGAACAACTGGTTTTTCAGCAACAACTACATCGACTTCGCCATTCAGAACGTCGTTTCCACAGCGGCTCAATCGACCATCACCATTCAGAATATTGGTGGCTACGTAGCACCGGTCGATGTTGTCCTGACATTTGCCGATGGCACTACCGAAACCATCCATCAGACCCCGGCAATCTGGCAAACAAATCAGAAACAGGCAATTGTGAAAATTCCGACGAAAAAGAAAATCCAGTCGGTATCGCTGCAAGGCGGCATTTTCATGGATGCCGACGAAAGCAATAATAGCTGGAAAGCGAAGTAGGCAGGCCTCTATAACTGAATTGGTTTTAAAGGGGTGTATTGCCTATTTTTACGAATACATTAGACGCTTCTTATCATGAACGTACAGTATCTTTCCGATGCCCAGGGCAGACATACGGCCATCGTGATACCCATTGAGGACTGGAACAGCATCACGGCAAAACACCAGGATTTGAAAACACTGGAAGCCCTAAAACGAAAACCTTCCGATTTTTTCGGTACACTTAGCCACGAAGAAGGCGAAAAAATGCAGGAACACGTAACTCAAAGCCGCAACGAATGGGATCGCGGTATTTAATAGACACCAACGCCATTATTGATGCTTGTATAGGCCTGCGTAAGAATTTGAAAATAAAACTTCCCGATGCCATTATTGCAGCTACGGCTTTGGTACATGGCCGAACCATTATCATCCGCAACACCAAAGACTTTCAGGCTATTGCCGGATTAACGTGTATCAATCTGCATGAACTGTGAAGTTAAAAAACGTTCCTCTTCAACCTGAGTCTAAGTCAAGGCGTGAATATATTGGCACATTTTCCTGACCCTGTTAAAATCAACGCTCTCACGGTTTCGTCGCCGTAAAATTCACGGTGAAGCCGCTAACATTGTAGTTGGAAACGGTAATCACTTTATTACTATACGTACCCACCTTTGTGGTGCCCGAGTACAGATCAATGTTGCTTCCCGACTGGGTTAATTCGATCGGCTGGCTTTGCGACAATTTTGCTTCTACACCTGCGGCTTTCCCCACAAAATTGATAGCGAACACTACATTGGTTAGTGCATTCCCGTTTCGCGTGGCTACAGCAGTGCCGCTCGTAACATCGGTAATGGCAATGGGTTGTGTGCCGGTTGTACTGAACGAGGAAAGTGTATACGTACCCACAACAGTGGCCGCCAGATCGGGCGCGGTGTCCGCTTTCTTACAACTTACCAGCGCAAGGCCACAGAGCAATATTAGAAGAAGACGAAGTTGCATAAACGATTCGGGGGTTGGAATTTGGCGCAATATACGCCCGTGACAGAGTAGGCAGCGCACCCAATGGGAACAATAGTTTCCCGGAACACGTATTTAAAGCAGGACCTCCTCTTTGCGTGCATGACTCGCCGACAACACTTTATTAGTATTCTGATTTTGGGCATTCTGTCTACTATCAGTCCTTTTTCTATCGACATGTATTTGCCGGGATTTCCGGCTATTGCCAAAGACCTGCACACGCCCATTTCGCAGGTTCAGCTCTCGTTAACGGCTTATTTAGTCGGCATTTCGGTAGGGCAACTTCTATACGGCCCGTTATTGGATCGGTTTGGGCGCAAGTTGCCGCTCTATGCGGGTTTACTCGTGTACATAGCCGCATCGGTGGGCTGTGCGTTAAGTACGTCCATCGATATGCTCATCCTGATGCGGCTTTTACAGGCGCTGGGTGGTTGCGTTGGGCTGGTAGCCGCCCAGGCGCTGGTGCGCGATTTATTTCCCGTTAACCAGATCGCACAGGTATTCTCGTTGCTCACGCTGGTTATTGCCGTGTCGCCTATGATAGCCCCAACGGTGGGTGGGTATGCGACGATAGCGTTTGGCTGGCATTCTATTTTTATCATTCTGGCTGTCGTAGCGGCTTTGATGTTGGTTGGTGTCTTTTTTTTCTTACCCGACGGCAAACAACCCGACCCGGCTCTATCCTTACGTCCGAAGGCGGTTATGGGCAGTTTTTTTACCGTACTGAAACAGCCCCAATTTCTGACGTATTCGCTCGTAGGGGGCATTGCCACGGCCGCCCCGTTCGCTTATCTAGCAGGCTCTTCTGATGTGTTCATGACCATTTATCACGTCAGCGAACAGCAATACGGCTGGATTTTTGCCTTTCTGGCCATCGCCATGATTGGCCCAACGCAATTGAATCGGTTTTTGCTAAAACGGTTCAGTAATGAGCAGATCATCTTTACAACCCTGATTTATCAATCTATTGTCGGGCTGCTTTTGGTTATTGGCACCTGGGCGGGCTGGTATGGTCTGTTTGGTCTTATCGGGATGCTATTTCTATTTCTGGGCGGGCAAGGCATGACAAACCCCAATGCATCGGCTCTGTCGCTGGCACCTTTTTCCCGTCATGCTGGTAGTGCTGCGGCTTTGATGGGCAGTTTTCGTATGGGTTTTGGCTCCATTATTTCAGCGGCCGTTAGCGTCTTGCATAACAATACGGCGATCCCGATGGTGGGTGTTATGACGGTTTGTGTTATCCTTGGCCTGGTCATTCTTCTGATTGGCGAACGCGTTATTCGCTACCAGCCCAAACCCGGTGATCTTGATGAGCCCATGACCGAGGTTATGTTGTAATGCCTTAGTTACGCTTGCATTTAACGGCAATAAAAGAAACGGCAACGCCCAACAAGACAGATAGAAACGGCAAGTTGCGGCAACCCGCAATCGTTAGTATCTTGCACAAGATCTACCGATTTTCCACGTAAACATCTACAGGTTATGGCAACAACAGTAGAATGCCCGAAGAACTTCGCCCGGGAGATGTTAGATAAAAAAAGACGTGTTCAGGAGTACTTAAAGAGTGGCGATGAAACCAAAAAACCAGCCGGAGTTAAGTTTGTTGAGCCCTTTACCGTACCTGCTGAAGGACGCTGAGAACGGGGTCACTTTTGAGACAGATTTTGGAATACTTTATAAAATAAGCTTTACAGACGACTCAGACTATTTGTTTGAGTCGTCTTTTGTTAATGCCGTTTACTCTTTTTCGATAACCCATCTGGCAGGACAGATTCAACATAAAGATCCACGTGTTGAACAAACTGTTATAAAAGCTCTCCTGCTCACTTTTGAAGCATCGCCCACTGCGTTGATTAATTATGTCTGTAGCTTAGACGATGAGCAAGAGGCAGCCAGAAACAGGCTTTTTCACAGTTCGTATCTTCGAGTGAGCAAAGACGCTTTTGTGAAACTTGATCACAAAAACCCCGACGAACGAGTTTATTCATCTGTCATCTTCCTGCGAAATCATCCAGCTGAAAAGGAAATAAACAGAATGTTCCGGCAAGTTTTTGAGAAGTAGGTAAGCAGAATGATTATCTCAATGTACCCTTCCTGTTGTAATAAAAAAAGAAACGATAATGCCCATTCAGCCGGATAGACGTGATATCCCCAATGAAAAACCCATCTATTGTCTGGAAGGTATCACGATTTCTACGCTGACAGATAGTTTGCTGGCCAAACATAGTGGTGGATTCGTGTCGTCGGCAGATGACTACGCCGATATTGTACCACAACTCATTGATCTGCATCATGGCTCATTTACTACCGCTTCGCGCTCAGCCTATTTCCCACTTGTGGTCGTCAGACAAACAGAGCAATCACTGCGGGTGTCCTGTGCCTGTACTGCGCCAAAAGACACATTATGTACACATCAGGTACAGGTTTTATCGGCAATAATTCGGCGAAATGAACTCCTCATCTTCTTCGACACACCCCTCCGGCATGAAGCGATCAAACGGATTGCCAAAGACTATGGGCTAGAGAATGAGCCGTTCCCCGACGATTTTTTTCAGGTAGAAATCGAGAATAAATCCATACATATCCACCCTAAACGCCCGGAACTCATTCGACTAAATCAGGCCGATAAAGAATACCTGACGGCCCAGTTACTGCCGAAGGCGACGCCATTTGGGCCGCTCATAGATGACCCCAGCCCAAACCTGAAACGAATCCTGGTCTTTACGAAACACCGATTTTACGAAAATTTTTGCCTTGAACTTTTTGATGCAAATACGGCTAAAAATGGCCGGATAAAGAACCCGCTCCATTCGCTCCAGCCGTTTGATCTACTCACGCAGGTCGATAACCTGAGCGAAGTAAAGTTCTATTCGGCAGTAGCTAAATTCCAGAATCATCATCGTTCAAAGAAAGAGGATATAGATCTGGCCGCCCTGCGGCTGGTGGCAAAAAACCCATTAAAAATGGGCGTTTACTACCACTCAGCCAGTGTTTCAGAAAACATCACTTCCCACTCGCTCGTGCCGATAAAACTGGAAAGCCTACAGGCCGACCTTACTTTAACAGTGCGAAAAGAGGGTGATTTCTACGAAATATGGGGGTCACTCAGTCATAACGGCACCGCTCATGAGTTGCATAAACTCGTTATCAGATACGATTACTTTCTTCTGCTCGATGATGCACTTTACCTTATTGAAAACACTGACTATCTGCCGGTTATCCATTATTTCAACAAGACTAATAACCGAATCGTCATTCACCAATCGAAGTATGAGGAGTTTCGGCAAACAGTCCTGACCTCGCTCGAAGACCGGGTGCAGATAAAGTACACCTACCTGAAACCGGCAACACCCGCGCAACTGTCTGAAGGCGGCTTTATACAGGAACGGGAACGGATCATTTACCTGTCAGACTCCGAAAACTACGTTCAGATCACACCCGTTATCAAATACGGAAACGTCGAAGTGCCAGTTCTGTCTAAACGCCAGATACAGTCCGTCGACAGCAAAGGGAAGCCGTTTACGGTCACCCGCGACGATGCCGCCGAAATTCAACTTACGATGGCGGTACTTCAGGCGCACCCTGATTTCTACGATCAACTGAACCAGTCCTGCTTCTATCTACACAAAAAACACGTGCTGGATGAGAACTGGTTTCTATCTGCTTTTGATACCTGGACCAGTCAGCATATTCACATTCTTGGCTTTAATACGCTCAGAAACAACAAACTAAACCACAACAAAGCCAGGGTTTCAGTCAATGTGAGCAGTGGGCTCAACTGGTTCGAAACTTCGCTGGGCCTCACCTACGGCAAACAAAGGGTATCGCTCAAACACCTCCACAAAGCCATAAAAAACAAAAGCCGTTTTGTTACCCTCGACGATGGAACCCAGGGCGTATTACCCACCGAATGGCTCGAACGCTTTACGGCTTTTTTCCAGGCGGGCGACGTGGTCGATGAGCAGATCCGCACACCCAGAGTCAGCTTTTCGAGTGTACGCGAGTTGTATACCGACGATGAACTGATGAACGACGTGAAAGACCAGTTGGCCCTGTTCGCCAAAGGTTTCCGTGATTTTGAGTCCATTCGGCCCGTTGCGGTGCCAACGGAGTTACAGGCCACGCTTCGCGATTACCAGAAAGAAGGGTTAAACTGGTTAAATTTTCTGGATGAGGTGGGGTTTGGCGGTTGTCTGGCCGACGATATGGGACTTGGGAAAACACTCCAGATCATTGCGTTTATCCTGCTGCAGCGCATGAAGAATCATACGTATACAAACCTGATTGTGGTGCCAACTTCCCTCCTGTTCAACTGGCAGGCCGAAGTAGCCCGGTTTGCGCCAAGTCTCACGATTCATACATTTTATGGAGCCAACCGTAGTCTGAGGAAAAAGGAGTTCGATCAATATGATATTATACTTACCTCATACGGCACGCTTCTGTCCGAGATTCGCTTTCTAAAAGAATACGCCTTCAACTACGTTTTTCTGGATGAATCGCAGGCAATAAAAAACCCGGAATCGCAACGCTATCAGGCAGCGCGGCTGTTGCATTCGCGCAACAAGATTGTGCTGACAGGCACTCCCACCGAAAACCATACTTTCGACCTGTATGGACAGCTTTCGTTTGCCTGTCCGGGCCTGTTGGGCAGTTACAATTATTTCAAAGCACACTACTCAACGCCCATCGACAAGTTTGACGACCGGCAACGTGCCCGCGAACTCCAGGCCAGAATCAGTCCGTTCATCCTTCGCCGAACAAAAGCACAGGTAGCCACCGAACTGCCCGACAAAACGGAAATGGTACTTCATTGCGAAATGGGGCCGGAACAACGGAGCGTGTATGACGCTTACGAACAGGAGTTCAGAAATTACCTGCTGACAACTAAAGAAGGTGATATTCCACGGGCTCGCCTGCATGTATTGCAGGGACTTACCAAGCTACGCCAGATTTGCAACTCGCCGGTGCTGCTTAACGATGAAGAATTTTACGGAAACTCTTCAGCGAAAATCGACGTGCTGATGGAGCAGATCGAGAACAAATCACCGAACCATAAAATCCTCGTCTTCTCACAGTTTGTAACCATGCTCGACCTCATCAGGACACAATTAGAAACCCGGCAGATTAGCTTCGAATACCTTACTGGACAAACCACAAACCGGGCCGCCAGTGTGAACCGGTTTCAGTCCGACGACACGGTACGGGTATTTTTAATCAGCCTCAAAGCCGGGGGTAATGGCCTCAACCTGACCCAGGCCGACTATGTGTATTTAGTAGACCCCTGGTGGAATCCAGCGGTTGAAAATCAGGCTATTGACCGAAGTTACCGAATTGGTCAAAAGAAAAACGTTATGGCAATTCGCTTACTATGCCCAAATACAATCGAAGAAAAGATTCTTGAACTACAGGCAAGCAAGCAGGAACTGGCCGATAATCTTGTCAGAACTGATATATCTATACTAAAATCTCTGTCAAAGAATGACTTACTACAGTTGTTAAGCTGATGGAAGTCATGAACGCGAGCTTAACTGATCAGTAACTTCGTTCTATGAAATTTCCGAATCGACTTCTTTTTCTGATCAATTAACGAACAAATACTCTTAACAGAAGTGATATTAAAAATTCGAATCAGTAACTATTTGCATTAAATTCAAAATTATATTTCTGTATATAACTGAACATTTAGAAACTATTTATTAATTATACGTCAAATGTATTCACCCCACCAACTTATTACCCACCGTATCTATTATGTCTACATTAGATCATGAAATCGACGCAGTCAATCAGCTTTCATTCGTAGCCGATGCCTATCCGTACAAGGACAATCAAACCATTGTTGTGGTGCTTAAGGCTCCATTACGAAAAAACCTCCCTCCGGATCGGTCTATATTGACCTTTCAGATCACTAATTTCACTGTGGCTGCCGTGCTGGCAGCCTACGAACACGAAGTTGTTGCTTTTCTGGCCGATACGCTTCGCATTGCCGAAACGCTTTTGTCACAAACGACTAATCAACGTGTTATCCACCTGATTCCGTTGTGCATGAATTAGGAAGTTCATTTGAATATAATATTGGGATCATCTTCGTAAGCTGAATCAATCAAGCATAACTGATTCAGCGTTTCGGCAAAAAGGACATAGAGCTGTTTTAACAGCTCTATGTCCTTTATAACGCCTACCACTTTAAACGTCAACTGATCTACGCCTTCGGGAAATTTAGCCGAAAGCCAGCCATCATCGTCTTCCACCTCCAAACTGATATCGGGCTGGGCGTCAATCAATTCCCGTAGTTTAGGATTTGCAAACAGGCGCTGAAGTTTATGCTCATCCTTACTCTGAATAATGAACCGATCATCGAATTCAGGGAAGCCGACGTCAATATCCTGCATCCCCATTTTTTTACCCAGGTCACTAAAGAAACCTTTCCGATATAGTTTGAATCGAAACCCGTCCTTATTCACATAGGGGGCTCTCATTCGGGTATAGGTGATGAATACTTTTCCGACCGGCACAACGAAAGTATCCAGTGTAACGGTCCATTCCTTCACGCTCGCTTCTACTTTACTATCTTTCAAAAAACGACTCTCAATAAAATCAGCGTCGATTTCCTGAGCCAGTTGTTTCCAGATGTCGTTTTTATAGGGACCAAATAGTTTCTTCAGCTTACTCATGGTTAAGAGGGATGTTTAGAGAGGGAAGCGTTGAAACTTTTACCATCAAGCTCACATTTAGATTTTTTTGTCATCCCGACGCAAGGAGGGATCTTCGGACAAGATGAAGTGATCCAGCTTACCGAAGATCCCTCCTTGCGTCGGGATGACAAAAAAATCTAAATTTCACCAAAAGAGAAGGTTTAAACAGCTTCAGGAATAAATTTCTCAAAAAAGTTCTTTTATAAATTTCGTTGCCAGACCTCGCGTAATTGTAGTTGCTGGGGCGTTGCCTGCGGGTCGAGTTGAAATTGATAGTTGCGCACAAGTTCTTTTTCATAAACCGTGCTTTTCGCGCGTATTTCCTGACCGTCCCGTTTGACTGTCAACTCATAAACATCTCCAGCTTTCTGCTGCTTCATTTCGTCCTGAATGGCCCCAATTGTTTCCATCGTTACGGGCTTTCCATTATACGCAATCCATTCATCTTTCTCCTGCAAACCAGCTTTACGCAGCGAATCACCTACGGTTCTCAGCAAGAATTTATTGTCAACCAAGCTGGCTCCCATACCCATCGAAGGCACTTTTTGGCCAGTCGGTACAGACAGCGCATAGGTTATGCCTAATTTGCCGTAATACTCGCTAAACGGCAAGGGCTCGGCGGCTTTTATGTATCTGTTGAAGAAGTCAGCAATTTCGGGATACGTCTTTTGGGTAAAGATGGTAAAGAATTCTTTTTCCGGAAAGGCCTGATTGGGTCCGTACGTTGTGGCCAGTTCGTTGATAACCTCCCGCAAACCGCGCTTGCCATTCGATAGCTCCAACAGGCGAATGTCCAGCAAACCGGCCACCAACGCACCACGGGCGTATATGTTCCCGTATTGACGCTGCCCTTCGTCTGTGTAACAGGTCAGGCCCAGTTTACTTAAGCTGTAGGTTGTATCGAGGCTTTTATCGTAGGCTATTTTTTGACTCTGTTCATCAAAATAAGTGGGTAAGTCCATGATCTGGCCCCGCAACTGCATAGCATCACTAGCCCATTCTGTTACGCCTTCGTAGAGCCACAAATGCTCGGAAGGTGTTGGTGTTACGAAGTTGAACTGCTGAATTATTTCGCTGTGAATGTTCAACGGCGTGACAACATGGAAGAACTCATGCGCGGCAATCGATGTCATGTTGTCGGCCAGTTTTTTTGAGAACTCCTCTTCTTTTATAACGTATTCCGAACTGTACGAATGCTCCCAGGCTCCCCAATCCTGATCCTCGAAGTGATATAGAAAGGTATAATGTTTAACGGGCAACTGCTTCAAAAACTGCCCGGCCGCCGTTAGCATCGACTGCATGTTGGTGAGCAGTTGGTCGGACTTGATCTTGTCGTTTTTAGAGTAGGTGTACACGTCGATCTGTGCACCGGCAACCGTCGTGGTGGCTTTTGTCAGGCGACCCAATAAAATGGGGGAATCGACAATGCGGTCGTAGTTGGCAGCGGTAAAATAACCTTTGTCGTTTTTCTCCAGTGCCGTTCCAACCGACCATTCTGCCGGGAAGTCGATCTTCAGGTCAATGGGCGCGTTCTGCATGCCACCCGGATAGCCAAATACACCCTGCCCGTTAATAAGCACGTGGTCTTTTTCGATGGATGTTCCACACATATTGTACGGCTTATGTTCGTTGACGGGCGTATCCCAGGTTTCGGCAATGCTGTACTGAACGGTGCTTACTTTTTGGGGTTGGTCAAATTTCCATTGGTTGGTGGAGACCTGTTTCGTTTTCAGTTCGCGGCCTTTGGCATCAAACGCCTTGAACGACCGAACGTAACGGCCAATGTCCATAACCTGATAGGTGCCGGGAGCAGTGGAGGCAAACTGGTAAATGGCATTCTCGGCTGTTAAGCCAGTCACGTGCAGGGTCACCTTGAACTGATCGTCGGTGCGGTCGTTCAGGTTCACCTCATACACCAGCGGAGTGGTTGGTTTGGCCAACGAGAACCGGGCAACAAGCAGGGCAGTGCCCAGAAAAAAAAGGCGTACTAGCTTCATATAAGTTGGCTATCAATAGGGAAGAGCAAGTTAGTTGAATCAGCAAAAAGCAAGAAGGCACATGGTTCTTGCGGAATTATTTGCGGATAAACGGTGCCACGTTCACGACTCATTGACCTAGTTGTTCTATTTCCCGTAACCAGAAACAGCCGCCTTTGAGGGCGGCTGTTTCTGGTTAGGCACTGTTTTTTATAAAGAGCTTAAAAACGTTTTGCTGGGCGCAAAGAAATACTCCCCTCCCCGCGTCGTTACGAAGTTCCCGAAATCGGCAATAGCCGGGAGCGTACTGTGTGGATCGGGCACCGTATGCAGATGATCGGCCAGCACAGCGACCGTTGTAGCGTCATCATACTTGCGGGCATATCGGTGCATTAATGGATCAAACGCACCCTGACCAATGACAGGGTCTTTTCCCGTATGCAATGCTGGCGGGGGATTTTCTCTGGCGAAAACGAAATTATCCTGATTAACCCACGATTGCTGAATGAACTCAAACTGATTGGCCAGTACCCGTTGAAAACTCATAAACAACAGACCAACTCCCCCATTGGGCAATTGCGAAAGGTCGTTTTGCTCGTTTGGATGAACATCGCGGTGGCCGTAGATGATTCCCCGGCGAGCCATTGTATGGAGCTGCTCTTTCTCAATTGTCTCGCCGGGAAACTGCGTTGTTTCGCCCCGTGGGTTCGATTTACGAATGTGGGCGTGGAATGGGCAACGTGCCCCGTCCTGATCACTTTCGTAAGTAAAGTTGTTGAGTTTTCCCACAAACTTGCCACTCACCGGGATAGCTGGATCGTGGTGTGCGTTCAGCTTGTCATCCGCCGAACTAAGCGTAACAGGCATTCCATTCTCAAACCGGCCAATGATCATAGCCCCGGCTACTTCACGGGCATCGTTCTTTTCTTTTGGATTGACGATACCATCGCCGAGGCCTAGTGCTGTAGCCAATACCTGTTCGGCCTGCTTGAAATCGCGGACGTGCTGTTCCAGTTTACGAAATACTAGATAGCTGCCAAACGATTGACCGGGCGTTCCGCCGGGATCTTCTTCCAGAACCAGATCCCAGGATGCCAGCGGATTCCAGTTGGTTGTCAGATCTGGATTTAGCTCCTCTTGAAAGAACTTTGGCTGGCTAATGCCATCTACATACCCAAAGTGTTCGATGTCGTCGTCATTTGCATTTTTGATACCGTCGCCACGTTCCACAAACACATGGGCCAGACCATCGTGCCGAAGTGCATTCATAATGTTCATGGTTTCCCAATCCAGGATATCCGCCCGCTCAGTGCCGCCAAATCCCAGCAGGATCATACCGTGAACAAAGTCATCACGGTAGCCTTCATCCCAGTTTGACGGGACATCGCCCAAATTATTTTTGGATGCTTCCATACCTGCCCTGAACTGGGGGTCTTGTGGCGTTTGGGCTACCGGTATTTCTAAATATTCATAACCTGCTCCACTTAAATAAAGCCCGGTGAAAAGATGCTGGTTATTATTTTTTTCAAAATCGAGTGTATCCGCCTTCTGTTTGGCCGCTGATGTGACGAGGTGTGAAAACTCCCGAATAAACCGCTTTGCCCGGTTAGCTTTACCGGGGTAGAACCTAAAAAAAATATTTGATGTGTGATTGCGCCCATGTGACTTGAGGATATTGCCCTGTAAATCATTGGCAATGGCATTGAACTCAGGGCCATCATAGCTTAGTCCTTTTTGAGTTAAAAATAGTGGAGGCATAGGAGTGCGAGTTTTGGCAGTACATACATCTGTACGCCAACTATTTAGTCGTAAGGACTTGCTAATGAGGAAACAAGGATTATATGTATAATAAACAGCCGCAACAGGAATGACCCGCTGCGGCTGTTTGAATAGGTTTTCTACACTATTTATTTTAATTCAGATTTTATAGTTGTCTTATTGAGCGCTGATTTCTGATGCTGGTTGCTCCTGATTTATGGCGCTTGGGTCCATGTACATAATTTCCCATAGGTGGCCATCCAGGTCCTGAAACCCATGACCATACATGAGTCCCTGATCCTGTGGCTCATTGGGCGTTGTGGCTCCGGCGGATACCGCTTTACTCACCCATTCGTCTACTCCTTCACGACTCTCAGCCGATAGACAGATGATAGACTCCGCGCTTATTTTGGTATCCGCGATTTCTTTTTTGGTAAAGCTTTTGAAATACTCCTCAACCAGCAGCATGACATATATATCCTCGCTTATGATCATGCAGGTAGCGTTTTCATCCGTAAACTGAGGGTTAAAGTTATACCCAAGACTGGTGAAGAACTCGACCGATTTGTTTAGGTCTTTAACGGGTAGGTTTACAAAAATTTTGGTTGCCATACGTACTTTTGTTTTAATGATTACTTAATAAAGGTACCGTTGAAACATCGAATAGAAGATGTGTAAATGCGGCAAAAAAAGGGCTTTTTGCGTCAATAGATAGCTTATTTATTCGCTTTAGCACAATTCGGCACCGTGGCCGTTTACTGTACATAAAGCCCGGTATAAACCGGCTGCAAAGCCCAAACTTTTCAATTATTTTGCCTATCCAATACGCTCTTCTCCATGTCTCGAACCGTTTATCTTCTCACGTTCTTCTCTTTTTCCCTGTTCCTTGCCGGTTTTAAACCCGACCCTGCCGCCAAACGGATTGTGCTCGCCTATGTGGGCGGATTTCGCGGCCTGGTCGATACAGACAAGATTGCCGCCGAGAAACTGACACACATTAATTACGCCTTTGTCGATGTTCGGAAGAACCGGGCCTGGCTCCATAATCTCGCCACCGACTCAACTAATTTCAAGAACCTGAACCGGCTTAAACTGCGTAACCCAAACCTCAAAATACTGATCTCGATTGGCGGCTGGGCATGGAGCGAGAACTTCTCCGATGCCGTCGTGAGCGATACGGGACGAGTCGCCTTTGCGGCTTCGGCGGTCGATATTGTCCGGGAGTATCAATTGGATGGCGTCGATATTGACTGGGAGTACCCCGGCATGAAAGGCGAAGACAACGTGTTCAGGCCCGAAGACAGAGAAAACTTTACGCTGCTGTTTAAAGCCCTTCGGGAACAGCTCAACACCCTGAAGCAACAAACCGGCAAGGACTATCTGGTTACGACAGCCCTGCCCGGATTCGAGGCCATTTTCACGCATACCGACATGGCTAAAGCTCAACAATACCTGGATTATATCAACGTGATGGCTTACGACTTTTTCACCGGTGGTCCGCTGGCCGGGCATCACACTAACCTGCGCTCATCGGGCAAGGTCGATAACGAAAGCTCCGGCGACCGGGCCGTAAAGTTGTACGAAAAGGCGGGCGTTCCTGCCAATAAACTCGTGCTGGGTGTGGCGTTTTATGGGCGGGCATGGCAGTTGCAAAACGACAATCCCGACATCTATCCCAGAACCATCACGAAAGTTGAACGGGGCGATGGCTACACCTTCATTAAAGATAGCTTACTGACAAATCCGGCTTACAAACGCCACTGGGACCGGCGAGCCAAAGCGCCCTACCTGTACAATGCCGCCCTGAAACGTTTTGTCTCCTACGACGACGAGGCATCCATAAAGGCCAAATGTACCTACGTGAAAAAGCACAACCTGGCGGGCGTCATGTTTTGGGAGTACTTCAACGATCCGAAAACGTATCTTTTGAACGAAATAAACCGGAATTTGTAGTATCAACGCGAAAAAGCCGGTACTTATGGCAATCAGGATTTAAGTAAACTCTTATGGTAGAACAGCCAGTATCCACACTTTACGGGGTGGCTAAATACCAGCATTTCGCCAGCAATCAGTAAAAACCACTCTTTATGAAAAGACGTCAGTTCGTGAAAGCATCACTTATTACCAGCTCGGTGGCTGGGGTTATGAATCCATTAAATCAGGCCGCAGCTGCCTCAGAGACCCAACAAAACCAAAACCCGGAGTTTTATGAACTGCGGATATACACCCTAAAAAACGGCAACCAACTCAAAACGGTCCAGAATTATTTTCAGCAAGCAGCCATTCCAGCCTACAATCGCTTAGGCAGCAAGACTATAGGGGTATTTACCGAATACCTTCCACAAGGCTTTACAAAACTGGTTGTTGTTATACCCTTTACCTCACTGGACGCTTACATTAAGGTATCCGACCAACTGGCCAGTGACTCGACTTACCAGCAGGCCGGAGCTGAGTATTTAACTGCCGAAGCCACTCAACCAGCTTATGAACGCATTGAAAGCTCCCTGCTAAAAGCGTTTACCAACATGCCCCGACTGGAATTGCCCGAGAAAAAGCCACGAATCTTTGAGTTACGCCGGTATGAAAGCCCCAGCGAAACGACGGGAAAAAAGAAAATCGAAATGTTTAATCAGGCGGGCGAAATAGCCATTTTTAAGCGGGTAGGGCTTACGCCGGTATTTTTCGGTGAAACCCTGATTGGACCCATGCGCCCTAATCTGACCTACCTCCTGACATTTGACAATATGGAAGAACACGACCAGAACTGGAAGAAATTTGGCAGTGACCCCGACTGGAAAAAGATCAGCTCCATGCCTGAGTATGCGAATGATAAAATCATTTCGACTATTACCCGGACGTTTTTAGTGCCTGCGGCTTTTTCCCAGATTTAATCTTTATCACAGTCAGGCCTTTCGCTTAGACCCGTGCCACGGCATCCTACTAATTCACGAGGTTGCTGCGGCACGGGTTTAAGCAAAAGGCCAATTTTATTTACGCACAATTTGTGATGACCCATCTGCGCCGTCCTGCCTTGCGCGTTTTATAACCTCCTCCCCTACCTTATGGCCCATGTCAAGGCCAACGACGTTATCGATTCTGAAATGAACACCACCTTCAAAACGTGATTCGGCCGCTTCTTTCGCTTTATCCAGAAAATACTGCGCGTCTTCCGGAAATAGATACCCCAGTACGGTGGCCCGGGCGCTGGAGATTGTCGCGTGGCCGGACGGATAGCTGGGATGCGGAGGAGTACCCATTAGGGGCGGCACATAGGTTGTGTCATACTGATCGGGGCGAATGGACCAGTAGGTGTATTTGGCATCCCAGCAGGCAATATAGCCATCATTAGCCGCTATGCTCACCAGAGCGTATGCACGGGCGGCCTGTGGCGCATCGAGGTGTAGATTATGTTCAAACAGTTTTCGATCAATCTCACCTCCCCAGAAGTCATTATTGGCCCAGTAAACCGCACGATAGATGGAGCGGGGTGTCTTTTTAAACTGTTTAAGCTCCTTCATATCCGCAACTGGTTCAGGGGGCGGCCCCGGCCTGAATTGATTGCCTGCCGCGAGCACCCACGGTTTGCAGGCCCCCATCATGGGGTCAATGGGTGGACGTTTGTCGTTCCACAAGCCCGTACCGGTAGGGCGTTTTCCATCCCAGACCGCATCAGCACCATCGGTTTTGGCCAGGGCAATAACCGCTTGAGCCACCCGCTGTCCCAGTTCGAAACCAGCTTTGCTATCGCTCGGATAGACCACACCAGCCAGCACCCGCGACCGACATGCCTGCTCGGCCACCTGCCGGATCGAATCAGCTTTGGCCGGAAACAAATACCCCAATATGGCCGATGCCGCCCCGGCTGCCACCGCATGTTCGCAGGGATACGAAGGGCTGTCGAGGTTAGTTAAATAGGGAATCAGGGCTTTATTTCGCGTTGATGGGCGTGGACGATGGTATGTATATTTTGTTTGCCAGGCAGCAACGGTTGCATCATATATAGCAATATTCATCAAGGCTTTTCCGCGTATCCAGGCGGGCGGAAACCCATTATTCAACTTCTCGATGGCGGTCTGCCAGCGATAGCCCGGTGCACCTGCATTCCAGTAATTTATACGTTGAATAGCCGCAGAATCACGCTGACGCTGGGCTGTCAGCAATTCCTTTTCTTCGGATAGCGTAGCTGTAGCGTTGGGCGGGGGAGGTAGTCGATATGCTTCGCCGGATGGAATTACCCATGTTTTCCATGAACCCGCCCGCTGGTCAATCTGAGTGGGGTTTCGGTTTATGGTCAGTAAGCCTATGACGAGCAACAATAGAATAGTCTTCATTAATAGTAGAGTTTGGCGTTACATCAAAATTAACACGACTATTCATCTCCACTTAGCGCATAAATACCTTTAACAACAAGGGTTTATACTGATTTTTTGCTGGCAAGCCAACGGCTTTGCATATACCAGCCCTCCCCCAATAAATGGCGTTACTGAAAAGGCCTGATTGTTCAGAAGGGGAATAATAACGCACTTACTACAGGCCGAAATGCATAAACGCCCGGTTTGTATAAACCGAGCGTTTATGCATTTTATAAAAAGGTCTTACTAGATTTTCTCTTTCACGACTTTAGCATCCTTCTTGGCGCGATCTTTCATCAACTCGCCTTCCTTTTTTACCCGATCTTTACGAGCTGCCTTAAGTGCATCTTTATCGCCAGTCGCTTTGGCGGCTTCGCGTTCCATTTTATTCGCTTTCAAAGCGGCTTTGTCACCGGCTACTTCAGCTTTCGCTTCAACAACATCGGCTTTTTTCTTCATTTTACTATCCTGAGCCTGCGCGGCAGTCAGGGTTAATGCAAGGGCAGCAAAAACAACAAGTACTTTTTTCATAACATTTGTGGGCCTAAACCCATTAGTGAGTGATTTGATAACCAATTTCTATTCAGTCATTTCTGAACAGATTCAGTAACTAAACACAAAATCGCTGCTGTTGTTTGAAGTCGGTTATCCAGTTAGCTGTCGAACTCATTATTCCGTTCGGCGGCCTGGTCGGTAAGCGTTGTCAGCACCGACTCGGAGAGGGTGGTTTCGCTATCTTTTCCCAAAGCCCGCTGTTCGCCAATGCCGCCGGGATCAGGTAGCATATTATTTACGATAGCCATTGTCTCGGCCATCAGATTCGGGGCCACCCCCTGAATGGCAGCGCCAACTTTGGCGGATAACGTAATCGTTCGCTCAGCTTCACCATAGCGGCAGGCCTCCACAATTTCGCGGGCCGCATCTACAGAATCCATAGTAAAGAAAGGTATTGAATCACTGATTTTGAAAGCCGCGTATTCTTTCTCATTCTGGCCCTTAAAAATGGCATTGCGGGGACTACCGGTACGCATTAGTCCGGGACAGATTGTGGTGACGTAAATTCCTTTGTTCAACAACTCCGCGCGTAACCCTTCCGAATAGCCGACCATAGCGAATTTACTTGTCGAATAAGGCAACAAATGCGGCACCGCCAGCTTCCCGCCAATCGACGTTATATTCACAATACGGCCCCGCATGGAGGTGCCCGGCATGGAGGTGCCCGGCATGGATTTGCCCCGACTTTCTGCACCCTCTTTTTGGGACAACATTTGTGGAAGCACCGCATTTATCATATAAAACGACCCCCAGAAATGCGTCTCCATTGCCTGTCGGAAATCGTCTTCGGTAGCGTGTTCGTAAGGCGTTACTATGATTATCCCGGCATTATTAATGAGCACATCAACAGGACCAAGTGCCTGCCGAACATTTTCGGCGAAGTGTTCTACCTGAACTTTATTCGTAACATCGCAAACCTCTGTATAGACAGAAATCCCAAATTCGTTAAGCTCGGTCTCAGCGCGGTCGAGTTCGTCGGCGTCGCGGGCGCAGATGGCCAGATTTGCGCCCTCTTCTGCCAATAAACGGGCTAATTCAAGGCCCAGCCCCCGCGAGCCGCCCGTTATCAAAACCGTTTTGCCACTGAAATCAATTTTACGTTTCTGAGCAAGCGCTGCTTTAACGGCTGTCCAGGCGCCTATGCCGGCAAGTCCCCACAAAAGGGCTTTGGTTGGAATGGAAACACTCATGGTTTGTTCATATCGTTGAACAACCATAACCTTCCGTCTAAATGAAGGTTATGGTTTGTTCATATCGTTGAACAACCATAACCTTCATTTAGACGGAAGGTTATGGTTGTTCAACGATATGAACAAATCCTACCCACCTAACTGCCCTATGGCAGCAGTGCAATTATTGCCAAAAATCTATTGCAGCGACAAGAGCACCGGTTACCAACCGCCTGCGAGTAATCGGGCTACGCAATCTACTTTGTAAGGCAGAAACTGGCCTGCTTATGAAACTCCTGATCGTTTCCTTTTTCACCTTTGGTATTTTACTCAAACCGGACCCGATGCAACCCATCGTATCGAAAACCTATGCGTGGGCCGAGTTACCCATAACGAGGAAACCGGCATCCGAGCAAAGGGCCATTCTGGAAGGTACAGCAACTGACTTCCAACACATTGAGATTCATGCCACGACGTTGCCACCTCATCAGGCTCCCCATCCGGCACATAAACACGATGATGAAGAACTGATTATTATTAAAGAAGGAAAGTTGACCGTTACTATTGCCGGACGAACAAAAACGCTCAGCGCCGGCAGTATCGCGCTCATGATGCCGGGCGACGAACATGGGTTCAATAATCAGGGTGACTCTGCGGCTACTTATTACGTGATGCGCTATGCATCGAAAGAACCTGTCGATGCCGAACGAGGCAAAAAAGCAGGCGGTTCTTTCTGGATCGACTGGAACGGGGTAACCTTTCAGCCACACGATAAGGGAGGAATCAGGCGCATGTTCGACCGGGCTACTGCCATGACCAGGCGTTTTGAGATGCATGTAACAACGCTCAACCAGGGCTTATAGAGTCACCCACCCCATACGCATCGGGCGGCTGAAATCCTGCTTATGATGGACGGCTCGGCTCAGGAAAGCATAAATGGCAAGTTGCATCCGGCAGCACCGGGTGACCTTATCTATCTGGAATCCAACGTCCCACACGCAATCCAGAACACAGGTAAGGGCACATGCACCTACTTCGCATTCCAGTTTGAGTAGTTCCGATTGATAGCTTTACAACTTTATTCACTTCCCCGCTCCAACAAGTACCAAAAGCTCCCGGTAAATAATGTTGTGCTGCCAGAACAATTGCGTAACCATAGGAATATGCTTTTTATGGGGCAACACCTTGTAATCATGTTTTATCTTATGCTCCTGAAGCAGTTTATCAAAACGCCGGGAACTATCAGTAATACTGGGATAGGTTCGCTCTCCCGAGTACATCAGCATTGGGGGCGTATGGTCACTGACGTAATATATGGGCGACACCGCACGCCAAATCGCCGGTTCTTTTCCGTAAGGAATCAGGTATTGCTGGTCGTTGGAATACTCCATTTTGGTTAGGTAATCGAACATGTCCAGACCAGCAGGATCATCAAGAATGGCTCCCTTTACAGGATTTTTCGACATACCAAGGTTTGTAAATAGTTGATCGTTGGTGGCTAACAAAGCAGCAAGCCCACCCCCAGCCGAATGCCCCATCACAAAAATTCGGTCGGGATCACCACCATAATCGGCAATGTGCCGGGTAGTCCATTTCACTGCCTGGGCACAATCGTCGGCCATAGTGGGTACCAAAACGGCGGGCGCAAGCTGATAATTGATAATCACGGCAACAACGCCCTGTTTAGACAACCGACGTCCAATAATTGAATAAATATCCTTATTACCGCTGTTCCAGCTGCCGCCATGTATAAACATCACCACAGGCCGTTTGGCGGTGCCGACTGATTTCCGGGGGGTATAAACATCGAGTAAATGCCGTTGGGCATCAACGCCCGGCGCGTTTGTTGTCACATACGAAATGTCTTTTATCCGCCGACCAGGACGAGCGATAGCATATTCATTTAAGCACAGCAATACGATAAATACAAGAACCAGGCTGGTCGGAATCTGCCAGAGTAACCGAAGAAAGAGCATGTTGGGGAATCGAGTCATTACACTGGTAAGCTACACATTTGCCGATTAAATATAGACATTAATTGGCAATGCTGGCGCGGGTCACGCTGACGCACTGGCCCTTACACTGGCACGGGTATTTACCCGTGCCTTTACATATAGCAAGCCGGTCCGGCGTCCCGGTTCGCTTGCGTCAGTACATACTGACTTCATGAAAAGGCACGGGTAAATACCCGCGCCAGTCTGCCAGTAAAAATCGCTCCTTAATTCTTGGCCTGCACCGGCAAATCTTCAAGTTGTGCGTAGCTGAGTTTCCAGGTGCCATCATCACCTTTTTTCCAGAGAAGCATAAAATTTCCTTCGCCAAAAGCTTTGGGCTGTTCCGGCTCGTTGGTTAGTACATCGACGGCAAAGGTACCTGCTTCATAGGCCACGTGCGTATCGACTGCAGAACTAACGACATTGGTTTTCAAATTCGCAAGGGTTGGCAGCGTTGCCTGTACCCATTGCTTAGCCACGTCCGACTTACCTTTATAATGGACATTCCCTTGCAGGAAATCCACATCCTCTGCCAGAAGTGCCGTTATTTTATCGGCGTTTTTATTGTTCCAGGCGTCAATAAACTGCCGGTCCAGATCCTGAACATTAACAGCATCGCCCGATGGCGAACAAGCCGTAAAAAGCATAGTGACAAGTACTATTCCAAATGAATATTTCATATACATTGATTATAAAGTTAGTGAGTGAAAAGCACTGGTCATTGAGCGACGTTTGTAAAAGCGTCGCTCAATGACCAGAAAAAAACAGGATTAGCTCAGGTGATTACCAGCTTTTGCGCCGGTATTCAGACATACCATACGGAGCGGTTGGATCACCGTAGGTTTCATTTTGCAGATAGCCTGCCGGAATTACGTAGGATGGCACCGTTGTATTTGCAGCCAGCATTGCCACTGGCTGAACGACGGCGCCCGGTTTGGGCGAAGCGACCGCAACAGCTTCTTTACTGTCCGTTTCCCGCTTATGTCCGGCAGCTCTGGCTGCAACAGCAGCATTGCGTTCGGCTTCGGCGCGCTCGGCTGCGGCCCGGTTAGCAGCGGCAATTTGGGCCGCTTCTTTTTTATTTTTATTGTCTTTAACCTTACCAATAGCATAGCCAGCAGCTCCACCGGCTACACCGCCAATAACACCACCGACTACGCGGTTCCGTTTGTTAATGATGGCCCCTGCGGCTCCACCAACACCTGCCCCTATGGCGGTTCCTTTGGCCTGTGGGCTCCAGCGTTTCTTACCCTGACTACCAACGGCATAACCACCTACGCCACCGGCAATACCCCCGATAACACCCCCTACAGCGCGGTTCCGTTTGTTGATAATAGCGCCCGCAGCCGCCCCAATACCGGTACCGATAACAGTTCCTTTCGTTTTAGGGCCCCAGTTTTGGGCCTTTGTCTCTATTGATTGACCCAGAATACTCATCAGGAGTACTAATGCAGTCATGTTGTGAATCGTTTTCATAGCGTCATTTTTGGTGAGAGATGTACGTATATACATCCAGTAATCAACTTAACTTTTTCTGCTATTGTTTACTCTGAGATTAATATTGGCCGCTTTGGTTTAAAAAGTAAGCTTGTTCCTGTTTATTTACAGTTATGCATTTACTGGCAAAAAGTGCCTTAGTTAATGAAAAAAGACATTTTTCACCAGCAGAAAAAATAATGAATTTTAGAAAAACACTACTGACATAGGGCTGTCAGTATCTGACCTTTACTTTGTATCATAAACCAAAATCAATAGCTTATGTCACTTATTCAAATGCTGGTAAAGGAAATGCAACAGGAAGCTCAGACGACCCGTAAAATGCTCGAACGGGTGCCGAATGACAAGTATGACTGGCAGCCACATCCAAAAAGTATGACCATCCGTCAGTTAACTACCCATATTGCTGATTTGCCCTCCTGGGTTGCTCTGGCGCTAACAACCGACGGACTTGATTTTGCGACCAGCCCCTATTCGCCAGAGCCTATCAACAACACGGACGAATTGCTGGATTACTTCGAGCGTTCGCTGGCTAATGGCGAAACGTCGCTGAGCAACGCTACGGATGATCAGCTAAACCCTATGTGGACGCTCCGTAATGGGGACACCATTTTGAGTAAAACGACCAATGGTGAAGTGATTCGGATGACCTTTTCACAGATCGTACACCACCGGGCGCAGTTAGGGGTGGATTTGCGCTTACTGAATGTCCCCATTCCCGGCAGTTACGGACCAAGTGCCGACGAGACGGGATTTTGATACTACTTAACTATCAGGGCATAAAAATGCGGTGGTATGGTTTAAAGCCATATCACCGCATTTTTATGCCCTGATAGAATTAAGCGTGCTAATCAACATAAAGCAATTTCTTAGCTTTTTAATCAGTAGCCCATCAAATCCAGGTCTTCGGTTTCGATCATATCGACTCGTTTGCCCATCTTTTTCTGGATGATTTTGAAATGATGCTCGTCTTCGGGGCAAATCAGCGAAATAGCTTCCCCTTCTGCTTCGGCACGTCCGGTTCGGCCAATGCGGTGAACATAATCTCTGGGGGAACGGGGAAGTTCGAAATTGATAACGTATGGCAACAACTGAATATCGATTCCTCTGGAAATCAAATCAGTAGCCACAAGGGCAACCAGCCTTCCGGCTTTAAATTTAGTGAGTGCATCCGTTCGGGCACCCTGTGTTCGGCCGCTATGAATAGCAGCCGCCTGAATACCATTTTTATTTAATTTAACGACTAAATTATCGGCCGTTCGGGTAGAGGATACGAAGATCAGCACCTGTTTCATCTCGTTCGTTTTGATCAGGTAGCGCAACAGGGGGCCTTTCCGTTCGGGGTCAACCCTATAGGCGATCTGCTTGATCAAATCCAGATTTTGCTCTTCCTCAACGATCTCTATTTTTACCGGATTATGCAGCAGGGCTGTATTGATATCCTGAATAGCATCGCCTAATGTTGCCGAGAACAGAATCGTCTGCCGATCTCGGGGCAAGCGGTCGAAGATCAGTTCCATTTCCTCTTCGAAACCGAGTTCCAGCATTTTATCGGCTTCATCCAGCACGAGGATGTCAACATCTGAAAGCTGTAGTGCGTTGGACGCCATCAAATCCAGCAATCGACCGGGTGTAGCCACAACGATTTCGGCATTTCGCAACGCCATCATCTGCGGGTTGATCGAAACCCCGCCAAACACGGCTACGGTCTTTACCGGACGGGGCAAGTTGGCGCCAAACGTCTGAAAAACCTCCGCCACCTGACCAGCCAGTTCGCGGGTTGGCACCAGGACGAGGGCCTTAATATATCGGTTTCTGGCTGCACTTTTCCGCTGAAACAACTCCAGAATTGGCAATACAAAACTGGCCGTTTTCCCCGATCCCGTTTTGGCAATCCCCAAAATATCTTTGCCCTGTAGAATAGCCGGAATGGCCTCTAACTGAATAGGATACGGCTTCGGATACTTTTGAGCGACAACTGCTTTAACGAGTGGTTTCGACAAACCGAGTTCTGAAAATGGCATAAAGAATGTGATGTAATTGTTATGTGTAGAGCGGTTGTTATATGTCCTAAAATGATCGTAAGAATTTGCCCCCCCCAACTTACCACCCCCAACCCCCTCCTAAAACAGGAGGGGGCTATGCCGAAGGGTACCCCGTTACTGAGCCCCCTCCTGTTTTAGGAGGGGGTTGGGGGTGGTAAGTTGGGGGAGGTAAACCCTACTTATCCCGTTTCTTCTTACCCCCTACCCGCTTGATTGGCCGACCATATTTCAGCATCTTTTCGGCGGCAATATCCCGACGAACGTTAACCTTCTGATTTTTAGCACTCTTCTCATGAAAAGCGGGACCAACGTCCTCCCGTTTGGGGATTTTGACTTCGATAGCCTTCATGTTTACTTTAGGCCTTTCGTCGTCGGTCAATTCGTCTGAAATGACCAGATTATCGGGCAACGGAACCACTGGAATCGGCTGGTTCATTAGCTGCTCAATAGCGTCCTGCTCCTCTTTTGCGTTCTCCGTGATAAAAGAAATTGCAATACCCGTCCGGTCAGCCCGACCTGTTCGTCCAATGCGGTGAATGTAATTCTCGGGCACTTCGGGTAAATCGAAATTGACCACGTGCGATACATCGGCCACGTCGATACCCCGCGCAATAATGTCGGTAGCGATCAGGATACGGTAAGTGCCCGCTTTGAAGTTATTGACGGCCTCAAAGCGTTTGTTTTGCGCTTTATTGGAGTGAATAACGCCCACCTGATCCGGGAAACCCGTTTCCAGTTCATCAAACAGGTCGTCAGCCAATTGTTTGGTCGCCACAAAAACCAGCACTTTTGTCATGGCTGCGTTTCGGTTTAGCAGCAGCGTAAGCAGGTTTATTTTCGTGTAAAAATTAGGTACCAGATAGGCCGACTGCTCAATCTTTTCCAGCGGGGTGCCCGTTGGGGCCGCTTCAACCCGAATGGGTTTGTTGAAATAGTCATTGACCAATTGATCAACATCGTCTGTCAGCGTAGCCGAAAAGAGCAGGTTTTGCCGTTTTGGGGGCAGCAAATCCAGAATAATTTTCAATTGAGTACGAAAGCCAAGATTCAGCATTTCGTCAAATTCGTCGATAACGAGTTTCTTGATCGCTTTCGTTTTCAAGCCACCAGTCAACATAAAATCGGCCAGCCGACCGGGGGTAGCGACCAGTATATCAAGTCCCTGTTGTACCTCTACCGTTTGTGCCTTCATGTTGACGCCCCCATATACGCCCACTACCACAAGGTTCATATAAGTAGTCAGCTTTTTAACCGCTTCCACAACCTGCACAACCAGTTCGCGGGTGGGCACGATGATCAGCATCTGGGGAATCCGGTCTTTGGAAAACTGAAACTGGCGAAGAGTAGGCAACAGATAAGCAAATGTTTTACCCGTTCCGGTTTGAGCAATACCGCACACATCCTGGCCGGACATAACAACCGAAAATACTTTTTGCTGAATGGTAGTAGGTGTTGTGTACCCCAGATCGTTGAGGGCGTTCAGGAGGGGTTTATTCAGATTCAGTTCGTCGAAAGTCATAGCCATACCAGTCAAATAGACTACGAAGGTAAGGCTATTCCCTGAGCCCACCACGTCCTGCGCGGGTCAAGCACCCGCCCGAACAACATCTCGCTCCACCTAAACCAACGTTTATCCAATAGAAACAGGCATTCGTCCTAAAAAGCTTTCTACCCTATCTATGTATCATACTTTTACTTTTCATTGATTACCTTTCATAAGGCCCAGTTATCAGTTGACTAACCGCTTCTTAATCAGTATGAATACCTCCTATCAACCGCAAGATTTCGCTATCAATAAACGCCTTGGGCTCATTTTTGTAAGCTCACTACTCTGGGCAACGACCTGTTTTGGCCAGACGCTCGACCCGGCCATTGCCAAATTGGGGCAACAGGTGTATATGACGACTTGCAACACCTGCCATAAGCCCGAAGCCTCTCTGAAAGCGCCGGGTCATTTTATCCTTAGTTCCATGCCGCCCCGCGCTATTCTGGCGGCTTTGGAAACAGGGAAAATGCGCGTGCAGGCTAAAGACCTTTCCGACGAGCAACGAAAAGCGGTAGCACAATGGCTATCCAATAAACCACTAACTGAAACCGTAATTCCGAAAGAAGCCTACACCCAATTCAAGCTGCCTGACGCGAAAAAAATAGCAATCACGCATACTGGCTGGGGTGGCGACCTCGAAGGGACGGGCTTTCGCACGGCCAAACAGGCAGGTATTACGGCTGCTTCCGTGGGCTCGCTCAAACTGAAATGGGCGTTTGCCTTTCCCGATGTCAATCAGGTTCGGAGTAAACCGGCTATCGTTGGCGACTGGCTGATTATGGGCACGCAGTTTGGCGATGTGTACTGCCTCAACAAACAGTCCGGCAAAATCGGCTGGCACTTTACGGCTAAGGCCGCCATTCGGGGGGTCATTCATGTGGTTCAGAAAACCAGTGGCCCGCAAGCTTTTTTTGCCGACAATGCCACTAATGTCTATGCGCTCGACGTAAAAACCGGCAAACTTTTGTGGGAGAAGCGAGTCGGTCAGCATTCACAAGCGGCCAATACGGGTTCGGTAGTGGTGTATGATAATATGGTGTACGTGCCTCTTACGT